>NZ_JAYEFF010000004.1:0-65813 GCF_034651445.1 Cytobacillus sp. OWB-43 | reverse complement strand
GCTCATTCTCTTTTCTCACCTTGAGAGACTCGCAAACCTCATTTGTGAAGCGCTCAGTTCCTTTTCTCTTACTGAGAGACTCGCAAACTTCATTTGCGAAGCGCTCATTCTCTTTTCTCACCTTGAGAGACTCGCAAACCTCATTTGCGAAGCGCTCATTCTCTTTTCTCAACTTGTTTCGAACTAAAGAAGTGTGACTGCCTTCTAAATGCTCAATGAAAACCTTAAATGGATGAAATAGATCAATTAGATAATTAGCAGCGATAAAAGATTTTTAGAAATCGGAGCCACAATCATTTTCATAGTGTACTATTATATTATTATTCGATATCAACTGGAGGTAAGAATGAAAAAACAGCGATTGTATGGTATCCGCAGTTCAGTGAATACGAATTAAGTGTGGTACAATCTGTGTTAATGCAAGGAAATAAACAGATTATTACTGTGGGAGTGAGCGAGGAACCGGTTCGAGGTGAAGCTGGATTAGTCTGTGTTCTGGATATATCTATTGTTTTAGAAGAAGAGCGGTTACTACAATTGATTAAAACAAGCTTTTTAAACATGACTATAAAATTGGGAGCATTTCAAGTTCTCCTCATTTATTGGCATCGGCAGGTGGGCTGAAGCGGAGAAATTATATAGTCGGTTTACCGCTTGAATATCTAGAAAATTCTGATGTGTTTAATGAAACGAAATTTATCGCAAACGGATTAATACAGGATGGGTCGTTATTAACGCCAAAGGCTCAAGTTTCAACACATGCGGTTTACTTTTCGGTTCTATGTTAGGTCTAACCTTTAATGAAAGGTGGTATGGTAATGGAAGGTTTTCCTGAATTAGAAACAAGTCGTTTAAAATTATTAGAAGTAAAAGAAGTATATGCTTGGGAATATTATGCGGTTTTATCGAATGAAAAAGTGACGAGATATTATGGTATGGATACTTTGACGGATTATAACCAAGCAGTAAATATGATTAAACTCATGAAGGAGACTTTTCAGAAGCAGCGGGGAATCAGATGGGCAATCGTACTGAAAGATTCTGAGAAACTAATTGGTACAGTTGGCCTTAACTTATTGAATAGAGGTCAGTCTAGAGCAGAAATCGGTTATGAGCTCCATCCAGATTTTTGGAGAAAAGGGATAGCAAGTGAGACTCTAGAAAAGGTATTACAATACACATTTGAAACATTACAATTAAATCGTGTTGGTGCAATTACTTTTCCTCAAAATAAAGCTTCGATTGAATTGCTTAATCGTTTCAGATTTCAGCAAGAAGGCATACTGAGACAATATCTCTATCAGAATGGAGAGTCACATGATGCTTGTATTTTTTCCTTATTAAAAAATGAATGGATGACAAGATAATATGAAACTACAAATGTTGACCCACCAAGACATTGATGGCATCATTCGACTATCACAATCTGTTGGCTGGGATTATGATCAAGCTGAAGTAACGACTATTTTAAATTCAAGTAAGGTTTTTGGACATAAAAATGAAGCTAATGAGGTAGTGTCGTCTGCAGCAATTATTCCATACGGGGAGAAGGCTGCTTCGATTGGTATGGTGATTGTTCATGAGGAGTACCGAGGAAAGGGGTTAGCAAGGGCCTTAATGAAGGAATGTATTGGCCAAGTAGATGAGCAAACAATCATTCAATTAATCGCAACTGCCAATGGGCGGCCGGTGTATGAAAAAATCGGTTTCCACATGGCAGGGGCAGTAAAGAAATTGATTGCGCCAACTCATTTTTTAAACAATCATAAGCTTATATCCTCGCCACAAGTGGTGCCATTTCAGCAAAAGGATTTTCAAGAAGTGGTTGCCCTAGATGAGAAAGCCTTTGGTGCTAATCGAACACAGTTCCTCTCGGAGAGAATTAGACAAAGTAAAGATTGCTTAATCCTTAAAAGTAAGGAAGGAAAGATAACCGGGTACGGTCTTTCAATTTTTGGTCCAGTTTATACGATTCTTGGCCCAATCGTTGCACCAGATACCCACTCAGCATTTCAAATCATCAGTCAGCTTAAGAAAAGAGAAGGAAATGGCGTAAGGATAGATATTTTATCACAACAAAACGAGCTGCAGGAATTGCTAGTAGCAGCCGGTTTTGAGTTGATTAATGAGCCACCAATGATGATGTTACATTCAAATAAGATACCAACAAGAACGGATCAACTATTTGCCATTGCCTCGCAGGCTTTTGGATAAATAATTTAGGTTATTCTTTCTTTTCCTTTTCCTTCAATAACGCAATCATTTCTTCATGCAATTCATTAGATTTAGCTAATTTACGTTCTATAGAAAATAAAGTAGCCATGACAAAGATAAATCCTATTACGGCAATGAACATATGGATTACTCCTTTTTTACACCTATTTTATAATGGGACAAGTTTAGATATATAGTGAAAAAGGTAGGATTTGTAAGGAGTTATTGCTTTTTAATCCCAGCAGCATAGAATGGCCCATTCAGGGTAATGGTGGATAATATATGAGCTATTTCTTCAGGTGTTTCATTCTTATCCCCAAGTAACCATTGTTGCAGGACACCAATATGTGCTGAAGCGATATAAGATATTAAGTATTCCCTTGGAACAAGTAGTTGATCTTCTTTAATCAGTGGCCCATTGGGGTCATCGAATAGCTTTTTGAACATAAATTTTTTTACCTTTGTTTGGAAAGAAAGATCACCTTTTGGTCCTAAAATGGCTTTCAGAAAGTCTTTATGGTGTTCAATGTATTGGAAAATACCTATGATTAGTGAAAACGAACCACCAGGGTATTGATTGACTTGTTCATATACTTTAGGGATGTTTTTCTGAGCAATCTCAGATAATCCAAGCATAATTTCTTCCTGACATTTATTCATCAAATCGTATTTATCCTCATAATGTGCATAAAAGGTTCCTCTATTGATTCCGGCTCTTGTTGTAATATCTTTCACTGTTACTGCTTCAAAACCCTTTTCTTCAATTAATTCCGCGATTGCTTTTCGAATAGCTTGTCTTGTGCGTGTTACCCGTAAATCTTGATTCTTTGTCAAAAAAATCCCTCCATAAGCGACAGATTATAAGAATATGTTCCATAAAGAACAGATTCTCTCTTTTTGATTATTGAATGGCCAACCTCTTGATATTTATAATTATAACCAACAACGTGTTGTTTAATATTATATCTTAAAAAGGAAGGCGACCATATGAAAATTTTTAAAGATAAATTAACATTGGCTACACCCATTCTCGCCTTTGTTATAATGTTTATCTTTTCACTGACGTTATTTCCAACAGTTAATCCCACACCTGAAAACTTACCTGTTGCGATAGTCAATGAGGATGAAGGGATGGAAGTAAATAATCAAGGATCTATCAATATAGGGGAGACGATGGTTGAAAACATCAGGGAAGCGGGTAGTAGTACAGATGATGATGAAGCTGCAGTGAAGTGGGTCGAGGTTAAGAACAAGGAAAAAGTAGTAGAAGGTCTCGATAACCAAGAATATTATGCTGCTCTTGTCATACCAAAAGATTTCAGTGAAAAACAAGCTTCATTAAAAACAAATCATCCAGCAAATCCTGAAATCGATATCATCATTAATCAAGGGATGAATGCCGCTGCCTCCTCTATGGCTAATCAAATGCTTAATCAAATGGTTGATCAATTAAATCAGCAGTTACGTGCGCAAATTTTTGCGGAGTTAAAAACGGCAGATACAGCTGTTTCTGTTTCACAAGCAGAGGTGTTAGCTGAACCGATTGCAGTGAATCATCAGAACGTGAATGCGGTTGGAGAAAACAGCGCAAATGGTAATGCACCAGTGTCTTTATTCCAGCCACTTTGGATTGCAGTCATGGCAATTGCAACAATTTTGTTTATTGCTGTGAACAAAATGACCGTACATTCACGTAAAGAAAACATTACTATAAAAGTGGGCCAAATTGTAATTGGTCTGTTTGCTTCTTTAATCATTGGATTTGGTCTGCCATGGTTAGCGGAAGACTTAGTTGGTATGAACATTCCATCATTTATGGACACGGCGTTATTTTTATCAGCTACATCCTTCTGTTTCTTTTTAATGATCTTAGCTGTTTTATCTTTGTTAGGCATTAAGGGTATTGCTATTTTCGCGCTTCTATTATTCTTTGGCGCCCCATTATTATCTATGGCTCCTGAGATGATGTCTTCATTCCATCAAACTTGGATCTATTCTTGGTTACCAATTAGATTTCTAGTAGAAGGATTGAGGGAGTTATTCTATTTTGGGCAATCGTTCTCATGGGATTTGATTTCCGTCCAGTTTTGGATTGGTTTAGTCAGTATAATAGTGATTTTCTTAACAGCACTAAAGTTGAAGCCCAAAAAATAGTGAGATGAGGGAGTACTTGTGAATAATCAAGTGTTAATTGTAGGCGCAGGTCCGACCGGGTTAGCTTTAGCATTAGGCCTTACTAAACAAAACATTCCATGTAAAATTATCGATAAGAATAAGGGGCCTGGTGAGGAATCGAGAGCAATGGTCGTTCAGGCAAGGATTCTTGAATTTTACGAACAACTTGGTATTGCTGATAATGTTATTGATAGAGGAATTAAAATTAAACATTTACAATTCTTCAAAAATGTCAAACGTAAAGCAAAATTAAATGTGGAAAACATGGGGGAAGGGCAAAGCCCCTTTCCATATATTTTAAGCTTGCCGCAAGATGAACATGAAAAGGTACTCATTGAGTTACTTGCTGAACATGGTGTGGAAGTAGAATGGCAAACCAAACTAGAATCTTTCACGGATGGTGAAAATGAGGTATGTACTCTTCTGAATAAGGAAGGACAGAAGTCAGATGAAGTGTTTCAATATGTTTGCGGTTGTGATGGCTCGCATAGTACAGTGCGAAAGGCTTTAGGTTTTGATTTTATTGGAGGTTCCTATGAACAACTCTTTTATGTGGCAGATGTCTATTGTGAATCAAATGAAACAAACGGTTTTCAGATGCGATTATTTGACGAAGGATTTTGTATTATTTTTCCTATTCGTACAACCGGTTCATTTCGTTTAATTGGTATTGTCCCAGAACTATTGCAAGAGAAGGACGGATTACAATTTTCCGATATAGCTCCGTATTTACAAGAAAAGTTGTCTATAGTGATAACAAAAGTAAACTGGTTTTCCACTTACAAAGTCCATCATCGTATGAGTGAGCATTTTCGTAAAGGGAGGATATTTATTGCTGGTGATGCCGGTCATGTTCATAGCCCCGCAGGTGGACAGGGAATGAACACAGGTATTGGTGATGCGATCAATCTTTCCTGGAAATTGGGTGCTGTCATTGATGGAAGAATGGATTCGTCTGTTCTTGACTCGTATGAAGAGGAGAGAATGGCTTTTGCGAAAACATTAGTCTCAACCACTGACCGCTTATTCTCCATCATGGTCGGAAAAGGCAGGTGGAATCAGATGATACGAAGTATTGTGCTACCTACGCTCATTCCTAAATTGACGAAGTTTACTACTGTTAGAAATATGTTATTCAAAGTGGTTTCACAAATACGGATTCATTATCGTGATTCTATGCTTTCAACTGGCGAAATTGGAAAAGTAGCTGCTGGGGACCGCCTACCATGGGTGGCATTTACTACTGGTACTAACTATGATCTGTTACAGTCTTTTAACTGGCAAATTCATGTATATGGAGATGTAATATTTAACACAAAGTCTGTTAATATACCTATTACTTTTTTTCCATATTCAAAGATTGTGGAAAAAGCCGGTATAAAAGAGGGGACAATCCTTCTGATTCGTCCTGATGGTCATGTGGCAGTAGCTTGTGAAGAGGGAGTGGATGAAATCAACGCATACGTTAAAAAATGGCATGTGAGAATCTGATTCCTCGAGGTAAAGTTTTTATTGAAAATAGTATAGCCCCTAACGCTTCTAAAGGGGCTATAGTGAGTTTTGTTATATCATTGTTATACCCCTTTTCCAGCAACAAATTCAAAAGTGCTGACCACTTCTATATTTACAATAATTGGCTTCGCTCGCTTAATTAGGTTTTGAAAAACTTCTAGTGTAAGTGACTCTTCGTGGGCCTCTTTACTCGACCACACTTCATATACATAAACGATATTTTCTTCTTTTTTTGCCGTATTAATAAGATAAATTTGACAAGGCTGATGGCGTTCCATTTCTTCAGATGCTTGTAATAGAAGATTAACTAATACATCACCTTGGTTATCTTTCGTCATAAATTTCGTAAATTGACTATACTGGTTCATGTATATCCCTCCTAATCGTCTCATACTTCATATAGTTCTGCCTTCATAAAACAAAACCCTTGAAAAGATTGGAAATATATTTGTATTTATCTTTGGGAATTCCTGAGGTTTATGTAGGTAAAAAAGAATCGGAGCAAATGGGGTATTCTTTAAGAAAATGAAACAGATTAAGTACTAATAAGCAAGGAAAGGAGAGGATGAGCAACGTAATAGGAAAAATCGAGGCTAATAAGAAGTTAGACAATTAAAAAGAGGAACTTGAATCCTTGATTATGATAAAGAGTTTCAGTATCAGGTTTATCCACTAATCAAAAAACTTTCCTTTTATAATCATAGGACAATCCACTATTGCAATGCACCGCTACTTCAAGCAAATTCCCCCTAGATTCCTTCAATAAGAATTCCTTCTCTGAATAGTTTTAACAATATTTTGAATATTAACCAAAAAATTATAATGATAAAATTTCCAGTTGAGAATAGACTGAGAATATTTTTCTAAAACAAAGTCAATAAAACTCTATATTTAAAAGGTTTATTGAATATTATTCCATTTAAATGATATTGATAATCTTTCTCAACTATGATAATCTACTTATTGAAAAATGATATTAATATATTTTATATAAAAGAGAGGGGAAATAGGGAGGATGTTTAAGAAAGTATTAGGTCTTATTAGTCTTGCTGTACTAATGATTATCGCTGGATGCAGCTCTAGTGAGTCATCATCTGAAGGAAAGGCTAGTAGCGAGGGTAAAAATAATGTAGAAGTAGAGGAATTGAAAATCGGGGTCCCAAGTGATGTAGGTCCCTTGAATATTTATACAGGAAACATGGATTGGTTAACAGATCTTGTGTACGATAAATTATTTTCGCCATCCCCTTATGTAGATGAGCCACAACCATGGTTAGCAGAATCAGCAGAGCAGTTAGATGATACAACTTGGCGTGTCAAAATTCGTTCTGGTATTAAGTGGCATGATGGAGAAGACTTTACGGCTGAAGATGTGAAGTTTACATATGAGTACTACCGTGATGGACCACCAAACCGTCACACGCACCATGTAAGTGAAGTGCCAAAGGTTGATACTATTGAGATTTTAGATGATGGGGAAACATTAGAATTCAAATGCGCTTATGCTTGTCCTTCAATGGCAACCATCACATTTGCCGATTTACCAATCTTACCAAAACATATTTGGGAAAATGTTGAGAATCCACGCAAACATACGGATTTAGCTATTGGAACAGGCCCTTTCAAATTAACGGCATATGAACCAGATCAATATTATCAATTTGAGGCAAATACTGATTATTTTATGGGTGCACCGACTGTGAACAAGTTGAGTATGCCAATCATTAAAGATTCAACAGCGATGTTCAATGCTTTGACATCTGGTGAGATTGATACAACGACAAGAACTGTACCAGCTGAATTACAAGAAACTTTACAAAAAACAGACTCTATGAAGTTGGCAAGTACATCGCCGCTATCAATCGTACAATTTGGATTGAATTATGAGATGGAACCATTTAACTCAGAGGAGTTCCGTCAAGCAATCTCTCTTGGCATTGATCGTGAGAGTATTGTCAGTACAGTTCTTTTAGGACAAGGAAGAGCGGGTGAAAAAGGGTATCCGCATCCAGATTCACCATGGACAAATCCTGAATTATCAACACCATTCAATGTAGAAGAAGCTAACAACATGCTAGATGAACTTGGATATGAAGATAGCAATAATGATGGCTATCGTGAAACACCAGAAGGAGAAAACTTAAAACTTGATATTAGTGTTTCTTCTGCAGAGCCATTATATATCCGTACAGCAGAAATGTTACAAACTCAAATGAAAGAAATCGGCATTCAGTTCGAAGTGAAAACAATGGATCCAACAACTTATACAGCGGCTGTATCTGAAGATGACTTTGATTCTTATGTAAGTTTAATTGGTCCTCATGGTGTAGCTGACCCGGATCAGTTCATTATGTCTCATCGATCTTCTTATCTTTGGACAAAAGATCTACCTTATCCAGAAATGGATGAGTTAGTATCGAACTGGATGAACGCGACTACAATCGAAGATCGTAAAGCAATCTCTTTTGATATGCAAACACTATATAATGAGCAACCAACTGCGATTGCCCTTTATTATCCAGAAGAAATCTATGCGTATAACGCCGATGTATATGATCAATATGTTGAGTCTTTAGGCTTTGGTATTATAAATAAATTCAGCTTTTTACCTGAAGAAGCACGTAAAGTTTCCTCCACTACACCAGTGCAATTAGTAGAGTAAGGAAGTTAGATAAAAATGAAGCATTTGGCGAAGGTGAAAAACAAAATAGGTCAATATATATTAGTGATATTTGTTACTTTAACGATAAATTTTGCTTTGCCACGTCTCGCTCCGGGTGACCCGTTATTATATTTCTTTGGTGAAACAACAATCAATGAATTAACAGCAGAACAAAAACAAGAGGCCCTACATTCATTGGGCCTCGGTGGGTCTTTATGGGAGCAATATTGGACGTACTTAAAAGGCGTTTTCACTTTAGATTTTGGCACTTCAATAAAATATGGTGTCGCGGTAACAGAAGTGTTAACAGAACGTATTCCATGGACATTATTGTTAGTAGGGACGGCTTTAATTCTTAGTCTTGTAATTGGTGTAAGTGCGGGAGCATATTCGGCATGGAACCGAGGGAAGAAACGTGATTTAACCATATTAACCGGCATGCTGACATTGGAATCTATTCCTGGATTTTGGATCGGGATGATGTTTCTATCGATATTCGCTGTCCAGCTTGGTTGGTTTCCTACTTTCGGAGCGGTTTCAATGGTACAGGATGGTACCACTTGGGGTTATATCAAGGATGTCGTCAGCCATGCCATATTACCAGTGATTACGATTACGTTAGCTACAGTCGGCTCTAATTATTTACTCACTCGCTCCAGTATGTTGGAATCATTAGGACAAGATTATATGACCGTGGCTGAAGCGAAGGGAATTAAGAAACGAGCACTCGTATTTAAGCATGCATTAAGAAATGCTTTGTTACCAATTTACACCCATTTCACATTAAGTGTGGGAACACTACTTGGTGGAGCGGTTGTCATTGAAACGGTCTATTCATACCCTGGGATTGGCCGCTTGTTGTATGAAAGCGTAACGGCTAGAGACTTCCCTATGCTACAAGGTGTCTTTTTACTTGTGACAATGGGTGTCATATTGGCCAATTTAATTGCCGATTTAACGTATCCATTATTTGATCCGCGTGTGCGGAATAGGAAGGAAGAGAAGGGAGAGGAGATCACTCATGCGTAAAACAACAAAGTGGATTGGCTTAACGGGTTTAGTTTTATTCTCAGCCATGTTGGTATTTGCCCTTTTTGGACCTATGCTTATTCCTTACGATGCCTATAAAGCATCTGGACCTCCCTTTCAATCTCCTAATCTTGAACATCTATTAGGTACAAATGATATGGGGCAAGATATATTGGCGGAGTTGGCCGTAGGTGCTAGGACTTCGCTCTTTATTGGTATTGCCTCTGCTATTCTAGCAGTTTTTATCGGTGGTTTAATAGGTGTGTTAGCTGGATATATAGGCGGTAGATTTGAAACAGTAGTATTACGAATAATAGATATCGTTCTTACCTTACCTTTCCTGCCGTTAATGATTGTTGTAGCAGTTTATATGGGAGCTGGGATTTTTACTTTAGTGTTTGTTATTACATTAGTTATGTGGGCAGGTAAAGCGAGACAAATTCGCGCACAAACCCTTTCTATCAAACATACTGGCCCTGTTTTAGCAGCTAAAACAATGGGCGCAAGCCACTTTTATATATTTTATAAACATATTTTACCTGGCGTGGTACCAATTTTTATTCCTCAGTTCGTAACAGGAGTGAATGCAGCTATTTTAATGGAATCGTCTTTAAGCTTTTTAGGAATGGGTGATCCGTTAACAAAGAGTTGGGGAAGTATTTTATTTTATGCGAATAGCCGAAGTGCTTTTTTAACAGAAGCTTGGGTGTGGTGGATTATTCCTCCAGGCGTATGTATCGTGATTGTTGTTTTAGCCTTTTCATTGATGGGCTACTACTTAGAAGAAAGATTCAATCCACGTTTAGGCGATTATTCTGTAAGAGAAAAAAGGAAGAAACAACCTGTCAAAACAAAAGAACATCAATCTTCAAAAGGTATTCTGCTGTCTGTTGAGAGTCTTACAGTTGCATATCCAAAATCAGGTGATTATCGCTCTGTTGTTGATGATGTTAGTTTCGTAGTTAAGCATGGTGAAGTGCTAGGTATTGTTGGCGAGTCAGGAAGTGGCAAGTCAACCATTGCTACAGCGATTATTCAACAATTAAAGAGACCGGCGAAAGAGTCAGGTGAGATTTACTTTGAAGGTAACCTCGTACAGCATTTTGGTGATGAAAGGCTTAGACAAATGCGCGGGAAGGAGATTGGCTATATTGCACAAGCGGCCATGAATGCACTAAATCCGGTTATTCGTATTGATAAGCAGTTGCAAGAAGCCGTCAGAGCGCATTATCAATTAAGTAACAAAGAAATGGATGTGCGTGTTATTGAAGTGTTACAACAGGTTGGTTTGGATGAGAAATGGCGCTTCGCCTATCCGCATGAATTATCAGGTGGAATGAAGCAGAGAGTTATCATCGCGATGGCTTTAATTAATAAGCCCAAACTCGTTATTGCAGATGAACCAACAACAGGACTTGATGTCATTGTCCAGGTAGAGATTGTGCAATTATTACGCAAACTACAAAAAGAGTTAGGTATTTCAATGATTTATATCTCCCATGACCTTCCTTCCGTTTTGAGCGTGACGGATCGACTTATGATTATGAAGGAAGGGCAAAAGGTAGAAGAAGGACCATCTGTTGAGTTGTCTAAGGTATCTACGAACCCTTATACAAGAGTGTTAATCGATAGTATACCAACGCTATATCCGAAGAAAGAAACAGTGGAGGTGAGCCGATGAGTGCGGATTTATTACGCATTAATTCTTTAAAGAAATCATTCTATCGTTCATCTTCCTTGCAAACGAAAGTATTATCCGATGTCTCTTTTTCCATGAAGGAAGGGGAAATTGTCGGTTTAATTGGTGCAAGTGGGGCAGGCAAGAGCACGATTGGTCGTATAATAAGTGGCTTAGAAACAGCAGATAGTGGAAAAATCCTTTTTGCTGGTGATGACCTAACTAAAATGAAGACGAAAGTACGTCGTCAATTAGCGAAAGATATTCAAATGGTCTTTCAAGATCCATATGAGGCATTGTCGAGTCGAATGAAGATTCATGAGATTGTTGGAGAGTCCCTACATATTTTACAAATTGAAAAGGGCAATCTTGAGCAAAGAACCCAATTAGTTAAAGAGGCCCTTCGTAGTGTGAATCTCGACCCGGACTATTATATGAATCGTTATCCACATGAATTATCCGGTGGAGAAAGACAAAGAGTGGGGTTAGCAAGAGCATTTGTGTGTAAACCGAAACTGATATTAGCTGACGAGCCGACCTCTATGCTAGATACATCTTTACGCCTGGATTTAATTAGGTTAATGAAAAGGATGAATCAACAAGAAGGTACATCCTATTTATTTATTACACATGATATTGCGTTAACACGTGACTTTTGCGATCGATTGATTGTTCTAAAAAATGGAGAAATCGTTGAAACTGGAGAAACGTTAGATGTCATTATGAATCCAGTACATCCTTATACGAAAACTTTAATAGAAGCCTTATTAATACTAGAAAATCATGGAGGTTAAAAAATGACTATTCAATTTATCTCATTAAACGCTGGTGGTGTTTTTGCCCAAACTCGTTTAGAAAATCAAGATTCAACTGGCTTTACACATGTAGATATTTACCAGTTACCATATACAGACTTCACTCCTTATGGATGTTTAGTTATTGGGGGTATGTGTGATCAGGACTTTTTATTAGAGCATAAGGACATAATTTCATCATTTTTAGATGAGGGGAAAATTGTCATATTCTCAGGCAATCTAGTCACTGATTGGTTACCAGGCGGTCGCCCGTTTGTGCCGAAGGAGATTAAGAGTTTTCAAGATTATGCAGTCAAAATTGAATCAACTCACCCAATTTTTGAAGGAGTACTAGAGGATGATATGACTTTTAATAAAGGAGTTGCTGGATTTTTTGCTCGCGGTCATCATCCGTTACCAGAAGGGGCAGAGGTGCTTCTTACATTGGATGGAAAAGAACCGATTACATATATCGATCGACAAAGTACAAACGGGACGATTCTTGTTCATGTAGGCTTTGATTTATTCGGCTATATGGGAAGTAATGATCTAGAGAAAACTACGTCACGCATTTCTCCGCAATTAAGAAAATGGGTAGAAGAGGAATATAGTAAAACAATTCAGGGGGTACAATCATGAGAAAGATTGCTGTTGTTTACGGAGGAAGTTCGCAGCACCACCGCACATACAAAACGTCTGAGTTCGCTAAACATTTCCATCAATTAATCCCTATTAGAGAATTAGCAGAGGCATCGTTTGAAGAAATCGATGTTTTGCTCATTCCATCACAAACGCATTTAGGACTCTTAAAGGAAAATGTCGAGAAAATTCATGCCTATGCAGATAATGGTGGGATTGTTGTGACGTTTGGTCCGCAAGGCTTTGATTGGTTACCTAAACATGATTGGGAATTCCGAATTACGAATTTTTGGTGGTGGTTAGAGAAAGATGCGAAAAGCGGTCTTGTATTAGCAGGAGAAAACCATGATCTATTCAAAAATTATTTAACATTATCTGATGCAACATGGCATCAACACGGTGTGTACTGGCCACCCGAAGGCAGTGAAGTATTAGTAGCGACAGAAGATGGTGGAGCGGTATTTTATATTGATAAAGTAAGTTCGAAAGGAACATGGATTAATACGACGCTCGATCCTGATTATCATTACGGTTCTTATTTTATGCCGGCAACAGAACGTTTTTTAAGGGGATTTCTTCCTTGGCTTGAGGAAGGTAAGATTTAATCGTGATTGTATTAAATCGTGTATCAAAGAGTTATGGAGACAGAAAGGTTTTACAGGATGTCCAATTTCAGCTTCAATCGAATGAGTTCGCATTTTTAAAAGGGAAATCTGGATCTGGAAAAAGTACGTTAATTAAATTACTTTACAGAGAAATAGAGAGAGATAGTGGAGACATTCTGATTGATGGGCAAGAGATTGGACAAATGAAGAAATATGAATTAAGGAGAAAAATGGGTGTGGTTTTCCAATCCTTTGAATTATTAGAGCGAAAGACAGTGTTAGAAAATGTCATGCTCGCAGGAAAGATTTTAGGAAAACCACAAAAGGAGATAGAAAACGAAGCGGTTCGTCTTCTAACAAGAGTAGGACTGGCAGACCATCTCCACCATTTTCCGAAGCAATTATCAGGAGGGCAGCAACAACGCACAGCTGTTGCTCGTGCCTTATTGAATAAACCAAAGCTCATTCTAGCTGATGAACCAACTGGTAATCTTGACAGAGAAACTTCTCTCGAAATATTAACCTTGTTAAAAGAGCTACATGAAGAAGAAGGTGTATCGATGTTGGTCATCACTCACTCTGAACAACTGATTCAACAAATGAATGAGAAGTCATGGGTGATTGAGGGAGGTAAGGTTTATGAGCTTTGAATCATTCCGCTATATATGGGACGATGTCCAATCTGGACTGAAGCGCAATAAAGGTGCATCGCTTGCATCTATTATTCTTATCTTTGTAGCTGTCACTTTAATCGGTGGTCTGCTTTTAATGAGGCTTGCTCTTGAAGATACTATCACTTATGTGGAGTCGCAAATCTCAATGAAGGTGTACGTGGAGAAAGGGTATGATACCGAACAACTATCTTCTGTGCTTGTAGAGAATGATTTTATTCAATCTGTCGAAGTAGAAACAGGCGATGAAGTGTTAGCTGGTCTCTCACATTTTTTTATGAATAGAGAGCATTTGTTGGATTCCTTTACCAATGGGGCGATGAATGATGCTATTAAAGTCCATGTGACAGATGCAAGTCTAATAGAGGAAGTGGCTCGGTCTTTAGATGGTATGCAGGGCATTGCAGAGGTCATCTATCCACAAGAGATGGCTCAGACACTGTACGAGTGGATTAAGAAAGTTGAAACATATGGTAGTATCATTGCTATCATACTTTTAATCATTGCTTGTATGGTTGCCTACATTGCCTTTCATCTAGCATTATATCAAAGAGAAAAAGAAATTCGTGTAAAGCTATTAGTAGGAGCGAATCCTGCTCATGTTAGATTACAATTCTTAATTGAAGGGTTTTTATTAGGGTTAGTGGGTGGTATCTTGAGCCTTTTCTCTACCTTTGCTCTATTTGAACTTGTCCTACATCCAATTGAACAAGCAGTGCCTTTTTTAATACAGTTAGATAGCTCTAATCGGATCATCGTCTTTAGTTTGCAATGTATTGTAAGTATAGTGATTGGCATTGGGGCAAGTTTTCTTGCAACAAGAAAGTTGATTCGTGATGTTTAAAAAAGTCATACTCACTATTATGCTTGTTATGGGACTCGCACTTCCTGTTTATGCTCACCTGACAGGCGCTTTTGCTGACTTTCTTGCCATTGTCTATGATGAATCAACGATTGATAAGCTAAAGGATGAGATGAAGGCAACAGAGAAGGAAATTGCAGCACTAGAGCCACAGGTAGAATCACTAGAAACAGCATTTAAGCAAGATCAAGGACTAGCCGTTGATCAGCTGCAATTTTATAGTGATGTTGGTCTAGATACATGGCTAGCTATGACTGAAAATGGTGAAGATATAGTTGATATCCAAGGGAATTATTGGCTGATAGAGCAGCAGATTGATGCGTATTTAGAGGAATTAAATACACTCTATCTGTCGTTTAAGCAACTAGAGGCAGCAAAGAATGCGTTAGAAGGACATCAAGAGTTGTTAGGGATGATTGAGAAAAATATCCAAGCTAGAGCGACCTATTTAGCGGAAAATGAAGGGTTAGGATTAGAACAGATCGCTAACTATTTAGATATTGATTGGACGGCTGAAATAGAGGATCATATTATTGCCGGTATTGAGCGCGATAATAAGCGAATTAATGAGGAGTTGACTCATTGGGTAGTGGCTCAACCTGATGGTACGTATCGATTGTCAGGAGAATGGTTAAATACTGAAAGTGATTTATCCTATTATTTTCGGGCGGATCATGTGTATATGGTTTACGAGCGTCCAGAGGGACATGTTATTTTAATCGGGCAAGTCTTACAGAATAAGGATGGACAATCCGCAAGCTTGATATTAGAAGAAGGCTTTTATAATGGATTTTTCTTACCGAAAGAGTTATTAGAAGAATTGATTCCATTTACCTTATCCTATGAAACTTTAAAAAACTTAGATGGCGTGGAACAACCATATCTTACACAAAAAGATGGTTATCTACAATTACAAACCAAATAAGGAGAGAAAAGAGATGTGGAAGAAAATCGTCAGTATATGTGCGGTGTTATTTATACTGATAACGTCACAAGCTCATGCACATGTGATGAATGCTGATAATGCTTATAATGATTTAAATTATACAGAGGCAAAAGGTGAGATATTGTTTATTACCGCTTTAGGGATGACGAATAGTCAAGATGAAACTGCCACTTTCAGACCAAATGACAGTTTGACGATGGAAGAATTGGCTGAGTTTGTCGCAGCATATTACCACCTTGAAGGGGAAAATACGGCCCAACAAGTAGTGGAAAAAGGATGGATCTCTTCACTCAAGGGGAACGCGACATTTGCTGATGTAAATGAAGCTTTCTTTGCAGGTGAACTGGCAATTGAAAATGGTTCTGAGGGCTTAACAAGAGAAGCATTTGCTATGTTTATTAGTGAACACGGAAGTTCGCTAATAGAGGAGGCTGGCTTTACTGAAGGGCCAGTTGGTCAAGTTGAAGCTGTCGAACAAAAAGAGATAAGTGTTGATGGGAAAGATACTCACCAATATCATATTCAAATAGGTGATGAAACAATCATACTTGCTGCTCACCCATATGTAGATGCACCATCTGTTGATCCTACTGTTTGGGAAGGAATGTATGTGACAACTTCATTACTAATGGAAGACCCTCATGATAACGGTGAAGAGGTGACACAGTTCTTATCTATATCTGAAGAGCAGCCTGTACAAGAACAAGTAGTTGAGGAAGAAACATCTTCTATTGATGAAGAAAGTAAGAAAGAAAAAGCTGAAGTAGTTGAAGAAGAGAAAGGTAATCATTATGCCAATTGGTTGTTTATCGGCTTAGTTGCTGTTGTCGTTCTTATCGTTGTCGGTTTGTATATGAAAAAAAGGAAATAGTTAGAGAGGGATTATAACCGTAACAAGAAACTGATTAAACGTTTCTGTTACGGTTTTTTATTTGTTTAGAGGTGGTGATAAATTAGTGATATTTGAAGAATTTAAAAGATATTAAGTCGTTCTTATCATTTGTTCACACAAGTTAAAGAGTTGGGTATTTAAGATATACGCATTATTCAAAGTGAAGAAAGAGATTGAAAGCCGAGTAGAAGAAAGTTGTTGCATGTCACTCAGAAGAAAAAATTCAAACGAGAGGGAAGCAAAAGAGGAGAGCGAGTCACTCAGATGAGGAAACCAAAACGAGAGCGAAGGAAAAGGCGATAGCGGGTCACTCAGATGAGCAAACCCAAACGAGAGCGAAGCAAAAGGGGAGAGCGAGTCACTCAAATGAGCCAACCCAAACGAGAGCGAAGCAAAAGGGGAGAGCGAGTCACTCAGAAGAGCAAACCGAAACGAGAGCGTAGTAAAAGGCGATAGCGAGTCACTCAAATGAGCAAACCCAAACGAGAGCGCAGCAAAAGGGGAGAGCGAGTCACTCAGAAGAGCAACCCGAAATGAGAGGGAAGCAAAAGGAGAGAGCGAGTCACTCAAATGAGCAAACCCAAACGAGAGCGAAGCAAAAGGGGAGAGCGAGTCACTCAGAAGAGCAACCCGAAACGAGAGCGAAGCAAAAGGCAATAGCGAGTCACTCAAATGAGCAAACCGAAACGAGAGGGAAGCAAAAGGAGATAGCGAGTCACTCAGAAGAGCAAACCAAAATGAGAGGGAAGCAAAAGGGGAGAGCGAGTCACTCAGAAGAGTAAACCAAAATGAGAGCGCAGCAAAAGGAGATAGCGAGTCACTCAAATGAGCAAACCCAAACGAGAGCGCAGCAAAAGGAGATAGCGAGTCACTCAGAAGAGCAAACCAAAATGAGAGCGCAGCAAAAGGAGATAGCAAGTCATACACAAATCCGAAAACAGAAAAGAAAGCGTTGCAAATGTAGTTTGCGCGTGACCCTGGTTCAAAAAATCATTCCCTTCAGCCACACAAGTAATTTCACTTATTGCTGCAATTAGTCTTCTGTTTAGGCCTCTCCTCTGCAATGTAACTCCAGTTTTTTTGTGATTGAACAATTAAAGCCACCAAAAAACATGTATCTTCCAACTGAATATTAATTTAAGTTTATAGGAATAAGCTAGCCAATTAAACAAATAATACCAATATCTTATGGAAGATAGAGAGGGTGGATCAATGAAGTTTTCTCGCCTTCAACTTGCTTTTGTCATTATTTTATTTATAGGCATATCTAATCATGTGCTCATTTTACCCCATTTGTTGGGTTTGGCTAAACGAGATGCTTGGTTAAGCGTTTTAATCGCCTACGGTATTATGTTTGTTTGGATATTTTTATATAAGATCATCTTATCTAAAAATCAAGCTGGCGAACATACCTTCCTTTGGATGAAAAAAAGAGTTGGGACATTTCTTTCCTATAGTATTATGAGTTTGTTTCTCTTGTATTTTAGTGTTGCTGGTATTGTTTCATTTTTTGATTTGATCCAATCAGTGCATATTTTTTTCCTACCATTTACACCTATATGGATTGTCGCCCTACCCTTTATTTTGTTATGTGTGTGGGCAGCCAGTTCAGGCATCAAAACGATCATCTATACTTCGACCATTCTCTTGCCTATTGTATGGGGATTAGGTATGTTTGTCGCGATTGCCACATTAGAGGAAAAAGATTATTCCTATCTTTTGCCGTTATTTGCTGATAAAGACGCTTCTGTTATTGAAGGTGTAATCATCGTGCTAGGTGGGAGTGTGGATTTACTTATCTTCTTTATCATTCATCACTATTTTGAAAAGAAGATACCATACTGGTATTTAATGTTGTTATTAACTGTTTTAACGATGCTTATTATGGGACCAACCATTGGTTCATTAACATCATTTGGTCCAAGTATGGCTGCTAATATGCGGTTTCCTGCATTTGAACAATGGAGACTTGTATCAATTGGGGATTTAATATCCCATGTGGATGCTTTAGCTGTGTTTCAATTATTAAGTGGTGTAACCATCAGAGTCTCACTTTGTTTATTTCTTATTCCGGAAATAATCCATATTCAAAAAAAGTGGTGGAAGGTTATTCTCATAACTTTAACAGCTCTTATCTTATATGGCATCGTTTCCTTACAGACGAGCGATATTCTTGTTTTTCATATCATTAAACATTATTTTTACAAGGTTGCCCTATGTTTTGGGGTGGTTATGACCATTATTTTATTGTTCGTCAGCTATCTTCCTAGCCGAAAGGGTGAAAAAGAGTATGACCGTGGAAAGTCAATATAAACAATTAGATAAACTTTTAGATACCGGAAAGCTAAACAGTCGGCATTTAGAGGAATTATTTAATCAGACATCAGATATCCATTTGGTTACACAACAAAATGTCCTCACCTTATACGCTGATGGAATGATTAGTAGAGAACAATATAACCGTTATGTACATGCGATTGTGACTTATTTCAATGAAGGATACCGCTCGAAAGAAATGGCATCACAATGGCCAACATTTTTAAAAATTCATCAAACAAAGGATATGGTGAGTCATTTACTAGGTGGTTATGTCATCTTCTATGTAAACGGAGGCAGGAATTATTTTGCTATCGATATCGCTCAAATTCCACATCGCTCACCTGAAGATTCACAAACGGAGGTTGCCTTAAAAGGTGCAAGGGACGGATTTACGGAAGAATTACATACAAATATGGCTCTGATTAGAAAAAGAATTAAAACAGAAAAGTTAAAGAGTGAAGTCTTTCAAATTGGAAGTGAAACAGAAACAAAAACAGTGCTTGTCTATTTAGAGGGCAAGGCTAAGCAAAATGTGATTGATGAAGCGAGAAAAAGATTAGAAAAAGTTGATGTAGAAAGCCTTATTAGTGCGGGGCAACTTGAACAATGGATATCAGATAAGACATTTTCGCTCTTTCCTCTTTTAGATTATATAACGAGGCCGGATTTTGCAGCGCAATGTTTACTTAGAGGTCGATTTGTTATCATTGTTGAAGGGTCACCTACGGTATTAATAGGGCCGATGAACCTATTAGGAATAATCAAATCTCCTGAAGATGTTCACTTTCCTTATTATATTGTTGCCTTTCAAAGATTGCTTCGAGTCGTTTGTTTATTTATTGCTATATTCGTGCCGTCTTTCTTCCTTGCTATCTCGAATATTAATATTGACCAACTACCTTATCCTTTAATTGCAACCATCGTCATTTCGCGCCATGGATTACCCTTTTCCTTACCATTAGAATCGTTTCTCATTCTCCTTCTTTTTGAATTACTAAAAGAAGCGGGAGTTCGGATGCCGACTGCCTTAGGGCAAACGATTTCTATTGTAGGGGGTATAATTATTGGAGATGCGGCAATTAGAGCAGGGCTTGCTTCTCCAACATTGCTTGTTGTTTTCGCTGTGGCGGCAGTCGCCACTTTTACATTAGTAAATCAATCGCTTACTGGTACTGTAACGATCCTCCGATTATATACGATGCTTTTCTCTACTTTTTTAGGCGTTTATGGATTTGCCTTAAGCTTCATCAGTATTGTTGTTTACTTAACAAGACTTGAATCGTTTAAAGTGTCTTATTTAGAGCCGATAACATCTCTGAATTTTGGTGAGTTTTTGTCCGCTTTCATGGTCAATCCTTTTCGCAGAAGAAAGAATGAAAACTGGATTGCAAGTATAAGGAGAAAGAGCAAATGAAAAAGCTCTTCCTTTCGTTATTATGTCTCCTTCTCCTAGTGACATGTGCATCCTGTAAGTCTGACATGAAAGAAATACAGAATTTGAATTTTGCAACTGCCTTAGGTGTAGACTTTAAAGATGGGAAATACCAATTATATATACAACTTGTTGGACTTGATTCTGTCGCAAAAACCGAGGGTGAAACAAGCTATGCTCAAACATATATTTCTATATCTTCTGGAGAAACCTTATTAGATGCGTATTTTGAATTATATAAATCTGAACAGGAAGTTATTATATTTTCGCATATTTCAACAATAGTTGTCAGTGAAGCGATTTTAAATCATGGTCTTGACCATGTGTTGGACGAGTTGACGAGATATTATGAATATAGGCAAACGCCTTGGATATTTGCTACCAAAGATCCAATCGATAAGGTGTTGTCCACACTAGGTTTATTTAAACAGTCTTCTCTAGAAACCTTATTACATCATCCGGATCGTTCAAGTAAACAAAGTACAATGGTAAGACCGATCAAGCTTTATCAATTCTTTAGAGAAATATTTGAACCTGGGAAAACGACTTATTTACCTGGTATCACAATCACAGAGAGCCAATGGAGGAGTAACGAAAAGAAAGAGCCTAAATTGACTTATAGTGGCGCCTTTTTTATTAAAGATATTAAATATATAGGTTTTTTTAATTTAGATACAATTAAAGGCATAAGGTGGGTATCCAAGGGTACAGAAAGGTCTTCATTGAAAGTGCCTGATGGGGGAAATCAGGAAACGATTATTGTTATTGATAATATCAAGACGAAGAAGAAACTTGTAGATAGTAAAGAGGGCAAATATCAATTTGAAGTACAACTAGAAGTAAAAGCGAGTCTTGGGAATAAGGTAAATGACCAGACATATAACCAGTTACTTAGAGAAACAAAAGAAAACTTGTCAAAGGAAATTAAAGATCTATTCCAATTAGGGGTAGAGGAAGGTATAGACTTTCTTGACCTGGGTCATATTCTCTATCGTAATGACTTTAAAAGCTGGGAAAAGGACAAGGAAAATTACTTAGCTAAAAGTGAGGTAGAAGTAAGAGCAGATGTAACGATTCAACATGCAAGTGCATTTAAAAACAAACGGTTTGAAGAACTGAAAGAAAGAGGGAAGACAGACTAAGAACCTGGTTGAAACTTAAGTAGATTGGCTCCCCTATAAGTAGACAGAGATTATAAAGATGCTACTTATAAGGGAGTTTTATCAATATCTATTCGTACATGTTTAGTGTACGAATTTGTAGTTGTCGCCCATCCTTTTTTTCAATGGACATTTTATTGATATACTTTACTGTCAATCAATTGCAATTGGTGTTGCTGAATAATCTGCGCCAATTGGTCGCTATAGATTTTTTCGCCTTGTTCATTTTCAATTGTACTGTATCCAGCGTCTTGTAATGCTACTGCTTGCTCCATATAAGTTGTGCCATTGAATAGCCCATTTTTTTTGTAGCGATCGTGAGTGGCTAAGAACTCTCCGTGATCTTTTACGGAATCCTCCATTTGATCATATACCCTAAAAGCATCCTCAATTGTTTCATCATAGTACTCTTTCGTTTCTAGGTTTACTGATTCTCCGTCCCAATTATGGCTCTTGATGCCAAAGTAGTTATTATATTCGGATGAGAGGGTCGATCTACCCCAATCGGATTCAAGTATGGCTTGAGCAATCGTAATTGATGGCAGGATACGATAGGTTTCATAGTTTTCTATTGCAATTGCTTCAATATCATTGATAAAGTTTCGTTGCATTTTTTTTAGGTTATTATTGTCTGCTGCTTCAATTTGATCTGTTAATTGATTATAGTAATTTTTCACTTCTTCTTTTTCTTCTTGGCTGTACTCATTTTCGATTAATACTCTATCAATCTCTTTTATTTTAAAATCATCATTTTCTTCGGTAATAAATTGATTTGTCAGTTGTTTTATTTCCTCATTACTTATTTCTTCAATGCCATACTTCACTTCTGCCATAGCTGAAACATAGCGCCAATCAACTTGAGCCTTCCCACGACTCGTTTCATCAACAACTGCTTGAACTTGTCCTGTTTGGTCAATGGAGATACTTTTTTCTTTATTCATAGCGATAAAGTAGATGCCCACTATAAACAAAACGAGTGTAAATAAAATCCACTTGCTCTTTTTCATTAGAATGTCCCCTTATTCCATATTACTTTCTACTAATATAACTTGAATCATGTTCATTCTTCCAGTGACACCTCTTTATAAGAGTAATAAACTAAATTTTCTGCCATTATAGATAAACATGAAAGGTTATCCTAGTCTGCCGATAAAAATAACAGGACAAAAGATGTGGTTATTTATTTTTGATAGGTCATTAATCACGCATTTTAGATAAAAAGGGGAATATTTATGGGCAAGTTATTCGATCGAAAGGGGAAGGAAAACTCATTCCTAAACCGCTTAACATCCACTATTCAATTTCAAATATTGCTGCCGTTCTTAGCGCTAATTATCATTGCAGTCATGACGGTTAGTTATGTTAGTTACCATTTTAGTATTAAAAATACGACAGCGATCCTCAACCAAAAAGTAGAAGAACAATTAACGAGTTTAAATGATACTTTTGAGATGTTCTTTACTCAGAAACATCAAATCATGACTCGAATGACGATGAATGAGGACATCATTCCCTCAGAAGGTGACAATGACGAGGTATTAGCCTATTTCCGCGAAACACAAGAAACAACGGACTCTGTCATCAACCTTTATTCAGCTAGTGAGAGTACGGGTGAAGTAGTGATTTATCCTGAAGCTGATTTAGGAAATGATTTCCTTGCAAAGCAAAGAGATTGGTATAAGGAGGCAGTTGCTGCAAAAGGTGATCCCGTTTGGACAGCACCATATAAAGATGGTAGTACAGGGGAAACGATTATAACGATTTCTGAAGCCGTTTACCAAAATGATCAATTAGTAGGTGTTGTTGGGGCTGATGTACTTGTTGACACATTAATTGAGATGGTCAATAAAATGGACGTAGGTGACACAGGATATGGCATGATTGTCGATCCTTTTGGTAAATATGTTGCTCATCCTGATTCAGCACTTATTGGACAAGCCGCTTCATTAGATTTGTCCACAGACTCTAATGAACAATCACAGGGAAGTATTCAGGTAGATGAGGAAATTGTTCATTATATTGAGAATCCTACAACAGGATGGACCATAGGCGGTATAGTCAATACGAGAGATTTAGAAAAACAAGGGGAAGCAATCGTGTTACCTAATTTAATTACTATTGGTGTGGTTTTATTGTTAGCGATTGTTACTTCGTACTTCATTACCCGAGCTTTAACAAAGCCAATGCATGATGTAGTAGGCAGAATGAAAAGTATGGCAGATGGAGATTTTACTCATGAACCACTTCCTATTAAACATAAAAATGAGATTGGTCACCTTGTAATAGCAACGAATGAGATGAATCAACAAATAAAAACGCTTCTCGTTGATGTTCAAGATGTATCTCACACAGTAACAGCCAAAAGTGAGGAATTGAAATTAATTTCTGAAGAAGTAAAAGCAGGTACTTCACAGATTGCTACAACAATGGAGGAGCTTGCGTATGGTTCAGAAGCACAAGCGAAAAGTGCGAGTGACATTTCTTCCTTTATGAATGATTTTGTTGTAAAGATTGATGAGACCAATGCGAATGGTGAATGGATTCAAGAAAAGACAAAAGATGTTTTTGTTATGACGGAAAAAGGCACGTTAAATATGCAACAATCAACGAAACAAATGGAGACAATTCATGACATTGTCAGCCAAACAACAGCAAAAATGAAAACATTGGATCAGCAAACACAAGATATCACAAAGTTGGTTGCTGTGATAAAAGAAGTAGCTGAGCAAACGAATTTACTTGCATTAAATGCTGCTATTGAAGCAGCGAGAGCGGGAGAACATGGTCGTGGGTTTGCCGTTGTTGCAGAAGAAGTTCGTAAACTAGCAGAACAGGTGGCAGCATCTGTCCAAGATATCACATCTATTGTCATGACCATCCAATCTGATTCAAAAGAAGTCGTTGTTTCCTTGCAGACGGGATATACAGAGGTTGAAAAAGGAAAAGAGCAAATGGATGAAACCAATCAAACATTTGATGATATCCGCCTATCACTGCAAGAAATGGGAGAAAGTATTGCTCAAATTGCAGAAAATCTTAACGATATTACAGCAAATAGTCAAGAAATGAACGGTACAATTGAAGAGATCGCCTCTGTGACAGAAGAATCAGCAGCGGGCATTGAAGAAACATCTGCATCGGCAGAAGAAGTAAGCGGTTCGATGGAAAATGTGACTGAAAGTGCACAACACTTAAATAACTTAGCGACAAAGGTTCAATCATTAATTGGTCGCTTTAAACTTTAACATAGAAGAAGAAATCCTGTGAAAGCAGGATTTTTTTCTTTTTTTAACGAATGTTAGGGGTTGGTATATAGTGAAGTATTTTAAGGTTTGTTAATAAAAATTTGTAAAAGAATGGTATGCATGATTTTGATCGAGGAGGCTAAAAAAGTAACTGAATATTATCGAAGAATAATGCTGATATAGTATATATTTCTGAATCTGTTTCCCGTGTAGGGAAGACGAGTATTCCGATATTGAAATCAACGTCTTATGGAATAAAGATCATACGGATGATGAACGACTTTACCCAATAAAGGAAAGAGGGGGTAAAGTTCTCGACTTTTTCCCATTTGAAGATGAAGAATGGTCCGAATCGTATATAGTCTCTAACGTAAAATATGAAATAAGTAATTTTCGCACGATAACTTTTCAGCGGATCATCGATGACCTTCTAATCAAGCAAGAAGCAGATATTGAAAAACAAGTATTACTTGCAAGCCTACAAAGTGGTATTCCACTCATTGGTAAAGACATATTTAAAGCTTCAAGAAGACAAATTGATAGATATCCAACAGCACTCACAATAAATTTGATTAAAGAGTATAAAGAAGTAACAAATAGCTGGCATAGTAGATATGGATTACTAGCGCGAAATGATTGGTATATGTTACAACAAGTTCTTTTTTCAGTTGAAAAGAATATTTTAATATTATTATTTGTATTGAATAAAGAGTTCATTCAACACCCTGGTTTTAAATGGTTAAGGAAATCGGTCAACGCATTGAAAGTTAAACCATCAAATTTTCTCGAGAGGTCAGAGAAAATTCATATAGGGCAATTAACTATGAAAGATTTACAAGAACTTGAAAAAATATTAGTAGAAACATATAGATTAGTAGAAAGAGCGTATCCCGAGATAGATTTAAATGAAGCGAAACAAAAAAGTATGTTAACTTGCCCTACAAACAATAAACAGTCATTATAACTAAATAAATGGATGAATGGAGGAAAGTTCAATGGATTACGATGTGATTGTGGTTGGCGCAGGATTAGCTGGTTTGGTGGCAACGGCAGAAATAGCGGATGGTGGGAAGCGGGTATTACTTTTAGACCAAGAGCCAGAAGCATCCTTAGGTGGCCAAGCATGGTGGTCATTTGGTGGACTGTTTTTAGTCAATTCCCCTGAACAGCGTCGAATGGGAATCCAGGATTCTAAGGAGTTAGCATGGCAGGATTGGCAGGGGACAGCTGGCTTTGATCGGATAGAAGATGAGGACTATTGGGGATTGCAATGGGCTAAAGCTTATGTTGAATTTGCAGCAGGAGAAAAGCGGGCATGGTTACACAAGATGGGGGTTCGTTTTTTTCCAGTAGTCGGTTGGGCAGAGAGGGGGGGACAGTTAGCTGATGGCCCTGGTAACTCTGTACCACGCTTTCATATTGTCTGGGGAACAGGTCCAGGAATCGTTGAGCCATTTGAACGCCGAGTACGGGAACATATGAAAAAAGGCTTGGTCCAATATCAACCGCGTCACCGTGTGGAGCAATTAATAACAGACGGTAGTATGATTGTTGGATTAAGTGGCTCCGTATTAAAGGCTAGCCAAGCGAAACGTGGGGAAGGAAGTAATAGAGAAGTAGTAGGTCGCTTTAAATATGATACAAAACTCGTCTTAGTCGCTAGCGGAGGAATCGGTGCGAACATGGAGCTGATTCGTAAAAATTGGCCAAGTAGACTTGGAGAGCCACCTCAACAGATGATTTCTGGAGTTCCGGCACATGTGGATGGAAGGATGCTTTCGGTTACAGAGGCAGCAGGCGGAAGGATTGTGAACCGTGACCGCATGTGGCATTACACAGAGGGAATTAAGAATTGGCAGCCTGTATGGGAGAACCATGGGATTCGTATTCTTCCTGGACCATCTTCTATTTGGCTTGATGCAAATGGAAAACGTTTTCAAGCGCCTAACTATCCAGGTTTTGATACACTTAGTACACTAGAGGCAATTAAAAAAACAGGCTATGACTATTCTTGGTTTATTCTTTCTCATAAAATAATTGAAAAAGAGTTTGCCTTATCTGGCTCCGAACAAAATCCAGATTTAACGGGTAAAAGCATTAGTAAAGTGATTGGCAGAGCATTAAAACGTGTACCAACGCCTGTAAAAGCATTTATGGATAAAGGGGAAGATTTTGTTATTGCTAGTCAACTAGGTGATCTTGTCACTGCAATGAATAAACTTTCTGGCAATGATTTGCTGCGTGTGGATGAAATTGAGAGACAAATTCAAGCAAGAGACCGTGAGATTGATCATGCTTTTACAAAAGATTTGCAAGTGACAGCTATTAGAGGAGCAAGAAACTATCTGGGGGATAAATTAATACGAGTGGCTAAGCCTCATAAAATTCTTGATCCAAAAAACGGCCCGCTTATTGCCGTTCGTTTAAATCTCTTAAGTAGAAAAACACTAGGTGGTTTGCAAACCGATTTATCAGCAAGGGTGTTAAATGAAAAGGGATCCCCTGTTCACGGCTTATATGCAGCAGGAGAAGTAGCCGGCTTTGGCGGAGGTGGAGTGCATGGCTATCGCTCATTAGAAGGAACGTTTGTTGGTGGCTGTCTTTTTACAGGAAAAGTGGCAGGCCAAGCAATCGTGGCAGCATTAGATAATGAAACGATATGAGGAGCTTATACGATGACATATAGACTGACAAGACTTGCTAATGATGACGCAAAAGAACTGTTCAAATTTGAAAAAGTGAATAAACAATTCTTTGAGAAAAGTGTTCCACCTAGACCTGTAAGTTATGAGATATATGAGCTGTTCCTACAAGTTTTAATAGAATTATTAGAGGAGCAAGCCGAAAATAAATCATTATTCTATCTTATTAGAAATGAAACAGATGAAATTGTCGGTAGAATAAATATTGTAGATATAGACTGGCGAGAGAAAAAGGGTTATCTTGGCTATCGCATAGGTGAGACATACACTGGGAAAGGGATAGCGAGTCATGCATTGCAAATTCTTCTACAGCAAAATAAGAAAATCAATCAATTCTTGGCCAAAACAACGAAAGATAATATTTCTTCTCAAAAAGTATTAGAGAGAAATAACTTTGTCATGCAAGGAGAAGAGGGAAATTTTATTTACTATCAGTGGGATCGGTAGTTGGATACAAGTTACTAGGTGAGAGGAGATTACGGCATTTATGTTTGAAAAAATAGGAAGGGGTGAGGGCGTTGTATAAAGAGAAACCAATGCTCTCATATAAATGATAACCTATCGACCCCAATTTTAATAAGGAAGAACAAAAAGATTTGGTTCTCCGGGGATTTATACCATATATTCAACTGCTTTTCTTGTGGATTTTGTGTGTCAACATGCCATACCCCTATTTCCCCACACATCATTCTAATTTGCTTATTATCTTTCGAAGAAGCACATCTTTCAACTCTAGTATGTAGTCTTCAAAGAAGTCAAATTAACAAAATATTAATAATATTGTAACTTCAATTGATGTTAATTATGATATACCATAAATAAGTAGATACATAATTATTTCAAAGTGATTATTGCTTGAAAAACTCATAGAAAGTCCTATCTAAGATTGGTATTAGCAGCTCTTATTAGAGTGTTGATATAGACAACCATTATAATGAGGAGGAATTCTATGTTGAAAAAGTCGTTGCTGTTCTCTTTGTCTCTTGTTTTATCATTGCTTGTTTTTCAGTATGATTTATTACCTGCTTCTGCTTTGCCTCCAGATCTGCCATCCAAATCTACTACCCAAGCACAACTTAATTCGTTAAATGTACAAAATGAGGGATCCATGAGTGGCTATAGTCGAGAAAAATTCCCTCACTGGATTAGTCAAGGGGATGGTTGTGATACAAGACAAGTAATCCTTAAGCGTGATGCCGACAATTATAGTGGTAATTGTCCAGTGACTTCAGGTAAATGGTATAGCTATTATGATGGCATCACTTTCAATGACCCCTCACAATTAGATATTGACCATGTCGTTCCACTCGCAGAAGCATGGCGTTCTGGGGCAAGCAGTTGGTCAACTGCTAAAAGAGAGGACTTCGCCAATGACCTCAATGGACCACAACTCATCGCAGTATCAGCCAGCTCCAATCGTTCCAAAGGTGACCAAGATCCATCCACATGGCAACCACCTCGTGCAGGTGCAAATTGTGCTTATGCTAAAATGTGGATCAATACAAAATACAATTGGAGTTTGCATTTGCAGAGTTCTGAAAAAACAGCTCTTCAAGGAATGCTCAATAGTTGCTCCTATTAAACAATCAACCAATGAAAGGAGTCAATTAAATGGATACAATCTCATCTGTGTTTAAGGCAACTCATGGTGTTATGACTACTGAGGTTGGTGTCATCAGTGGGGATCTTGAATTACGAACGACATCTGACAAAGAAGGTAACCTCACTCTTGCGATTACTTATGTAGATGCGGATGAATGGTACACACTTCCAGGGGGAAACTATCAGTTACATGACACTCGGGACCATGATGTGATACACCGGATGTTAATTGCAGTATTAAACAGGCAATAATCATATATGTAATGTGGCGTTCTTGAATGTGGAAGTCGGCGTGAAGGTATTCAAGCTTTAATTAAATTGAAGGATAGCCATATTCAATAAACCATGGAAAGGAGTACCGATGTTTAATTGGCTAACTGAAATAGAAGGACATCCTTGTTCAATAGATGAGGGAGAAATAAAAGATTTCAGAATGAGGAAAATAATTGTAAAGAAAAGTCCGAAAATGATGAGTGCTGTTTGTCAGTTATTCGCCGCCGTCGATATCATTAATGAAGAGTCTAGTATGATGGTCTATCCAATACCTGATGAACAGGCGAGATTGCTTGTGATGGAGATGGCTGCTCCTCATTATGAGGAAATAAAAGAAACCATTATTGCTGGACGGGTAAAGGAAATGAATTTATTTCATTTGAAACCAGAATCAAGGATCATTATAGAAAAGCATCTCCAAAAGAATGGGTATCCGGCTATCCAAGATTTATATAGAAGAAAACGAATAAAACTCTCAGATACACCACAAAAAATAAAATATTATCTCATCAATAAAGAGAAAATCGCACAATTAAGCTCAAGAGAAACGGAAGAAGTTTTCTCCTTTTTTCATGCAACCTTTTTTGTTCAACAGGAATCGATTCTCCTTCAGCCTACTGGTTGGCAACTAGAGGATGAGTTAATCACATCTTATACTATTCGCACATTTAGTAGAATGGCTGGAGATCTCGTTCTTTGGGTAAATGAAAATTCGAATGATGTAGTTGGATTAGAAGTGTATCGTAATAAAATTCCACTTCCAATTGTTTCTAATTTAAGCTAATATGAATGAGATAATAGATAATAGGAGAAGATGCTTATGTTTAATCGTAATCGTAATAAAAACGTAGAAACAGTTGACCAAGAAGTGGAAATAGATAATATTTATACCATATTACCCCCTCCAGGTACGATTATTGCTGAAGCAACAGAAGAAGAAATGGAGCAAGCAGCCGAATTAGAAATACGTCATATGGCTTTTATGAGATTACAAGAGATGTATGTACAGTTCGATGGTTCTTCTTATAAAGAATTATTGCAAGATTTCCAAGAGTTCGAAAGAGATTCAACAAAGTTTTGGAGAACAGTAGCAAAAAGACTGGCTGTTCCTTATGAATGGCCGATTAGAATTGATCATGCCAATGGCCCCATTTATATAGGTGAACATGAGGTAGTTGTCGAAGAAGAAGAAGAATAAAATAACTTGTTAGAGATAACCTATTACCTTCATGGATAATAGGTTTTTTTTGCGGATGGCAGAAATAATCCTAGTACATGGACAACTAATCACTAGATTAATCAGGTCGCCTTACTTCTACATTTTATTGTGGAGGATTTTTAAGGGTTAGAGTAATCCAGTATTCTCAAATGTTGTATAATCATTCATTGTATGCATTTTGACGTTAGTTGATTAATTTTGTTAAAATTAATGTTAATATTGTCTTATAAATGTCATTCAAAGTAAAAGTTGAATGTGTTACTGTATAAGGAGGAAACGAAAATATACAGGTTAATAGTATAAATATTAATAAATAAGAATAGGTGGGGGAAACAACAAAGAGTATGCATACGATAAAAATAACCAACAACAGAGGACAATTAGTTGAGTGTATAGAATACGAGCAGGAGAAAGATTTTCATAGAGTCTTAGAACAATTTAAAAATAACCCAATTTATAAGGAATGCTTATTGGAAGAATCTAAAGGACAAAGGGTAGCGAGTTTAAAAGTGGATAGTGTGAATGGTAACATCCATCCTAACTAAGCAACTCTAGAATTGAATGAAAGTTCTGAACAAAGAATAAGCATCAGTTATTGTTTGAGGCAACAATAACTGATGCTTATTCTTTATTTCGTGTAGCGGTGATTACCTATGAAAAAGCAGATCCTACTCATGACGTTGACTTCTTCTTCGTTGTGACAAACAAAGCGACTAAGCAAAAGGCGGCAAATATGTTGAAACTAAAAGGATAGGAAGTCATTTCAATGGATATACCGGCGAGATAGGAACCTAATGATTGCCCGATTCCCAGTGCGAAAAAGGATAAACTTACTCCTAAAGCCGGCAAAACGGGAAAAATCCTCGTGGCCCAGACAATACATAGTCCCGTGAGGAAAACGTAGGTACTGCCAAATAGACCAGCCGAAAGGTAAATAGCCACAGCGCTTGGAATTGTTAATAGAAAGATAGACGTTGCTAGTAAAAAGACAAGTAATCGGTAAGACAGGGACAATCCCAGTTTTTGAATAAAGTTTCCTGAAACGCCTCCAAGTATGCCAGCCAATCCTATGATAATCCAGAATATCACACTTTCATTGATTCCTAGTCCATAGCTTGAAGTTATGAAGCTTCTTGAAAAAGTCCAGTAAATTGAAGAACTTCCGCCGATTAAAAGGGAAGCAACTAATAAATATTTAGCTGTTTTTATAGCAGATAGATATTTAATATTGTTATCTGATAACGATTCCTTTTTCTCATCAGGAGGAAGAGAAAAATGATTCCAAATCAATACAAGAGCAGCAATAACAGCAAATAGTAAGTAAGCTAATCGCCAATGATCAGTCAATAAAATAACGATGGGTCCGCTCAAAATAATACCAAAGCTGGTTCCACTATTGATCCATGTGTTTCCTTGGTCGAGCTTTTCTTTTGATAAAGTGTTTTGCACCATTTGACTTAATGCTGGAGAAGCTAATCCACTACCTAAACCAGCTATAAATAGGCTTATATTTAAGTATAAAATAGATGGCGCACTAGCCATCCCTAGTAGTCCAAAAACGGCTGTAAAACCAGCAAAGAGATTCACTTTCCGGTAGCCAAAATGTTTAATCAATAAGGCTGAAAGTAATAAAGCAAGTGCATAGGCGATAAATGCAATGGAACTCCCTAGCCCAGCTTCACCTTCACTCATGCCCAATGTATTCGAGATATTTGGGAGAAATAAGCCATAACTTAAGCGGGCAAGTGCATATGTGACAGCAATCATTGCTAATCCAGGTAGTATTACTTTTCTCATGTTTATTCACCTCATTCAAATAGATATAACGTTCATTATATTTTCTTGAAATAAAGAGCGAGACCCTCTATTCCGAAAACAAACTCGATACTGAATGATGAAATTCTGTTGCTACAGTCTCTATAGCAAATACTTCTGCCAAAGCGGTAGCTCCTTCAAATAACAATTCAAGCCTTAGTGCCTCGTTGCTATTCAATCCTTTACTTGTGAAAAAATCAATGAGCCGTCTTTTATGTTGTTCAGTAAAACTGACAATCTCACCATTAAATGAAGGTTCTAAAGAATACTCCTCTCTAGCCCGCAGAAACATACAACCATTTGAACCGTTTATTCTTAACCAATTGATGTGTGCCTCGGCTAATCGAATAGCTAAGTTGCCCTGATTGGATAAGGCATTTTCTAAAATGTCAAAATATCTTTCTTCTCTTCTACGTAACACTTCTAAAATAAGCGCTTCTTTCGATGCAAAGTGGTTGTACATTGTCATAAGAGCCACATTAGATTCTTTAATAATTTGTTTTAAGCCAACTGTATGAAAGCCGTGCTGATCAAATAATTTCTCTGATTTTTCAAGTAATTGCTCTTTCTTTTTACTCATTTACCCACACATCCTTTAGATATAACGTTCATTATATAAATAGTAAACCATTAAAAGGGGTTTTTCAATTAAGCTGATTCGTTTGGATAAAGGAGGTAGGAACATAACAAAATGAGCTAAAATCAAAAACGAACAATTACAAATTATGATTTATAAAACTCCTTTTACCAAAAATTCCATTGCCCTCGCGTACACTTGCTTCCCGCGGGGAGGGGCTTGAGCCTCCTAGGGCATTACCTGCGGGATCACAAGCTCCCCCTCTATTTCCCACAGGAGTCGAGTGTCTTCCGCTCCGGTCCACTATTTACTTCATATAAAAAGATAAATTACAAAAAACCCGAATGATTAGCTGTTAGATATACCTAATCATTCGATAAATCCTTAGCTAGCATACTGATATCCTAACCTCTTTTCCTTCTTACTTTTCTTGCATTCTTTTTACATTCTCTGAATGATACGGTGAATCTTTTACTTCATTTACTACACTAAATGGATTACCATCTATATCGAAAAAATCGAAGAACGCCATCTCTCCCATATGTTGAATATCAGTCGTTATGACTCCATTTTTATTAAAATACTGATGAACTGTTACGATGTTATCCACGACAAAATTATAATAGGCGTTTTTTTGGTTATCTTGTATAGTGAATTCCGTCGGTTGTGGACGATTCACTTTGATTAAAGCTAACTGAGTTGACCCAGTAGGTAAATAAAATCCCGCGCCCCCTTCCCAAACGTCAATTTTCGTCGCACCTAAGTATTTTACGTACCATGAAGAAGATTTTTCAATATCTGACACAGGAATAAAAATGCTACCGACTTTAAACATAGGTTTCCTCCTAAAAAATTGGCTTAATTATAATAATAATAATACAAAAAGTGAAATATTTTAAATTTTTAAATATCAATTGATTTAAATATGTATGATTATCTATTCGGTGTAGATGATATGAATGAAGATGTATGTTAAAATATACGAACAATTGTTCTTTTTAGGAGGGTTATGATGAGAAAAGTAGTACTATATATTGCTCAAAGTTTAGATGGTTATATCGCAACAAAAGAAGATTCACTAGATTGGTTATTTAGTGTGGAGTCAGAAGGAGATAATGGCTACGGTGAGTTTATCAACGGTGTGGATACAATCTTAATAGGAAAGCGTACGTATGATTGGGTAATGGAACAAGAAAAGGGAGAATTTCCATACAAGGATAAGGAATGTTTTGTGTTCTCCCGATCAGTGAATGAAGATACGGAATATGTGAAATTTATTCATCCAGATATTAAAGCATTTACAAATCATTTGAAAAATGGTGAGGGAAAAAGCATATGGCTAATCGGTGGGGGTGACTTACTTTATACATTCTTACAGGAAAATCTTATAGATGAAATGATTGTTACTGTTGCACCAAGAATCATTGGTGAGGGCATTCCCCTTTTTAAGGCAGGTGATTATCAATTCAATCTTTCTTTAATAAGCACGAGAACCTTTAATCAATTTGTTGAATTACATTATGTTGTGGAAAGGTAATGTTTCGAGAATTAATGTTCTGTCAAAATCATTCAATCGTGTTTAATTAAAAAGGTTTTGACAGTATTAATTGTATTTTTTCCGGCACTTGTGAAGGTAATGATATGGCAAAAAGAAAATGTTGAACCATCTGACATAGTATAAGTGCCATCCGCTGACGCAAGTTTTCCATGGGTGATAATTCGCTCAATATGTAGAGATAAAACATGATTATTTTCAGTGTTAGCAAAGAAATGAAATAGGCTCTCTTTGCCAATGATTGACTGATGGTTCACTCGTTGCCATTGGATATCCTCTGACAAATAGTGAGAACCTTGGGAGGGATCTTTACGAGCAAAAGCATGTATCATTTCTTTAATCGTCTCTTTTTTTGGTGCATTGCTACAATCTTTTGGGTAAGTAAAGGTAAAGTCCATTATACTTTCACTCCTTTTTATGTATCTTACCGGATTTTTTGCCTGATTGACAAATCTATGGAGAACATAATATAGTTATTATTAATAAAAGAAGGGAGGATCATTAAAAATGACTGCAAGTATGAGATTACGCCACGTTACTTTGAACAGCTAATTGAATAATGTTCAAAGGCTCTGTTTTCATAAACAGGGTAAACGGGAGTAGTCTGCACATTTTTAATGGTTTTCATCGTGATAATTTCGAACAGAAAACGCAGATTGTCTGTGTTTTTTTGTTATCTCTAAAACAAATACCACCATATACGTTTACCCTAAACACAGACAACCGAGCGCGTCTGTGTTTTTTTATGATCACATTCCTTTAATCACTCAACTAAAGGAAGTGGCAGCGTGGGACAATTAACATTAGAAATAAAAAATATTGAGGTGACATATCTAGATCGTATTATTTTAGAGATTCCTTATTTATCAGTCTACCAGTATGATCGAATTGGGATTGTTGGGAAGAATGGTAGTGGTAAAACGACCCTATTAAAGCTTATGTATGGGGATATCTATCCTTTAAAAGGAAGTGTGAGTAAACAGATTGACTTTGGCTACTTTGAGCAAAAAGAAGTGCCGGAAACAAGGCAAGCAGACGGAGAGTTATTATCAAGGTTATCCGTACCAAATGAGGATGTGAATCATTTAAGTGGTGGTGAACAGACACGATTAAAACTTGCTCAACTTTTTTCCACCTATTATGAAGGATTGCTTATCGACGAACCGACAACCCATCTGGATAGTGAAGGCATAGATTTTTTAATAGATGAGCTTATGTATTATTACGGTTCGCTCATTATTATTAGTCATGATAGATACTTGCTCGATCAATTGGTAACAAAAATATGGGAAGTTGAAGATGGACACGTAACAGAATATGTGGGCAACTATTCTGACTATGAGTCACAGAAACAACTAGCTCACAATCAGCATATTCAAGCATTTGAACAATATAAGAAAGAAAAACAAAGATTAATTCAAGCAGCGGATGAAAAAATGAAGCAAGCAGAAAAAGTGAATCAAGCCAATCGTTCAATGTCGAAAAAAGAGGCAAAAGCAAAAGCGAACCGAATGTTCATGACGAAATCAAAAGATACAAGTCAAAGAAACATTCATCGTCAGGCGAAGGCAATAGAACAAAGAATAGATCAGTTAGGAGAGGTAAAGACACCGGAAGTTGATCGTGTGCACCACTTCCCACAATCAAAAATTCTTCAAATGCATAATAAATACCCAATAATGGGAGATAGAGTCTCTTTATCTGTTGATGGCAAACGATTATTAACACATGCCAGTTTCCAGTTCCCATTAAGAAAGATCATTGCCATTGAGGGAAGGAATGGTTCCGGTAAAACGGTTTTACTTAAACATATCGTCTCCAATGGGGATGGAATAGTTCTATCTCCTAATGTATCATTTGGTGTTTATCATCAGCATAATTATTTATTAGAAGGTGTACAAACGGTTTTAGCATTTATGAATGAAAACAGTGTATATGCTGAAAGTAAAGTTCGTACAGTCCTTCATTCTATGGGTTTTGAAGGGAATGACTTGCAGAAATCGGTAATGACCTTAAGTGGTGGAGAATCAACCAGACTTGTATTATGTCAGCTATTTTTAGGAAGTAATAATGTACTCATCTTAGATGAACCAACCAATTTTCTAGATATAAGAGCCATACAAGCATTGGAAAGTTTTCTTCATGCATATGAAGGGACTGTACTGCTGGTAAGTCATGACCGAACTTTCGTGAAAAGAGTGGCGGATCATATTTTTAAAATTGAAGAGCAACAAATAAAACAAGTGAAATAAAGGAGAGATAAAAATGGATAAAAAAGAAGTGAAAAGACTAGCTAACAAACATGGATTAATGATTGATGAGGAAGAAATTAAAATAAATGAATCAGGTATGGATTTCTTAGTTGCACATGTTGTGGATAAGGAAAATAATCAGTGGATATTACGTATACCACGCCGTGAAGATTCAATGACTCGTTCAAAACAGGAGCATGCGGTACTTGAAGTACTTTATAAACATACGAGCATTAAAGCACCGCATTGGGAGGTTTTTACGAATGATTGTATGGCCTACAAACAATTAGACGGTATACCAGCTGGCACAATCGATCATGAGATACAAAACTATGTTTGGAGCTTCGATAAGGAAAGTGATTTGACAAGGTATCACGCAACGTTAGGTGAAATACTGGCAGAACTTCACCGAACGCCGATTCCCTATGTGGAGGATATTGGTATTAAAATTTTTAATAGTTCCCAAGCAAAAGAGGAAATGAGTTCAAGAATGAATAAGGTAAAGGAGATTTATGGGGTAAAAGATGAACTTTGGAGACGTTGGCAGAAGTGGTTGGCGAATGATCGCCTATGGCCCAATCATACAGGATTGCTTCACGGTGACGTGCATCCAGGGCATATTCTTGTGAATAAAGAGAAAGAGGTAACAGGATTGATAGACTGGACTGAAGTAGCTGTCGGTGATGTATCTATAGACTTTACTTCTCATTATTTAATTTTTGGAGAAGAGGGGTTAGATGCAGTCATCTCAGCTTATGAAAAAGCGGGCGGCAGGACATGGCCATTTATGAAAGAGCATATCATCGAACTTGTCAGTGCAGCAGCCGTTGGAGTAGCTGAATTTGCTCAACTCTCTGGCTTGGAGGAAATGGAGAAGATGGCAAAAACGATGCTTGGTGTAGATGGGGATAATGAGGAGAGCAGCAAATAAATCCTAGAGATACTCAACAAGCGAGCAAAGACTGTGAAAAGATTTGCTCGTTTGTTTTTACTATCATTCGTTTGAAATCTACAATCGTCATTTGAAAACAGGGTGAAGCAACATACGACGATTATCCGTAGGTGATCCATAGTTGAACTGAACCATTAAGAATAATGAAGGTAATAGAAGAATAATGTCGAATCCCACATAGGAAGAACAGCAAATGGAGGTTTTTCGGGTGGCACATTTACTCTATCAACTCTGTATTCAGGGTGAGATCACACAAATCTATCAACAATTAATAAGAAAGGAGCATCGTACTGCAGAAGAGGAAGCCATGTTGAAAAGTTATCAACAGCGCTTCTTTCAGAAGAATGAACCTTTTCAACATGTTGATAAGTGGATAGCAAATGTAGTTAATTGTTATCACAGCTATTTTATAGATGTTTTAACTAGGAGAAAAGATGTTTCTCAAGCGGAAAGTGATCTATTAATAGGTTTAGGTAAATCAACATTTAGCCATGCTCAGTCGATGGAAGAAATAGAAGAAGAGCTGAGACAAATATTTAAAGAGAAAGGCTATTCATTCGTCGGAGGAAGGACATTTCCACATTATGGTCCATATATTTGGCAAACTACAGAAAGTAAAAAGGTAGATGTTGAACTTTTAAATGAAATAGAAACGGTTCAAGTATTTTTCCTCGATGATTTTTTGATGCTGGGTTGGCTAGACTATGCCACTTTTGGAGAAATAGGAGCAGGTGGATGGGCATCGAAGGAAGGGATCTATTGTATACTTCCTCGCTATAGAGAATATTTAAATGAAGATCAGTTCCTCGTTTCATTTTTAAAGCATGAAGCTCAACATATCAACGATTATAAACATTATCCGAATTTAAGCGGGAAGGAGCTGGAGTATCGCGCAAAATTAATCGAGCTCATCTATTACTCAGACCATCGTTTGCTAGAAAGGTTAATCCATCAAGCCATAAATAATGATATTCCACATAACTATGCATCTTACCAAATCATGCAGCAACTATCTACATTCTTTTTCAAGAAAAATGAACAAAAAGATATGGATAAATGGTTGAATATACATTATAAGGAAATCTGTCAATATGGGAGAAAGCTATATTGTCAACATACAGATATGTTGAAAGGGTTAAGGACAGGAGGTAAGAACAGTCTTTAAAAAGTTAGCTTATTTTATTATTTTATTTAGCTGGGTTGTATTATTTAGTTATTTCTATAACCTTTTGATGCCAAAGAGCTGGCTTTATCTAGTCATTGGTATACCAGCCCTTTATTTTAGTACAAGTTTTTTAATAGATAGAATGAAAGGTGAAAAAACTCCTTGAAGCGAAAGGTTTATGATTTTTATTCCAATGCTTGTAGGTCATCGACAGTAATAAATCGATAGCCTTCTTTCGTTAAAGCTTTTAAAATTTCTTCGATCACTTGAAGTTCGTCACCAGATTGATCATACATTGGATGAAGGAGAATAATAGAACCAGGGTGGATTGCTTCTAATACATAGTCGATTTTTTCCTCTGGTGTAGTGAAAAAAGTATCAGGTTCAATATTCCATGTAATCGTTTCTTTTTCTTGTTGCTTGAGATAATAAGGTAAGAATACTAATTTTTTGCCGTTTGGTGGTCTAAAGTCTATCTCGCCTTTATATCCCGCTTCATGGATGAGTTCATCGGTTTTATCAATTTCCTCTTTAATAAATGTCGGTGACTTGAAAATCATTCTTGCATGTGAAAATGTATGATTACCAACTTGATGATCAGCTTCAATAATTGCTTTCGTTTCTTCGGGAAACTTCTCTATATCTTGACCAATCAGAAAGAAAGTGGCCTTTGCATTGTATTGTTCCAATAAGTGAAGAACCTGTTCCACATTTTTAGTTGGACCATCATCGAAAGTAAGAGCAACTACTTTTTCATCGGTTTCAATGCTATTTGTTATGTTTCCGAATAATTGATATGATCTTGCATTCATTAATTCATAGCTACCGAATAAAAGCAAACAAAGTAACAGTAACGACAAAAGGATTTTAAGATATGTTTTTTTTCTCACATTACTATTTCCTCACATTTTAGATTTCATTAGTCTTGATTATAACAAAAAAATGAAAAAGGACTGAAACTATTTCCGTGTAGATCCGTATAACATAGTAGAACATTGCAATAACGAAAGGGGATACTCCATGGGAGAACTATTTATATTCTCACTTATAATCGCTGTGGTAAGCGCAGTTATTTTGTTTCCAATCTTATCTTTATTTCAAAAGGGGGAAGAAAAGAAAAAAAGCCCTTCAATTAACGGGTTCCTTTTTATCTTCATTCTCCTCTTTATTATTATCTTTAGTATTTACTACTTCACTAATTTAGATCGCAATATGAATGGTCTTGTTATCGGTTTAACAGTGTTAGCTGTACTTGGCGGTTTCTTTGCTAAAGGTATAGAACGTAAGGTTAAATTAGTACTAGGTTTAATAGGTATCATAGCTATCGCTTATATGTCTTTCGCATTTGTCTTTAATGCAGATAAGAAATTTGAAAAAGCACAAATGCAGGTCGAAGAAGAAATTGAAACATTTGATGAGAATGAAACACCAGCAAGTGTGCCGCCTGATTTTGCTCGTAATAAAATGAAGAAAGCTTTTGGGCAAGTGCCAAACACGAGCTATTATGAACTTGGGAGTTTACAAATACAAAAAGTAGATGGGCAATATGTGTATATTGCACCAGTAGAATTTTCCGGTTTCTTTAAATGGATACAAGGTGATACTACACCAGGGTATTTTACTGTAAGTGCAACAGACTCTAGTGCCAATCCAAAGTTTATTAAATCGGAAATGGCTTATACACCATCTTCCTTCTTAAACAAAGATATTTATCGCCAGATTCGAATGCAATACCCTGATTATATTTTCTATGGTGATGTGCAATTAGAAATTGATGATGATGGTAAGCCTTTTTATATTCGCACCTATGGTGAATTTATTAGCGCAAGAAACGGTTTTAATCCATTGGGGATAGTGATGGTTGACCCGTTAACAGGAGCTGCTAAGCAATATAAATTAAAAGATGTACCTGCTTTTATTGACGGAGCTGTTTCGCCGGAGACAGTTAGCTTGCATAATAGCTACTTCGGAAAATATGTGAATGGCTACTGGAATAGTTTATTTGGAAAATCTGATGTGAAGTTACCATCAGATGAAGGTACAGAAGCGAATGTGAGTCCTATTTTTGATGAAAAAGGCGATATGTATTATTTCACTGATTTCACCAGTCCGAAAGAGGGCGTTGACTCTATGCTAGGATATTCTTTGACGAACTCTCGAACAGGTGAAGCGACTTATTATACGGGGAATCTTGAAGAGTCTTATATGGATTCTCAAGGGGCATTACAAATTATCGAAAAGAAATTCATTGAGAAAAAATGGTATGGTAAAATGCCAATCCTATATAATTTCTATGGTGAAGCAAGCTGGTTAACACCGGTATTAGATACAAATGGCTTCTTGCAAAACTATTTTATCGTTTCAGCTGCGAATCCGGAAATTGCTGTTTATGCTAGTACACCAAATGATGCATTGAAGCAATATAAAACAGCTCTACAACGTGGTAGTGGAAGTGTTGAAGGAAGCTCTAGTGCTGAAGAAGTCCAATTAACAGGAAAAGTAGTTAGGGTATATAAAGAAAGAGTAGGGGAATCAACAAACGTATCCTTCCTTTTGGAAGATGGTAAGAATTTCATTGCCTCTACTGAAAACAATCCGCTAGCGATCTATTTGCAAGAAGATGATGAAGTAGAGATGACCTATTTAAATACAGGTGAAATGTTTTTACCTGTTAAAGAAATGACCATTAATGGATTAGAATAACAATGCTTTACTTAAAACGTGCACAATTCTGTTATGAAAACAGAATTTGTGTGCGTTTTTTTATTTGGTAGCCAATTTCATCTATTTAACCATTGTCTAACTATTTTTTACTCTTTCTTTAGTGAGGATGGTTTTTCACCCGTTATTTACTAAATTATTTTATGAATAACAAATTTATAGAGGATTAATAGGTTGAAATCGAGGAATTTAGGAAAAATAAGTATGCAGTAACTGCCTGAGACATTATAAAAGAGATTTGCCGTTTAGAGAAGAGAACATGGGACTCCGCCCATCCTGAACAGCTCGCTATGGGATTTCTTTGTTTTGCTACTGCTTCATGTGTGAACAAAATTTTGTTACGCATCATGCAAAAAAGGGGAGTCGAAAGGATTGGAATTGTTATTACCATATTTAGGTGTATTAATCGTTATCATCTGTCTTGAAGGATTACTTGCTGCTGATAATGCGGTCGTATTAGCATTAATGGTCAGTCATTTACCTGAGAAACAACGGAAAAAAGCCTTATTTTATGGCCTAGTTGGTGCAATGGTTCTTCGTTTCGGGTCATTATTTATTATTTCTTTCTTAGTGAACGTCTGGCAAGTTCAAGCCTTAGGTGCGATATATTTATTAATCATGTCAATTAAAAATCTATATACTTGGTTGAGAATGAAAAAGAACAATCATTCTCAACAACAGGAAGAAGTCATAGAAGAAGCTACTCAGAAAGAGTTTTGGTGGACTGTATTTAAAGTAGAATGTGCAGACTTAGTCTTTGCCATTGATTCTATTTTAGCTGCCGTTGCTTTAGGTGTAACCTTACCTGAAACAGATTGGGGTCATATTGGTGGACTGAACACAGGGCATTTCCTTGTTGTATTTATTGGTGGACTGATCGGTGTCCTTCTCATGCGTTTTGCTGCTAATATCTTTGTTGATTTACTTCATAAACGTCCGAACCTTGAGGGGGCCGCTTATCTGATTGTCGGTTGGGTAGGTGTGAAGCTACTCGTAATGGTCCTTTCACACGAAGACATTGCTTGGTTACCAGAAGGATTTGCCCATTCAGCCCTTTGGCAAATCATATTTTATGGCATATTACTTGCGATCGCAGTAATAGGTTGGTTTTCTTCTAGTAAAAACCCAGCATGAGTTGTGTTTATAGAGGATGTTTTAAGTACATGCTAAAAAAGAAAAGCAGTGGATATAATGAAGTATTCATATCCACTAAGAAATTTGTTGTGTCTTAATTAATGGGAAGGATAATCCTCACTTTTGTCCCCACACCGACATCACTGTGTACTTTAATTGACCCTCCATGAAGTTTGACGAGTTGTTTAGTGATTGCCATTCCTAATCCGGTACCAGTAGAAGAATCAGTCGTATTTGTCCCACGATAGTAGCGATCAAACAAGTTATCTAATGTTTCATCGTCCATACCAATTCCATTATCCTCAATGGTAATGATGACCAATCTCTCTTCTAACGTCTGCGTCGTAATCGTTATAGTCGTTCCTTTTGGGTTGTATTTCACAGCATTCATAATGAGATTATCTAAAATTCTTTGGAACCATTTAGGATCGAGAGAAATAATCAATTGCTTTGTTTCTGATTGCAGATCAAAAGTATAGGCATACTCATCTTGCATATTCATTGTCTGAATAATTGTCCTACGTATCGTTTCGTTCAATTCTATTGATTCTTCTATAATAGGTAAACTGTTATTCTGTAAACGATAAGTTAAAGTTAGGTCTTCGATAAGCTCCATCATGTAATGGGATTTCTCATCGATTGTGTCAATGAAATGTTTTTTTTCATCTAGGCTCCATTGATATTGATCGGAATTTAACATTTTTGTGTAACCTACAATAGAAGAAAGCGGTGTTTTCAAGTCATGTGATAAGCCACTAATCCAGTCTTCTCTTGTTTTAGCTTGTTTTTTTCGCATTTTTTCATTTTCTTCTAGTTGGATGGTTACAGCAGAGAGTGTTTCCATTACTTCTTTATAAAGTCTATATTTATGCTTAATAACTCCAGACTTATTATAGAGCTTTTGTTGATGTCTAATATTTGTAGGAGACGTATATTGTTTATTCCCTAAATTTTCAATCCATTGGATCACTGTCGTTACAGGTGATGCGAACTTACGCGAATATAAAAAGCCACTAATAATAAAAGTGAGTAATAAAGCGATTAGGAGAGCGATCAGTGGATATTTTAAATGATATATAAACGTTGTTGCTTCAACATCCTCTTTTATCGGATTAGGGACAGAGACAATGAGTGTCTTATTAGATTCCTGATTGGAAATACTCTTTGTCAAAAAGCTATTATTGTTACCTAATTGATAAAGTTCTTTAATAGACAGTCTCTGCTCATTGTTGAAGGTATTCAAGACTGTCCCATCCAGTGTAGATAAAAACACGGATCCATCTACACTCATTACTTCATGTTGAAGATCCCTTGGTAATTGCAATTCATCTGTTGTCCAGTTCATATGTGAGGCGATTTCATCAATGAGCTTCTCAGCTTTATTTCTTTGCCCAAACATGACAATGAGTGGCTGTTCACTATCATTATATAACTGCCAACTATAATATCGATCGTAATCCTCCTTATGATCTATCAAAGCTGAGAAGTTCATTTCTAACTCTTTAGGCGAGTATAAATGCTATATTAGCTGCCCTTTATTATCAAATATTAATAACCATCCAGATTGCTTTTTTACTAGCTCTTTTAACTCTGATTGGATGGTGACATGCCCATTGTTTAGTTGTATTTGATCCTCTAAAAATAGTTCGTCAGCTTTCCCAACATTCCCTTCAATCTCCGCCTTTGATAAATAATAACCAAAGAAAACAGTAAAGGTTAAAAGAATAAAAGAAATGAAGATAAAATAAAAAAACAACTGCAAAAGAAATTGAGTAATAAAACGTCGATGAATACTCATTTTGGGGTATCCCTACTAACAAACTTATAGCCAAGCCCTCGTACAGTCACAATCCATTTTGGATCACTAGGATTGTCTTCGATTTTCTCTCTTAACTTTCGAATATGAACCATTACCGTATTATCTTCTCCTAAGTAAGGCTCCCCCCAAACTTGCTCATAAAGCTGTCCTTTACTGAATAGTTGATTAGGGTGCTTACATAAGAAAACGAGTAATTGGAATAATTGAGCTGAGAGATCGATTTTTGTCTTGTTCTTATATACTTCACCTGAATGAATGTTGATCTCAAGGGAGCCAAAGTTGAATTGCTTTAATTTTTTTGATGGTAAATGAGTTTGTTGTCTACGTAAATGGGCAAGTATCCGTGCCACGACTTCAAGTGGATTAAAGGGCTTAGTAATATAATCATCAGCGCCTAAGGCAAAACCTGATAACTTATCTAGATCGGATGCTCTCGCCGTTAGAAAAAAAATGGGTGCATTAGTGATCGCACGTATACTTGGACAGATGTCAAAACCACTTTTACATGGAAGCATCACATCTAAAAGGATTAAATCATACTCGTTATTTTCACATAATGATAAAGCATCTTCTGCTGTGCCAGTCGTATGTATATGGTTAAAGCCTTCTTTTTTTAAAATCGTCACTAACATCGTACAGATTGACTGTTCATCGTCTACTATTAATAGTCTGCTATCATACAATTTCTATCATCCCCTAGCTAGTATTCCGCATATATCATATCATTTTTAAGAAGCGATTGTGGAAATTTAAGGTAGAATTAAGGTGATGTTACTCATTAGGTAAGGTGAGTCTATTATAGTAGTTCGTAAGGAGGGAATAACATTGATGGCAATTACAAAGAAGGAATTCTTTCAATTATTCAAAAGTGTGAAATCGATTATTATGATTGTTGTTCTTTTAGTCAGTTCTTATTATTTTGCAAAGTATACGGAGCAATTAGTACCAATTCTGGAGTTAGAACAAACTTCAAGTTGGTATGCGGGTGGTCTACTGATAATCTTGCTACTTTTTGGTCCATTATTCGTGATGTCATTATCACATGATGTCTTAAATCGAGAATTGAGTGAGCGTACGATGCGCTTTCTTGTCACGAAGACATCCAAAGCAAATATTCTGTTTGGTAAATTTTTAGGAGTATGGATTTTTTGGTTTGTCTGTTTTACTGTCTGTTATGTAATAACGTTGTTTTATTCTAAGTCATTTGATGGGCGATTATTTTTGGAAACAGTAAGTTTATTAACTTACCTTGTCGTTATTACATTATTGTTATCAATTGTCATTAAGAGTCCACAATATACAATGTTTATTGGTGTGATTTTTGGGATGGCCTTTTCAATCTTTCAAATGGTTATATTAGAATCTACAGCATGGTATAGCTATCTAAAATATTTGATGCCGCTATTCTATATGCAAGACGAAGATTTTAAGTTTCTTATCGTTTTTTTACAAGCTGCTGTTATGTATAGTATGACTTATTTTATTTTTAAAAGGACGGATTGTTAAATGAATGTGATAGAAACGAGAGATATAGTAAAGCGCTTTGGTAAAGTCGATATTGTAAAAGGGATAAACTTAAAAGTAGAAGAAGGAGAGGTTTTCGGTTTTCTTGGTAGAAATGGGGCAGGAAAATCTACTTTTATAAATATATTAACAGGTATTCTTCGACCAACTTCTGGCTCATTTAGTATTCTAGGAGAAAAGGTACCAAATGAAGAAGTGAAAAAAAGAATCGGAGTATTGCCTGACTATACGGCATTCTATCATCATATGAATGCAATTGCTCATTTAAAATATTTTGCCAATATTTCTGGAAAAAAAGTGACGACTGCAGAATGTTTACGTGTCTTAAAATGGGTTGGACTTGGTTTAGATGCGAATAAAAGAGTGGGTAAATACTCATTTGGGATGAAGAAAAAACTAGGGTTAGCTCAAGCGATTATTCATGATCCGGAAGTATTATTTTTAGACGAACCAACCTCGGGATTAGATGTTGAATCTGCGATAGAAATTCAACAATTAATCATTAAGTTAAAGGAAATGGGGAAAACGATATTTTTAACTTCGCATAATTTATATGAAGTTGAAAAGCTCTGTAACAGAATTGGAATTATGAAAGATGGCAAGCTACAGAAACTTGGTACAATTGCTGAACTTAAAGCGTATTACCGGTCGAAGCTGATTGTGACAATGAAACATTCAATTTTTCCGCAAGATCAAGAACATACGGTCATCCAATGGTTAAATAATATGAGTGAAGAGATACAACGAGAAGATGAGAAAACAATAATAACTTTAGAAAAGGAGGAACAAATTGCTCAAATTGTAAGAGCTTTTAACCAATATAAAATTGATATTTTTCGTATTGAGGTAGATGAGCCTAGCCTTGAGGAAGTATTCTTAGAAGGATAGACCGGATTTTAAGTATCATAAAGGTAGCCTATAAAACCATTCTTGGTTCGGGCTACCTTTTATTTTTTACATTTGAGCTAAAGAAAAAATTAACAAATAATTTCAAAATAACACTAGATTTTTTTTTCATTCCATCCTATAATGAAAATGATTCTCATTATCAAACAGAATCTCTGAATGAAAATCGTTTTTTATATGGGAATGTTAGTGGCAGCAACTGTAGGGAAGGTTGAATAGTAATGAGTGAGAAGCATCTTTGTATAGGGTTATCATTATCACCTACTTGGTTAAATGGCTGGGGTTGGCGCAAAAAAGATAGTAGTGCAGAACGTATATTTTCTGCTGATTTTTACATAGAGCTGACGAAAAAAGCAGAAGAAGCAAAGTTGGACTTTGTATTCAAACCAGATGCATTATTTTTGCATCCAGAAAGAGTCAATATATCACCAGCGATGGGAGGATTAGATCCGACATTGTTGATGACGATGCTAGCAGAGCACACAAGTCAGATTGGATTGGTCACAACTGTTTCGACTACTTTTAACCCACCATACGTGATTGCAAGGCAATTACAGACTCTTCATCGATTAAGTGAAGGAAGAGCAGGGTGGAACATTGTCACTTCTATTGAAGGTGGAGATAATTTTGGCCATAAGAATATGCCTTCTTCAGAGGAAAGATATAATCGTGCGAAAGAGAGCGTAGATGTTATTCATAGGTTGTGGAGGAGTTACCCTGCTGAAGCTTTCTTAGTTGATCGGGATGAAGGGATATTTGCTGATAAAGATAAAATTCATCCAATTGATTATCAAGGTGATTTCTATGATGTGAGAGGACCGCTGAATTTACCTGCTCATCTTGCTGGAGAATTACCATTATTTCAAGCAGGTGCTTCTGATGCTGGGCGTGAGTTTGCTTCTGGTGTAGCATCAGGAATCTTTGCTGCCACACCTACAATCGAATCAGCGATAAGTTATCGTCAAGATTTGCGCAATCGTGCAAAGTCAAAAGGTAGAAAAGCTGATGATATTGTTGTATTACCAGGATTATCACTTTTCTTAGGAAATACAACTGCTGAAGCAAAAGCGCTTTATCGTGATGCTTTTGCACATCTAAGTCTGGAGCAACAATTGGCAATGGTACGGCGTATACTGGGCCTGGATCTGAGTGGATTTGCTAAAGATGACAAAGTAACTGCAGCGCACATACCGCATAATGATCGACAAGTGTATAGCAAAACACATGCAGGACTGTTAAAAGATTACATTATCAAAAATGAACCAACAGTTCAGCAATTACTATCAAGGCCAGAGGTTATCAGTTCGGCTCATTGGATAATCATCGGCACAGTCGAGGAGGCTGCACAGCAGATTGAATACTGGCTGGATAAAGGAGCAATGGATGGTTTTATTGCTTTACCAGGTGGTTCAATAAGGTCACTACAACTATTTTTCGATAAGCTGCTACCATTACTTGTAGAAAAAGGATTGTTCAGAGAAGAGTATGAAAGTAATACATTTATAACAAATCTAACAAAGAAGAAGAACTAGAAGGAGAGAATAATAGTGAATAGAAAGTGGATGTTAGCTAGTTTAATGATGTTCATCATGTTAGTATTAGCCGCTTGTGGTGGAGGTAGTAGTGAAGAGTCAAATGCTTCGAACAAAGAGGAAGATGATGCAAAAACCGAAGAAAGCAGTGAAGATGGTACAAAAACAATTGAGTACTTAGGTAAATCATACGAAATCCCTGCTAATGCAGAGCGAATCGTAATTACTGGTGCCATGGAAGCAATGGAAGATGCGTTAGCATTAGATGTACATCCAGTGGGTGCTATTTCAGTTGGAGGAGAATTTCCTGAAATTTATACTTCTATCACAGATAAAGCTGAATCTATCGGTGAAAAAAGACAACCGAACTTTGAAAAAGTGCTTGAGTTACAACCAGATGTTATTTTAGCAACATCTAAATTCCCTGCAGATGTAACAGAGAAATTAGAGAAAATTGCTACGACTATTCCTGTTTCTTATATCTCTACTGATTGGGAAGCAAACTTAAAGTTAATGGGTGAGATTTCTGGAAAAGAAGATAAAGCAGAAGAAGTATTAAATGCATATAAAGAAGATGTAGAAACTGCAAAAGCATCTATTGCTGGAGAATTAGAAGGTAAAAAAGTAGCAGCTGTACGTATCCGCGCAGGTCAAGTATTTGTTTATCCACAAGATGTATTCGTCAATCCTGTTTTATATAGTGAATTAGGATTAGAAGTACCAGCAGAGATTGAAGCAGCAGAGAACCAAGCACAACTTTCAATTGAGCAGTTAGCAGATATGAATCCAGACCACCTATTCATCCAATTTGCTGAAAGTGAAAATGCAGAGGCGAAAAACGCTTTAGAAGATTTACAAAACGATCCTATTGTGAAAAACATTACGGCATTTAAAGAAGATCAAGTATATGTAAATACGATTGATCCACTATTAGAAGGCGGCCCTGCAAATAGCCGTGTTGAATTTTTAAAAGCATTACAAGAAGATTTATCTAAATAATATCGCAGGAATAAGGAATATCATCAAAAGATGATAGTACTCTAGCAGTTATTGTCCCATATACACACCATCCATATTTTTTTTCGCTCTCGCCTATGGACCCCCTTTCCGACGTGCTGAGCTATATATCCATTATGGACAATAATTGACTAGATTACCTTTTTCTATATAGAATTTCGAGGCCACCCAATATTTTGGGTGGCCTCATTTGTCTCTGCCGGTATTTAATCATTTTCTAAAAAGAAGGCGTGTTTGCAAGTCACTCAGAAAGGAATCCGGGGATGAGTGCCTCGCAAAAGGTGTTTGCAGGTCACTCAGAAAGAAACTCGGGGATGAGCGCTTCGCAAAAGGTGTTTGCAGATCACTCAGAAAGGAAACTGCGGATGAGCGCCTCGCAAAAGGTGTTTGCAGATCACTCAGAAAGGAAACTGCGGATGAGCGCCTCGCAAAAGGTATTTGCAGATTACTCAGAATGGAAACTGCGGATGAGTGCTTCGCAAAAGGTGTTTGCAGGTCACTCAGAATGGAAACTGCGGATGAGTGCTTCGCAAAAGGTGTTTACAGGTTACTCAGAATGGAAACTGCGGATGAGCGCCTCGCAAAAGGTGTTTGCAGGTTACTCAGCAAGAAACTCGGGTATGAGCGCCTCGCAAAAGGTGTTTGCAGGTCACTCAGAAAGGAACTCGCGGATGAGCGCCTCGCAAAAGGTGTTTGCAGATCACTCAGAATGGAAACTGCGGATGAGCGCCTCGCAAAAGGTGTTTGCAGGTCACTCAGCAAGAAACTCGGGGATGAGCGCCTCGCAAAAGGTGTTTGCAGGTCACTCAGCAAGAAACTCGGGGATGAGCGCCTCGCAAAAGATGTTTGCAGGTTACTCAGCAAGAAACCCTGAGATGAGCGCCTCGCAAAAGGTGTTTGCAAGTCACTCAGCAAGAAACCCTGAGATGAGCGCTTCGCAAAAGGTGTTTTCAAGTCACTCAGAAAGAAACTCGTGGATGAGCGCTTCGCAAAAGGTGTTGGCAGATTACTCAGCAAGAAACTGCGGATGAGCGCTTCGCGAAAGGTGTTAGCAAGTCACTCAGCAAGAACCCCGGAGATGAACGCCTCGCAAAAGGTATTTGCAGATCACTCAGAATGGAAACTGCGGATGAGCGCTTCGCAAAAGGTGTTTGCAGATCACTCAGAATGGAAACTGCGGATGAGCGCCTCGCAAAAGGTATTTGCAGATCACTCAGAATGGAAACTGCGGATGAGCGCCTCGCAAAAGGTGTTTGCAGGTTACTCAGCAAGAAACTCGGGTATGAGCGCCTCGCAAAAGGTGTTTGCAGGTCACTCAGCAAGAAACTCGTGGATGAGCGCTTCGCAAAAGGTGTTTGCAGGTCACTCAGAAGCAAACCTAGAGTTGAGCGCTTCGCAAAAAGTGTTTGCAGGTCACTCAGAAAGGAACTCGTGGATGAGCGCCTCGCAAAAGGTGTTTGCAGGTTACTCAGAAAGGAATCCGTGGATGAGCGCTTCGCAAAAGGTGTTTGCAGGTCACTCAGAAGCAAACTCGGAGATGAGCGCCTCGCAAAAAGTGTTAGCAAGTCAACTCCGAAAGAAACCCTGGAATGAGTGCCTCGCAAAAGGTGATCTGAGTATAATTTTTATCTTTGGAACAAGTTCCAAATAAATGAGCCCGTAATTAATAGTTTCTTACTATAGAAAAATTATATAATGATATTAATTTATTATTACTTATTTTACTATATTTACAATTATATGGATTATTAATCATTACAATGGTAAAGATCGTTGCCCTTAAAAAATTATTCGAAAGTATAAGCGACGAAAAACAGACAGTATCTTGAATCTACCAAGAAATAATTCGCCATTTAAATAAGACCACAAAAAATATTAGCAAGGTTTATATATTACGAAGTGAGCGAACTATTTTACAAGAATAAAACCCGAGTACGCAAGGTACCCGAGCAATTAATTCTTTATGATTCAACGGGCACACCGTTAAATGGTGTATCACTCAATTTGATCGAATCTGTTGGACATCCATCGATGGCGTCTTCAACGTCAAAGAGGAGATCTTCAGGTATTGGTTCATTTCCTTGGTTATCATCGAGAATGACAAAAGAGATTCCTTCGTCATCATAATCATACACATCTGGAGCGGAAGCACCGCAAGCGCCACAAGCAATACAAGTTTCTTTGTCTACAATCGTATATTTGGCCATGATATAACCTCCAATAAAAGTTTAGATACTAATTATAACTAAAAAAATACGGTTAACTTAATAATGTTATATACGGAATGATAATTGGATAATTATGATTTGTCAAATATTTTAGAAATAAATAATTTACGGTTATAACCTTAATTACCAATGTTTTTGACTTATTATAATTATATTACCTCTATTTTAAAATATCTGATTTTTATTTACATTTAAAAAATTATGTGATAATTTAAGTGAAAATAAATATAACTTTTTTACGGTTGTAAACTTGTAAAAGGTTATATTTATATATGTTTTTTAAATGAAAGCGTTTTAAAAACGGGCTTTTTCTATAGAAGGCTGGTGCTCAAAAGCTTTTTTACAAAAATACTTACACAATCTCCACATAACAACACTGTTCATTGGGGTGTTTCAACGATTAAAATAATTTACTTATATGAGTAGCTATCAAAAAGAAAAAGCCACAATAACCAATAAGGAGATAAAAAGATGATTCTACACAAAGCTGAAACCTTTAGTAAGTCTGAAATGGAAGCGCTACAGTTAGAAGGATTAAAGAAAACTGTGAATCGAGTATTTGAACATGTCCCTTTCTATCAAAATAAGTTTCAAGAATTAAATATTACTCCGAATGATATCCAAACGCTTGATGATTTAAGTAAACTTCCTTTCACAAAAAAATCCGATTTAAGAGATAACTACCCTTATGGCTTGTTTGCGGTAGAGATGAAGGATGTCCTTCGCGTACATGCTTCATCTGGTACAAGTGGGAAACCAACGGTAGTTGGTTATACTCAAAATGACGTTGATAACTGGGCTGATTTAGCTGCTCGTGCGATTGCCTTAGCTGGTGGTGAACCGGATGGCATTTTCCAAAATGCCTATGGCTATGGGCTATTTACTGGGGGATTAGGGATTCATTTTGGTGCAGAAAGGTTAGGAATGGCGACAGTTCCGGTATCTGGTGGCAATACCGATCGCCAAATAATGATTATTGAGGATTTCAAACCGACAGTGATTGCAGGTACCCCTTCTTATATTTTGAAAATTGCAGAAGAAATGAAAGCGCAAGGCAAAGATCCAGCTAAGAGTTCCTTAAAATATGGCATTTTTGGTGCAGAACCTTGGACAGAAGGTATGCGTAAAAAACTTCAAGAGTTGTTCGGTATAAAGGCAAGTGATATTTACGGATTAAGTGAAGTGATGGGACCAGGTGTAGCGATGGAATGTCATGAAGAACAACAAGGTCTGCATATTGCTGACGATCATTTCTTGGTAGAAGTAATCGATCCTGATACGTTAGAACCAGTAGCTGAAGGAGAAATCGGCGAACTTGTTTTTACTAGTTTAACGAAGGAAGCGTTTCCAATTATTCGTTATCGTACAGGAGACTTAGCTTCAGTAAAATCTGGTACTTGTTCTTGTGGTAGAACAACGAAAAAAATGTCCCGAATTAAAGGGCGAATCGATGACATGATGATTATTCGCGGTGTAAATGTATTTCCTTCTGAAATCGAGCATTATTTATTACAAATAGAAGAATTGGCACCTATCTATCAAGTACATTTACTCAATGATGGTGTACTGGATAGTGTAGAACTTCATGTAGAAATGGATGAAGTTATGTATCAAAAATCGAACGGTGTCGATTTAGAGGGATATACTTTAGGTTTAATGAAAAAAGTACAGCATTCCATGAAAAATAACTGTCTAGTTTCGATGAAAGTTAAAGTACATCCACCAAGGAGTATCCCGAGATCAGAAGGGAAAGCTGTTAGAATCGTTGATAAGCGACAAGTCGAAGTCATCTTGTGAAAAGATTAAAATGAATAATCAGAAAAATAAATTTGCTTTATAACATAACTATAATATATAATATCGTTATATAAACGTTATATAAAATAAAAAATAACTCAAAGAAGAGAGGGAAGGTAGATGAGTAGTTCAGTTGTAGCGGAAACAGAAGAACAAAAGTATGAACAGTTTATGGAACGGATTAATCGCGGTGAACAAATCGAAGCTGATGATTGGATGCCTGAAGATTATCGCAATGCATTAATTAAATTGATTTCTATGCATGGAATCAGTGAGATTATGGGAGCGCTTCCAGAGAAAGAATGGGTACCTAAAGCCCCGTCTATACAAAGAAAACTCGGCATCATGGCAAAGGTACAAGATGAAATGGGGCATGGCCAATTACTATTGCGTGTCGCTGAAGACTTACTTAAGCCTACTGGCAAAACACGAGATGACATTATGCAGGATCTTTTTACAGGAAAATTGAAATTTCACAATGTATTTCATATGCCGGCACCGAGTTGGGGAGATGCAGGTTTAATTGGTTGGTTAGTAGATGGTGCGGCTATCATCACACAGACCAATATGCTTAACAGTTCGTATGCACCCTATTCGAGAGCATTGCATCGTATTTGTGCGGAAGAAGTCTTCCACGCTCAACACGGTGAATCGATTATCATGGCATTAGCAGAGGGAACAGAGGAACAAAGAGAAATGGTGCAAGATGCTGTGACAAGATGGTGGGAGTCACTTCTGTTATTCTTCGGACCCCCAAGTTCCCAAGTAGGCAAGTCAAAACAAGATATTACCATCAAATACAAAATCAGACCAAAAACAAATGAAGAATTGCGTCAAGCGTTCCTCACAAAATATGTACCTAGAATTCTATCTCTTGGCTTAGAGATTCCTGATCCAACCATCCGTTTTGATGAAGAGAAGCAAGAATGGACCTATCAACAACCTGATTGGTCGAAATTAAAAGAAATCATGAGAAATAATGGTCCTAAATCTCAGGAACGCTTAAATCTTCGCCGCGTATCTTACGAAAATAATGCTTGGGTGCGAGAAGCATTAGGTCAGATTAGCTAAAGGAGGAAGTCAGATGGGTAGTAATGAATTTTTTCAAGAATTCGAAGTATTTAGTAAAAAGACATCAAAAGCAGCCTTTCAACATCAATTTAGCTTGCTTGCCCCTAATGCTGAAATGGCTATGGTTATGGCACAGGAGAACTTTTTGCGCCGTGAACCTGTAGCAGATATTTGGGTGGTTAATCGTAAAGAAATTCGTGGTTTAAATTATGAAGAAAAGCAGATGTTGAACCGGTTAGATAATAAGGAATACAGAACAACAAAAGGGTATGGCTACTTAAAGAAAAAATGGCGCCATTACGAGCAACAAATGTTAGATGAAAAAGAGATTCTATCATGGGGGGAGAAGTAAGATGAGCACAAATGCAGTGGAAATGACACCAGCGCATAAAGAAGCACTTGCTGAGCTTTTATTTCAGCTTGCTGATGATGACTTTCTCCTATCTTACCGCGGTTCAGAATGGCTAGGGCTGGCGCCTCATATTGAAGAAGATGTTGCTTCATCTTCCATCAGTCAAGATACGATGGGTCATGCGAAAATGTATTTCGGTTTACTAGAAGAGCTGGGGTATGGAAAGATAGATGATCTAGCACATGGACGATCGGCGAAGGAAAGAAAGAATAGTATATTAGTAGAACGCGAAAATGGTGCAGGCTACTATATGGAAACACCAAGATATGATTGGGCATATGCAGTTGTTCGCAATTATTTCTATACGCTAGCAAAAAAAGTGAAAGTAGATTCATTGAAAAAAACCACCTATCAGCCACTAGCTGAAGTAGCCACAAAAGTTAGCATGGAATTGTTTTATCATCATATACACTGGAGGACATGGTTTACGCAATTATTGTCTTCATCTGACGAGGCTAAAGAGCGTATGAACAAAGCAATTGAAGGAGTAATGGCTGACTTTGGTGATGTTTTCTCTTATGGTAATGCATCTCAAAGCTTTAAAGAATTTGCTCTAATTGAAGATGCAACGGTATTAAAACAAAGATGGGAAGCAGCACTTGAAGAAGTAGTGAAAGCGCTTCATATCGAATCGCCTATCATACAGCAACCAGATCGAAATGGACGTTTAGGAGAACACACTGAGGAACTTGACCGTGCGTTAAGTACGTTATCAGAGGTTTATCGCCTCAATCCTGCTGTTCCTTGGTAAGACTTTTTAGAACATGTGAGGAGGAATAGAGATGTATCAACCGACTTTAGTAGCTGAAAAGGACATTATGGAAGCGCTTGAATTAGTTCAGGACCCTGAAATTAGCACAGTGAGTGTGGTAGACCTAGGGATGATCGAGGGTGTAGAAATACATGATTCGCATGTATCGATTACGATGCTTCCAACCTTTTTAGGGTGTCCAGCACTTGAAATCATCAAGAAGAATGTGGTCGAACAAATCCAAAGTGTAGCGGGGGTAGAAGCAGTAGAAGTATTATTTAAAACTGCACCTCCATGGACTTCAGATCGCATTACAGAAAAAGGACAAAAAGGACTAAAGGCGTTTGGTATTGCTCCACCTCCAAAGCATTTTACAGAAGACGGTTCTTGGCATGTGGATTGCCCCTATTGCGGATCAACCTATGTCACGCTTGATAATATATTTGGACCGACAGCTTGCAGAAGTATTTTATATTGTAAATCATGTAAAAATCCATTTGAAGCAATGAAACCAATATCAAACTTAATGTAAAGGGGAATATAAACAATGGTCAAATTAATCGCATTTTACAAGCAACCTGAAGATAAGGCAGCATTCGATGAGCATTATTACAATGTACACGTGCCAATTACTGAAAAAATTCCTGGATTACAAAAAATGAAAGTAACAAAAATGGTCGGTACACCAACCGGTGATGAGCCCAAATTTTATTTAATGTGTGAAATGTACTATGAAAATCATGAAGCATTGAAAAATGGTATGAAGTCACCTGAAGGTAAAGCATCAGCGAAAGATGTAATGGGGTTTGCAGGTAAACTGGTTAGCTTTGCTATCGGTGAAGAAGACGAATGAGTGAATACGCGTTTATAGAAACAAAAGTGGAGGATTATATTGGCATCATTGAGCTAAACCGTCCGAAGCAATTGAATGCTCTTAATCGTCAAATGATGAAAGAAATTGTTCAGGTAATGGAGCGTTATGATCAGGACGATACCGTGAGAGTCATCTTACTCAAAGGCAAAGGAAGAGCTTTTTCAGCAGGCGCAGATATTGACGAAATGTCGAATGATGATCCCATTCATCTAGAGCTGCTAAACCAATTTCAAGATTGGGATCGTCTTTCAGTGATAAAAAAACCGATTATCGGCGCTGTACAAGGCTTTGTTTTCGGAGGGGGATTTGAACTGGCCTTAAGTTGTGATGTATTGATTGCAGCTGAAGGTACGGAATTCTCCTTTCCTGAAGTTAATCTAGGTGTGATGCCAGGTGCTGGAGGTACACAGCGTTTAACCAAACTTGTAGGTCGCACGCTCGCATTAGAGTGGATATGGAGTGCGAAACGTATTCAAGTAGAAGAGGCGCAATCTCATGGCTTTGTAAATAGAATTGTATCTGGCGAACTATTAGAAGAAGAAACATTAAAGTTTGCGAAAATGATTGCAGAAAAGCCGCCACTAGCCATCCGCCTCATTAAAGATTCCGTTAATAAAGCGGTTGATTATTCTTTATATGAAGGCATGCAATATGAGCGAAAAAACTTCTATCTACTCTTCTCTTCAGAAGATCAAAAAGAAGGAATGAATGCTTTTATTGAGAAAAGAAAGCCCAAATTCCACGGAAAATAGAAAGAAGGTTGGCAATGTTCAATACAATTAATTATGAATGTCATGAAGGAATCAGTTGGATCAAGCTGAATCGTCCCGATAAATTGAACGCTTTTATTGCAGAAATGAATCGCGAAATTACACAAGCAGTAAAGCTAGCGGGTAAAGATGAAAAAGTACGCTGCATCGTTATTACTGGTGAAGGTAGAGCGTTTTGTTCCGGGCAAGATTTAGCTGAGGTAAATGATGATACGAATCACGGTGATTTACTAAGAAATCATTACACACCGATGGTAAAAGCAATAATGGCTTGCGAAAAACCTATTATTGCGGCGGTGAATGGCGTAGCTGCAGGAGCTGGATTTAGTTTAGCTTTAGCGTGTGATTTCCGTCTTGCTTCAGAAAAAGCTAGTTTTATCAATGCTTTTGTTAATATTGGTCTAATTCCGGACTCTGGTAATTTACATTTTCTTAGCCATTTAGTTGGCCGAGCAAAAGCGCTAGAGATTTCTGTTCTAGGGGAAAAAATCCCTGCACAGAAAGCCTTGGAGCTGGGTGTGATTAATCGCGTCATTCCACAAGATACTTGGCAAAAAGAAGTAGAGGAATTTGCAATTAAATTAGCGAAAATGCCTACAAAAGCCATTGGCTTAATTAAAAGATACTTAACACTGGCAGAGAATCTCCCGCTAGATGCTTATTTAGAAAAAGAAGCAGAAGGGCAACGAATTGCTGGTTTAACAAAGGATGCAAAAGAAGGCGTTCAAGCATTTATAGAGAAAAGACAACCTGAATATATCGGACAATAAAATTAGGAGTGGTAGACATGGCAACAGTTCAAGAAACAGCTAAAGAAGCAGTATCAATGAAGAGAGATTACTATCACCTGATAATTAATGGCGAAAAAGTAGAAAGCACAGGCGGAGCAACAATCAAAACTTATAACCCTGCTACTGGTGAATTATTGGCAGAGGTGGCAAAAGCGTCAAAAGAAGATGCAGAAAAAGCAGTTTTAGCAGCAAGAGAAGCATTTGACAACGGAAAGTGGAAGAAGTTTCCCGTTAATAAAAGATCGCGTATTATGAATAAAATCGCTGCTATTATGCGTAGTCGATTTAATGAACTTGTTGAATTAGAGATGCTTGATACGGGTAAAACATTAAGCACAGCACAAGGACAAGTGATGCAAGCGATTGAGGATTTTGAATTTTATGCAGGCGCGATTGTTGGCCACCGCGGAACAGTCAATCCAATGGCAGGACAATTTCACAACTATACTGAAAAGGAACCTGTAGGGGTTTGTGCACAAATCATCCCCTGGAACTATCCTCTAATGATGGCTGCTTGGAAGGTTGCTCCTGCGATTGCAGTTGGATGTTCAATCGTTGTGAAACCAGCTAGCTTAACACCACTTACAGCGATTATTTTAGGAGAAATCTGCATCGAAGCAGGTGTCCCAGCAGGAGTAGTAAATATCGTTCCTGGATCAGGTAAAGATGTAGGGAATTACTTAGTAGAGCACGATAAAGTGGATAAAGTGGCTTTCACAGGATCAACACCAATTGGTAAAGATATTATGGCGAAAGCTTCAGATACATTAAAACGTGTGACATTAGAGCTAGGTGGAAAATCACCAAATATCGTTTTCGATGATGCGGATATTGATGCAGCAGTTGTAGGATCGATCTACGGAATTTACTATAACACAGGTCAATCTTGTGAAGCTCGTTCTCGTCTCTATGTACATGAGGATATTTACGATGAATTTGTAGAGAAATTTGTTGAAAAAACAAAGTCATTAACATTAGGTAATCCATTTGATAAAGGGACACATGTTGGTGCCATTATTGATCAGAACCAATGGGATGTCATTGATGGTTATGTGCAATCTGCCAAAGAAGAAGGCGCTGAAATTCTTGCGGGTGGGAAAGGTGCGCAAGTAGAAGGATTTGAAAATGGCTTTTGGTATGAGCCTACAGTGATTGCTAATGTGAATCATGAGATGAAAGTGGTTAAAGAAGAAATCTTTGGGCCAGTTGTTGTCATCATGAAATTCAAAGATGAAAAAGAAGCAGTTAAACTGGCGAATGATACTGTGTATGGTTTAGGCTCAGCTGTTTGGACAAAAGACGGAGCAAAAGCAACTAGAGTAGCAAACAAAATTGAAGCAGGAATTGTTATGGTGAACTGCCCATTCTCTGCTTTCCCTGGTACACCTTTTGGTGGTTACAAACAGTCAGGTTTCGGTCGTGAACTATGTATTGAAACATTAGATCTTTATACAGAAACAAAAAGTATTATTTCTTATTTTGGGAACAAACCGCTGAACCCATTCGGCATTTAAGGAATACACATATGCGGATGCCAAGACTATTGACGCTTGGCATCCGCCTTCATTTATTAATGGGAAATAGAGGAGGAGAGCATGATGAGTAAAATTGTTGTTGTCGGATCAGGTGTGATGGGCAGAGGGATTGCTTATGTGAGTGCAGTCGGTGGATACGAAGTTGTCTTGAATGATATAAAGGAAGAAGCGTTGAACAGTGCAAAAAAAGAGATTGAAAGTATTTTTGCAAAAGGTGTTTCTCGTGGGAAAATTACGGGTGAACAATCGGCCGCGGCTCAAGCGAATCTAAGCTATGCAACAGACTTGAAACAAGTAGTGGCTGATGCGGATCTTGTTATTGAGGCTGTTCCAGAAATTGCGAGCATTAAAAGGGACATTTTTGAAACGATTGATCAATTTGCACCTGGACATTGTCGTTTTGCCTCCAATACATCAACAATGAGCCCGACGGAAATTGGCTCCTATACGAACCGTCCAGAAAAAACAATCGCCATGCACTTCTTCAACCCGGTACATAAAATGCCGCTAATTGAAATCATTCGCGGATTAGAAACGAATGATGACACAGTTGCTTTTATTGAAGGTGTTGCTGGCAAAATGGGTAAGGAAACAGTTGTTGTAAATGAGTTTCCAGGGTTTGTAACGAGTCGAATGAGTGCGCTCGTCGGAAATGAAGCATTTTACATGCTTCAAGAAGGATTAGGGACGCCAGAAGATATTGATAAAGCGATTAAGTTAGGTCTGAATTATCCGATGGGGCCATTCGAATTAGTCGATTTGGTAGGTTTGGATGCAAGATTAAACAACTTAAGGTATTTACATGAAAAATTAGGTGAAAAATACCGTCCTGCTCCATTACTAGAACAATACGTCAAAGCTGGCAGATTGGGAAGAAAATCTGGCAAAGGCGTCTATGATTACACGAAAAAACCCGAGGAGGCCCTGTAAAATGAGAGAAGTTGTTATCGTTGATGCAGTAAGAACACCAATTGGTCGCTATAAAGGCGCATTAAAGGATGTCCGTCCCGATGATTTAGGTGCAACAGTCATTAAAGCATTGGTCGATCGGAACCCTGGGTTACCTGCTGAGCAAATAGAAGAGGTTGTCCTAGGCAATGCCAATCAAGCGGGAGAAGACAATCGGAACGTTGGGCGTATGTCAGCCCTTTTAGCAGGTTTACCTATTGATGTTGCAGGTACAACATTGAACCGCCTCTGTGGGTCCGGATTAGATGCTGTTTTATATGCAGCACGTGCGATTGCCATTGGTGAAGGTGACGTTTATATTGCTGGTGGTACAGAGAGTATGACGCGTGCACCATTTGTGATGGCTAAACCGAGTAAAGACTACCCAAGAGGTAATATGGAAATGTTCGATACAACGATTGGTTGGCGTTTTACGAATAAAAAGCTTCATGAAATGTATGGTACAGACTCGATGCCACAAACAGCTGAAAATGTAGCCAAACGTTACAATATTTCTCGTGAAGATCAAGATAGATTTGCTTACGAAAGCCAACAACGTGCAAAAACCGCTATGGACGCTAATATTTTTAAAGAGGAAATGGTCCCTGTTGTCTATCACGATCGTAAAGGAAATGAAGTAGTAGTGGATACGGACGAGCACCCACGTCCCGATACCTCATTAGAAAAGTTAGCTAAACTACGTCCCATTTTTGAAGGCGGAACAATTACTGCAGGCAATGCTTCTGGTGTCAATGATGGTGCAAGTGCATTGTTAATTATGAGTGCGGATAAAGCAAAAGAGTTAGGACTAAAACCATTAGTATCCTATGTTGCTGGTGCAACAGCCGGACTAGAACCAGCAGTCATGGGACTCGGCCCAATCTATGCATCAAGAAAGGCGCTAGACCGTGCCAATTTATCTACAGCTGATATTGGCTTGGTTGAACTAAACGAAGCTTTTGCATCACAATCAATAGAATGCGTGAAACAACTTGAATTAGATACAGACAAAGTCAACGTCAACGGAGGGGCGATTGCCTTCGGTCACCCATTAGGGGCAAGTGGTGCGAGAATTCTTACGACATTGATATATGAAATGAAACGTAGAAAAGAAACATATGGACTAGCAACGATGTGTATTGGAGTGGGACAAGGAATTGCTGCTATTGTGAAAAATGTAGAGGAATAAAGAATGATATTGTTTGGCAATGTCCCCTTCATGTATAAGGGGACATTGCAGCATTTAATAGGGAGTAAATCTTGTGTTAATAAGTGAAAAGGCAAGAACCATTATCAGAGGAAAGTGATCCACGCTACGTCGAAAGTGTAAAATTTTCGTTCTTGGTAAATGAGAGCCTCACAAAAGAGGGCATTATAGCAATGGCAAAATCCTGATATTAACAATCCATAAATTATGGTATCACTAGGCTAAACATCCAGCGGTTAAATCTATCAAATAGTATCCTTTAAAGGAGGAAAACTCAATGACAAACGTATTATTCAAGCTAGAGAATCATATTGCAACGGTTACGATTAATCGTCCAGACGTCCTTAATTGTTTTGATTATGCTACACTGAAACAGCTTCAAGAAACGGTAGCGGATATGCAAATAAATCCAGATGTACGTGTGGTTATTTTCACAGGGGCAGGAGATAAAGCCTTTAGTGCTGGAGCAGATTTAAAAGAAAGAAAAACATTGAATGAACAACAAACAAGAAGAAATGTCCGCTTAATTCGTGATGTGTTCAATGATATTGCAAATCTACCGATGCCAACGATTGCTGCAATAAACGGATATGCCTTTGGTGGAGGGTTCGAACTGATTCTTGCTTGTGATTTTGCTCTCGCAGTAGAAGATGCTAAATTAGGTTTAACTGAAACGAGCTGGGCAATCATTCCAGGTGCTGGTGGTACACAGCGCTTACCGAGAGTGGTTGGAGAAATGAAAGCGAAGGAGTTAATCTTCACAGCCGCGAAAATATCTGCCAATGAAGCATATGGATTAGGAATTTTGACAAGAGTAGTAGAGAAAGAGGCTTTACAATCGACTTGCATCAACTTCGCACAACAAATGTTGAAAAGCGGGCCTGTTGCGCTCATCCAGGCAAAATATGCAATCTCACAAGGGATGAACACGGATATTCAAACTGGGATGGCGATTGAATCGAAGGCATATGAACTAACGTTACCGACAAATGATCGTGTCGAGGCACTGCAAGCATTTAGTGAAAAAAGACAACCGGTGTTTCAAGGGAAATAACTATTGCGTTTCTTTGTCTTTTTTAGATAAGATAAAAGATAAAGTACGAATGGAAAAAGAGTGTGATAGAAATGGGCAATAATACGCAATCTTTAATCTTTACGATATATGGAGATTACTTGCGTCATTATGGCAATAAGATTTGGATAGGTACGCTCATTCACCTACTGAAAGAATTTGGCCATAATGAGCAGTCAACAAGAGTAGCCATGTCCCGAATGTACAAGCAAGGCTGGGTTCAGTCTGAGAAGAAAGGGAATAAAAGCTATTACTATTTGACCCCGCGTGGAGAAGATCGGATGGAGGAAGCTGCGGGTAGGATATTTAAACTGAACCCGCATAGTTGGAAAGGTAAATGGTGTTTTCTTATGTATTCGATTCCAGAGGAAAAACGCCAGGTTCGTGATGAGTTCAGAAAAGAGCTTGTTTGGAGTGGATTCGGTAGTTTTCAAAATGGTTTTTGGATCTCACCAAATAACCTAGAAAAAGAAGTCAAGCAACTTGTTAAGAAGTATGAGATAGAGTCTTATGTTGACTTCTTTGTTTCGGAATATAAGGGGCCTCAAGATAGCCTGTCATTAGTGGAGAGAAGTTGGCCTGTAGATGAAATTCAAGCAAAGTATGAAGAGTTTATTTCTACATATAGTAAGCAATATATTATTCATCAAAGTATGATTCAAGATGGGAAAATGACGAAAGCAGAGTGTTTTGTCGAAAGGACATTACTTGTTCATGAATACCGTAAATTTCTGTTTATCGATCCAGGTCTACCGAAGGAGCTCCTTCCTGTAGAGTGGAATGGGAACCATGCAGCACTTTTATTTACGCAATATTATAAATTACTTGCAGAACCTGCAAATGAATTCTTCGAAGAGATTTTTCGGAAGGATAATGATATCAAACGAAAAGATGCCGATTATGATGTGTCGAAGCATCCTTTAATGAGTGAAGAATAAAACGATGGCTATTTCTGGCCATCGTTTTTTACTTGTTGCCCTTGAAATTCTGCGCCTTTTTGCACATAACTATCAATAGAAAGTTGTATTAACGCCAGATCCTTATCATCGATTGCACGTACAACTTTTCCGGGTGAGCCGATCACAAGGGAGCGTGGTGGAATTTTTTTATTGGCTGGTATAAGCGTATTGGCACCAATAATACATTCTTCTCCAATGTGTGCCCCATCTAAAATGGTTGATCCCATACCTACAATTGAGCGCTTACCAATATGGCAACCATGAAGAATAGCATTATGGCCTACTGTTACTTCATCTTCAATAATTGTTGGTGAACCTTCATATAGATGAATGGTTGCATTATCTTGAATACTACACCGTTCTCCAATGATTATTCTATCTTCATCTCCTCTAATGACAGCATTAAACCAAACAGAGGATTGTTTCCCAATGATTACATCGCCAATAATATAAGATCCTGGTGCTTGAAATACGGTTTGATCTACAGAAGGTTTCTTGTCTCGGTAAGGTATGATCATTATTTTTTCCTCACTTTTATATTTTTTAGAATTGTCATACATTAAAATTTATTATAACATAATTATTACAGGTGGTGAAAAAATGAAATACTTAACAACTCTTTTAAATATTCAATATCCCATTATTCAAGGAGGGATGGGCAATATCAGCTCTGCACAATTAACAGCGGCTATATCTGAAGCAGGGGGCTTAGGGACGATCGGTTGTGGGACATCATCCGTTGAAGAAGTAGCCGAAAAGATTAAAGCAGTGAAAGAAATGACAACAAAACCGTTTGCCGTCAATATTCCCCTGACTGTTACAGAAGACGTAATAGGGATGATGAAATTGGTTATAAAAGAGCAAGTGCCGATTGTTTCTCTTTCAGCAGGGAATCCAGCACCATACATAGCTAAGCTACATGAGGTGGGGATAAAAGTCATTGTCGTTGTCGCTTCAGTGAAGCATGCTATGAAGGCGGAACGAGCAGGAGCGGATATATTAGTAGCGGAAGGTTTTGAGGCAGCGGGAATTAACTCAAGCTTAGAACTTACGACTTTTACGTTAATTCCACAAATCGTCAAGGCTGTAAATGTTCCGGTTGTTGCAGCTGGTGGTATTGGTGATGGGAGTGGATTAGCAGCAGCTATGATGTTAGGAGCAAGTGGTTGCCAAATGGGAACGAGGTTTATTGCCACAGAAGAAGCACCTTTTCATGAAAACTATAAGAAAAAAATCATTCAGGGTGATGACCTTTCAACAATGATATTAGGCAGACCACATGGGAAAGTAAGAAGAGTCATCACTGTGCCGTACACTCAAACAGTACTAGCAGAACAGGAAAATGATTCAGTTGAACAATATTTAGCAAAAACATCGGAAACACAGCATGTATTAGGCGCTATTGAGGGTGATTTTGAAAACGGCTTCATAAATGGTGGGCAGGTTGTTGGGCTTATTGACAGAATCCCGACTGTGAAAGCCTTAATTGAACAAATGATGAAGGATTTAGAAGCGCAGGTAAGTAAAATTCATCAGCAGTTATTTAAATAAGTAAAAGAGTCACGACATTACTAGATGAACTAATTTCAAAAACGAACAATAACAAAATATAGTTTATAAAAAATCATTTGCAAAAAAGTCCGTTCCATTGCACTACAGACACTCGCTTTCCGCGGGGAGGGGCTGAGCCTCCTCGGCATTGTAGTGACCCCTAAAAGTTAGACACAGTTATTTCATGAGGCAACTTGTTCAAAATGAGTTCGGTATTGTACCGGACTCATTTTCAATTTTCCCTTTA
>NZ_JAYEFF010000023.1:0-318 GCF_034651445.1 Cytobacillus sp. OWB-43 | reverse complement strand
GTTCAGTTCAGTTCAGTGGCTCAGTCGTGTCTGACTCTTTGGGACCCCGTGGCCTGCAGGACGCTGGGCTTCCGTGTCCATCACCAACTCCAGGGGCTTGCTCAAACTCATGTCCATCGAATCAGTGATGCCATCCAACCATCTTAGCCTCTGTCGTCCCCTTCTCCTCTGCCTTCAATCAAGACTCTCATAGGCAGATATTTTCGAGTGTAATTAGTGTTCATAGTTTATCTAAAAGCTCATATCACATTTAATTTTTCGTTTTGTTCCTGTTCTTTCGAGGTACTTTCTTGTTGACAAGCTTGTGACAGATAGAAC
>NZ_JAYEFF010000022.1:0-348 GCF_034651445.1 Cytobacillus sp. OWB-43 | reverse complement strand
TCCCTGAAAGATGATCAGGTTGATAGGTTAGAGGTGGAAGTGTGGCGACACATGTAGCTGACTAATACTAATCGATCGAGGACTTAACCAAAAACGAAATGCGAAGGCGGCTCGTCCAGGAGCGACAAGCATAAGACGAATTTGACAGGAGGTTGTTCTTTAACCTCATGACAAATTTGGCTTATGACCTCGAGCACCTAGGCGCCGCAGCTAGACAGCACTACGTAAGTAGTCGCATCAGCAACGCATAGGCGATTACTCAATAAATATCTTCTTCAACATTACCTAGTTTTGAGGGAACGATTCCCTTACAATTTCATAGTCCGGTGGCGATAGCGAGAAGGTCAC
>NZ_JAYEFF010000021.1:0-348 GCF_034651445.1 Cytobacillus sp. OWB-43 | reverse complement strand
AACAAGGTAGCCGTATCGGAAGGTGCGGCTGGATCACCTCCTTTCTAAGGAATATACGGAATTGACTTGATGTTAGACTGTTCGTTCAGTTTTGAGAGTATAATCTCTCAATTCAATCGTTCTTTGAAAACTAGATAATGTAATGAAGAAGATTACCAAGTAATCGCCACCTTAGTTATTTTCTCTCTATATAATAGAGTAGAGATACTAAACTTTTTTAAAACACACAACCGTGAGGGAAGCGAAAGTAACCCAAACATATGGTTAAGTTAATAAGGGCGCACGGTGAATGCCTTGGCACTAGGAGCCGATGAAGGACGGGACTAACACCGATATGCTTCGGGGAGC
>NZ_JAYEFF010000003.1:132461-511856 GCF_034651445.1 Cytobacillus sp. OWB-43 | reverse complement strand
AAGCTCCCTCAGATTCGCTCGACTTGCATGTATTAGGCACGCCGCCAGCGTTCGTCCTGAGCCAGGATCAAACTCTCCAATAAAGTGTTTGATTAGCTCATTTGCACCTATGGTGCTTTGTTGCTGATAAATCAGCTTTTTTAGAATTACGCTTGACGTTTTACGTTCGTTCAGTTTTCAAAGAACAATCTCGTTCGCTTTAGAAGCGACTTTCCAATAATAACATATCTATTATTATGGAGTCAATACTTTTTTAAATCATCCGTCGCGTTAGCTGTTTTTCATACAGTTATTAGCGACGGTTATTAATATATCATCATTTTTTTCCTGGGTCAACCACTTTTTGCTTTTTTAATATAATTTATTACAAACTGTAATATCGGTGTTTAATCCCTTTTCCTTTTGTTTCTTCACTAATCACTTTAATAAACCCTTTATCAATTAAGTATTCTAGTAGAATCACCAAATCCACTGAGTAGTGTCTCAGTTCTTTATGCTGGATGATTTCTTGAATTGTCCAAACTGATTGTTCTGCTAAAACTTCAAGTAAATGGCCAACTCCAGCCTTTGTTCGTGAATGAATTAAAAATTCACTAGCTAAAAATAATAGCTCTAACCTTTTCTCAAGCGGCTCATGACTTTGTACTAACTCTTCATAAAGTTTCATTATTTCTGGTTCCATATGGCGAATTTGATTCCACAATGTTACTTCTGGATGGAAACCATTTTCTATAATTGAAAGCCTTGCTAAATGATGCAAAGAATGAACAACATTATTATAAGCATCGAAATAATTCTGATTTTCAAACAAAGTTTTCCCATCTGTATATCTTCTTATCAGCTTAGCAAACTCTAGTCCCATTTTGAGCTTTCTGTCCTTGAAAGGGAATTCGTTTAATTTATCACGCAAGTTTCCTATATATTCATTGCGATCAAATAAAACCTTCCCACTATAAAGCCAGTCAAAAATCTTCCTATTACTCCCCATAAGTATCCATTGATCCAATTGTTGCTTCGTTATTATTTGCATTGAGGCTTTCTTATCTTCAAATGTGTAATGCTTCACAAAAATAGGCGTATCCGCATTTTCTACGATAATTAATAGTATTGCATCAAACGTATCTCTATTTGAAATTGTCTTTTCATTTCCCTCTACAATTAACACACCTAGTGTATTTAGTTGACTAGCTCTTTCTTGATAAATAGGACGGAGTATATCTTCCATCATAACGCCCCCATAATTTCGTATTAATATATATTAGTTCGACAATTCATCTAAATTTCCTTTGATAAACACCAACAAATAGTGACAATTTTTTTATTTTTTCTTACAATGATATGATATAGTTAGTGTTTAGGAGGGAACAAAATGGCAAAAAAATATTCGAGTAAAATAAATAAAATAAGAACCTTCGCTTTAAGCTTAATATTTGTTGGATTTATTGTCATGTACATAGGTATCTTTTTCAGAACTTCACCATTAATTATGTCTTTATGTATGCTGCTTGGTGTATTATTCATTATTGCTAGTACGGTTATTTACTTGTGGATTGGCATCCTTTCAACTAAAGCAATACAAGTTGTTTGCCCAAATTGTAACAAGCCAACCAAAATATTAGGACGGGTTGATATGTGCATGCATTGTCGTGAACCACTAACGCTCGATCGCTCACTAGAAGGAAAAGATTTTGACGAAAAATATAATCGAAAAGATACTTCATTAAAACAGTAGATTTTCACACGCCAAAAAGGATGTAAATCTTAAAACAAACAATATGTTTACTCATTTGTATAGAAAACTAAACAAAAAAATACAGAGAAAAAGCTGGCAGCAGTACGCTGACAGCTTTAGACATTTTTTAATGCATTTCTTTTTTCTTTGAACACTCTGGACATTCCCCATAAACTTCCATTCTATGGTGACTTACTTTAAAGCCAGTCACATGTGCTGCTAATTGTTCAACTTCATCCAAACCAGGATAATGAAAATCAACAATTTTACCACAACCTTCACAAATGACGTGATAATGTTGTGTTGTTACAAAATCAAATCTGCTGGATGAATCTCCATAGGTTAGTTCTTTTACTAACCCAACCTCACGAAATACTCTTAAATTATTGTAAACTGTAGCCACACTCATATTTGGGAACGTTCCCTCTAATGCTTTGTATATGTCATCAGCTGTTGGGTGCGTCATTGAGTTTATTAAATATTCAAGTATCGCATGACGCTGTGGAGTAATGCGAACCCCTGTATCTTTTAACGTATCCAATGCTTCTTTAAGATGTGTTTGCGCCACCGTCATGCACCTCTCTTCTATTCATTCTTAAATTATAATCTTTATAAATAGTTTACTAATAATTATTGAAAGTTGTCAATAACCGCGTTTCAAGAAGTATGTTTTTCTTATTTTATCATATAGACTAAACTCATCTAATATTCCATCTTTAATAAACTTAACTTTGTTAATACCTTTGTATTTCTCATCCCACAAATCAACAGATCTAACCTGTCATCATAAAAAATTCCGGACTCATTTTAAAAGTCCGGAAAATATATTTGAGGAGGTATGCCCTAGTTTAATCATATTCAAACTAGCTTTACTTGCGTGGACAAAAGCCTTAAATTTTTTAAAATGGGCAAGTTATTATCATGTTATTTAAAAGCCTAACCTTTTCTATCCTGTAAGAAATGCAATGCATCCTCTACATGTCCTTTTACTTTCACTTTTCGCCACTCTTTTATTAGTCTGCCTTCCTCGTCAATCACAAACGTAGAGCGTTCAATCCCCATATATTCTTTACCAAAATTCTTTTTCAACTTCCAAACTCCGTAGCTTTCTGCAACTTCATGATTTTCATCTGCAAGCAAAAGAAATGGTAACCCATGTTTCTCAATAAATTTCTCATGACGTTTAATTGGGTCAGGACTGACACCAATAATGACCGTATTCACATCAGAAAAGTCATTATGCTTATCGCGGAAATCACATGCCTCAGTCGTACAACCAGGTGTCATATCCTTAGGATAAAAATATAATACGACATTTCTCCCGCGAAAATCTTCTAGATTAACAACTTCTCCATTACTTGCTTCTAATGTAAATGCGGGTGCTTTTTCTCCAAGTTCTATACTCATAAATCGCTCACTCCTTAACCACGTTTTTCTTAGACTATAAAAAACAAGAGTGAAATACAAGTAAACACCCTTCTTCTCATTGATCATTCTTATTATCAATATTAAAAACAACTCTTGCGACAAATGCTGTTGGAATGACATAACCTATCAACGCTTCAACCATCGCAACCATACGGCCTAAACCCACAGGGATAACATCTCCATAACCCAATGAAAAAAGAGTAACAGCACTAAAATAAAAACCTGATGCAAGACGATCTAAGAAATTAATACCTCCATAGCTTGTTTCATCTATTAGCACAACATGCCCATTTAAATCGAGAATAATATATATTAACCCAAAAGCAATTAAAATCGTAGCATATAGACAAATTAAATAAAAAAAGTTATCTAATGACACCCATCTTCCCTTCGTTCTTTTAGGGGTTAAGAGGCTTTGCATACTCATAAAAATACATAATGTAACAGTAAAAATAACGAAAAAAAATAGCAAGACTAACCTCACCTCTCTCGTGACGGTATTACCATTATACGTTCAACCTTTTGAGAGTATGACAAGTTGTCTTACTGACTATAGATATGAAAATATTTTGCTTTTAACATATCAATAGCTTACATGTTAAAATATAAAGGGAGATTATATTACTTAAGGAGGAATATTGATGCATTTTATCAATTCCGAACGACTACATAAAGAAGCTGTTGAACACATTGTCGGGGGCGTAAACAGCCCTTCTCGTTCTTATAAAGCGGTTGGTGGAGGATCACCTGTTGCAATGGAGAGAGGCCAAGGTGCTTACTTCTTTGATGTAGATGGGAATCAATATATTGATTATTTAGCAGCCTATGGACCCATTATTACAGGACATGCTCACCCTCATATAACGAAAGCCATTAAAGAAGCTGCCGAAAGAGGAGTACTATTTGGCACACCTACTCCGTATGAAGTAGACTTCGCTAAATTGCTAAAAGAGGCGATGCCTAATTTAGAAAAAGTAAGATTTGTGAATTCCGGTACGGAAGCTGTGATGACAACCATAAGGGTTGCAAGAGCGTATACAGGAAAAGATAAAATAATTAAATTTGCCGGCTGTTATCACGGACATTCAGATCTAGTACTAGTTGCAGCTGGTTCTGGTCCGTCAACCCTTGGTACACCTGATTCTGCCGGGGTACCTCAATCGATTGCAAAAGAAGTAATCACCGTTCCTTTTAATGACATTGATTCATTTAAACAAGCTATGGATAAATGGGGACATGAGATTGCAGGAGTTTTAGTAGAACCGATTGTAGGGAACTTCGGTATTGTCGAGCCCTTACCAGGGTTCTTGGAAGAGGTAAATGAGATAAGTCATGCACATGGTTCACTCGTTATATATGATGAAGTTATTACTGCTTTTCGTTTTCACTATGGAGGTGCACAGGATTTATTAGGTGTGCAGCCAGACCTCACAGCATTAGGAAAAATCATTGGCGGCGGCTTACCCATTGGTGCCTACGGTGGAAAAAAAGAGATTATGGAGAGTGTTGCTCCACTAGGTCCCGCCTATCAAGCAGGAACAATGGCAGGAAACCCTGCATCAATCTTAGCTGGAATTGCTTGCTTAGAAGTATTAAAACAACCTGGGGTATATGAATACTTAGATAGATTAGGTGAAAAGCTTGAAGATAGCATCATGAATGCGGCCAAGCAGTTCAATATTCCCATATCAATTAATCGATTAAAAGGGGCATTAACTGTTTATTTTACTGATGAAAAAGTAATCAACTATGAACAAGCAGAAAATACGGACGGTGAGATGTTTGCTAAGTTCTTCAAGCTTATGTTAAATAGAGGCATCAACCTAGCACCTTCCAAATATGAAGCATGGTTCCTTACAATTGCTCATACAGAAGAAGATATTGACGCTACCATTCAAGCAGTCCATGATACTTTCGAAGAATTAGCCAACCAATAAATAAAATATTCATTTTTTATACACAAAAAGAGAGCCTACTAGCTCTCTTTTTCTCTTGATACATACTATGAAAACGTTTACAAATATAGATTCCGCTATACATTTTTATACATTCTCAACCTTTTCCATATCCATAAAAATGTATAAATAATTGATTTCTGAAAATTCATGTGATATGATAATGAAAATATTCTGTATAATCCCTTCGTTACCGAAACACTTTAATGCGTTACCCAGTTAAATAACATTTCAATTAACTTCGCTAGAAATCTTAACAATCTAGCAACCTCAAAAACATTACTAAACTAGGAGGTGAACGGCTTAAGGCATTGCCTCAAAAAGCCGAATACTATGACTCAACAATGGACCCCTTCCCAATTCAAAAATTTTAATAATCAAGAACACGATGCATGTGGGATTGTTTCTTCATTAGAAAAAGAAAAGATTCCAACACGTGAAAATATTTTCAGTTGTATAGATGCATTAGTAACAATGAACCACCGTGCAGGATTTATTAATGGAGAAGGAGATGGCGTCGGGATTCATATCGATATCCCCCGTACACTCTGGAAAGAAAAACTTAAAAATGCTCAAATCGATTCAACAGTTGTTGACACACCCAATTTTGTCGTCGGTCATCTCTTTTTCACTCGTAATGAACAAAGTGAAACCTTCAAAACAGAAGTACGCCAACTTCTTGATGATAAAGGGTTTTCTTTAATTTTCGAATCAGATGAAGTGACAGATTCTTCTGCACTTGGCCCAATAGCGATTCAAGAGAACCCTGTTTTTTGGCAAATTGCATGTATGGTTGATAAAAATGAAACAGATCTGAATCAAGCGATATTAGAAGTTATTGTAGAAGCAGAAAAAAATGAATTTATTCACGTAGCATCCCTTAGTCAGTTTCATGCTGTATATAAAGTAATGGGAGCTGGCGATATTTTACCTAAATACTACCATGACCTAGCAAACCCATTGGTAGCTTCGACTATGACTCTTGGCCATAATCGTTATTCGACTAATACACTCTCAAGCTTTTTTCGTGTGCAACCATTTGCCGTCTTAGGGCATAATGGTGAAATTAATACGATTGCAAAATTACGCGACGAAGCTAGAATGATTAATGTACCACTCGTTAGAGGAGGTAGTGATTCCCAAGATTTAAGCAGAACCATTGAAACACTCATTTGTAGAGATGGCTATTCATTATTTGAAGCGATGGACGTACTCTTCCCTCCAATCATTAACGAAATCAAGTCATACCCTCCGCATTTGCAAGATTTATATACTTATATAAGGGAAGCATGGGGACATTTCGCTCAAGGGCCTGCTGGAATTATCTCAAGATTCGGAGACGAAGCAGTATATAGTGTAGACTCCCTTGGATTAAGACCCCTTTGGATGTTAGAGACTGAAAGTTCTTATTTATTCTCATCTGAACCAGGGATTATTTCATCGAGTGAATATGTAAATGAACCAAAGCCCTTATCTCCTGGTGAAAAAGTTGGCTTCAAATGGAACGGTAATAAACTAGAAAAATATGAACATGAAAACTATCAGGAAGAAACATTTAATCGCTTCTCTTCTCGTGTAAATGTTAAAGATTATAAAAATCGTTTAAGTGCGCCAGTTTTGAATAAAGTAACTACAATGGCTTTCCCTACAAAAATTCATAATGGTCAATATAAAGCGTTTGGTTGGGAAAGAGACCATGTGAACTTAGTAGAACAAATGGCAGAAAAAGGCGCGGAACCTATCCGTTCACTTGGCCATGATGCTCCATTAGCTGCTTTAAATGGTGAGAGAACAAATATCGCTGATTTTATTAAAGAAAGTGTCGCAGTTGTTACGAACCCTGCCATCGATAGAGATAGAGAAACAGAACATTTCTCTACTAGAACAATTATCGGTAAAAGACCGTCGCTCTTTAATAATGAAGAATCAATAGATGTACTTGAATTACAAACACCATTATTAATAGAAGGAAAATTAGGATACGAGTGTGTTAAGGAAATCAATCAGCCTAGCTATGATCAAGTAACTGAATATTATCAAGCACAAAAGAAAATTGCCTATCTTTCTATCACTTTTTCAAAAGATGAAACGATTAAAGAGGCAATTTCACGCTTATCAAAAGAAGCGATTGAATCAGTTAAAGCTGGTAAAACACTTATTGTCTTGAATGATGCTAGTGCTCATCAAGAAGATTCCTACTGGATGGATCCACACTTAGTCGTATCTGCCATTGATCAAGCATTAGTAAAAGAAACAATAAGAAGAGACTGTTCTTTACTTTTACGTTCCGCTTCTATCAGGTCATTACATGATATTATTACAGCTTACGGTTTAGGTGCAGATTTAATTAGCCCATATTATATGTTTGTAACTGTTGCTAACGAAGAAATAACTCCTCTTGTTAACTTATATTCAGCTTTAACAAAAGGGTTGGAAAAGGTAATCTCTACAATCGGTATTCATGAACTAAGAGGATATGGTCGCTTATTCTCAACTATTGGCTTAAACGAAGAAATCGCTGAATATTTAAATATCATCAATTTCTTTGGTTCAGGTGAGCTTAAATACAATTTTGGTCACATGAAAGAAGATGCTTTATTAAGAGCTGAAGACTTTATTAACGAGAAAAACAGAATCGGGAAAACCTTCCATCTATTCCCAAGAATTTGGAAAGCAATTGGTGAAGTTGCATCCACAGGTGAATATGATGCTTACCGTGAAAAGATAAGCGAACAAGAAGCTCAGAACCCAACAACCATCCGTCACCTAACTGATTTTAAACAATCAGAAACCAAAATTTCACCAGAGGATGTTAATATTTCTGTTGGAGATCATAACTTACCATTCGTTATTTCTTCTATGTCATTTGGTTCTCAAAATGAAATTGCTTTTAGAGCCTATGCAGAAGGTGCAGAAAGACTAAATATGATTAGTTTAAATGGCGAAGGCGGAGAAATAAAAGATATGCTCGGGAAATACCCTCGTACAAGAGGTCAGCAAGTTGCCTCAGGACGATTTGGAGTAAACGCTGAGCTTCTTAACTCTTCTAACCTCCTTGAGATTAAAATCGGCCAAGGAGCAAAACCAGGTGAAGGTGGACATCTACCAGGCTCTAAAGTAACAGCTAAAATAGCTGAAGCTAGAAATGCAACAATTGGATCTGATTTAATTTCACCTTCAAATAATCATGATATTTATTCTATTGAAGATTTAGCACAAATGATTCATGAATTAAAAACAGCGAACGATAAGGCGAAAGTGTCAGTTAAAGTTCCTGTTGTGCCTAATATTGGAACAATTGCTGTAGGGATCGCTAAAGCTGGTGCGGATATTATCACTTTAAGTGGGTTTGATGGCGGTACAGGTGCAGCTAGAATCCACGCGCTCCAACATGTTGGATTACCAGTTGAAATTGGTGTTAAAGCGGCACACAACGCCTTACTAGAAGCTGGATTAAGAGATTATGTTGAGCTATGGGCAGACGGCGGCTTAAAAAGTGTTAGTGATGTTTTAAAAGTGATGTTACTTGGTGCAAATAGAGTCGGGTTTGGTACTTTATCAATGTTAGCCATTGGTTGTACAACTTGCCGTGGGTGTCATCTAGATACTTGTCATGTTGGAATTGCTACGCAAATTGATTCAGAGGCACAAGCAAAAGAACATGGGTTAAGAAGATTCGTTCCTCGTCAATTTGAATCTGCTGTCCAAGGTTTAGTTAACTTATTTTCTGCTTTCGGTAAAGAACTGCAAGCACTTGCGGGTAGCATCGGTATTCGCAATTTACAAGATGCCATTGGACGTACAGATTTACTTGAACAAATAAAAGGAAAAGAACAATTGAATTTAGACTACTTACTTCGTACATTAGAGATTTCACAGCTCACCAATAATGAACAACCTAAAGAAGTGAGTGAGGCACAATTACAAGTAGCTGTTGGTGCTGAATATCTAGACAAGAGTGTAGAAGAATTACACCAATCGCGTACCTTCTCTAATGTTACTTCAGAGCAAAGGGTGCTTGGTAGTCGTGTATCTTGTCACCGTGTAAGAGGACGCTTAGATGGATCATATAAAACCCTTCCTCCAGTTGACCTCAAATATAATGATGGGTCTATCCCTGGTAACGGATTAGGAGCCTATAACAGTTTCGGCATAAACATCGAAGTAGCAGGCGGTGCACAAGATGGTATTGGTAAAACTTCCTTCGGTGGTCAAATCTTAATTTTTAAATCGAAAGGTAAGAATGGACAGTATTATAATGGATCTGTTGGAAAAGGTTTTGGCTATGGTGCACAAGTGGGACTTCTCGTTGCCCAAGGAAACGCTGATGCAAGAGCTGGTATTCGTCTATCTGGAGCTGATATGATTATCGGTGGACAACTAACAAGTGCAATTCCAGAGAAGGAATTTGGGAAAATCGGTACAAATGCGAATATTAAGGGATTTGCGTTTGAATATATGACAAACGGTCGCGGCCTTGTATTAGGTGATCCGGGCCCATGGATTTGTGCAGGGATGACAGGTGGCGTCGTCTACTTAAGACATCAACCTGAAATGGGATTAACAAAAGCGGCAATTGAAAGAAGAATAGCTAAAGGTGCAAAAGTAAACGTAACCGAGCTTGACCAAAATGGACTAGATGATGTAAAAGAACTATTAGAAAAATATATCAATCTATTGATGGATCAAAACCAAGAAGAAGAAGCAATTGGTTTAAAAGCTCTTTTATCAGATTTAAGTAGTCACTTTTTGCAAGTTGTTCCAGTTAAAGAACAAGCCGATCCTTCTGTTTCAACTGAGTGATATAACATACATTTCTTTTGCTAAGAAATACTAATTTGATTTTGTTTTTCTGCTAAACTTGAGACACGAGGAATTCTAATGATGAATTTCTCGTGTTTCTTTATGAATTTATGTGACTCATTTCACTGGGAGTGCGGAAACAGATTCGGGCTTCAACATTATCGGTTATCCGTTTGTCTTTAAATGCCAATCTGAAGTTAATTGATATTTCGCCTCATTTCTAGCTAATTATTCTCTCTTGCTGGATTTTGATGCGATTCTCTGCTAGTCCAAACAAAATTCTCCCTCTTGCTTGCCTTTTGATGTATTTCTATTTTTTCATTTAGAATTAATCAACTTTAATTTTTTATTAATTTTAACGACTTTTCATATTTGTCTATTGAACTTATACTAATATCCATGTATAGTACATAATTGTTTAATAAAGAAAAAAAACGTATAAAGTAAGAGTGGGTGTTTATCATGACAGCCATACTAATGATTGAGCAGAAAGGATTATTTAAATATGAAGCTTGGCGCCCGCATTCTGAAAACGGGGATCGCAATCATACTATCTTTATTTTTAGCAGAACTTTTTCAACTCCCATCTCCTGTTTTTGCAGGGATTGCAGCTATTTTTGCACTGCAACCAACGATTTATCGTTCTTATTTATCTGTACTTGAACAAATTCAAGGAAATATAATCGGAGCAGTAATCGCGGTATTATTTGTACTATTATTTGGTCATGAAATTCTCATTATCGGTTTAGCAGCAATAGTGGTTATTACGATTAATTTAAAATTAAAACTTGATAACACTATTGGTTTATCACTCGTTACAATGGTAGCGATTATGGTCACACCAGGAGATACCTTTACTGAGTTTGCCATTCTTAGGTTCTCGACAGTTATCCTCGGGATATTTTCTGCATTTATTGTTAATCTGGTGTTTATTCCACCGAAATATGAGAAGAAGTTATATGTAAAGATTTCTAATCTAACCGAAGAAATTACAAAGTGGATTCGCTTAAATATAAGGCATGCCTCTGAACATCATTTATTAAAGAATGATATACGGACCATGCAAGAAGGATTAACAAAGATTGATACGCTTTTTTCTTTATATAAAGAAGAACGTAATTACTTTAAAAAGAAGAACCATTCCAAACCGAGAAAATTAGTCATTTACCGGCAAATGAATGCCGCGAATAAAAAAGCTCTAGATACTTTAACAAAGATGCATCGCTTTGAGAATGATTTAGCAGAAATGCCGGAAGATTTTCAACACCTTATCCAGCAACAATTGGATATTATTACTCATTATCATGAACATGCGGTATTAAAATTTATTGGGAAAGTTCGACCGGAAGTCGTTTTTGAAGAAGGCGATATTACTTTAAGCAGAAAGGAACTTTTCACGCTCTTTTTAGAACAACAACATCTCATTTCAGATGATGGGCAGGTAGAATTAGCTCATACTATGCATATTGTATCTGCAATGATGGATTATAATGAACAAGTGGAACGATTGAATTGCCTTATTAGTAGCTTTCAAAAGTTCCATAAAGAAGACTCTTCTTTAACATTAGATGAAGCCGTTGACGAACAATAATCAATAAGAGGCTACCGGATATAAAATCTCCGATAGCCTCTTTTCCTCTAAATTTTTCTAATTCTTCATCCTCGGATCTAAGGCATCTCTTAATCCATCCCCCATTAAGTTAAAGCCGAGAACTGTTAACATAATGGCTATGCCAGGGAATATCATTGTCCACGGTGCTTGGATAAGTAACACTCTTGCATCTGAAAGCATTTTACCCCATTCCGGATTCGGTGCCTCTGCTCCTAAACCTAAGAACCCTAGAGCTGCTGCTTCAATAATAGCCGTACCAATTGCCAGAGTTCCTTGAACGATAATAGGTGCCATACTATTGGGAAGTACATGCCTAAATAGAATTCGATTATTTTTCATCCCAACTGCCTTCGCGGCTACAATATACTCCTCTTGTTTAACACTTAAAACTTTTGAACGAATTAACCTCCCAAAATTAGGAATATTAATAACAGCTATCGCAATTAATGCATTCTGCAGTGATGGTCCTAAGACGGCTACAATAGCAATTGCCAAAAGAATACTTGGGAAAGCAAGCATTATATCAAAAATCCTTGAGATAATCGTATCGATCCATCTCCCGTAATACCCCGCAATAATCCCTAATAAAGAACCCACAACAGCCGAACCCATTACCGCTAAAAAACCAACCCATAACGATATTCTCGCCCCAAAAATCACTCGCGAAAAAATATCTCTCCCAAAATCATCAGTTCCAAACCAATGTTCCGCTGATGGGGCTTGAAGCCTATTTGCCATATTCTGCTCATTAATGCCCTGTGGCGCAATGAATGGTGCAAAAATGGCTAACAGTATAAAAAATACAACAATCCCTGTACCGACTAAGGCAATTTTGTTTTTCATGAAGCTTTGTAACGCCTCCACCCAAGGCGATTGTACTTTATCTTCATTATTTTTTGGCTGAATAGGTGGTTTATTATTTACTGACACTTCCACGTCTATTCCTCCCTTAACGATAATTAATTCGCGGATCGATTGCAGCGTACAATAAGTCTATGAATAAATTAATCATGACAAATATAAATGCAATCACTAATATTCCAGATTGAATGACAGGATAATCTCTCGCACTAATCGCATCGTAAATATATCTGCCCATACCCGGCCAACTAAATATCGTTTCGGTAAGAATCGCACCACCTAACAATAATCCTGTTTGCAAACCTATCACAGTAAGAACAGGAATCACTGCGTTTTTTAATGAATGCTTGTACACAACCCAAAACATTCTTATTCCTTTAGCTCTTGCTGTTCTAATATAGTCAGATTTCATTACCTCTAACATTGAAGATCTCGTTATTCTAGCAATGATGGCCATTGGAATTGTAGCTAAAGCAAACGCTGGCAATATTAAATGACGTAACACATCAACAAATTGATCAAACCTACCTTGAATCAATGTATCTATTAAATATATATTTGTTATAGATGTAACAGGGTTCCTTACCTCTTCCCTTCCAGATGTCGGTAACCAATCAAGCTGAATAGAGAAGAACCATTGTTCCATCAAACCTAACCAAAAAATAGGTATAGAAACACCGATCAGTGCTAAAATCATCGCTATGTAATCAAACCAAGAATGCTGAAACCATGCACTTATGATACCAGCATTAACCCCTATAAAAATGGCAATTAACATTGCGCAAAAGGATAACTCTAAAGTTGCTGCTAAGTATGGCCAAATTTCCTGATTTATCGCTGTATTGGTTTTGATTGATTCTCCCAAATCACCAGTCAATAAATCTCCCAAATATGTAAAGTACTGAATATACCACGGTTGATCTAACCCGAGCTGTTGCGTTAAGGCCTCTATCGCCTCTTCCGTAGCTAATTGCCCTAATATGATTTGAGCTGGATCACCGGGAATTGCACGAATCATTAGAAAAACAATCAGTGATAAACCTAATAGAACGGGTATTAATGCAATTAACCGCCTAACTGTGTAAGTAAACATCTTCTCACCTCTATTACTACATTATTATCAGATGAATAGAAAAGGGAGTGTGCCACTCCCTTTTTCTATCTCTATTGATTTATTGACTGACCTCCACATGTGAAAGCAAATCAGACCCTGTCGGATGTGGTAGGAAATTCTTAATATTAGATTTCCCAGCTAAAATAGGACGTGAATGTACAAGCGGAATCCATGGTGCATCTTCTTTTATAATTACTTGTGCTTGTTTGTATAACTCATCTCTTTTCGCTTGATCAGTAGTTGCTTGCGCTTCTAATAATAAATCATGTACTTCACTGTTTTTGTAGTAAGTGTAGTTATTTGAACCGATGGCATCTTCATCTAATAATACATACAAGAAGTTATCTGCATCACCATTATCACCTGTCCATCCAAGTAAGAATGAATCAGCTTCTCCATTATTAGCTTTTTCTAAATATGTTCCCCATTCATATGAAACAATCTTAGCTTTAACGCCAATTTCAGCAAAATCAGCTTGTAGGGCTTCAGCTATTTTTTGGCCGTCCGGCATATATGGTCTTGGAACTGGCATTGCCCATAATTCCATCTCAAATCCGTCTTCATATCCAGCTTCCTTAAGTAATTCTTTTGCTTTTTCTGGATCGTATGGATAGTCTTCAATTTCATCATTATAACCAGAGATTACCGGTGGCATTGGATTTACAGCTGGGTCCGCTGCGCCAGCATAGAATGCATCGATGATTTCTTCTTTATTCACCGCATGGTTAAGTGCTTGACGGACTAACTTTTCCTGTAAAGGACCTCTCGTATTCGTTAATCCAACATAAGCAACATTCATTGTCGGTCTCTCAAATGTTTGTAGGTCTGGATTATCTTCAATTTGTTGGACGTCGCTGAAATTCACACCATCAATTAAATCAACTTCTCCTGAAGCTAAAGCGTTTAGTCTTGCAGAGTTCTCAGGAATAGATCTGAAAATGACTGAGTCTAATTTTGGTAAACCTTCATCCCAATACTCTTCATTTTTTACGATTGTGATTCTGTCATTTCTTTTCCATTCTTGAAATTTAAATGGACCCGTTCCAACTGGGTTTTCAAGGAATTTATCACCATGCTCTACAATGGCTGTTGGACTGGCGATACCAAATGGTGACATCGCTAAGTTTTTATAGAACGGTGCAATTGCTGTATTTAACTTGACTTCAACCGTATAATCATCAACTGCTGTTACACTATCAACCTTATCTCCAAATTGAGAATTGTAATAATAGAATTGTTCTTTATTCCCTGCCATCCAACGTTCGAAGTTGAATACGACAGCTTCCGCATTAAAATCTGTTCCATCATGGAACTTAACTCCTTCACGTAGTTTAAGTGTCTGAGTCAACCCATCTTCACTTGTTTCCCAATCTGTTGCTAGACCAGGATGAAGCTCCGTATCTTGCTCACCAAATTCAACAAGCGTTTCAAAAATATTTTTCGTTACTTTAAAAGCTTCACCTTCAGTTGTAATTGCTGGGTCAAGAGAAGTTGAATCTCCTCCTCGACCAAAGACAAGTGTTCCTCCAGTGCTCCCTTCATCTGCTTCTCCGCCTTCATCTCCATTATCACCTGACGTAGAACTATTACATCCAGCAAAAATAAGGGTACTAACCATTAATACAATAAGTAGCCAAAAACTTTTCTTTTTCTTCATTCTTCATTCTCTCCCTTCTAATTTGCAATCTCTTTCTCATATAAATGGCAAGCCACCATATGTCCATCTTCTATTTCCTGCAAAAGTGGTCGTTCTTGCTTACAAATCTCCATACATTTTGAACATCTCGTATGGAAAGCACAACCGTTTGGTGGATCAGCAGGGTTAGGGATATCTCCAGATAGCACTCCCTGAGTAACAGCTATTTCTGGATCAGGGATCGGAACGGAACTTAGAAGTGCTTCTGTATATGGATGAAGTGGCTTATCATACAATTGTTTAGCGGTTGTTAACTCAACCATTCTTCCTAAATACATAACTCCTACACGGTCGCTAATATGTTTGATCACCCCTAGGTCATGGGCGATAAATATATAGGTCAGACCGAATTCTTTTTGTAAATCTTCTAATAAATTCAATACTTGTGCCTGTATGGATACATCTAGAGCAGACACAGGTTCATCAGCAATAATTAATTTGGGTCTGGTCATTAATGCGCGCGCAATTCCAATCCGTTGTCTTTGCCCCCCACTAAATTGATGGGGATAGCGTTTAGCATGGTAACCACTTAATCCAACAACTTCAAGCATTTCTCTTACCTGCTTCTTCCGTGTAGCTTTATCTCCAATCCCATGAACAATTAAAGGTTCTTCTAATATTTGTTCGACTGAGTGACGTGGATTGAGTGAAGCAAATGGATCTTGAAAGACCATTTGCATGTCTTTTCTCAATTTTCTCATCTCATAATCTGATAATTTCGTAATTTCTTTACCGTTAAATGAAATTTTCCCTTCGGTTGGCTCAATTAATCTCATCAACATCCGTCCAGTTGTTGACTTCCCACAACCCGATTCACCAACGATTCCTAATGTTTCTCCTTCATTAACAAAAAAACTAATATCATCTACTGCTTTTACATCCGCAACTTTGCGATTAAAAACGCCAGCAGTAATCGGAAAATATTTTTTTAGATTTTCTACTTCTAATATTGCTTTACTCATGAGACTTCCCTCCTCTTCTCATGTAGAAAGCATCTTACCGTATGCTCTTCACCATCTTCCATAAACAATACAGGGTCTTCCATTACGCAGCGTTCATGAGCAAATTCACATCTTTCAGCAAAACGGCAACCTTTTGTAATTGAGCCTGGCTTCGGTACATTGCCTGGAATAGAATATAATCTGGAATGCTCTCCCCTAATATCTGGAACCGACTTTAATAACCCCTGTGTATAAGGATGCTTTGGGTTTTTAAATAAATCTCCTACCTTTGCTTCTTCTACCACTTGTCCTGCGTACATTACAATGACACGCTCACACATTTGCGCCACTACGCCAAGGTCATGTGTAATCATCATAATAGAAGTTTGCAAAGTTTTATTTAGCTCTTTCATCAGACCAAGAATTTGCGATTGAATGGTTACATCCAAAGCAGTTGTTGGTTCATCAGCTATTAGTACTTCGGGATTACAGGACAGTGCCATGGCTATCATTACCCGCTGTCTCATTCCACCAGACAACTGATGCGGATACTCTTTCATTATCGCCTCTGCCCTTGGTAAGCCTACTAGCTTTAGCATTTTAAGTGCGATTTCATTTGCTTCTTTTTTTGTCTTTTTCATATGTATTTTGATGCCTTCTGTCATTTGTTCCCCTATTTTAAAAAGCGGATTGAGGCTAGTCATTGGCTCTTGAAAGATCATAGCAATTTCATTACCACGAATTTCTCTCATTCTCTTTTCATTAGCCCCTACTATATTCTCACCGTTAAGTAGTATTTCCCCGCCAACTATTTTCCCAGGTGGTTGCGGCACAAGCTTCATAATAGACAATGATGTTACGCTTTTACCACAACCTGATTCACCAACAATCCCTATTACCTCTCCTTTATGAATAGTAAAACTTACCTGATCGACGGCGGTTACTTCTCCGTCTTTAGTTACAAACGAAGTTTCTAGATTTCTTACCTCTAATACTGGAGATTGCGTCACTATGTCACCCCTTTATCAGTTTCTTCTACATTCTCCCTCCGTTTTTTAATATTTTATAAAATATGTAAGAATAAGTCTATTGTTTTTTCAGAAATATTTAAATATAATTATAATTCTTTAAAATTACGCTAGTTTATTATTTTTTTATAATATAATTCCGAATTTTCCAATTATTAATATAATAAAATAGCAATTTATATATTTTATAGAGTCGGGAGTCACAAGCCTTATCTGCATTTACATTCGAGTGTATCTTAGGAACTACCTGTTTTCAGATACTAACTCAAGCCAACAGAAACTAAAAAATCACATACATGTCTAAATTCTAAAAAGAATTTTACATGAATGTGATTTCGTTAGCGTTACCATCTAATTACGATTCGAGTTGTTGTACTTGGAAAAGCTTATAATAATGACCCTGTCTCTCCATTAATTCCTCATGTGAGCCCGTCTCCACAATTTCACCATATTCAACAACAACAATGCGATCGGCATGTGTGATTGTAGATAATCTATGAGCGACGATAAACGTCGTTCGATCCGTTGCCAAATCATTTAATGCCTCTTGAATAAGATGTTCGCTTTCTAAGTCTAATGCTGAGGTCGCCTCATCTAATATAAGAATTGGAGGGTTTTTCAAGAAAATACGTGCAATAGCAATTCGTTGTTTTTGCCCACCGGAAAGCTTTACTCCTCGTTCTCCCACTTTCGTTTCATACCCTTCAGGCAAATCCATTATAAATCCATGTGCATTAGCTGCCTTAGCTGCTCTAATGACCTCTTCATCACTAGCATCAGGCTTTCCGAGTAATATATTTGCTTTTACTGATTCACTAAACAAAATATTATCTTGTAGTACCATACCAATATGATCTCGTAAACTTCTTACTTGGAAAGAACGAATATCTTCACCATCAAGTAATATTCGCCCACCTGAAACATCATAAAAGCGGGGAATTAAACTAACTAGTGAAGATTTTCCTCCACCACTCATTCCAACAAGTGCAATGGTTTCCCCTTGTTTCACATCTAAATTAATATCACGAAGAACAGCACCATCTTCATTATTATATTTAAAATGAACATCTTTGAACTCAATATGGCCAGCTACATTTCTACAAGGGATAGCATTTTCTTTATCATCAATATCATATTTTTCATCAACTAATTCAAACACACGGTCCATTGAAGCGATAGCTTGTGTCAATGTTGTCGATGAATTGACTAGCCTTCTAAGTGGATTATATAAACGGTCAATATAAGCTACAAATGCCATCATAACACCTAAAGTGATTTGTCCTTGTATTACTTGATATCCAGCAAAAGCAATTACTAGGAGTGGAGCAATATCAGTAATTGTATTCACGACTGCAAATGCTTTCGCATTCCACTTTGTATGATCAATAGCCTTTGATAAAAAGTTACTGTTATGCTTCGTGAAATTTCTTTGTTCATAATCTTCTGTGGCAAAACTTTTAATAACGGCCATTCCTTGAACTCTTTCGTGTAAATAACCTTGAACCTCAGCTAAAGCTTGTGATCGATCTCTTGTTAACCTTCGTAAATTTCCAAAGAAATACTTTACACTTAATGCATAAAACGGCATTAAAATAAGCGATACAATCGTCAATTTAACATCCATCGTAAACATAATTGCAACAGCTATAATAATGGTGGCCATATCCAGCCATAAATTCATCAGTCCTGTAACAACAAAATTCTTTGTTTGCTCTACATCATTTATGATTCTAGATATCACTTCACCTGATCGATTATTCGCATAAAATTTAAAGCTTAATTTCTGAATATGAGTAAAAAGTTTATCTCTAATATCAAATAAAATCTTGCTCGCTACCCATTGTGCGAAATATTGTCGATAATATTCTACTGGTGGCCTTACAATTATAAAAATAATCAACATCATACCCATGATCGTTAAAAGTTGTGTCATTTTTTCAGGTTGTGTAAGCGCATCATTTCCGACTATATCATCGATTACATATTTAATTAACAGCGGGATTAACAATGGTATTGCAAATTTCACAATACCAATTAGTATTGTTAAGAAAATCTGTAGGCGATACGGCTTAACAAAATGCATATATCTTTTAATTATGTTCAATTTTAGCCTGTCACCCTTTTTGTTCATTTATCTTTTAATCTATCCAGATTGTCATGATTCATTTCTTCTTCAAGCCTTCTAGATATTCATTATGTAAAGATAATACCATTTATTTTTCATGCCAAATAAAAACCTGTTGTTTATCATATCAACAGGCGCAAATAAAACATTTTATCTTCGGTAAGTTAAGTATCTTTCATACCAACCATCCACAAAATCCGGTGCAAAAGGACCTTTTCGTTGTCTGATTAAGAATATCAACTTGTCCACATTTGCCCACAAGATTTTATCAATCGGTGTGGGGTAACGCATTTCTTGCCGATGACGCTCATATTCATCTTCATCCAATAAATTAAACGTCATATCCGGAAAAACTTTAATATCTAAATCGTAATCAATATACTTAACCGCCTCTCCATCGTAAATAAAAGGAGAGCTTAAATTACAATAATAGTACACGCCATCTTCTCTCAGCATTCCGATAATATTAAACCAATATTGTGAGTGAAAATAACAGATTGCCGGTTCTCTCGTAATCCAAGTTCGACCATCTGATTCAGTAACCATTGTACGATCGTTTGCTCCAATAATTAAGTTTTGCGTACCTTTAAGGATTGTTGACTCTTCCCAGACGCGATGGATGTGCCCATTATGTTTATAACTATGAATTTGTACCGGTTCACCTTCTATGGGTACCGCCATTCTTTTCCCCTACTTTCCTTTCTGGAAGCTTTGGAACCTTTTATTAAAAAGGACATCCTCTCAAACTTATTACCTTCTATAATGCTTCCGATAAGTTGATTGATGATTAAAGGTAACAAAGTGCAGATCCTATTTTCTATTTATTATAACGTTAAAAAATGAATTTTAAAACAAAGACAGCTTAATTGTCGGTAGATTCAGCAGTAATTAGGTATGTAATGCTCATCCTATTGTATCATTCTTGCCTTTAACATATGTTTACTAAACGATAATCTTTGCATTTTTAATATTTTGTTTGCGAAACAATTTCACAACTTCATTCGTTTGCTGTTCGAATACAGCCACTATTTCATCTAATTCATCATTCATTTTTTGGATCTCACTGTGAATATCGCTTACAGCTGTTCTAGAGCGTAAACGAGAAAGTTCATTTTGAAGTTCATGACATCTCTCCACTTCACTTTGCAAATAAAGTAAATGATCCATTGTTTTCATTTGTTCTTCAACCAATGCTTGAAATTCATTCATAAAAATACACCAGCCTTTAAAGTCTTTTCTAAACTATTCTATCTTTTTTGTATCGATTCCTTTGCAGATTATTGTTGATGAGATAGAACTTTTGTCGAAATAAAAGAAGACTAAATATAAAAAAGCACCCCTTTTGAAAAAAAGGAGCGCCTTTTAATGAAGAACTATTGTTGATTTTGGTTGTTTTGGTTTTTCGCTTTTTGCTTATTAGCTTCAGCTTGTTGATTTTGTTGTCTTACTTCTTGAGCGTTTGTTTCACTCGCAAATTCTTGATTATATTGTTGTTGGTTTTGTTGTTGTTGATTTTGCTTTTTAGCCATCCTAATCACCTCCACGCTCATTAATTTAACCAGAGCGAGAGGAATTATCCATTTTTTTCGAAGTAATTATATTCCGAATATTACATCAAACCAATAATGAGATGCCACCATCCACTATTATCGTTTGTCCACGAATCATGCTAGCATCATCAGATACTAAAAACATGACCGAGTTGACCATATCATCAATAGAGACCATTCTACCTGCTGGCGTTTTTTCACTTGCTTCAGCTAATAACTCTTCTCTATTCGGAAAATGTTTTAATGCCTCTGTATCCACTGCTCCACCTGATACGGCATTTACACATATATTTTTCGGTGCTAATTCAACAGCTAAATATCTTGTTAAAGCCTCAACAGCAGCTTTAGAAACACCGACTACAGTATAATTTTCCAAGTAGCGAATAGAACCTAGTGAGCTAATGCTGACAATCTTTCCACCGCCATTTTTCTCCATTAACTTAGCTGCTTCTTTCGCACAAAATAACAACGCTTTACTATTAATATTCATTGTCCAATTCCAATGAGTTTCCTCTAGTTCCATGATAGGTCTTTGTACGCCTGATGCAGCATTACTAATGAAAACATCTAAACGGCCAAACGTTTCATCTATTTGCGCAAACATTGATTTTATTTTTTCATTATCGCCGACATTTGCTTTAATTGTTAATACTTTTCTTCCTAATGATTCGATCTCCCGAGCGACTTCTTCCGCTTGTGAACGACTACGAGCATAGTTTAAAACAATATCATAACCCTCTTGTGCAAGTCTCAATGCAGTAGCTCTGCCAATGCCTCTGCTACTTCCTGTAATTAGTGCAACTTTTCCTTCATTCATCTAAAAACTTGCTCCTTTCAATGTTCAATTCTTCCATCGTACCCATTTTATCTTGTTGTGTTATGATTGACAATCTCATTCATCCATTATCCCCTTATACTGCATGTACTGCTTGAACATTTTTTGATGGGAGACGGGAAATGGATATTTTTTTATGTCTTCTAAGGATACTAACTTTACATTTTCTGTTTCGGTTACTGAATGAATTTCCCCTTCATACAAATTGATATGCCATGTAAGATGCGTGAACACATGATCGATTTGACCAATACGCTGTTTAATTTTCAAATGCGTATCGTATGACTTAGATAATTGATTTTGGAGTTGCTGTTTATCTGAATCGATTTGAAGATGAATTTCTTCATTAGGAAACTCCCATAAATTAGCTAATAATCCTTTATTTGGCCTTTTGCGGATTAATAACTGCCCCTTACTATTAGAGAGAATGGCGGAAGCAATCTGAACATGCTTATTTTTCACCTTTTTAGTTTTTACAGGTAATTCCGCTTGCTTACCTTCATAAAAAGCATGACAATGATCCCTCACTGGGCATAATAAGCAAGATGGGGAAGTTGGCGTACATATAAGCGCACCTAACTCCATTAAAGCTTGATTAAAATACGATGGGTTGTCATGAGAAATTAACTCTCTTACCGCTGCTTCAAATATTTTTCTCGCTGAAGCTTTAGCGATATCATCCTCGATCATGAGAATACGTGAAAGAACACGCATCACGTTGCCATCAACTGCAGGTTCTGGCTCGCCATAGGCAATACTTAATATCGCACCAGCAGTGTAAGGGCCAACACCTTTTAATGCAGAAATATCCTTAATATTGTTAGGTACTACTCCGTCATACTGTTCCTGTACTTCTCTGACTGCAGATTGTAAATTTCTTGCCCTAGAATAATAACCAAGACCTTCCCAAAGTTTCAGCACCTTTTCTTCTTCCGCTTCTGCAAGATCTTTCACTGTAGGAAACGCCTCCATAAAACGTAAAAAGTACGGGATAACGGTGTCGACTCTTGTTTGTTGGAGCATGATTTCAGACACCCATACTTTATATGGATCTTTATCCTTTCTCCATGGTAGGTCTCTCTGCTCTTTTTCAAACCAAGATAATAAATCCTGTTGAAATGCATAAATATCTATAAGATTATCTTTTAGTTGAGAATTGTTCATTTTTTTTAACCTCCATGATTTGAAACTATGTTAATTAGGGAATATACTAAATAAAATATTAAAAACAAAAAGGAGGAATTCCTCTTTTGGATACCGGAACTCACGTAGTCATGGGACTGGCGCTCGGAGGACTTGCAACACTTGACCCCGTTGTTGCCAATAGTTCAATAACAGCAGCAAGTGTAATGGTCGGTACAATAATTGGATCACAAATACCAGATATCGATACCATATTAAAATTAAAAAATAACGCTTCATATATAAGAAATCATCGGGGTGTTACTCATAGCATTCCAGCGGTGATACTATGGCCATTACTAATAACAGGTGTTATTTATTTATTTTTTCCGGAAACAAATCTTTTTCACCTTTGGTTATGGACCTTTATAGCTGTATTTTTACATGTATTTGTCGATATTTTTAATGCTTATGGCACACAAGCTTTAAGGCCATTTTCATCGAGATGGGTAGCATTAGGTATGATCAATACATTTGATCCGTTTATTTTTGCCATGCACGTCTTTGGCTTGTTTCTGTGGATATTCGGAATGGACCCAGGATATACATTCCTAGTTATTTATTGTATTTTATTTATTTATTATATTTTACGTTATTTTGCAAAGAAATCCGTTGAAGCGAAAGTTCAAAAGCTCATCCCTGACGCAACAGAAATCATTATATCACCAACTATGAAATACAACCAATGGAGAATTGCTATAAAAAATAAAGATAGCTTTTTTGTTGGACGCGCCCTTAGAGGTCAAGTTCGTATTGTTGATCAGTTTAAGCGTGTACCTATACCAAAAACACCGATTTTTAACGCAGCAACGAAAGATAAGAATATCTCTGCCTTTCTTTCCTTTTCTCCAGTATATAGATGGGAAATTGAGACAATCGAAAACATTGTAGAAATTAGATTTATCGATTTAAGATATCGTAGCAATGAATATTATCCATTTGTTGCTGTTGCCCATTTAGACAAGGATTTAACGATCATCAACTCATATACGGGCTGGATATTTAGTGAGGAGAAATTGAAGAAGAAATTAGATATTATTACAAATTAAACAGTAAATGTGCAAACACAACAAATAAGCTCCCCCATTAGCTCCTATTAACGAACGGGGGAGCTCTCTTTTATGGCTTAATTCATTTTATTTTTATCTTCCTCAAGTAAATGCTTATATTTTGGATTTTTTGCGATAAACTCATGTAATTTAGCCCCATGATTTTCAATCCATTGGCTGACTACTTTAGCAGTCATCTCTTCACCCTGATATTTTTTTCCTGCCTTCGCATAGGTCGCTTCAAAATCCTCCCAAAGCAATTCAATCCATGTTCTGGCAATGTGAACAGACAATTGATCATTTATTTCCAATAAACGATTAAGAAGTTTATTTTGAAATTCATTCATCTTTTACCCTACTTCCAAATTATTTTTTCCGTGTGTGAAATACGTATTTGCTTATACTAATGAATAGGCGAAGTTGAATAAATGACGCTTCGCAAATATTTTTAGAAATGAGGCAAAAACGATGCGTAATAAAGCCGCTCATTTCCCTAATCAGAACCACAATAAGTTTGACGGTGAACCACGTGCCAAAGCTGAGTTTGCTTCCAAAAGAGCAGATGGAACGATACAAACACAGCCACAGGAACGGATGAAGGCATCATCAAATCGCAATAGCAATACAACTGATTTTTAAACTTAGGGGGTTAATTTACATGGTAAACAAAAAAGAAATCTTTGGTGAAAACGAATTTAACAGTCCGTTTGCATCCGGACATTTCAATCCGAAAAAGGCACATTACCAAGTAAATGGAGAGACACAACAAACGCAAAATCTTATTAAGCTCAAGCGAACTTTACAAAAAACCCCTTAACACTGAAAGAGGATGATAAATGTCATCCTCTTTTTAAAGATTTTTCAACTTGCCGAGCATTGCAATCGGTAAAGCTTCTTGCTCTTGATCTCCAGATAAGCGATAACCCCAAGCAAAAACGCCATTCATATAATCAATTTTAAAGTAAGAGCCTGGATCTCCCTCTATTTCATATATTTCATTTGTAATAAAGTCATCGGGATTGAGCAAATACGACTTAGCCATCACTGTTTTTCTTTCCAGTACAGCGAATTCATTAACCATTCCTAATTGCTCAGCTTTTCTAGATTTTTCTCTTAATTGAGCAATTTCTTGTTTTAGCTCATATTCGCTCAATTGGCTATACCTTTTTTCTTGCATAGTAAAAAGACCTCCTCATACATCTTTATTTTCTTTTAAATAGGCATCAATTAAATGCAAAGGAAACCCTTTTCGAAATAACGCTTGCTTTAACTTTTGCTCATAGATGAATGGTTCTTCATGATTATATTTTCTACTTATTTTTTCAGCTTGACGTTTCAGAGCTCCCATCTCCTCGTCATCGTCTTTATCTAATTGTATTTCTTCAAGTGCCAACTGAATCATATCATAACTGAAGCCTTTTCTCGTTAACATTTGCTCTATTTTTTGTTGCATCATTCTTGAGGAATCTTTTTTATATTTAAGCGTATATTTCTGACAAAGAGAAATGGCTGTTTCAACTTGCTCTTCCTTTGGGTATAGTTCTATAACATCTTGTATGATTTTTTCAGCTATACCTTTATCTTTCAATTCATGTCTAATTATATTTGGACCTTTATCTGTCGTATTCTTTTGGGTTCTCACAAATGCAATAGCGAATTCTTCATCATTCAAGAATTGGTATTGATATAATTTATGGATCACTTCATCTATCAACTCAACAGCATACTCTTTCTTGATTAAATGTGTACGAACTTCAGATTCAGAACGCATTCTACTAGAAAGATAATGGATGGCCGTATTGTACGCCTTTCTAATCTCATCTTGGAATTGAATTTCTCCGATGAGTAAGGAATCAATCTCTTTCCCTTTTTTCATATTATATTTAATTAACACATCTTCATCCACACTGAAGGCATACGTCTCTCCATGCTCACTGTCGGTATAGATATTGTAGCGATCTTTATTTTTCTTTTGAATCGTAATTTTAGTAATTGTAGGCATATCCTCACCTCACTTTAACTTTACCACAAAAAAAACAGGTTTTAATCCACTTTTCATTGAATTCATTTAGAAATAGAAGAGAATTTTTGCGGAGGGGTCAACATGAAAATTGCTTTAACAGGCGGAACGGGCTTTATTGGACAAAAACTAACTGACCAATTATTACAAGAAAATCACCAAGTTTATATACTTACAAGAAATAAAGGAAAGAAGCAAGAAAAACAAGGTCTCCACTTTGTTCAATGGTTAAATGAAGGGGATGAACCAGAAGAAATGCTAGAAGGAATAGATGTCCTCATTAATTTAGCTGGGGAATCAATCAACAGTGGTCGTTGGACTGAAGAAAGAAAAAGACGAATATACCATAGTCGAATGCATGCTACAAATGAGGTAATACGCCTAATCGATCATCTAAACGAAAAGCCATACACCCTTATTAATGCAAGTGCTGTTGGCTATTATGGCACATCAGAAAAGCGTACATTTGACGAGGCAAGTCCTTATTCTGGTGAGGATTTTTTAAGTACTGTCGTTAAAAACTGGGAGGATATAGCAAAAACTGCCGAAAAAGATTGGAATATACGCACGATATGTTGTCGTTTTGGCATCATTCTCGATAAAAATGCAGGGGCGTTACCTAAGATGGCCCTTCCATATAAACTCTTTGCTGGAGGTAGAATTGGTAGTGGTAATCAATGGCTTTCTTGGATTCATATTAATGACGTTATCTCCGCAATCGTTTATATGATTGAACATGAATCAATAGAAGGTCCCGTCAATTTTACTGCTCCAAACCCAGTAACCATGAATGAGTTTGGCCATACATTAAGCACTGTGCTCCATAAACCACATTGGCTACCTGTCCCTTCATTTGCAGTAAAAGCTATCCTTGGTGAAATGAGTAAGCTCGTAACTGAAGGGCAAAAAGTTACACCAAATAAGCTTCTGAGTCATGATTACCCTTTTCATTTTACTCATTTAAAAGAAGCATTAGAAGATATTTATCAGAAGTAGCTTTTATATTTTGATGTCACAAATACACTCTGTTGATTAAATACAGAAGATAAGTGATTCTTTTGAGTGGTCACGCATCTTTTGTTTACGTAAATAGACCATTTCTTTCACTTTTTTTGCTCTGATTTTTTCTTTTAACCACTTTTCTACTAAGAATGGTCGTTTATCCATTCGCCGTGCTTCTCCGTTAAGTTAATTGAACTTTTTCGGGGAAGAAATTCTTCCCTAGGACGATCTGGGGCATGATTCTTTTCTGAGGACGGTGATTTCTCCTATTTCCTCACTCTCGTGAATTTCTGTATAAATTTCAAGCTAGCAAAGTACTTTTTGATTGTTTGTACTCCTATGGAAATTAATACAAAACTGCTTTTTCGCGATTTTTTGTGTTTTTGGATTTAAAATCTATTTAGGTATAGTCCTCTTCCTTTTTCTTTCTGCCTTTTGCGCGTATCTTCTGTTTGCGCGCAGTTCTTTTCCTTTTCTTGCTGTCTTTTGCGCGTATATACGATTTACGCGCAGTTCTTTTCCTTCTCTTACTGCCTTTTGCGCGTATCTTCTGTTTGCGCGCAGTTCTCTTCCTTTTCTTGCTGCCTTTTGCGCGTATCTTCGTTTTGCGCGCAATTCACCTCCTTTTTCTTCCTGTCTTTTGCGCGTATCTTCTGTTTGCGCGCAGTTCTCTCCCTTTTCTTGCTGCATTTTGCGCGTATCCACGTTTTGCGCGCAGTTCTCTTCCTTCTCTTGCTGCATTTTGCGCGTATCTTCGTTTTGCGCGCAGTTCTCTCCCTTTTCTTTCTGCCTTTTGCGCGTATCTTCTGTTTGCGCGCAGTTCTCTTCCTTCTCTTTCTGTCTTTTGCGCGTATATACCATTTACGCGCAGTTCTCTTCCTTTTCTTTCTGTCTTTTGCGCGTATCCACTTTTTGCGCGCAATTCCCTCCCTTTTCTTGCTGCATTTTGCGCGTATCTTCTGTTTGCGCGCAGTTCTCCCCCTTTTCTTACTGCATTTTGCACATATACACGGCTTGTCTGCAGTTCTCCTTTTTCTCCTCTAAGGACGACAGGAAGGCTATTCTTCCTCTTGCGACACTCTCAGTTTCTTTCCCTTCTAAAAAGCCAACACTTTCGCGATTCTCTCCCCTTCTCGAACACTTTATTCTCTATTTACTTCCTCATCTCTTACTTCAATCGTATGGTACTCGTGAAAATAGGGCAATCTAATAAAGTTTACTACTAATAAGAAAGGGTGAATGTTATGGCAAATGATAAAAAGAGGAAAGAACGGAGCTTTAGTGGTCTTTCAAGCATGCAAGAAGTTACATATGCAAAAGAATTTAAACGTGCTGATCGTGCAGCCAAAAACCCCCTTCAGCAAAGACATTAGATTTATTTTCTCATCAAAAAAGATGCCAGTACATCAAACACAAGGTTGATGTACTGGCATCTTTAATTAACCACTTCTTTCTTTACTATTTTGCAATTGATGATAGAAACCTTTTTCTTTCAGCAATGATTGATGTGTACCCTCTTCTATTATTTTTCCATCTTTTAATACGTAGATTCTATCCGCATTTTGAATAGTATTTAACCGGTGGGCAATGACAAAACATGTTCGATTAATCATCAACTTTTGTAATGCTTGTTGAATCTTCACCTCTGTAACCGTATCAATATTACTCGTAGCTTCGTCTAAAATTAAAATTTTTGGTTGTGCCAAAAAAGCACGGGCGATACTAATTAATTGTTTCTGTCCTTGACTAATCCCGCTGCCATTAAAACTCAAAGTCGTGTCATACTGCTGTGGTAATTTCATAATAAATGAATGAGCATTTGCCTTCATTGCAGCTTGTATAACATCCTCATCCGTTGCCTCAAGATGACTATAGCGGATATTATCCTTAACGGTCCCTTGAAAAAGAAAGGAATCTTGCAGAACAAAGCCCATATATGATCGTAAGCTCTCTTTATGTATTGTGGAGATATCACGATCATCTAATAATATTCTCCCTTTACTCACTTCATAGAAACGACTAATAAGTTGAATTATGGTTGTTTTACCTGCGCCTGTTGGACCTACTAGAGCAACAGTCTCACCTGGACGGGCTTCAAGATATATATGGGAAAGTATTTCTCTGTCTTCCCCGTAAGTAAACGACACGTTATCAAAAATAACCTCACCATTTACATTTTCAAGCATCTGCTTATCTTTTTCACTCGTTAATTCATCTTTTTCATCAATCAGCTCAAAAACTCTTTCAGCTCCAGCAATGGCAGATAATAACGTATTAAATTGATTGGCTAAATCATTGAGTGGTCTTGTAAATTGTCGAGAATACTCGGTAAAAACAACAATTGTGCCAATGCTCACTCCACCGTTTAATGCGAGTATCCCGCCAATCGCAGCAATGACGGCAAAGCTGAAATTATTCAATAAATGCATCAACTTAGGAATAAACCCTGAGAATGTTTGTGCCCAAAATCCAGAAATTCTTAGGTTTTCTGCTTTATGCAAAAAATCATCCATCACTTTCTCTTCTTGTGAAAACATTTTGATTAATTTCTGCCCAGAAATAGATTCCTCAATAAAGCCATTCATTTCTCCTAAGTTTTTTTGCTGCTCTTTAAACAACATACTTGTTCGCTTCGTAATCCATTTCATTCCATAGAACATCATCGGTATGATTAAAAGAGTTAGAATTGTTAGCAACGGACTCAACCATAACATGACTGCAATCGTACCAACGAGTGTGAAAACACTAGATATGATTTGGATAATTGAACTATTTAAAGTCGCACTAACATTTTCAATATCATTTGTAATCCTACTCATCAATTCACCAAGTTGTCTTTTGTCAAAAAAAGCTACAGGTAAGCGGTGTATTTGCTGGAATAAATCTGCGCGCATATTAAATACTGTATCTTGAGACACACCGATCATCCAATAGTTTTGTAGCCATAGTGACAATGATTGAACGATATAAGTTACAAGTAAACCTAGTAATAACCAAACGAAAACAACCGCTTCATTTTCTTCTATAAAAGTATCTATTGTTATTCCTACTAAAAAGGGACCAAGTAAAGACATCGCTGAACTAATGACAATCATAAAAAAGAGTAATAATAGCCGTATTTTATAGATTGCAAGGTAAGACCAAATTCTTTTAATGACAGCACTGAAGTCATTGGGCTTACGTTGCTTTTTGTTCCTATCGTTATTTATTTGATTATGTATCTTTGGTTGTTTAAATGGGGCCATTATTTTAGTAAACACTATTCATAGCCCCCTGTTCTGACTGAGAATACGCTATTTCTCTATAAAGAGTAGACGTATTCATCAATTGATCATGTGTTCCCTCTTCAATGATTTTTCCATCATCTATAAGCATAATTTTATCCGCTCTCTTGGCCGTACTTAATTTTTGTGTGACAATGAATAAAGTACATTTATATTTATCAATCGCATCCAATACTTTGGACTCTGTTTGTAAATCCAAAGCACTCGTACTATCATCCAATATGAGAATATTAGGCTTTCTAATTAAAGCACGAGCAACCGATAATCTTTGCTTTTGACCTCCTGATAGATTAATTCCTTTTTGTCCTAATTTTGTTTCATAGCCATCTTTTAAATCAGTAATGGTTTCATGTATTTGCGCGTCTTGTGCCGCCGCTTTCATTTCAGATAAAGTCGCGTCTGATTTACCCCATGCTAAGTTTTCTTCCACTGTACCACTAAATAAGATGGACTCTTGAGGGGTAAAACCAATTCTCTTTCGTAAATCATCCATTTTAACATCTTTCAGATTCATACCATCCACATAAACTGCACCTTCAGTAGGATCATATAATCTAGGAATAAGTTGTAGAATAGAACTTTTACCAGCACCTGTACTACCCAATATAGCGACAGTTTCTCCTGGACGAATATGAAAACTAATATCTTTTAAGACATATGTAGACATCCCTGGGTACCTAAATGAGACATGCTCAAATGTAACCGCTCCTTTTAACTGCTCAAGGCTTTTGCCATCTTCTTCATCTTCTAAATCAATCTTCGCCTCAAGTACTTCAACAATCCGTTCAGATGAAGCACGCGCTCTCGAAAAAGCCATAATGATGAATGAAAACATTGAAAAGGCAGTAGTCATTCTCGTAGCATAATTAATAATTGAAACGACTTCCCCCACTTCTATATTTGTCGCTTGCAATTGTTCTCTACCGATCCATAAAATAAAGATAATACAAACATTCATTATGAATAGTAATGCAGGCATAGCTGCTTCCATTAATCTTAGAGCGCTTGCTGTTTGTTCCTTTAAGTTATTACTTACATTCATAAACTTTTTTACTTCATGAGTTCTGCGGTTATACGCTTTAATCAACCTTAATCCTATTAAACTTTCCTGCATGACATTATTGACTGTATCCAGTTTTTGTTGAACAGACCTAAACATCTTACCGCCTTTAGTCATCACAATAACAAGGAAGATCACTACAACCGGTATGGTAATTAGAAAAATAAGCGCTAACTGCCAATTCACTAGGACAGCTAATATAAGACTACCTATAATGAGTAAAGGAGCCCTTAACATAATTCTTAAGCCCATAAACACGATATTTTGCACTTGTGTCACATCATTAGTCATTCTTGTAATCAAGGATGCGTGAGGAAAGGTATTAAAGTTGGTGAATGAAAAAGATTGCACCTTTTTCATTAGTTTCTTTCGAATACTAAATCCTAAATTTTGTCCAACGAAGGCTGCATAATATGAGTTTGTAATCCCTGAGAAGAAGGCAATTAATGATAGTAGGAGCATCATACCTCCCCAATAAAGGACCACACTCATATCATTATTTAGAATACCTTCATCAATAATTTTGCCGATTAATAATGGTTGAAGCAATTCAACTGATAACTCAATAAGCATAAGTATTAATGCAATATATGCCGCGACTCGATAAGGTTTAATAAATTTGAGTATCTTTGTCATAGCTTTCCCCCAAACTAATACTTCGTTTAACTAAATAGATATGAACTATCATATACCTTTTTACATAATTTTTAAATAATTCATTCTGATTTTTATTTCTTTAATGTTATGTTAAAATTTTTAGAGGTAGAGAACATTGACTTTTTCAAAAGTTGTTCTTCGTTTTTAACACAATTTAGCATACTTACCTTGAACATTTTTCAATGCTTACTAAGCATTTAACCTATTATTCAATCATAAGGGATTTTTTAACTATACGACTAAATTTTCTTTGTAATCCATATACTAACATGCATCATGTCATGTGTATTGTATTCTCAAAATGGTTAAAAAAGTAACTTACTTATAATTATAAAACTAAAGGATGCGATAAAAGGTGAAAAATACGAATCACGACCAACAATTACATAATGATGTTATTGAAACATTAAGGGAGACAAGCCGTACTTTTTTCATTCCAATCAGCTTATTAGTAACAGAGTTACGAGAAACCGTTGCATCTGCTTACCTTTGTATGCGCGCAATTGATGAAATTGAAGATCATCCTGATTTGGAACCAGCTTTAAAAAGCAAACTATTGCATAATATCGGTGACGTCCTTCAATCCGCTCAATACAATAAAGAAACCTTTATTGAGATGTTCAAGCCATTTGAAAACGAATTACCAGAAGTTACTCTTCGCCTATATGATTGGATTTCTTTCTGTCCAGATGAAATTAGAGTAAAAGTAGTTGAGTCAACTGCAATCATGGCATCTGGGATGGGTGATTGGGTTGATAAAGATTGGCAAATACAATCAGAAGCGGACCTTGATCAATATACGTATACAGTTGCTGGATTAGTTGGTGTGATGTTAACCGACATATGGAAATGGTATGACGGAACTGAAGCTGATAAAGAGCTTGGAATTGGTTTCGGTCGTGGACTTCAAGCTGTTAACATTTTAAGAAATTATAAAGAAGATGCAGAACGCGGTGTAAGCTTTTTCCCAGATAGTTATAGCCTAGACGATATGTTTGATTATGCGCATAAAAATCTATCTCGAGCTGACGAATACGTAGCGAGTATCGAGACAGAGACAATCGTGAATTTCTGTCAAATACCACTTTCACTTGCCCATGGAACATTAAAAGCGTTAGTAGACGGTCGAGAAAAAATGACTCGTGATGAAGTAAATGAAACTGTTAATAAAGTAATAAAGAAAACATCATAATAAAAGGCAGCGACTGTAAACTTCGCTGCCTTTTATTTTAACATCTAGGAGATTAATTTTAATCCAATTGCTGCGCCTAAGATAAGCGCAATACAAACAAGTCTTTTCCATTCTCTCGGTTCATTAAAAACGACCATTCCTACTATCGCTGCTCCAACGGTACCTATTCCAGTCCAGATAGCGTAAGCAGTACCCATAGCAATATCCGTCATTGCAAATGAAAGTAAAGAAAAACTGATCGCAAATGATAAAGCAAGGAAAATAATAGATTTCCATTGCTTATCAGCTACTTTCTTCAAATGGTATACACCGAGAACCTCAAAGCACCCTGCAACAACTAAGGCAATCCAGTACATTATTGAGATCCTCCTTTCTCAACCGGTGCACGGTCAGATAATAACTTCAACCCGACCACACCTGCTAGAAGCATAATAATTAATAGTACTTTCATCAATTTAAATGGCTCCCCGAAAACGACCATTTCTACTATTACTGTACCCGCCGTACCTAAACCAGCAAATACTGCATAAACAGTTCCTACTGGTAAATGCTTCGTAGCAAGAATTAATATTATAAAACTTAATGTAATTATAATTCCAGTAGCAATCCATTCCAGTGTGTTTTGAGCATATTTTAATCCTGAAACCCAACCAACCTCTAACACGCCTGCTAAAAATACAAGTAACCAATGCCTAGTCATCTATACCCCTTCTTTCTAGTTGTTTATCATTGTACGCCTTTAAAGTATATCGGCCAGATAGCACGAACTCTTCTGTAATAGCTGTCTTCTCCATTAAAAATAAGATCAATAACCGCACCATCAACAATCGTAATATAAGCAAGTGCTTCCTTTAGATACTTCTTTTGGTCATTTTCTTCACTCGAGTGTTTCCTCATATATTTTGCTAACAACCGTTCCATATCTGCAAAGAATGGATTGACTATTCGCATTAACTCATTATAAAGTTTCGCTGGAGGGAAGTAAGACACCCTCAGTAAGAATTTTGCATGCTCGTTATGCTTGTTTTCCTCGACAATCCAATCAAAAAAATAAACTAAATTCTCTTCTAATGAATGATCTTTCCTCGAAGCAAATAAGGTAATCATCTTCCGCTTTTCCTGCTGAAACACATAGTTTGCAACATGTAAAAATAAGTCATCTTTTCCTTTAAAATGAGCATATATCGACGGTTTCTTAATACCTACATCTGTGGCTATATCCTGTAAAGATGCTCCCTCATATCCCTTATCTGCGAAATGGACTAGCGCAACATCACGAATAAGTTCTGCACTCACCAATTATCACACCCCTTCAACTAACGACCGTTAGGTAGATTATTTCACAGGATAATATGAAAGTCAATAATGACATTTGGTTACTTCACTTTCAATTATTGCCCATCTTGCCTTACAGAAATTGATCAATTCCTCAAACCCCTATGAAGCCCCACCTTCTCATTATCTCCAAATTTCCTTTTTCATCTCGCTTCCAATTTATTGTCACTTGTTTTTATAAATTGACAATAATCACTACAAATATCAAACTGAGACAAATTCACAAAATAAAAAGACCAGAGGGACCGTTTTTTAAACGATCTCCTCTAGTCTTCGGATGTGATTATATGCTAAGTTGAACTACATTAGTTTAACTTGATTTCTTTCCAAGATACGCTTCCATAATACGCGCATCACTTAATAACTCTGTTGCATTACCACTTGCAACCATTTTTCCAGTTTCAAGCACATAACCTTTATCTGAGATTTTCAGAGCTTGTCTCGCATTTTGTTCTACTAACAATACAGTCGTTCCTGATTGATTAATCTCTTTAATGATTTTAAAAATATCGGCAACAACAAGTGGAGCCAATCCCATTGAAGGCTCATCTAATAGCAACAATTTCGGCCTACTCATAATCGCACGAGCAATTGCAAGCATCTGCTGTTGACCACCAGATAATGTTCCCCCAAGCTGCTTTTCTCGTTCCTTCAAAATAGGAAAGCGCTCGAGCATTTTATTTAAATCTGAGTCTATCTCCGTATCCTTCCTATGATAAGCACCCATTTCTAAATTCTCTAGCACTGTCATGCCTGCAAGAATCTGTCTCCCCTCAGGAACGAGGGCAATACCCTTTCTTAAGAGCTGATCAGGGCGTAACCCCGTTACATCTTCACCAAGGAAAGAGATCTTCCCTGCCGAAGGTTTTAATAATCCGGATACACTTTTCATTGTGGTTGATTTCCCAGCGCCATTTGCCCCTAAGATGGTGACAATCGTTCCTTCTTCCACTTCTAGCGATACATCTTTTAACACTTGAATTTTCCCATAACCGGCATGAATACCACTAACTTCAAGCATATTGATCTTCCTCCTCCTTACCGAGATAAGCTTCAATTACTTCTGGGTGGTTCTGTATCTCAATCGGAGTACCTTCTGCTATCTTCTTGCCAAAGTTTAATACAGCTATGCGATCACATAATTTCATCACAAGTGGCATATCATGTTCAATAATTAAAACCGTTATGCCCTTCTGTTGAATCTTCTTAATTAAATCAAACAGGTCGCTTGTTTCAGTCTCATTCATACCAGCTGCCGGTTCATCAAGCAGGAGTACTTTTGGCTCACTAGCAAGTGCACGTGCAATCTCGAGCCGCCTTTGTTGTCCATAGGCGAGATTTTCTGAAGTAACATCAGAAAAAGTAGATAATCCGACAAAGTCTAAAAGTTCTTCTGCTATACCTTTTATTTTTGCTTCTTCTTTCTTTTGTGAAGCTGTACGAAAGACGCTTTTTAACACACCTGAGCGAGTGCGGGAATGCTGCCCGACCATGACATTTTCAAGGGCCGACATTTCAGGGAATAAACGGATATTTTGAAACGTTCGGCATATCCCTTTTTCGGTAATGTTATGTGATTTCATCGTTGTAATATCTTCATCTTTAAAAGTAATTTGTCCTGAAGTTGGTGTAAACATAGACGTAATCAAATTGAACATCGTTGTTTTACCGGCACCATTAGGGCCTATTAAACCAAATATTTCTCCCTCATTTATTGAGAAGGTAACATCAGTCAAAGCACTTAATCCACCAAAATTTTTACATACTTTTGTGATTTCCAGTACCATGCTTCTGCCCCCTTTTTCTACCCTTTTTACTTAAAGCCTTCAATAATGGCACATCGATAAGTCCTTGTGGGCGGACAGCCATCATAATAATGATAATCAGTCCATAAATCATATAACGATACTCGCTAATAAACCTTAGCACCTCAGGCATTAATGTTAAGAAGAATGCTCCGAATATTGGACCCCAAATCACTTCACTACCACCGAACACAACAAAGATTAAAATTTCAACCGCACGATGATAGGCAAAATCGGCAGGGCTAATATAAGCAAGTATATGAGCATACATTGCCCCGGCAAAACCGGCAACAAGTGCACCTTGTGCAAAGGCTAAAACCTTATAATAAGTGATATTGATTCCCATTGATTCCGCAGCTTTTTCATCTAATTTGATAGCAGCAAAAGCTCTTCCCACTCTTGATTGGTGCTGTCTTCTGAAAAACCAAATCACAAAAATGGTAATTAATAACAGAAGGATAAAAATACTTAAAAATATAAATTGATTATTTTGTAATCCAATAGAGCTCGGTTGAAAACCAAATCCTTGTAATGTTTTCAGTATTTCTCTTCCTATATGAGGGATTCCTGATATACCTACTGAGCCATTCGTTACGCTTTCCCAATTGACAAAAATCACACGAATAACTTCTCCAAAACCTAAGGTTACAATGGCTAAATAAACACCCTGAAGCCTTAATGTTGGAATACCAATAAGTACTCCACATAAAGCGGCAACTAATGCACCGATGATAATACCGATGATAATAGGCAACTCAAAATGAATCGTTAATAGTGCTGATGTATAAGCGCCAATTCCCATGAAACCAGCATTCGCCAATGATAACTGTCCTGTTGATAGTGTTATATATACACTGATACCTAAAATAATATTAATTAAAATAAAGCAACCTACTTGTAAATAGTACGGATTAATTAATTCTGCTAGCATCCTGCGTTCACCTTCTTACGTTGAAATTTTCTGGCCAAACAACCCTTGAGGCCGAATGAGAAGAATAATAATAATAGCTAAGAATGCAATAGCATCTCGATAGCCTGAATCTCCGTATACAACGATGAAGGTTTCCGCTAATCCTAAAATGAGGCCACCGAACATGGCTCCTCTCACACTGCCCATTCCGCCAAGAATGATAATCGCTAAACCTTTTAAGCCCATTGATAGACCCATCTGCGGCGTTACTGAGTTAAAAGCCATTCCGACCAATATACCAGCTATTCCACCCATGGCTGAAGCAATGATTACTGTCATCAGGATGGTTTTTTTCGTATCCACACCTAAGAGACTCGCCGTTTCTAGATTTTCTGCCGTGGCTCTTAATGCCTTTCCAGCTCTTGTTTTACCTAACCAAAATGTTAATACGAGCATTAACACGATAGAAATGACGAAAATAACGATTTGTACTAAATAAACGGTGATTGATCCTATTTGAAAACTGATTTCAGCAAAGCTTGTTCTAAATGGATGATTCCCTGCACCAAAAAGATGGTGTGATAAGTTCTCTAAAAGAATAGAAACACCTATTGTACTTATTAGTGGGGCTAGATGTGATACACCTTGTTTATGCCTTAACGGTCTTAAAGCAAACCTCTCTAATAAGTAACCCATAATAGCCGTAATGATGATTGCACCCAGAAAAGCAACCCATAAAGGCGCATTTAATGTCGATGTAATCATTACTCCAATAAATGCTCCAAACATAAAGATCTCGCCATGTGCCATATTGATAATACCTAAAACGCCAAATACTAAAGTAAATCCAAGGGCAACAATTGCATAAATGCTGCCCAATGTTAGTCCATTAATTAATTGTTCTATTAACACGGTGTCTCACCTTCTAACACATTTTTCTTCTTACTTAAATTCAACGAATTTTTCTCCTTCAATAACTAACACCGTAGGGTCCATTAATACATCGCCCTCTTCGTCAAAAGAGAAATTGCCGAGAATTCCTTCAAAATCCTTTGTTTTTGCTAATGCATCTCTTACAGCATCACGATCTGAACTTCCGGCATTTTTAAGTGCATCTGCTAGAATGTATAATGCGTCATAGGCTTGAGCAGCGAATTGATCTGGAACATGACCATGTTCCTCTTCAAATTTCGTCACAAATTCCTGTACCTTTTCATCTTCTTTTTCGCTATACCATGGTGTTGCTACTATCAACCCATTTGAAGACTCACCGGCAATATTGATAACTTCCGGAGAATTGAATCCGTTACCACCAACAAACGGAACATCAATCCCCATTTTCCGTGCTTGGTCCATAATGACTGCCCCTTCGTTATAAAGCGCTGAAGCAAGAATTAAATCGGGATTCAAATTTTTAATCTTCGTTAATTGGGCATTATAATCCGATTGACCTTTTTGGAACGTTTCTGTCGTTAAGACTTCAAGTCCCATTTCTTCAGCTGTTTTCTTCATCGTGTCATAACCAGACTTTGTAAACACATCATCATTCCCGTAAAGAATAGCCACTTTCTTCACATCATATTTGTCTATTGCTTGTTGCATTGATGCAGGAATAGCCAACGCTTCAGGAATAGAATTACGGAAAACATAATCGCCAATCTGAGGGATCCCCTCAGCAGTTGTAGACGTTCCGATAATCGGCACACCACTTAAGTCTGCTTCTGGTCCAACGACATTCATTTCTGTACTAAGTGTCGGACCAATAATTGCTGTTACATTATCTGAGTTAATTAATTTTTGAGCAGCAGTTAAGGCTTGGTCTTGCTTACCTGCTGAATCTTCAAAGATTAGATTGATTTTCACATCACCTTTTGCATTTATTTCTTCCTGAGCTAACTTTAAACCACCTTGTATAGCTTCACCGTATGCAGCACCTGATCCAGTTAAAAAGGAGACCACTCCAACGTCTGCTGAAACCTCTCCTCCTTCAGTACCACTTGATTCTTCATTACCGCCGCCTCCACATGCGGTTAAAAAAAGCACACTTGAAAGCGCTGTAAATCCTACCAATTTTTTCATTAAACCTCTCATTTTCCTTGCCCCCCGAGAAATTAATTCATTTTTCAAAACTATATTACTATTAAAATATAAATATATTGCATTGTAAATAAAATATTTTAAAAATTCAGTACACAAATCCATTAATATACTAAATATTATCTTCTTTTGTCTATATGGGACAAAAGAATGACCATATCATTGTGTTGAAAATATATTGATATAGCTCATATAAAAATATATGATTAATAAGGTGAGCATTTGGGTAGTTACTATAATTGACTTTCTAAAAAAATTTTGAGGGAGAAGCCCTATTTGTACGTCTTTTTTTTATTGTCTTTTCTATATAAATAAATTCCCTCTTTTTTTGGAATGTTAATTATTAAACTAGAAAAAATTGTATTGGAATGTGGAAGGAGAAAAAGAATGGAAACAGGAATTATAATATCTATAGCAATTTATATGCTAGGTATGCTTTATATAGGGTATTACTCCTATAAAAGAACATCTAATTTAAATGATTATATGCTAGGTGGACGAGATTTAGGACCATTAACAACTGCACTTAGTGCCGGAGCCTCAGATATGAGTGGCTGGCTTGTAATGGGTCTTCCTGGTGCTATGTTTGCCACAGGGTTAAGTTCGGGCTGGATTGCTGTAGGATTAACAGTTGGGGCCTTATTAAACTGGATTTATGTGGCACCACGATTACGTGTGTACACAGAAATTGCGAATGACTCTATTACTATTCCAGGATATTTAGAAAATCGTTTTGGCGAAAAAGCCAAAATATTGCGAATGGTTTCCGGTGTTGTTATTTTAGTATTCTTTACATTTTATGTATCATCCGGGATGGTTTCTGGTGGCGTCTTATTTGAAAGTATCTTCGGCCTTAATTACCATACTGGACTCTTAATTATTGCAGGGGTAACAATTGCTTATACTTTATTTGGAGGATTCCTTGCTGTTAGTTTAACTGATTTAGTTCAAGGTTTAATTATGGTTATCGCTTTAGTATTAGTACCAATTGTTGCCTTAACTGAGATTGGTGGCTTAGGTGTCGCTGTTGATACAGCAAAAGAAATTGACCCTGCTCTACTAGATGTCTTTCGCGGAACTTCATTTCTTGGGATCATCTCATTATTAGCATGGGGACTTGGATACTTTGGTCAACCTCATATCATTGTTCGTTTTATGGCTATTAAATCAGTAAAAGACGTGAAAAAGGCAACATGGATGGGTATGATTTGGATGGTATTTTGTATTATTGGTGCCATGTTTATTGGCTTCGTTGGGATTGGTTTCTTCAATAATACTCAATATTCAATCGATGATCCAGAAACAGTATTTATACTATTAGGCGAGATTTTATTCCATCCATTAATTACTGGGTTTATTATTGCAGCGATTTTGGCAGCAATCATGAGTACTGTCTCATCTCAATTATTAGTAACATCAAGCTCTCTTACTGAAGATATTTATAATTCCTTCTTACGTAAATCGGCCACTGATAAAGAGTTGGTATTTATCGGTAGATTGTCAGTTTTAATTATCTCGGTAATTGCTTTATATCTTTCTTGGGAAAAGAATTCTACGATCTTAGATCTTGTCGGTTATGCATGGGCTGGATTTGGTTCTGCATTTGGACCTTTAGTATTACTTAGTTTATATTGGAAGCGTATGACAAGTTGGGGTGCACTAGCTGGTATGATTTTCGGAACTGCGACAGTCATCATTTGGTCAGCAGCAGGTTTATCTGATACCCTTTACGAAATAATTCCAGGATTCCTAATCAGCTTATTAGCTATAATTGTGGTTAGCCTTTTAACGAGCAAACCACCTAAAAAAGTGGAAGAAGATTTCGATGAATATCAACGAGTGATTAAATCTTAATTTCTAGAGAGTGAAAAGTCCTAGGCGAGTTGCCTAGGTCTTTTTTTTTTGCTCTTTTTTATACTATTGGCTTTCATAGGTCTTTTTTAATATAATATGGGGTATGTGACTTGAATGTCCATCGTAAGGAGGATAAAAGCATGGATTTACAATTAGATAGAATAGAATCCTCTACCAATATAGAAGAAATAGCCGAAATGATTAGTATCCAACTTAAAAAACCTGTTGTTATTGAAGATGCACAGTTTTCTTTAATTGCCTATAGTTCTTATTTTACCGAGGATTATGATGAAGTGAATAAGCAAACCATCTTTAATAAACAATGGCCCATCTCAATCTTTGAAAGATTTACAGATGAAGGTATCGTTGATCAGTTAACTAAGCATAAGAAACCTTTTCGTATAAAAGCAATGAAAGATATTTCACTGAATAAACGGGTTGTTGTTTCCGCTATTTATCAAAATGACATTTACGGTTATATATGGATACAAGAAACAGCACCTAAGTTAAAAGAAAAAGAGTTAGCGTTCCTGGATGCCGCTTCTTCTCATATCGCATTCTTGCTTAATCGTGACAAGCTCGCTAAAGATGGTAAGGTTGAAGAAGATCATTATTTTTATGAAAAAGTCATCGAAGACTCATTCCAAACGAAACATCAATTAAAGGTAGAGGCAGCTTCAGCAAAGGTTACATTGCCTAAAGCTTTTATTGTTGCTGTATTTAAGGTGGAAGAAGGCGATGATAAAAACTTTGAAGAAATCATTAATACGGTAAGATTATCTGTCAATAATATGACTCAGTCTGCCTATATTTTCTTCTACCACTTAGAAATGATTGTTTTGCTTGCTAGTCATGATCAACAAGATGTTTCTTTAGAAGAGAATGCAGAACACCTCGTACAGTCAATACGTTTGCAATATGCAGATACATCGTTGGTCGTTGGGATTGGAAATAAGTATTCTTCTATCTATAAATTAAGGCAAAGCTATACAGAGGCTCTTGAGGTTTTACAAACCGCTATGTTTTTTAATAAGGAACAGTCTCTTCCAATCAATTATCGAAAACTAAAAACATTACGCTATTTAGCTATCATTGAACAACATAATAAACAAACCAATTATAGTAATGAAGATTTAGTTATTTTATTGACGAAGGATCAAAATAATCATACGAATTATATTGATACATTAGAAGCTTACCTTCTCAATAACTGTCGTCTCAAGCCTACAGCAGAAGAATTGTTCATTCATGAAAATACGCTAAAGTACCGATTAAAGAAAATACATCAATTAACTACGATTAATTTTGATGACTTTAATACACGATGCCAATTATTTATAGACCTACAATTACTGAGGCGCAAACAATCAATTATAGCCAACCATCAAAACTCAGGATTAAACAATAATAATCCTTTATGAATGGAAAAGAAGAAACCAATCATTGAATGATTGGTTTCTTTATTGTCATTTAAGATTTACTTATGATTACAGAAGCTAGCTTATTAAACTTTCAATAAGTAAGACCAGGCAAATTGTGCATATAGCTCTGCACCCGTTACTAAAGCATCTTCATCTATATTAAACCTACCATGGTGATGTGCCCATTCGGTATCCTTATCCTTATTTCCACTTCCTACAAGCGCAAAGCTGCCTGGTGCGTAATCCAGATAAAAACTGAAATCTTCTCCACCCATTGTTGGTTTTTCATCAAATAGGACATCAGGGCCAAAACAGTCGACTGCCACCTCTTGGACTAACGCAGCACTCTCCTCATGATTAATTACTGCTTGGGTCCCTCTCGTATACTCAACCACTGCCTTGCCACCGTATAGACCAGCAACATGATTTGCATAGTGAGATAATTGCTCCTCTATGTGATCTCTAACTGCAGGTTCAAAACAACGAACGGTTCCCTCAAGTTTAGCATTTTCAGCAATGACATTAAATCTAGTTCCAGACTCAAGCTTTCCTACTGTTACAACTGCTCCTTGCTGTGGATCAATTGTTCTTGAAACAATCGACTGCAAATTCAGCACAAAGGAAGAAGCCATCACTGTTGCATCTATACAATCATGTGGAATTGCACCATGTCCCCCTTGGCCTTGAAAAGCTACATGAAAAATATCAGCAGATGCAAACTGAGGTCCTGCGGTACAAGCAATTTTATTTGTCTCCATTTGGGACCAAATATGAATACCAAACACATGATCAACCTCTGTCATTGCTCCTTGCTCGACCATTGCTAGTGCACCTCTGGCTGCTTCTTCAGCTGGTTGAAAAATAAGACGAACACTTCCACTTAATTCTTCCTTCATACTATTTAAAACATCCGCTGCTACTAATAGCATGGCTGTATGTGCATCATGGCCACAAGCATGCATTTTCCCTTCTACTTGTGATGCGTAAGATAATTCTGTATTTAGCTCTTCTACAGGTAGGGCATCAATATCCGCTCTTAAAGCTACTTTTTTTCCAGGCTTACCGCCAGTAATTTCAGCAACTATACCAGTCGGTTTCATTCTCCGATATGGAACTTGTAAATCTTCCAAGTAGTTAGCAATAAACTCTGTTGTTTTTACTTCTTCCCATGATAATTCCGGCTCACTATGAAGCTTTCTTCTTAATTGAATCACTTCATTCGCTCTCGCAAGTATTGCCTCTTTAATATAGTTGTTCATGTTAGTTCACCTCCGTGAGATGTTTTGCTGCTTCAAATAAAACATATACTGCTTTTTCAATATCTTGATGGTCTGACCATTCTTCTGGGCAGTGGCTTAATCCATCTTTGCTTGGGATAAAGATCATAGCCGCCTTCGTTTGTTCAGCAAATACCATGGCATCATGTCCAGCCCCACTGAAAATAGATTGATAAGATATTTTATAGTTCTCGCAGCCCTTTTCTAATTGCTTCTTCATCTCATCATCTAATATTGTTGGTGACATATATAATTGTTCTGCAATAGAGATAGATATTTTCTCACTTTGTAACTGACGAATAAAAGTTTGTGTTTCCTCTAGTAGAGTTTTCAATTTAGCTTCTTCTGTTGACCGTAAATCAATCGTAAATGTAACCGACCCAGGTATAACATTTGCTCCATTCGGATAGACTGATAGTTTACCAACTGTAACGACAGTCCCCTCTCCGTAAGTTTCAGCAATCTTAGGTAGCTTAGCAATCATATGTGCTGCCATTACAAGCGCATCTGCACGACCATCCATTGGTGTTGTTCCTGCATGACCTGCCTTTCCCTTAATTGTTATCTCCAATTGTGATAAACCCACAATGCCTTCTACGATACCAATTGAGGTCTTCTCATTTTCTAAAATCGGTCCTTGTTCAATATGCAGTTCTAAGTACGCCTTCATCGTATCTCTGTCACGCTTCTTTACGAGGTCTGGGTTCAAACCAATACTCTTCATCGCTTCAACTGTGGAAACTCCTTGTGAATCCGCCAACTCTCTAAATGTCTGGTCTGTAAGCTTACCTGTTATACTTCTAGATCCCATTAACCCGCCACCAAACCTTGACCCTTCTTCTTCTACTAGTGCCACAACTTCCAATGGATACTTAGGTTTAATGCCATTCTCTTGGAATAGTTTTGCCACTTCCAATCCAGCTACCACCCCAGCAGGGCCATCATAATCACCACCATGTGGAACAGAATCAAAATGAGAGCCGATTAAAACGCTTGGTCCATTCACCTCTCCAGCCAATTTACCAAAAATGTTCCCTACACCATCTTCCGATACAGTTAATCCGTAGTCTCTCATGACATCCTTCAAATAGTTTCTTGCTTGTAAATCTTCATTTGAATAAGTAAGTCTCGTTGTACCTTTTCCGGGCGTACTTGTATACTTACCAAGTGTTTTTATATGTTGATCAATTCGAGTTAATACATTACTCAACATTCATCACTCCTTCATTTCGATTGCGAATTTATAAGAATTGGACAAATAGACCTGCTAAAATAACCGAGACGATCGTGACGGTTATAAACCCGCCCACTAACATTGGTGGCAACATATGACTAGTGAGGATATTTCTTTCCTCTTCATCATCTGTTAATGATTTAATTACTTCATTGGTAATAATGTAATCTGCTGGAAATCCGTATAATGCGGTTAAAGATACAGCAAAGGCCATCTCTTTACTTACCTTAAGAATTTTACCGACGATCATTGAGAAAATATACATACCGATTACACCAATGACGATTGTTGCAATTAAAGGATAAATTATTTCTAGCATCATACTTGGTGTTGCTTGCTTTAGTCCATCAAAGATAAATAACATCAATGCCATAATTGCGAAACCAAACCCATTTGCTTTTTGTAACGACTGCTTCTCTAAAAATCCAAAACTTGTAGCAATCACACCAAATAATAAACAGAGGACAAACGGACTAATTGAAACGACCGGGGTTAATACAGTTGACACAAGATAGGCAAAGAAAGCAACTATACCTAGACGGAAAAACTTAAAAAAGTCTGTATTGTACTTCTCAGGTAGCCATTTAAACAACTTTAATTCTACTTCTTCAGTTGTGGCTGCTGTCTCCTCGACAGAATCCTTTATTTTCAATTCCCCTTTACGTACTTGCTGAAGAAGCTTTTTCCCTTCCTTTTTCAAGACAAAGGATGTCAGTGGATAACCAGCAAAACCTTGCATAACGTAAATAACAATGGCAAATACGGATAATGATACAAGTCCCGCTTCGGCAGCTGCGTCTGACATCAATAATGCCGATACTACACCACCAACAAGTGGTGGAATAGCCACTACCATTGTTTGAAAATCGAAAAGTAGTACACCAACTGTAAATAAAATGACAATAATGCCTAAGATTCCAGAAAGAGCAATCACTACCGTTTTCCACTGCTGCTTTAATTCCCGTAAAGAAAGCAATGTACCCATATTAGTAATGAGCAAATACATTAATAATGTTGCTACAGACGATGGGATACCAGCCACTTCAACAATATCCGTAGGGAAGAACGTCCAATATCCAAGGAGAAATAGTGAAGCACATATAAACATGGATGGCACCCATGCCTTTGTTCTGGTAGCTACCACATCCCCAATAAATAAAATTCCAATTACAATTACAAAAGCCATTAGCTGAGACATACATGCCACTCCTTTAAATTCGATTTTGATATTTTACAATAGTATCACGCTCCTTTTTAAATTAAAAGAACATTTTGTCTTTTATTATTATTTTTAATAATCTTTTTATTTGAAAGCGCTTTTATTTCTATAAATTCACTTAAATAGCATATAATTGTTAACTAGTTCATCCCTTCTCTTCAACATAAGTTAAGGTAAACGATTACTGTCAAACTACTAGGCATGGTAAGATTTAAAATTGTTGTACAAAAAAAAGACATACCCTCTGAATTAAAAAGGTATGTCTTTGCATTACGATAATAAACTTTTCGCAGCAACTGCTAGCTCCAATCTTTCTAAGGATTTCATATACGCCAGTTTCACGTTATGATCTTTTACATTCATTTCTTTAAATAGCATTTTTACTATACCCTCATTCTGAAACCAATCTTCTACCTCCGGCTTCTTATGACTAGTATCTTTCCATACATGAACAAGCACAGGACTAAATAACTTTTTCGCACCGCTTTTTAAATGACCATCTGCAATTCTTGGCTTATAGGTTTTTGTCGGTATTCCCTCCTGAACGACGCAATAGACATTCCTCCAGTAATCACTTCTTGACCCTGTATGGGGATGTTGGTTCGCCCACTTCACATAGCTTCGTAGTTGAGAAGGGTTTTCGTATAGAAGTGTGTACAATTTATACCCTAATTCTATTCTCTGATTCAACTTTGTAAATAAATGAACAACTAACCCTTTTAACTGTGATATTCCATACGTCTGATACGGAAAAAGAATATAGTTAAAAGCAAAAACATCTTGTAATTTGAACTCAAGTGTTGAAGTCACTTCTTCTTTAAAAATTGGGTTTTGTACCACTCTTTTTTCTATATAGTTTTGTTCATTAATAATAAGCGCATGTGTAAGGATATGTGATTGCTTTTGCTGCCAAAAAATGGACCATACGGCTTGCATAAATGAAGAAACTCCTAAATGAGAGAGCAAATGAAATAACGGCTTACTTTGTCTGACACTTTCCTCGTATAGCAATAACTGTGGATATGCATCTTGAAAAATCAACCAATTGGCTCGTTCCATAAATTGAAAGAACGCATTCTGTTCTGTCTCACTTAATATCTTTGATAATAAATCCCCCTTTAAATCTGTCATATTCCAACCCGCATTTCTGGAGACGAAATGGGCTAGCAAAGCCCAATGCACTTGGGGGTATTTCAAATAAAACGCGAGATAAGCATTTGTTCTTGTCACATTATTGAGATTACAAGCTGTTGTTTGTTGGTTTATCTTTTCTAGGATCTGTTGTTCGTCAAGATTAAGTTCATTTATTGTGTTCTGCTTGTTTTTCTTTAGTAAGGTCACTAATTCTTTTTTTAGCTTTCTCCTAGTAATAGATGATTTTAAGCTTTTTCTTCGCCATTTATGAATTAAAAATATGGAAAACACCACCATTATGAATGATAATTTTGTCCAATGAATACTCATGTATTAATATTGCTTACATTGTTAGGAAAAGTAACGAAAAGGGTGAATATCATGAAGGTCTCAAATGGAATCAATCATTTAATTACTACTTTAAGAGCTGACCAAACAACTTCGGGTACTTGGGAATATCCTTTTGAATCTAGTATATCCACTGATACGTATATGATTATTTTATTAAGAAGTTTGGAAATTGATGATGAAGAGATGATAAAACAATTGGTTAAAAGGATACTAAGTAAACAAGAGGAAAACGGAGCATGGAAACATTATTACGATGAAAGAGGAGGCAGTCTTTCCTTAACTGTCGAGGCATATCATGCATTGTTGTATTCTGGTTATATCGATAAAAAAGATGATCGAATGAAAAAAGCAAAACGATTCATTTTACAACAAGGTGGCATAGAGGAAACCCATTTCCTAACCAAGCTGATTCTTACCATCACAGGACAGTATGAATGGCCAAAGTTCTTTCCCCTACCAATTGAACTAATGCTCATCCAACCTATCATGCCAATTAATTTCTATAGCATCTCCGTATACGGCAGAGCAAATATAGTTCCCATTATGATTATCGCAGAAAAGAAGTTTCGTTTTCGAACAGCCAGCAGTCCAGATTTATCAGATCTGTTCACTTCGAGAGAGGAAGCAAATTTTAGTTGGTCCCGTTCCTCTGAATGGCGAACCATACACAAAACAATCAAATCAAGTATTAAGAAAATTATAGGCCTACCACAAGAGTTACACCAACTGAGTATGAGCCGTGCAAAACAATATATGATGAATCACCTAGAACCTGACGGGACCTTATTTGGCTATATTAGCTCGACATTTTTAATGGTGTTTGCATTACTTTCATTAGGACATAAAAAAGATGATCCGTTAATTGAGAATGCGGTAAAAGGATTATACGGATTCAAGACAAAAGTAAAGGGTCATACACATATCCAATTCACTACTGCTTCTGTTTGGAATACAAGCTTGCTCAGTTATTCTTTACAAAAAGCTGGATTAACACCAAATGATCCAATGATAAAGAAAGCAACTAATTATTTACTTAGTAGACAACAATATAAATTTGGAGATTGGATCATTCATAATCCCAAGACAAAACCAGGAGCTTGGGGATTTTCTAACATTAACACTTTTCAGCCAGATACTGATGATACCTCAGCCACTCTTCGTGCAATTACAAACTCTGCAAAAATCGATGATAACATAAAAGAGGCTTGGAATTTAGGCGTGAATTGGCTCGTTTCCATGCAAAATGATGATGGCGGTTGGCCAGCTTTTGAAAAGAATACCAATAATAAGTTACTAGCTTTAGTACCAATCCAAGATAGTGAATTTATTCTCACCGATCCAAGCAGTGCCGATTTAACAGGAAGAGCCATGGAGTTTTTAGGCAATTACACACAAATGCCACACCAACATTCTCATTTCGACAAAAGTATTGAATGGCTTAAAACACACCAAGAAAAGAACGGTTCATGGTATGGCAGATGGGGCATTTGCTATATATACGGGACTTGGGCAGCTCTTACGGGATTATCAGCAATTGCATATGATAATAAAAGTGAAATGATCAAGAAGGCTACAAGCTGGCTACGATCCATTCAAAATGCTGATGGAGGTTATGGGGAATCCGCTTTAAGTGATAAACAAAAAAAATATATTCCATTAGGTGATAGTACGCTCACACATACTGCATGGGCCATAGATGCATTAATTTCGGTAAGTCAGAAGCCAGATGAGACAATTAAAAGAGGCATAAAATACCTCCTCACATCTTTGGACAATGACGATTGGAGCGAAGACTACCCAGCAGGGCAAGGCCTCGCTGGTGCGATTTATTTTCATTATCACAGTTACCGTTACATTTTCCCTCTTTTAGCCTTATCACATTATCGTGAGAAATATGGAGAGGAATGAGGAAATCAAAACAAAAAAAGCCTTAGCAATTCTAATGAATATTGTTAAGGCTTATCTACACAATAATTCCTATCCAATCAACTTCCCTGCTACATACGAACTAATTCTTTCATGCTTTTTAACGATGGTGGTCGTAAATCATCAGGAATTGCTGCTTCATATTTCTTTCCAGCAGTCTCTTTAACAAACTCTTCTCTTGCCACATCGATTAAATTTGTATCCGTCAATAAATCAAATAAAGTTAATGCCATTGATTTTGCTGCTAAATGCATCCCCTTCAGTCCAATGGAGGACCCATAAGAAGCTGTAGCTTGCCAAGAATGGGGTTGAACACCAACTGGTGCACAAGTTGTCATGATTTGACCTACAGGTGTAATCCAACTTACATCACCAACATCTGTTGATCCCCCTATACATTGCCCTTTCAAATGTTTGAAATGATTTTTATCCGTTGGTAATAGATCTTCTAGTTCAATACCGAACTGCTTCTTGGACATTTCAACAACTTCGTTATCAACTGTTGCTACCAACTTTTCTGCAAAATTTAATTCATCTTGATTAAATGAAAAAGACACACCTTCCATATTTTTTAACATTACCTTATTAAGTGTGTCATTAGGCAAGACATTGTACGCATATGCCTTCACTTGATGCTCAACTTTTGTTTCAGTCATTAGTGCTGCACCTTGTGCAATTTTCTCTAATCGGTTGAACATACTATCTACTTGTTCTTTCGTAGTTGCACGCAAATAATACCATACACTTGCTTGATCAGGTACGATATTAGGTGCAAGGCCGCCATTAGTAATGACATAATGTATCCTTGAGCCATCTAATACATGCTCTCTCATATAATTTGCTCCAACATTCATTAATTCCACGGCATCTAATGCACTTCTCCCTGCATGCGGAGCTCCAGCAGCATGAGCAGTTATTCCCTTAAATTGATATTCTACCGAAACCATTGCTTGCATTGACATATTGACAACAAAATTCGCTACACCTGGATGCCAAGTTAATGCACAGTCTAAATCATTAAATACTCCTTCTCTTGCCATAAATGTTTTCCCAGAAAGAACTTCTTCTGCAGGACATCCATAATAACGAATCGTTCCATTTATTTCACTCGTTTTCATTGCTTCGCTCATCGCGATAACAGCTTCCACACCAGCGGTTCCTAACAAATTATGTCCACATCCATGTCCAGGTCCACCACTAATAATCTCTTCCCTGTTTGTAGATACCGCTTGTGAAAGTCCTGGTAAGGCATCAAATTCTCCTAATATTCCAATAACAGGCTTCCCGCTTCCATATTCGGCAACGAATGCTGTTTGTGCTCCTCCTACGTTTTCTCGAATGTCAAACCCTGCTTCTTGTAAGACTTGTTTTTGTAAATTCGATGCGTATTCTTCCTCATAAGCAACTTGTGGATGATTCCATATATCTTTTGCCATATCTGAAAAAAATTCTTCTTTATTTTTTATCCAATCTATAAGTTCTTCTTTGATCATTATAAATTCCTCCTTTATAATTACTTTCTTTTCTCTAATGATATACAAATGATGATAGTTAAGATGATACAGATAATTCCTTTAAAAAAAGTGGGAATAGGTATTAGATTTAAAAATAATCCTACTGATAATGCAATACCTCCGTATAACGGCTTCTTAAGGGCAAACTGCGCAAATATACCTCCAAAAATAGCAGGAACAATATATATAAATGTTCCTTGAATCGATTCCGGAATAATTGATACGAGATAAGATCCAGAAACAATAATGAAAATTAATATGGCCATATTCATTAATGATGTTGCTCCTATTGCAAGAGCCGCAACAATTTCACCTTTTTTCGTTCCAGGTTCAGCACCAACAGCATTTTGAGCTGCCGCAGCAGAAGGCAAGCACATATTAGCAATATTTCCTGTTAAAAAGGCTTGATAGGTACCAGATATCCCTAAAGTTGGATAATATGATATTGGCTCCATAAACCAGGCATACCCGATGGCGGCAGCATAAGCTATCAACCCAGTAATAATTGGTTGCCAACCGGGATGTATACCTAATACAAAGGATAGATATAGAGGAAGTGAGATAGTCAATACAATGACCAACCCAATAGTTAGGCGTCCCCAGAAATGTGATTTTTGATGAAAAGTATACATTTCATATGAATGAATCACCTCATTTTTTTTAGCTGCTATATTACTTTCGGAAACCGCCATACTTTTCCCTCCTTAAAGGACAAAATAACTAACTGTTAAACCAACAATAATCGATACACCTAATGACCATTCATGTAAAAATTTGAGTTGATGACTTTTATTTGCAATAAAACTCACGATTAGCATCGCAGCAGCCGCTGTTAAAGCAACAATAGCTGTTTCCACCCCTTTGAATATTTCACCTGCAACAAAGTTACCAAAAACCGCAAGCATAGCAGCACTTGACACAATCATCATAATGGGGAGTTTGCCATCTGCTTGTTGTTTATTTGATACTTTCCTTTCAATCTTTGCTAATGATTTAGTAAATAAGAAGACAAAGAGTAGCCAACCACATCCACCAATACATAAAACCCATGCGACAGTTGCAAACGCTTCTGCAGTAAAACTTTCAGATCCAAGTTCTGTTCCATAAGCGGTTGCAGCCAAATTAGCGCCCATCGATTCAGTAGCAGCAGAACCTATAATGCCTATTCTCATTAATGTTAAAGGGTCACCTAGTAAAGTAATTAAAGATACAGCTACAACCACAATCCCAAATGAAGGACCTATTGCGTTAATCATCCCAACTTTTAAAGCGCTGTTAACATCTTGCTTACTTAGACCTACACTTTCACTTGTTTTCTTTGCCATTTGAATAAATTTAATTCCTTGGAAAATGACTACACCAATGACTGTAAGTGAGATAATCCACACAACTGGATGGCTTGCTATTTTTATTGCCTCCTCCATCATCATCCTCCTAAAATTTATAATTTTCTGTTTTTTTATGATAGTTATATTGAAAAACAATTTATACAAGCTGTCAATTATGATGTAAGGAAATCTAACAATTAAAACTCCGCAAAGATAAGGATATTTACTTACTTTAATAATTCTTTTTGAACAATAAAACGCTTTCATCGTTTTATTAGAATAAAAAAATCGAGGAAAACTCCCCGATTTAGGTATTACGATTTATTTTTAAAAAACAACGGTTTTATTACCATATACAATCACGCGATCTTCAAGATGCCACTTTACTGCTCTCGCTAGAACACTGCGTTCGATTGAGGCTCCTTTTCTCTTCAAGTCCTCTACTTCATCCCTATGATCAACTCGACTTATATCTTGCTCGATAATCGGCCCCTCATCTAAATCATTGGTTACATAATGTGAAGTTGCACCGATAATCTTCACTCCGCGAGCATAGGCACGATCATATGGTTTCGCACCAACAAATGCCGGTAGAAACGAATGATGAATATTAATGATTTTATTAGCTTGAGCAGAAACAAATCGAGATGTCAAAATTTGCATATAACGAGCGAGAATGACAACATCTATATTATACTCTTCAAGTAATTGTAGCTGCTTTGTTTCCACTTCTTCACGATTTTCTTTCGAAGCAGGGATATGGTAAAAAGGAATTCCTAATGACTCAACAATTTCTTTTGCCTCTAGATGGTTACTGATAACTAATGGAATTTCCATCATCATGTCGCCATTCTGCCATTCTAATAGTATCTCTCTTAAACAATGGAGCTGCTTTGAAACAAAGATTGCCGTTCTTTTTAATTCACTATTTTGTTGTAACTTCCATTCCATTTCAAAATCTTGAGCAACATTTATAAATGACTCTTTCATTTGTCCAAATTTTTGTGGAAGTTCAGGACACTCAAATTCAATGCGCATAAAAAAGTTGCCACCTTCATGATCAGTGGAATATTGACTGGATTCGATAATATTAGCTTGGTGTTGAAATAAAAACTTCGAAATGTGGGCGACAATCCCTGGTTGATCAGGGCATTTGATGAGCAAGCGACCCCTGTTTTTATTTTTCTCTTTATAAACTTTTGCTTGATTATTAAATAATGTATTCATGTTGCACTCCTTCAAACTATTTATTGCATTTTAACCTTTTCTTTCATAAAGACGCAAACCTTTTGCAAAAAAAAACACACTCATTGTACATTGCTTGAATTTAGACCCCATTCTCTTATACTATAATAGGAGCATGCAACCTGTGTTTTTATGTTACAAAAATATGACTTTAGTGGCATTTTTGACATAAATAATCGTATTTCGACAAAAAGGAAGGTATAATTATAAAATCACAGGATAATAGTTTCATATAAGGAGGAATTATAAGATGGAATGGGTATTAGCCATTTTACTTGGTGCAGCTGTTGTGTTGCTCATTTTATCATTTGTTAAGGGTAAACAATCGAAATCAGAACAAGAACAACATATTGACCAGGTTTCTTTTTCCTTAATGGATGAAATTCACCAACTACAGCAAAAAGTAAAATTCATGGAAATAGATGCTGAGATAACAGCGGTAGAAGCAGGTACATCTGAAGTACAATCGGATCATAGATTACTTCTACGTGAAATGATTGACCTACATAGAAGAGGATACTCCAACGAAAGCATCGCTCAAAAACTAAAGATGTCATTACAAGAAGTGAATAACCTACTAGCTCCATACGAAAAACGTAGTACGGAAAGGAGTAAAGTAGCTCAATGAGTGAGAAAACGATGCGCAGCTTTGCTGGTGGTTTAATTGTCGCAGCAGTCATTCTCGGGATTACTTATTTCCTTAGTCCGGCCGAAAGCAAACAAACAGAAGCTGCCGAGCCAAAAGCAACAGAAGAAGTCGATCAACCCGCAGAAGCAACCAAAGAAGAACTTAGTACTGAAGAGATGGAAGAAGCCTTACAATCTCAAGGATTTATTATTCATAGTGAAGAAGAATGGAACAATATTAATAAAGATATGAAAGATATCGCTTCTGTTAAAGAAGAAAATGAAAAGCTAAAAAAGCAACTTAACGATGCAAAAGAAAATGAAAATGAAAAAGCTGTTTACCGTACGATGCTCACAGTTACCTCTGGTATGACTAGTATCGACGTCGGTAATGCACTTGAGTCTGCAAAAATCATTAAAAATGGTAAAGACTTCTTTGATGCCGTAGAGAAAAAGGGTCTAGAAAATGATCTACGTCCAGGGACTTTTGAAGTAAATAGTGACATGTCAATGAACGAACTTGTAAATAAGGTATTTAAGAAATAACCATCATGGGAAAAGCACCTGATGTCATCAGGTGCTTTTTTATTGCCTTCCTAACTCTTCCTTCATAAACAAATAGTGAGTAGCAACTGTTTCCTCATACCAATCAGAGCGATTTCAGATAGTTAACTTCTCATATTCAATTTGTCGGTCATCATGTGTAAAAATCGGAAAGATCGCTGCGCAAATTTGATTTGCTCAGTCATCAATTATGCATTCTACAATGTTAGCTGCACAAACTCGATTTACACTTACATAAAGCATAAATTCTTCAATTGAGCAAAAGTCGACTTTCCTTTACTTATAAAGATATTTCGATAAAAAATAGAGCAAAAGCTACATAACTCTCTAACGTTGCTTAAGTTTCTAAGAAGAAAATGAATAATCGTGATATATTAATGTCAAAATACTCCTATATCATTCTATATCGACCAAAAATGAGTGAAGTTTAAATTGATAAAAGAAGATTGGGGAATGTTCATTATGAGTATTTATGTATATCAATCATTTCAACTAAAACAAGAAAACTTTCAAGAAGGCATACAAAATCTCGCTAATATCAAAAGCTTTCGCAACGAAAACTACAGTCACGAGGTTGAAATTCTCTGCCCTATTTCCGGTAATGACCATACCTATTGCCTCATTGCCATATATGAAGGACTCGCCGAGATGGAATTGCAAAATAAAAAAATGTTTGAAGACGAGAAGTATAAGAAAATGATTAGTGATTTCTTCATCGAGCATACTGTTCAGAATAGTATAGAGACCCAATTGTTACGAAGCCTCCAATTACCACCTAAGACAAAGAAATAATAGATAAACATTTCGTTGCCCTATACAAATATCAGAAAATTCATTATAATTAACGCGTCTTGGATTACTTGAAAAGAGGCGTTAATTATGACAGATAGAAGCGATCAAGGTAGGAATATACTTATTTTTATAGGGATTATCACAATTGCATTCAATTTACGCCCTGCGATTACTTCAGTTGGCCCCATTATTGGTGACATACAACATGAATTGCAGTTTAATACGAGTACAGTGAGTTTACTAACCACGCTCCCTTTATTAGCCTTTTCAGCTATCTCCCCCTTTGCTCCTTTTTTTGCAAAAAAATGGGGAATTGAGAGGGTGCTTTTCTGCGGTCTAACACTGATAGGTCTAGGTGTCTTCATGCGCTCTACTAATTTTATTTTCATACTATTTCTTGGTACCTTCATGATCGGGTTAGGGATAGGTATTTGTAACGTGTTACTCCCAAGTCTTGTTAAAGCACAATTCCCATTAAAAATAGGGCTAATTACTGGCATATATACGTTAGCAATGGGGGTATTTGCTGGCTTTGCACCAGGTATTAGTGGAACACTTTCTAGCAATGGGATTGCATGGAAAACCAGTCTACTAATTTGGGTAATCCCTGTTTTACTTGCTTGTCTTCTATGGATACCATTTATTAAAAAGACACCTAAAAAAAACCCTGTTCCTCTCCTTTCATTCTCTACATTGTTTAGGTCGGGAATAGCATGGCAAATCACCGGTTTTATGGGGTTGCAATCGTTTATCTATTTTGGTTTTTCCACATGGTTACCAGAGATATTGATAATAAAAGGTTTCACGTTAGAAATGGGTGGTTGGATGCTAACTATCATGCAAATCTCGGGTTTACCAGCGAGTTTTTTTATTCCTATTTTAGGAGAAAGATTATCACATCAAAAATGGATTGGGTTAGGGATTGGTACAACCCTTATTACAGGTTTATGCGGGTTATTTCTCACTTCAAATATGGTGATCACATTTCTAAGTATTATCCTCATTGGTCTTTCTTTAGGAGCTGCGATAAGTCATTCATTAGCATTAATGAGTCTACGATCTATGAACAGTGAACAGGCTGCCTCTCTTTCTGGCATGGCCCAATCTTTTGGTTATTTATTGGCAGCATGTGGTCCTTTCTTACTTGGACTTCTTTATGACCTTTTTCACCAATGGCATACAGCATTTTTTGCCCTTATTACTATTGCCGTTCTTTTTACTTTATGTGGGATCGGGGCTGGAAGAAATGTTTTTGTGCAGGAAACCACAAACCTCAAGCAAATCTCTTAAATCATTTAGCTGGGTTCATAATTACAACCCAGCTTTTTTTACTTACTACTCTTTGATTACAGGAATCCAAATTTCTGAGTAAAAATTGCTACGGTTGGAACCATCTTCAGGATATACCTCTAACTCAGCTGTTCCCGCATGTCTATAACCGCTCGTTGGAAACCATTCTGAGAATATTTGTTTCCACGTGTGTTGGATTGCTTTAGGCATCTCTCCATGCACTTGAAATACGGCCCAAGTTGAGGCTGGTATCGTTATTGTTTCAAAACTAGTAGAATGCCCATTATGATTGACAGCAATCCAATAGTCAATTTCCCTATGATTTATATGATCCACGCAAACCCCAAGCACACCTTTTATTGAGCCATTATTTAATGAAAGTAAGCGATCACAAGTCCCATCTTGATTCACTTGATTCCATAACTTTGGAATTTCTGTTAGGTTTGCATCGTTTTCAAGGGAATAATTCTTTCTTATGCCTACTACTTGAAAGCTATCTTTTGAAATTATTGTATGATTCATTGGTTCCGCTCCTTCTAATGTTACATGTATTTTTAAGGGCTGATATAATTTCAACTTTCCACGGTATTTCTTTACTTCTGATGGTGAGATATGATGTTGCTTCTTGAATGCCTTAGTAAATGCTTCTGGGGTTTCATAGCCATATTTTAGGGCAATATCAATAATTTTCTCATCATTATTACCAAGCTCAATAGCTGCACCCGTTAATCTTCGTCGTCTTATATATTCCCCTAGCGTCATATCCGTTAAAATGGCAAACGTTCGTTGAAAGTGAAAAGGAGACGTATTCGCTTGTTTTGCTACCTCCTCACTGTTTAATTTTTTCAACAGGTTTGCTTCAATATAATCCAACGCTTTTTGTATATCTGTTACCCAACTCATAGTCTCTTCTCCTTCGGTTCGATTGTATACCGAATCATTTATTTACTCCTGTCATTTATTGCTCTGTTTGGATAGGTTAACTACGGTCGCATAAAAGAACAAACACTTCCTATCACTGCAGTATTCCTTACCATTTTTCACATGATAAGTGTACATAATATTTATATTAATTCGAAACACTAGAAAAGGTAAAAGAATTACAGTAGGGATCTTCCATTTAATCATCCGGAGTTACGCTTTGACAATAAAAAAGGTGGTATATGACAGTGAATAATGAAACTAAACATCAGAAATTCGGGGCCGTCTTTTATTGGTCAGTTGGTATTTTACTCGTTTTAATTTTTATCGGTGCATTCGCTCCAAAAGTGATGGAAAACTATACAGCTGCTATTCAGTCAGCCATCACCTCTACTTTTGGCTGGTATTATTTAATCATAGTCACGGTTTTTGTCTGTGTTTGCTTATTTTTAATTGTTAGCCCTTATGGGAAATTAAAACTGGGGAAGTCAGATGAAAAACCAGAATATAGTTATCCTACTTGGTTTGCCCTTTTATTTAGTGCCGGGATGGGTACAGGACTCCTTTTCTGGGGAACAGCAGAACCGATTTCTCATTTCGCAATTGACTCTCCTACAGGGCAAACGGGTACCGATCAAGCAGCAATGGATGCTTTAAGGTATGTCTATTTTCATTGGGGTATTCATGGTTGGAGTATATACGTCATTATTGCTCTTTGTCTTGCATTTTTCAATTTTCGTCGAGGGGGAGATGGTTCAATTAGCTCTACACTATCTCCTATTATGAAAAATACCGATGGTCCGTTAGGAAAACTAATAGATATTATCGGTATTATTGCCACTGTTGCGGGAATCGCCACTACTCTTGGTTTTGGTGCTAGTCAAATTAATGGCGGGATCTCTTACATTTGGAATATCCCTAATTCTTTTCTCATTCAATTAGTGATTATTATCATTATTACAGTCATTTTCTTAATCTCAGCCACCACTGGGATTGATAAAGGTATCAAACTCTTATCCAATGTCAATATGATACTTGCGCTCGTACTCCTACTCTTTTTTATTGTTTTTGGTTCAACTGTTTATTCCTTAAATTTGTTCACAGACACGATTGGAAAATATATACAACGACTGCCAGAGATGAGTTTTAGATTAACACCCAATAATGAGCAAAGCAGAGAGTGGATTAACAATTGGACGATTTTTTATTGGGCATGGTGGATGGCATGGTCACCGTATGTCGGCACATTTATAGCAAGAGTATCTAGAGGAAGGACCATACGTGAATTTACTATTGGAGTATTGCTTGTACCTACCATTGTTACATTTATTTGGTTCGCTTTCTTAGGAGGTACTGCTATCGATATGCAAATGACAGGGATAGCTGATTTGGCTTCAATGACTACAGAGCAAATGCTATTTGGAACATTAGCAGAGATGCCGATTAGTTTTATTACCTCTGTCCTCTCTCTTATCTTGATTGCTATTTTCTTTATTACATCAGGTGACTCCGCTACTGTTGTGTTGGGGATGCAATCAGTTAAAGGTGTGTTAAATCCGACGAATCGTAATAAACTCATATGGGGTGTCTTACTATCAGCCATCGCCACTGTATTGCTCTATTCTGGTGGCCTACAAGCACTACAAAATACAATGATTATTGCTGCCTTCCCATTTTCGTTCGTAATGATCCTCATGACGATATCTTTAATCAAAGAACTGCAGCAAGTAAAAAGAGAACTAGAGCTTTCAGGCGCAACCAAAGATAAACTAATGTCAAGAAGGTTACAAAAACAATTAATCAAACAAGAACTAAAAGATGAAAAACGTTGGATTGAGAGTAAAATGGAAGAAGAGAAAAAACGCTTAAAAAAGAAAAAGAAAGAAAAAATGGAAGAACTAAATAACAAGAAGGAGGAATAACCTCCCCCCTCTTGTTTTTTTAGTTCTTCACAATGTAGCTGTTATTCTTCTAGCCACTTCAATACCATTCTCCATACAATCCGGAATCCCTGAACCATAGTAAGAACTTCCTGCTATATACACGCCAGGATATTTTTCTATAAGCGTTTGTTCAATTCCTTTGATTAAATGCGGGTGGTCCAGTGTATAAGTAGGCATTAATTCATTCCATTTTGTTATTTCCCATACAATGGGTTCAGCTGTTAGTTTTAAGCTTTTCTGTAAATCTTCTCTTGCAAGATCAAGTAATCCTGTATCTTCCATATCCTTCACGCTAGCGAATGAAGGGTGGCTACTTTTGTAGAAGAGACGGACAAGCAGATTCCCACTTTTAGACGTATGTTTCCATTTTCTACTCGTCCATGTACAAGCATTACAGTGTAGCTCATTATTGCTTGATGTAATAAAGCCAGTTCCATCTTTGGGTAAGACCGCATCAGGAACATCGAATCCTATGTAAACACTAATGAGTGAGCTGTTTTTCATGTTAGAAAAATACTGATTCAATGCTGCGTCATCAAGTAATTGTTGCGCAACTTGATGTGGAGTGCTCAAGACAATATGATCTGCTTTCATCACTTCACCATTTGAAAAACTCACCTTATAATGTTGCTTCACTTTTTGTATTGATTGTGCCTCGTATCCTTTTTTGATTTCCACTGCCCCAAGAGATTTTTCATATGCGTCAATAATTGTTGAAAGACCATTTTTGAAAGAGAGGAACTTCCTTTCACCGCTACTCTGATATTTCTCCTTATGATCATTGAACCCCATGATAATGCTTCCGTATTTCTTTTTATATTCGAAAACAGCTGGTAAGGTAGATGAAATCGTCAAATCTTGTAGTTTTCCAGAATAAACACCCGATAATACTGGAGCAATCTGCTTCTCTACTAATTCCTCGCCAAAATAATAGGTAAGAAAGTCACCAATACTATCTTCAACTGTAAATGGATTCTTATGGTGATAAACGTCTTTTAATGCTCGAACTTTACCTTCAGCAGAGACTAATGTAGTTTTAGCCAATGACTCGATACTTGTCGGTATACCAAATACAGCATCAACTGGGATGGGCTTTATCTCGCCATCGGTAAATAAATAAGAGCGACCTGTCCCGTTATAAACGACCTCATCACTTAAATTCAGTTCTGAAAAGATTTCTCTACCCATTACTTTCCTTGAGACAATAGAATCAGCGCCCGTTTCCATCATAAATCCATCCGCTTCAACGGTTTTAATTTTTCCACCTAGATGATTTTGTGCTTCTGTTAATATAATGCGAATGTCGCGATTGTTTGCGTTTTTCCATTTTTGTAGTTCATGGGCAGCTGACAGACCATTTATGCCACCACCGACGATCAACACCGTTTCCATTACGTACACCTCAACTTTTTCTCAATGATAATAGTTTATCACAACATCACTACTTCAACTCAATCTCTATCAACAATTGAATGACTTTTGCATTTAAAAAAGATTTTTTTGATAAATATGTAGGGATACTTCATTTCACTTACGTCTATTAAGTTGTATTCAAAAGAAAAGGTGGGAAAATGCATGATTGAGGTAAATAAGATTTATCATTCTTTTGAAATAGGTAAAAAAGAGAAGAAAACGGTCATACCTGTTCTGAAGGATGTATCATTCCAAATTAACAAAGGAGAAATTGTATCCATTGTAGGTAAAAGCGGATCTGGAAAATCAACTTTACTAAATATTATTAGCGGATTTATTAAACCAACGGATGGTGAAGTTAAGATTAATAATCAAACTGTGACGGAGCTTTCTGAAGGAGAGTTTGCCTCCTTTAGACTTCAGCATATCGGTTTTATCTTTCAAAACTTTCAATTGATTCCAAGTATGACAGCATTCCAAAATGTTGAATTGCCGTTAACTTTTAAAGGGATGAATGAAAAGGAACGTAAACAAAAAACGTTAGAGACACTTGAGCGTGTTGGACTAGCAGAGTTCAAGGACCATTACCCAAGCGAATTATCAGGCGGACAACAACAACGGGTCAGTATTGCTCGTGCACTTGTAGTGAATCCACCTCTTATTCTTGCTGATGAACCAACGGGTAGCCTAGATAGTGACACCGAGAAAAGCTTACTCGCTTTCATTAAACAATTAAATGAAGAATTAGGGATTACTTTTCTTATCATTACTCATGATGAAGAGGTTGCCGAGTTCGGTCATCGCACAATAGAAATTGTTGACGGTCATGTATTGGAGGAAGTAGGGAAATGACATTTAAAGATCAGTTTAAGTTCGTTAGACAAAATTTAAAGAAAAATAAATCTAGGTTATTTATGACAGTACTTGCTACTGCGATTGGTGTTGCATTCTTAATTGTACTTGCCTCTGTCGGCTTCGGACTTCATAAATCGATTATTTCTGATATGATGCAAAACCAATTGGTTACCCAAGTGGAGATATACGGGAAAGAAGATTCACAAGGACTAACAAATGAAGATATTACTTATTTTGAAGAAATGGACGGAGTGGAAGCCGTTACCCGCAGGAATGAATTGGCGCAGATGCCTTTCTTCCAACTAGATGACTATACATCTAATACGAATGCCATCGTCACACACTTTCCATCAGAGATTAAAGCAGACTTCAAGCTCGCCTCTGGGCGCTTACCTGAGGGGGAGAATGAAGTTGTTGTCGGTTATCACTTTACTGACAGCTTAATTAAAAACGGTGCTAACCCTGAGAAATTGTACGATGATGAAGGAAATATCAACGAGGACTATGTCTATACTGATGACTTGCTAAATAAAGAAATGGACATGGAAGTCATTAAATTAACAGATGGGAAAGAAACGAAGAAAACCATTTCTGTTAAAATTGTAGGAATCGCTGAAAAGCCTGCTCGCGATTGGGCATATGAAGCACATGTCTTTATTTCCGAAGAAATCTTACAAGAAGTTGAACAATTCACTGGCGTTATGCGCGGTGCCACTGAAATGTACGAAGGCGGCGAACTTGACGCCAAACAATCGGAAGACGTCTATGATTATGTAAAAGTATACGCAAATAACGTTCAAGAAGTAGAAGGAATTAACAAGACTCTTGAAGATAAAGGCTATATGATTTATTCGATTGCCAATGAAATGAAACAAATGAATGTCATCTTCCTTATTATGAAAATCGGCCTTATCTTTATTGGTACGATTGCATTGATTATTGCATCTATTGGTATATACAATACGATGACAATGGCTGTAACGGAAAGGGCACCGGATATCGGAATTATGAAAGCGATTGGTGCACATCCACGTACAATTAAAAATATCTTTTTATTAGAGAGTACTTATATCGGCTTATTAGGCGCCATCTTTGGGACGATTGTTGCTTATGGTGTCAGCTTCCTAGTCAATTTATCTGTACCATTTATTATTCAAACAGCATTTGATGAGGCAGCTCCAGAAGGACTATTATTGTCATATATCCCTTGGTCACTGACCCTTATTAGTGTCGGTATTTGTTTACTCGTTACCGTATTCTCAGGTCTCCGCCCTGCAAAGAGAGCAACAAAAGTGGATGTTCTTAAGGCGATGAGAAGAGAATTATAATCAAAATCAGTACCATAACAGGCCACCCTAAAGCCAGTTTTGAGCATTTCTTCATTTGCACAACTGGCTTTTTCTTTTTTTATCATTTCACTTAAACCAATTCGCCCCTTCATCCATGTGAAGAAAAGGAATATCCGTGTCCACTTTACCAGTCATTCTCTCGATTGATAACTCTTTTCCTAATAGCCAAGAAGCAAAGTCAATCTCATAAGGTTGTTGATTTCCTCCCAATGCCATCCATACTTTTAGGCTACGCGGAAAATATACAGATGTATGAATAGTCCCCGCCCAGCTTCCATACAAATCAGAAAATACACCTTTACCTATACCATTCATCAATTGAAAAGCTTGCTCTGGACTACTCATTGCTGCGCGATTTTCTTCCATAACAGCTAAACGACGCTTTGAATCTGCTAATTGATGACGGTTTTCTGATAAGAGTTTCTCAAAATGGTTTGTACAGGATAGAGTTTCACGCACTGTCACTTCTCTTGGGGTGGTTTCCACTGCCGCACTTCTTCCCTTCTTATCATGAACAACATAAGTAAAGGAATGACGATGAGGAATTTCTTTTAACATCGCAACTGCTTCTTCAACATCTTGACATGACTCTAAAATAAGTCTGCCAATCATACAACAAATAAAACCATCACCTGGTCTTCTTCTATTCATAAAGTTATAGCCCATTGCTAAACCACACTCATTCATACCATCCATTCGCCCTGTTACTCGTTGCGATGGACCAATCATACTATAGCCCATTCCATCAGTCGGTTGGAATAGTGTATATCGCCCTTCATATGTTTTGGGATGATAATCATAATTGCGGATTAAATAATCCTCACCTATATATATAGAACAGCCTGATTTATGATGATTCACGCGATAGCCACCGTATTCTTGTAATACCCGCTCTATTGGCCATTCTAATGCCTCTTGTAAACCCATTAGTTCATCCCAAACACCTGGAGCAAAGTGTGTAATCATCGACTTTGCCTCTTCTACATTGATAGTAAAGCGTGGCTTCCTTACCTTCCACTGGTCTTCTCTATTTTTCACGGACAATGAGTCCTTTAATAACTCCCCTTGCAAGAAACCATAATCATAATGATTGCCTCTAAATTGAATAATATCACTATAGATTTTCTTCATATGTATCCTCCTCACAGTTGCTCTCAACATAAGCATACTGGAAGTCCTTCGGAAAATAAAGACAACTCGCCAGTGCAAATTAAAAAGCAGGAAACCATTAACTTTTCAACTAATATTCTACTTGTTGTGTTCATAATCATTAATGTAAACTCCTTCCATTTCATTCTTTTGCCAATACAAAAAAAAAACGAACAAAGCTATTGAAATAGCATTTGCCCGTTTTAATGCAAGAACTTCTTTATATCGTTTTATTAATATTTCTCCCAGACTGCCTCTCATAATTGCGTATAATCATGCTATTTCCCTTCGTCATGGCGAATCTTTCATAGTACGGAACTAAATCATCATCACAAGATAAGTCAATCATATAAATATCGCTCAGTTCCTGTAGCATCCTCTTTACAAGTGTTTCTCCAATACCTTGCTGTTGATAGTCTGGTCGTACTTCTAGCAGCGGAATGTATGCCGAGATCACACCATCACTGATAGCTGTAATAAAGCCTACGACTCTATCGTTCGTTTCATCAATGGCCACAATCGCTTTATAGCTATTGTGCATTAGGTATAGATGCGTTTTCGGTTGCGGATAATTCCCCCATCCCACAAAAAAACCTGATAGCATGTCTATCGTTATATCTTGTAGATTACTCGTATATATCATTCTTTAACCCCTTTTCTCGTTAGATTAGGCTGAAAAGAAGATATATATTGATTCATATAATAACAAACAACTTGCCCCTTTCTTACTCTCTCAACTAACTATTCTACAGTAACCCTGGTTATCCTGCCTTCAGTATTAGTTTGAAGTAAACCATTTGTATAACTGTTGCGATTCAATAGTTAGGTAAACATTCGTATCTTTTCTAAAATCGATTACACCAGCCTGAGAAGTATTGACACGATCCGCTGTTAATTTCCAAACTTTTGGTCCAGCGTAATATTCATGATCTGTCACGACTTTATACCATGTATTGCCACCCTCTTGTGATTCTGTTATTGTAAAATTACCGACCTTTTTCTCGAAGTCCCCATTACCTTCTCCCATTTTCACTTCAATGACCTTATTACCTTGGTCATTTTTATAAAAATTCACTTCTTTATTTGCTGTTGTTCTGATATCCCCTGAAGGTGTTGCCTTAAAAGCGATTGAACCAGTATAATACGGAGGTCCTTCCTCTTCATCTACTTGAGTAGCGACAACTTTCAGTTTTAAATTTCCTGTTTTCCCTTGGAAGTTAATATCATTATCACCATGTGGCCACCTTGCGAAAATACGAAATTGCTCGTTATCCACTGTCGGTTTAAATGTTGAAGTATGATCGATTTCCTTCCACTCCCCATTCACTTTTCTTTCTAATGACAAAACAATTGGCGAATTGCCATTGGCAGGGAATAATTTACCCGATGGAATTAAATCTACTTGATACTCAACGGGCACCTTCGTATCATTTTTTTGAATTTCAAAAGCATAAACTTTGACAGGATCCATCCCTGGGTAAAAATTCTCACCTAAGGAGAATTGTCCATCCCCAATTGTCTCACCGCTTTCATTCACTGCGTTCACATTAAATTTTGCAGCTTGAACTGTGTTTCCTGTACTCGTAAAGCTTTTAGAAAAATAAGCAACTGTCCCAAAAATAGCTGTAGCAATTAATAATAATGCCAATGAACTTAACGATAATTTTGTTTTCAACTCTTCTCCCCCTCAAATTCATTTATGATTTTTTTGTTCCTTTTAAATAGCTTGTCTGAAAAAATAATGGCAAGAACAATGAAAAACATCAAACTTAAACCAATTGGACTGATCAAGAATTCAGCAATAGAGCCTACTTTCGGCAACACCCATTCTACTTTACCTGTTAGATGTTCAGACCGTATCTTCGTCTCATCCTCAGTATTATTTGCATCGCCTTTCGTCTTAAAAAATGAGCCAGATTCATCCTTAGCTACTTCAGTTACTCTGTGAGTGACAAAGTCTGCCCCATTTCGGTATGTAATCACATCATTTTCGTTGATTTGATTAAACGTAGATTGTTTAACCACAACAACATCACCTGGTGAGATACTCGGCTCCATGCTTCCTGTTAATACAATAAGAAGACTTCTCCCAAATAGAGATGGTGGCTTTTCTTGATTTTGGTCACTAGTGATTAGCGTGTATAAAGAAAGAACACCTAATAAAATGAGAAGGACAAATAAACTATTACCAATGACCGAAATGACCTTTCGAATACTTCCTCCTCCCTTCTCGTTTCAATTGTTCTTCAATTAAGAATAAATATAGTAATATTAGGAAAATATGACAAGAGAGTAAATACCTAAATATTCAGAAATTTAAGTATAAAAATCAAAACCTGTAACAAACCACTACTTTTTACCTAATGATTTATTATTCCTATCTTATCATTCGTTTACGTAACAATTTGCTATAAAAGTAGAAAAAAGCCCCTGTCTTCAAATGATATAGAGGGCTTTTTGGACTATTACTATTTATTCATTTATAATTCTGTTCTAATCATCCATAACTCAGGGAAGAACTGTTGATCAATGACTTTCTTTAGATAACCGACGCCAGATGAGCCACCTGTACCTTTCTTGAAGCCTATTATTCTCTCTACTGTTTTCATATGCCTAAATCTCCATTGTTGAAACGAATCCTCAATATCTACTAGTTTCTCTGCTAATTCATAGAGCTCCCAATACTTCTCGTTATTTAAATACACCGATTTCCATGCTTCTTTAACCGATTCATTATATTCATAAGTATCTTCTACATCTCTACAAAGTATCGTCTCATCAATTGTTAATCCATTACGCTGTAAACAATGGATACTGACATCATAGAGACTTTTTGCTGCATATGATTTCAACAACTCTTCTTTCAAGTCAGCATCTTTTTGATAGATTTTTAGCACATGCGGTGTTTTATACCCTAGTGCGAATTCTATCATACGATATTGATAAGATTGAAAGCCTGAAGCTTGGCCGAGGAAAGGTCGAAACGCGATATACTCAGATGGTGTGAGAGTAGATAGAACGTCCCAAGCCTGTATAATTTGAGATTGTGTTTTCGTTACCCTAGATAAGCATTTTTGTGCTGTCGACAAGTCATCAGCTTCAATGGCTGCAATACTTGATTGAATTTCATGTAAGATAAGTTTCATCCATAATTCAGATACTTGATGAATAATAATAAACAACATCTCATCATGGTGACCAGACAACCTTTTTTGCGCGCCCAGTACTTGATCTAGTTGCAAGTATTCACCATATGTCATATTCTCATCGAATGCGGTATGTATCCCATTTTCATTCTCAAACGGGGGCTGCCCCTGTTTATTTGTCATCATGCACCCCCTCCTTCTAATTTTCTTATTACTGCTCTTACTGGACTGCCATCCCCGCCTTCAATTCTTAGTGGAAGAGCAATCAGTTCATAGTCTCCCTGTACAATATCATGAACAACGATATTTTCTAGTATATGAATATTATGTTGATGGAGCTTATGGTGAATAGGTAATGCTTTACTATCCAATTCATCCACTGACGGAAAATCAACACCAATCAGTTCCACCCCACATTTTTTTAAATATAACGGGACATCTTCACTGATGACAGGGACCCTTGTTGGAAAATGCTTTGGCTTAGGCTCACTACTCGTTTTGATTAATAGTCGCTTTACATTCTGTAATGGGAATTGGTCTAATAAGGCGGTTGTGATTCTTTCTTCACCTGATAAATCAATCAGTTTAGCTCTACCAATATACAAATTAATATCTAATTCATTTGTCTTTTTACCATCTTCTATAAAATGAAACGGTGCATCTACATGGGTACCGATATGTATACTTGTAGACAGTTGACCAATATTAACCGAACCAGTCTCTTCTCTCGTTGCAGATAAGTTAAAAGAAAAAGCTTCATCTCCTGGCCAATGTGCCATCCCATTGTGCAGTGGCTGAGAAATATCTATCCAATGTCCCATCAGGCAATCACTCCTCGTATATTTTCGAACTTTTTATATGTTTCCTCTTCCATGATTTTCTTCAATATGTTTATTGCACGCCATACATCTTCAAACGAATTATATAAGGACACAGGTGCTAAACGGATTCCATCTGGCATGCGAAAATCAGGAATAACACCTTCCTCCTTTAAAGCTTTGCAAATTCTCGCAGCCTCTTTATGCCCAAGTAAAAGATGTGCCCCTCTACTCTCATCCGTGCGGTTGTATAGTTGAAAGGCAAAAGGTTTTAATTCATAGTGAATTAAGTCCATCATATAATCTGTTAATTGCAAAGACTTTTGCCTAATAGCATTAATCCCAACTTCATCAAACATAGAAAGCGCTCCCAATAATGGTGCCATACTTAAAATTTGTGGCGTGCCCATTTGATATGCACTTGCGTCATCTGCTACAGTCATCTCATGTTCCATGTCAAATTGCTTCTGTTTATGAGAACCAAACCAGCCAGCTAAGCCAGGAGCTGTTCCATGATGACATTCATTGATATATAAACCACCTACAGCACCAGGTCCACCATTTAGATGTTTATAATTGCACCAAAAGGCAAAGTCAACATTCCATTCTGTTAATGAATGGGGAATGGCTCCAATGGAATGACATAAATCAAAGCCAATTAGTATGTCTCTTTTATGAGCTTCTTCGACTAACCTTTTCATTTGGAGAATTTGTCCACTTCGATACAATACACTAGGTAAAATAATGAGTGCAATTTCTTCATTCATCGCTGCAATAATATCTTCTTCGCGAATAAATTGACCATCTCTACTTTGAATACTAATAAATTGTTCCTCTGAATAGCCTCTTATACGAAGATGACTTTTGATCGCATAAATATCAGACGGAAAGTTTAGCTCATCCGCGATAATCTTATTTTTACCTTCTTTTGGTTGGAAAAAGGTAGCTAATATTTGATGCAAATTAACTGTCGTAGAATTAGATGCGATAACTTCTGCTTTCTTAGCTCCTACGAGCTTGGCCAAGCTTTCCCCAATTGTTTCGGCCATATAATACCACGGAGCCCCTCCCTCGGTCCAACCATCAATTGCGTATTCCTTCCATGATTGAATTACTTCATTTAGTGATTTTTCAGCTCTTTTAGATAATAACCCTAAAGAGTTTCCATCTAGATATATTAAATCGTCTCTCAGGTAAAATTCCTTACGATATTTTGCCAGTTGATCTTGTTGGTCTTTCTCCATTGCAAACGCAAGTGAGTATCTGTTCAAGCAAACACAACCTTTCTGAAAATTATCTATATCGCGAAAATTATAGCTAACTTCTTTCATCTTTGCAATGAATAACCGTTTAAATCATTTATGTCAAAAAACGCACAATCTAATTTTGCTTACAAATTGTTAACCTATTTTGATATAATAAGTAGTAATACACTATTAGGGGGAACTATAGATAATGAAGAAAATTTTTGCAGCTATACTTACTGCAGCACTTGTCTTTTCACCAGTAGGAACAACAATCTTCCAAGACCAGGTTTCAACTGTTGAGGCGAAATCTTATAAATCAGGTAAAAAAGGTGTAAACTTTAATAAAAGCACGACAAACAATAATAACCAATCGAACGTTCAAAATAATCAGCAACAAAAAAACAACACAGCAACAAATCAACAACAAAAGAATAATGGTGGTTTCTTTTCTGGCGGATTAATGAAAGGACTTATGTTAGGTGGACTAGCGGGATTATTATTTGGTGGCCTGTTTGGAAATATGGGTATGTTAGGTAGTATTCTTGGTTTACTTGTCAATGTTTTAGCTATCGTCTTTGTCATTATGATTATTCGTAAAATCTTTACGATGATTAAAGATAAAAAGAAAAAACAGGAACCAAATCCATGGAACAATTAATTATTCCTGAACAAGATATTGTCAATGCATTATGTGTGTACATTTCTCGTAAAAAACAAGTGAAGCTAGAAGAAGTCGAAATTGAGCTCATGTATGATGACGATTATGGTTTCTCTGCCGAATCTCATGTTGGCGGCCGCAAGCAAGTCTTGATTACAGCGAATATGATCGAAGCATTAAGATTATGGTTAGATGAATTTCTTAATCGCGATCCATATGCAGGTATAAACCTCGTACTCGACGATGAGCAAGGAATTATCGCTGTTGTACAATAAACAAGTTTTGTAAAAAGAGCATCCGTAAAGGATGCTCTTTTATTATTGGTATATAAGTTAAATCACCTTTGTTTGTTTAGTGATTACTTCTTTTTCTTTTGCTGGTTTTTTTGACCAGTACGTAGCTAAAATAGGACCCGATATATTATGCCAAACAGCGCCTAAAGCACTTGGAATAGCGGCAACTGGACCAAAGTGAGCAGTTGCTAACGAAACACCTAACCCTGAGTTTTGCATGCCCACCTCAATAGCAATCGCTCTTCTCGTACCTTCATCCATTTTGAAAAGCACGCCAGCCATGTATCCTAATAGTAAACCTGCTGCATTATGGAGCATCACCGCAATAAAGACAGAAAGCCCAGAAGAAGCAATTTTCTCAGCATTCCCTCCTACAACAGCGGTAACGATAATAATGATTGCTGTAACAGAAATAAGTGGAACAACGTTTATACTTTTTTCTACGATAACCGGGAATATTCTCTTCACTACTAAACCAAGTATAATAGGAACGATAATTACTTGAACAATTGATACAAACATACTCCACGCATCAACGGGCATCCATTGACCTGCTAGAGCTAAAAGTATGAGCGGTGTAGCTATTGGTGCAATCAAAGTGGATAACGATGTCATTGTTATCGATAAGGGTACATTTCCTTTTGCTAAATACACCATGACATTAGATGCTGTACCACCCGGGACTGACCCTAATAATACTAATCCCGCTGCTAATTCTGCCGGTAATTGCATAAGGTAGGCAATAGCGAAAGCTGTCAAAGGCATTATTGTAAATTGTGCTACAAAGCCCAGTAAAACTGGGAGTGGGTGAGAAAATACTAATTTAAAGTCTACCGGTTTTAATGTTAAACCCATACCGAACATGACTACGCCAAGTAACAAGGTGATATATCCACCGAAGACTACGAATAACGGTGGATAGAGATAAGCCACAACTGCAGCAATAATAACAAGAAAAGCAAAATACTTTCCTGCGAGATTACTAACGGTTTCCAGAATCTTCAATTAACTCTCCCCCTCTGAATTAAAAGGAATAACCTTATTTGGGTTTAAGATGTGATTTGGATCTAAGACATTCTTAATGTTCCTCATCACTTCTAATGCCTTCCCATGCTCTTGTTCTTGATATTTCATCTTTCCTACCCCAACACCATGTTCGCCAGTACAAGTGCCACCCTTTTCTAAAGCATACAAGACAAGTTGTTCATTGAAATGTTTAGCTTTGTTTACTTCTTCTTCATTATTCAAATCAATCATCACAAGCGAATGGAAGTTTCCGTCTCCTACATGTCCCGTCAGGCCACCAATTAAATTAATCTCATCTAGGCATTTTCTTGCATAAGTAACGGCACCCGCTAATTCTGAGATCGGTACACATACGTCTGTTACCATCATTTTCTTTCCTGGATAACCGTGTACATAAGCGTAGGCTAAATTATGTCTTGCATCCCATAAAAGGTTACGAGCAGCCGTATCTGTTTCAAATGTTATATCTTGACAATGGAAATCAGCTACAATTTCTCTCATGAATTCTATATCTTGTTGAAGCCCTGCTTCATTACCATGAAATTCTAAAAATAGCGTTGGCTTAATCTCGTAATTAGTCTCACTAAAAAGATTCACTTGATTAATTGAAGCTTCATCTACCAATTCAACTCTGCCAATCGGAATGCCAGCTTGTAGGATACCAACTACAGCACCAACTGCATCATCAATTGTAGGAAAGGTTGCTCTACCAGCCATTTGGAATTCTGGAATACCGTACACTTTTAACGTCAACTCAGTAAAGCAGCCTAAAGTCCCTTCTGACCCGACAAATAGTCCATTTAAATGATAGCCAGAAGAAGATTTGGCGGCTAAACTACCGGTATGTATGATCTCCCCATTAGCTAAAACCACTTCTAAATCTAGTACTTGATCTCTCATTACACCATATTTAACTGAAGTGGTTCCACTTGCATTGGTTGCTGCCATCCCGCCTAATGTAGCATCAGCACCTGGGTCAACAGGGAAAAACAAACCGTATTTTTTTAACTCTTTATTTAGTTGCGAACGTGTCACACCAGGTTGAACTTTTACTAAAAAGTCTTCTTCCTTAACTTCTAAAATTCTATTCATTTCAGTAAAATTCATCGTTATTCCCTTTTTGTAAGGAATGACATGTCCCTCTAAACTCGAACCAACCCCGAAAGGAATAATGGGCGTTTGGAATTCTCCCGCCTTTTGTATAATTTGACTTACTTCACTAGCATTTTTGGGATAAACAACAATATCAGGATGACTACCTTTATGATAGGATTCATCTTTACTATGTAAGTCAAGAATGGTTTCATTAATAGATACTTGTTCATCTGTTAAAAAACTCAATAAAGCGCTTACTAATTCTTGATTATTCGTTTGACTGCCCTCTGTTGTTTTCATTGTTTAGTCTCTCTCCTTACAAATCAAAATTGTACAGACCAATTATTGAATTTTGAGAAAATTGGTCTAACATGTTCTCATTGTACAAGAAAATTCAAAAAAATCAATAATTAAAAATTTAAAATTGCTGCATTTTCCCTTTTTTTGTATGATGATATGAAAGGGAGTGGAAATCATGTCGCAAAAGAAAAAAATACATATGATTATTACAGAACAATTAGAAGGATATATTATCAATCAACAACTATCATCAGGAGATCGCCTCCCCCCTGAAAGAGTACTTGCAACTCTCTTTTCCTCTAGCAGAACATCAATTAGAGAAGCATTGAAAATTTTAGAAATGAAAGGTGTCTTAGAGATTCGGCAAGGTAGTGGAACATACATTAGATCAGTTGATTGTTTAACTTCTGAAGCACCTATCCTTTCTGCTAATCCAAAGACAAATATATATGAAATGTTAGATTTACGAAAAGTTTTAGAAGTGGAGTGTGCTGGTTTGGCATCATCTAGAGCGACATCAACAGATATAGCCAATATCCGCCATTCGCTTTTAGCGATGGAAACGGCATCCACGCCCGAAGACGGCATCCACGCGGATTTTCAATTTCACTTACATATCGTTTATGCGTCACACCATTCTATATTTATCAAACTCATGACTAACCTTACTGAACATATGAAAAATACTATAAAAGTAACGAGGTCAAACCGGTTTGCAGAAGACAATAAACGGGAAAAATCTACTATGGAAGAGCACCGTGATATTTATTTAGCAATTGCATCAGGAAATGGGAATGAAGCGCGGCAATTAATGAGTAACCATATTAATAGGGTAAGAAAAGAATTAAGCGAATCAATGCTTTTCAATGAACAAGCAGAATCCTACTTATAAATAATAAAGTCGGCTAAAATAAACCTACTTGATGTTTGGAGGAATAATAATGAAAACTATTTATGACTTTGAAGTAAAAAAAACAAATGGTCATACAGAACAGTTAAAAGATTTTGCAGGAAAAGTAATCCTAATCGTTAATACTGCCAGTAAGTGCGGCCTTACTCCTCAGTTTGAAGGATTGCAAGAGCTATATGAAAAATATAAAGATAAAGGCTTTGTCATCCTTGGTTTTCCATGTGCTCAATTTAACAACCAGGAATTCGCTAATATCGATGAAACAACAGAGTTTTGTCAAGTGAATTATGGTGTCTCCTTTCCAATGTTTGCAAAGATAGATGTAAACGGTGATAACACAGAACCACTGTTTTCTTATTTAAAAGAAGAGAAGAAAGGTGTACTTTCAAAGAATATTAAATGGAATTTCACCAAGTTTCTTATTGACCGGAATGGGGAAGTATACGACAGATACGCACCAACAACCGAACCGGAAAAATTAACGAGTGACATTGAAAAATTGCTCTAAAATTAACATAAGGAATCCCCTATTAAATATAGGAGTTTCCTTATGTTCTATTTTCTATGATCAAAAAAAAGGCCCCCATTCGGAACCTTTTATTATATCAGTTTATTTTTTCTTTTTAGATAATCTACCGAGTAAGAATGCACCAGCAGCAACGCCAAGAATAGTATTTGTCTTTTTATTAAATACTTGTTTTGCAACGAGATTGATGTTTTGTGGTCTTTCTGCGAGACGTCGCATGTAATAACCGTACCAGTCATCACCAAACGGAATATATGTGGTAAAGTTGTAGCCTTCTTTCGCAAGCTCTAATTGCATTTCTTTCCTGAATCCATATAACATCTGGAATTCAAATTGATCATTTGGAATATCATGTTCCTTTACAAATTTCTTCACATGATTAATTACATGATGATCATGTGTTGCAATCGACGTGAATTTACCATGTAACAAATGATATTCTATTAGTTTAATATAGTTGCTATCAATCTCTTCCTTCGCAGTATACGCAACTTCAGCTGGTTCTTTATATGCACCTTTTACAATACGCAAACGATAATTTTTATATTTTTCTATATCTTCTATTGCTCTATAAAAATAGGCCTGGATAACAGTCCCTATATTATCATAACTTTTTGATAATTCATCCAATAAATCAAATGAAGGTTGTAAACGGCCATGATCCTCCATATCAAAATTGATAAAGATGCCATATTCATGAGCCTTACTTACTATTTCTTTTAAGTTCTCCAAACAAAAGGAGTAATCAATGTCTAAACCTAATTGAGATGGTTTTAACGAAATATGAGCATCGACTTCATGCTCATGAATCGCTTCAACAACTGCTAAGATTTGTTCTTTTGCTGCAGTCGCATCCTCTTTTTGATTAACAAATTCCCCTAGATTATCGACTGTACATGCGATACCATGGGCATTTAATTCTTTAATCTTAACAATCGCTTCTTCAATATTTGTACCCGCAACGACACTTTGAGCACCCAGTTTTAAACCATATTTTTTTGCTGCACTATTTAAAAATTGATTTTGAGATAAGCCTATAAATAGATCTTTCAGCATAGCGATTACTCCTTGTCTATTAATTTTTACATGGTCATTATATCATAAATTAGCAATAAAAATTATTTTGCGAATAATTATTTTTTTCCTATATTTAAGAAGAAACAATGATTTCTTTCTTTAAAATAACTGTACCACTAAAAGAAAGGAAACAAACCAAAAAATTATATTTAAAAAATAAATAAAGGCGGAAAAGAAGATAAAAATATGTCCATTTCTAATAGTTGTATTTATGTATGATAATTGCGTGGGACGAAATCTAGGGAAGCGCATTGACGAAAATCATAACAAACAACCGAATGAAGAAAAATGATCAATTCCATAAAAAAAACGAACAAACACTATTCCCTAGTATTTGTTCGGATTCTCATTTCGCATATTCCCTTGTTCCTCAGTAACCTTATAAATCAGAGATAATAATATATGTTGCATTTATGGGTCCATGTACACCGACGACTAAGTTCATTTCAATATCAGCAGAATTACTTGGTCCAGTTATAAAGTTAATACAACTAGGAATTACTTCTGTTTCTTTTATTTTTTCCCGGATATAGGCAGCTGCTTGTGTCATTCTCGGTACGATAGAACTTCTAGGTACAAGTATAATTGATTTTTCCGGTAAGAAGCTGACTGTCCTGCCTTTGTATTTATCACTAAATAATACGACAGTTCCCGATTCTGCAAGGGTAATCTCGCTAATCGTTAATCCGATGTTTGCTTTTTCAGCTATTGCTATATTTTCTACTTCAACTTCATGATTCCATTCATAGTACGCTACCCCTTGCTTATGCAATTCATCAAGCTTGGCTGTTACTCCCCATGCTTTTAATCTACTATCACGCCAAGTTACGATGGATTCACCGCCGTAATCTGACACTCGGTCTTCTAATGTTTGCGGCAAGTTTGATAGATTTGTTTCAATCAAGTCCGTGTGAATTAATTTGCATTGGTTCTTTAAGACCGAAATTAATTCGGACTGCGATGCCCCCTTTAACACCCGCTTTTGTGGGGCATATTTCCACTCGGGTTTTTCTATCTTCTTCCTCACTTCTTCTTTTCCTAATCGTGCTGCAATTTTCTTAAGAAATATATCTCTATTTTCAATCGCCATGATTCTTTTCCTCCTTGCCCCTTTGTTTAAACCAGTCACGGAATCTTTCCTTTTGCGGAGCAGGAAAATCACGGATTTCCGTCCACGCCTTTAATGGACCGACACCTTTTGTTAGCTTTGTCCCATCAGAAAATGGCCCAACAGCCTTTGAGGCAAATTTCCCACCCATTTTATATAAAGCAGGAGAAGCTGCTCCAAGACCAAAAGCTTTCATCGCTAACTTTTCAGAAATGGGGGCTTTTCCTTCTTTTTCAACAATGACTTGCCTATGTTTATGAAGAAGGTCATGCAATGGTATTTTCACCGGACAAACCTCAGTACACGCCCCGCACAATGTGGAAGCATAAGGAAGTTCTTTATATTCTTCATAACCACCGAGTAATGGAGAAAGTACTGCACCAACTGGACCTGAGTAGATAGAACCGTATGAATGTCCGCCTACATGACGGTAAACGGGACATACATTTACACAAGCGGCACAACGTATACATTGGAGGATCGATTGGAATTCTCCACCTAAAATATTTGAACGACCATTATCAACAATAACTAAATGAAACTCTTCTGGGCCATCCACTGCTCCCTCTTCTTTTGGGCCACTTAAAACGGTAACATAACTTGGTAATTTCTGTCCGACTGCACTACGAGAAAGCATTCCTACTAATACTTCTAATTCTGTAAACGATGGCACAAGTCTCTCCATTCCCATAACAGTTATTTGTGTATCGGGCAAAGAAGTTGATAAGTCGGCATTTCCTTCATTCGTTACGAGGCAGATTGAACCTGTTTCAGCGACGGCAAAATTACATCCAGTTATACCTATATCTGCTGTTAAATATTCATTTCTTAGCATTTTCCTAGCATGTTGTGTTAATTCCTCCGGTCTATCTGTCCCCTGGTAACCTAATTTCCTGGTAAACACATCTCTTACTTGTTCTTTATTTTTGTGTAGTGCTGGAGCAACAATATGTGATGGAAGGTCATGATCATCGATTTGCAAAATATATTCACCTAGATCTGTTTCAATGACCTCACACCCAACCGATTCCAAATGATGATTGAGATCGATTTCTTCTGTCACCATTGACTTCGACTTTACTACTTTCTTAGCATTTTTCTTCTTAATTACACCTTTAATGTAATCATTAGCCTCTTCTGGTGTTTGCGCGAAAAAAACATGTCCACCTAACTTTTCTACATTTTCACTTAGTTGAAACAGATAATAATCTAGATTTTCTAATACATGTTGTCTAATTTCTTCCCCATGTGCTCGCCATTCTTCCCAATCGCCTAATTCATTTGCTGCATCCTGTCTACGCACTTCCAAGCGATCTTGCGCCCCTGAAACCGCCCCTCTCATAAAGCGATTTTCTAAACCAGACGCTACTCGATCAGTAAATTGCTCATTTCCAATCCTCATTGGCATATCAATCACCCTATCTTTCTGTTCTACTATTTAATACTTCAGCAATATGCATCACTTTCACTGGTTCGCCCACTCTATCAATTCGACCGCCAATATTCATTAAACAGCCACCGTCAGCGCCAATTAAAAGCTCTGCTCCTGTTTCATTAATATGGGCTACTTTTTCATCTACCATTTGCTCTGAGATGGCCCCCATCTTTACAGAAAATGTTCCACCAAATCCACAGCATTGACTTTTATTTGGCAATTCTGTAAACTCTAATCCCTTTACATGTGATAATAATTTCATCGGCGCTTCTTTTACACCTAACAATCGTGTCATATGACAGGAAGTGTGATAAGTAGCTTTCGCCTGATAGCTTGCGCCTACATCCTCAACTTTTAACACATCAACGATAAACTCTGTTAATTCATACGTTTTTTTAGCTAATTTTTTCGCTTGTGGCCCCCAATGTGGATCGTCTTTAAATATATGCTCATATTCATGAAACATATAGGCACATGAACCAGATGGACAAACTACATATTCAGAATGACTAAAGGTTTCTATCATCCTTTTCATTGCATCCCTTGATTCTTTTACGTAACCACTATTGTAAGATGGTTGACCACAACATACTTGATTTTCAGGAAAATCCACCTCACAGCCAAGCCTTTCTAATAATTCTACAGTTGCTACCCCTGCTTTACTGTTAAACATATCGACTAAACAGGTAGCAAAAAGTGAAACCTTCATCTTAAAAACCCCCTTATCGCGCTAATAAATAATCAGATAACTACTATCTATCGTACCATTGTTTGTATATTTATTAAATTCTAAATATTAATACGTTCTATTCATAAGACGAATAAAAGATGTATCTTTTAAGGTAAAAAGAACGTTTCCAATGGTAAGCTAGATGAAGGAGCCATTGTAAAGGTGAAGAGAACGATGTATATCATTCATTACTTAGGAATGTACAAAATGAAGGGAGACCGGCAAAACCCATTTTTCTAAAGCTTTCATTTTGTACTTTCCAGTTGAGAAAGACAGAGATAATCCTGCAGTTACGTGGATTCTACGGGAAGCGTGCCAGCATTTCAGCTAGAGTGAGTGAGCCATACATTATCCTATTCACTTCTTATGAAATGCCTATATTTCACATTGTTGCTGAGGCCATTTTTCTAAATCTGTTGTTTGAAATTGCACTTTTCTCAAAATTTTTTTATACTCCACCAACATTTGTAGCATCTATTTCGTTATCTATATGAAGCTGAGAAGAAAAACTACTTTTCCATGGAATAAAGGTGATTGTATTGCAATCTATTTATATATCATTGCGGGATGATTTATATAAATTTGCTTCGTCTATTGCTTATGATGAGCATGAAGCACAGGATTTGATCCAACAAGCTTTAGAAAAGGCCATGCATTTAGATGATTTGTCTTCTTGGCCAAAATATAAGCAAAAAGCTTGGTTTTACCGTGTCATGAAAAATCAATTGATTGATCAGCGGAGAAAATTCAAACGAGAAATGAATATTGACCAAAATGAAGAAGTAATTTTACCTACCTTTATGAAAACCTCAATTGAAACGGTAGAGTTACTTAGTCAATTATCAGCTATTGAAAGTGATATCATTTTCAAAAAATACTGGATTGGTTTAAAAAGTGATGAAATTGCTATAAAGCTTGGTTTATCAGCTTCAACTGTTAGGTATCATTTAGCAAAAGCAATGAAAAAACTACGAAAGATCTTAGAGGAGGAACAATAATAATGGGAAAAAAATATAGTAATGTCGGGGTTTTAAATCTTATCCAAGCAACTGAGGAAAGCATTCAAGAAATAGAAAAGATTAATAATGTAGGGTTACTCGTCTATTCACAAAAGAATGCATACCTCGTGCCAAAATTAAATGTAAAAAATATTGGCCAAACCATTATGGTAGAGAAGAATGTGAAAATGGCTAACGGTGTCTACAAGGTTGATTCTGCTTATTTAAAAATTGTAGATGACAATGAAACGGTGTTTATCAATGGAGCAGTCATTGTGAATGTAGATGTCACACTAGAAGAACTTCTGCAAAAAAACATCACATTTATTGTCAACGGTATCATCTACTCTCCATCTCACTTGAACGGCGCTATTCAATCCAAATTATTAACAACAAATGGTACATTAGTCAGTTATGAAGGGCCAGAACCTAAATTAGAAAATGGAAACCTTCATTTAACAACAGGATATTTAGAAGGGTTACGTGAAGGCACAAATCTATTAGTAAACGGGATAATAACAATTGATGAGCATGTTGATTTAACATTATTGAAGGAAAAGATCGCGAGGTTAGATATTAACGGTACGATTCGTTATTATGATTTTCAACAACCTTTAATCTCAGGAAAATTAAGTATTAACGGTAACCAAAACATTATCCCAAAAGGCTATCAAGTACTCTCAACTCAAACCCATTTAAATAAACATAATATTAAGAGATATAAACAACAATCGATTTATACAACTAAACCTATATTTATTGATTCAACTATAACTAGAGAAGGATTGAATGAAGCATTCTCTTCTATTCATTCTTTATCTTATATCTTGTGCCCAGAAGGTACAGAAGATATTCTTTTTGAAAAATTAGCCAATCTCGAAAATGAAGTTTTTGTTTATGTTAAAAACTATATAGCAGTAAAAGAGGAGACATGGTTTTCGACTAACTTTAAGCAGTTAGATCCACAAACAACAATAATCATACAAGATCAACTAACAATAAATGACACGTTAACTCATGCAGATATTGACCATATCTCAGAAATTATTTTAGCAGGGGATATTTTAGTTGTAGATGAAACAACAAAAGTGATATTAAAGAAAAAGATCAGTCAATCTTTTAAAGGTGAAATACATGTTTTACAAGATCATGATGAGCAAATAGCAACTAATATTGGCGAACTTGTTTTATAAACCATGGATCATTATACTCTTGAAATAGCGAAAATCAAAATAGAAGAATTGCTGAGTACAGTGGAAACTCGCACTCGGCAGTTCCCTTCATCATGGCAACCACAAGAAGTTGCGCGTTCCATATGGGAAATCAGAGGATACAGTAGGTTATTTATCTCTTATTGTCTATCAATGATTGGTCAATGGTTTGATATGGTAGCAATTATGGTCCTATTTGGATATGTATGGCAAACGAGTTCTTTTCTACTTGCTTTCATACCCATTGCTTATGCTTTACCACAAGTTTTATTTTCTCAATTTTCTGGCATCTTTGTACAAAAGCGCAATAAAATTATCCTTATGGGATGTGCTGATTTAGTAACGGTTTTCTTTACAATTTTGCTATTCTTTGCAAACACTCCTTGGTTAGCACTCATTTTATTGGCACTTCGATCTTTTGTCGGTACTGTTCACTTTCCTGCTCAACAAGGTTTAGTTCATGAGCTCATTCCAGCTCATTTAAAACTAAAGGCCGTTTCTTGGAATGGAGGTGTGAATCAAGCAGCAAAAATCATTGCACCATTAATAGGTGGTGCATTACTCACCTTATTACCTGCAAAACATTTACTACTATTTAACGCATTCGCTTTTATGATTTCTGCTTGTTTATTATTTTCTTTAAGAAAAATCATACAAACAAAAGCAAAGTATACACAATCACCGCGTGAAACAGTTGACAATACATTTTTAAATCAATGGAAAAACAGTTGGAAAAGTTTATATCGTGCTCCAACTTTAATGATTGTCTTATCATTAAATATAGTAGGAATGTTCATTATCCAATTAGTTGATGCACAATTCCCTGCGCTATTTCAACTAGTTGCGCCAACAAAACCTGCATATATGACATTATTGATTGCAAGCATTGGATGCGGTTCAGTATTAACAATCTATATCATTAGTAAAAAAGAAAGGTTTGTGCGCTTAGAGAGATGGCTTAGTTTAGCCCTTCTTAGTCTTGGTTTAGGGTTTACTGGCCTTGGTTTTTTAGAAAAGGGCTTTTCCCTTAGCTATATTCTCCTCCTTGGTTTCTTGTGCGGAATAGGAACTGGCATTTCTATTATTATTACTAACTATTGTATACAAACAATTCCACAGGAAGACGAAGTGAGTTCCATTGCTGGTATTTATCAGTCATTAACAAGTTCGACGATTTTCATCTCTCCTCTTGGGGGAGCCTATCTTATTCACCTTTTTGGGATTCAAAATATATTCTTAGTAAGTGGCTTATCTCTTATTATTTTAACTTTTTTACCTTTTCTCATGAATAAAAAGACAGCTATTTACACATTTGTTAAAAGTAATAAAAGCTAGGTACAACTATGTGTACCTAGCTTCTACTTAAATAAATTTTGTTTGATTTTTACACAAATGGGTAAATAAGTAGGACAGAAATAAATAGGAGTGTTGATCATGTTAACAACAGCGGAACAACTTCTTTTTCTTCGTGATTTATACTATTTAAAAAAACTCCTACAAAAAACACCCAAACATCAAAGAAAGACAAAGGACCAAATAGCTGAGCAGATTCTATTGATAGAAAGTGTTGTACAGTTTAAGATAAAAAGTTAGACTGGATTGAACAACACTTCTGTCCTCATTTTTATAAAAAATTTAGCATACCTTTTCATTTACCCATTAAAGATTCTTTCTAATCATCACATATCTTGAGCAATTGAGGTTAAATTCTCTGCTGTAAACGCTACCTCTTCAAACCCTTTTCCTAAAAGATGGACTACGTTAACAATTCCATCGATTTCTTCCATAATCTTTTGATTCTGTTGCATCGTATCTTTCATTGTACCAACAATATATTCAAAATGTTCTTCTGTCGCCTTCATATGAGATTGACCGTTTTGGACTGTATTACTTACTTCTTGAAGTGATTCACTTAATTTATCGATTTGTCCATTTGTATTAGCGATTAATTGTGAGACATTTTCTACAGACGATCTTGTTTGATCCGAAAGTTTTCTCACTTCCTCTGCCACTACCGAAAACCCACGTCCATGTTCGCCTGCTCTAGCGGCCTCAATAGCAGCATTGAGGGATAATAAATTCGTCTGACTCGATATATCCGTTACAATTGTAGTAATTTCATGCATTTCATCCATTACATACAATAAACTTTTAACATCTTGTTTAATTTCTGCAACAGAGTCGACAATCGTCAACATTAATTCACCTTGTTCATTGATAAATTGCTTGCCGTTTTCAGCATACTCCTTCGCTTTTAGAGAAAAATCTTGCCCCTTCTCAGCATGCTCGACTACTTCTTCTGCTTGAGCAATTAATTCTTGGAAAGATGCGTTAGTTTCCTCAGAAATGGCTGCAAGGGTTTCTGTTTCTGTTGCTACATTTCCCCTTATTTCTTGTTTCTTATCTTCTTCTCTTGCTTTTAAAGTCTCTATTTCTGTATCATAAGCCTCTAAGACCAGCTGTTGTTCAAAGCTAAAAATTTTCGTTACGGCAGCAATTAGAAGACAGCAATCACGCGAAGTAAGTTCCATCTTTTCTACAAGCTGGATAATCGATAATAATAATCCTTGGAAAGCAGACATATACCATTTTGTTTGTAAGCCTATTTTCACATGTACATGGGCAATCCGTAACCGCTTCGCCACATACTCTTCATTTATTATACCGGCAAACATTTCTTCAATATGTACCCTCAATGTTCCTTTTAAACGCTCTACCGTACTATAATCTTCAATAATTTCAATAAGTGATTGCTCTTTGTAAATATTATCATAGAATTGATTAACTAATTGTTCACTGTGCGTTTGAATGATTGGCTGCATCTTGTTTATGAGACCTAAATCAGTTTCACTTAAATGAATTAATTCCATTTGTCGTGTGAACTTAGATGCGTCACCAAGGTCCAATACACCCTTTCCTTCTTCAACCTCTTCATTTAACTTTTTACTCGTTCTTTTTTTAAACAAACTCATGAATGCTTCCCCCGAATGATTTAATAGGTAAATTATACTATTAATATCGGTTGTTTTTGAAATAATTCCATATTCTTTCATAAATATAAATACCCATCAAATTCAACTTTCTATTCAAAGGTCCTTTTAAAACGAGAGAACATTTTCGATTGTAAAAAGCTCAAATAAGGTAGGAGGTAATTTGAAACAGTATAAAAATAATCACGAAACAGTTCAAATGTGAACTGTTCGTGATTGATTCGATACACTTAATCCATTTCATTATACATCGGTACTTTATACACCTAAATGGACTTTTAATAATTCATCATTATGCAATAGCTCAGCAGGAAGCCCTTGCCAAACGACTTCTCCCTTGTTTAAAATAATCACTTCATCTGCCACACAACAGGCTAAATCAATATTTTGTTCTACGATTAGCATGGATAATCCTGTTTTCTTGACATCTAAAATGATATTTTTAATTTGTTCAATAATAACAGGTGCAAGTCCTTCAGATGGCTCGTCCATTAACAAGAAATCTGGATTAAGTAAGAGCGCACGGCCAATGGCTAGCATTTGTTGTTGCCCACCTGATAATTCATTGCCCATATTCTCTTCACGTTCTTTTAATATCGGAAATAATTGATAAACTTCTTCAATTGTCCATTGTTTTTCACTAGATATACTTTTTCTTTCAGCTATTAACAAATTTTCTTTCACCGTTAAAGAGGGGAAAACCCGTCTCCCTTGAGGGACAAGACCAACACCAGCTTTAGAAATATGATTTGGTGTTCTACCAACAAGCTCTTTATCCTTAAACTGGATGGTGCCTTCCTTAGGAACAACTAGCCCAGCGATAGAATGAATCGTTGTTGTTTTGCCAGCACCATTTCTACCAAGAAGTGCAACACACTGACCCTTCTTCACCTGTAAATTAACACCGTGTAATATATGGCTATGACCATAATATGAATGTACTTCCTTTAGCTCAATCATGACTCAACGCTCCTCCACCAAAGTAAATTTCTTGGATCATTTGATTTCCTCGAATTTCTTCAGGGCTAGCCGTCATCATCGCTGTCCCATGGTGAAGGACAGTGATTTTATTAGCCAAACTAAACACAACTTCCATATCATGTTCAATAATAACCAAAGTAATATGATCAGGTATTTTTTTGATTAGTTTAACAAATCTACTTGTTTCTGTTGGCGACATTCCTGAGGTCGGTTCATCCAAGAGTATAATTTCCGGATTTGTACTCAATGATAAAATAATTTCTAATAAACGTTGTTCACCATAGGAAAGTTCTTTGACCAATACAGTACGGCGCTCTGTCATTTCCCACTCTTCTAGTAATCTATGACACTCTTCTGCTAAATCATTATAATTTTGCATAGGCTTAAACATATTGAGTCGATATTTCTTTTTCCCCATAATCGCTAAACGTACATTCTCTTCAACTGTTAATTCCTCAAAAAGATTATTCTTCTGAAAAGTTCTCCCCATCCCCTTCTCGGTTCTTTTAAAGGAAGGAATATGATCAATACGCTTGCCCGCTAAATAAACTTTTCCTGAAGATAATGGCAATGTACCATAAATACAATTAAATAAAGTTGTTTTACCAGCTCCATTGGGGCCTATAATCACATGACGTTCTCCCTTATTTACTTCGATATTGACACCTTTTAAGATATGCAATGCCTTAAATGATTTATTTAAGTCTTCAATTTTCAATAATGTCATCAGCTTGCTTGCTCCTTTCCTTTAACATGTTTATCTACAGGAGCATTCCGAGATGATTTAAATAACTTTAAGCCAAATGTCGCAACAAACTGGAGAAGATGCAATATCCCTCCTCTTTTTAGGAGAACAATTGCTATGAATAATAATCCTAAGATAAGCGGCCAGCGATCTGTCATCGTACTAATATAGTTTTGTAGGAAAACAAATGCCCCAGCACCTAATGCCGGACCAAAAATCGTACCCATACCACCAATAAAAACCATGATCATTACTTCTGCACCCATATGCACACTGAACAGTGCCGGAGAAACAAATTGTGTTTTATAAATGTATAAGCCTCCAGCTAAACCTGCCATACTACCGGCAATTAAATAAGCAAACATTTTATAAGTCTTCGGGTTATAGCCTAGAGCAATCATTCTGCCTTCATTCTCCATCATGCCTTTTAGCACTTTGCCTGCTGGGGCATTAACAAAAAGTTTCAAGAGAAAATAAGTAAGAACAAAGAAAAATCCCATCATGTAAAATAAACCGATATTAGAAGTAATCTCTCCAAAACCAAAATTAGCTGTCAAACTTGCACTATAGCCATCATTTCCACCCCAGAACTTCATTCTTGAAGTAATTAAAAATAAGACTTGAGTAAAAGCTAAGGTAATCATTAAGAAGAATACCCCTTTATTACGAATAGCAATATAACCTGTAACGAGTGAGAAACAAAGTGAAATTAGTATAGCTGCACCTAAAAGTAAATAGATATTTGCTGTATATTCACTCAAAATAGCAACGGTGTAAGCACCTAAACCGAATAGTGCACAATGTCCTAATGATGGCATTCCTCCAAAACCCATAATCAGACCCAAACTCATTGCAAAAATAGCGAAAACAAGAATTTCTGTTGATAAATACACCATAAATGGAGAAATGATGTGAGGCAGAATTAAAACAGTGATAAGCAAAAGAATAGTTGATAATAATGCTTTTTTCATGATTCCACCCTTCCGAATAAACCTGTTGGTTTAACCATTAAAATTGCAACCATTAATATGAAGATAAAGCCATCGCAAACGTAGGCATATAAATTCTTCCGAAAATATCGACAAACCCAACAATCATTGAAGCAATAAAAGCACCTTTCCAACTGCCTAAACCACCAATAATGACGACAATCATTGAATTAACAAGAATCTCCCATTCCATCATCGGGTACATTCCAAGTATAGGTCCACTTAACACACCCCCGAAAGCAGCCAAAGCAGCACCAAAGATAAACACCCCTGAAAAAATGATTTTCACATTAAACCCAAGTGCTGATACCATTTCCATATCATCTACACCTGCTCGCACAATCATTCCTACTCTTGTCTTTGCCTCAAAATACCAAAGAACGAAAGCAAACAGAATTCCCATAGCAATGACAAATAGACGATAAGCAGGGAATGTCATTCCCACAAAATCTAGTGAATAGTCAAAGAGTGCTGGTACTGGGATAGAGAGAAAATTACCTCCCCAAATCCATAACGCTAAATCACCGAGTACAAAAACGAGACCAACAGTTAGCAACACCTGATCAGTTTCACTTCCATGCACTCTCGATATAAGTAATTTTTCAATAATTAGAGCAAAAATGGAAATCACAATGACTGCCAAAACCATCGATAACCAAAAATTCATTCCGCTCCTAGAAAACGAATAAGCAACATATCCTGCGAGTATAAAAAAAGATCCATGGGCAAGGTTCATAATCTTCATTAAACCAAAGATAATGGAGAGACCTGCAGCCATTAAAAATAACAACATGGCATACGCCAATCCTGAAACGGTGTTAGCAATAAAAAATTCCACTTGTTCGACTCCCTTCAGAATAAATAACTACGAAGAAATAACTTCCTCTGTATATTTTTTGGAAAAGGCATTGATGGAGTATCATGCCTTTCCCCTTACAACTCTTTTACAGGTAAAGAGTCCCTCTTAAATCTTATTTTGCTTTCTCGTATCCAGGATCTTCTGCCGGCATTTGCACTTTTTCATACGTACGAACGAGTTCAAAGACGATTTCTCCATCTTTCTCGGCACCTTTTAAAATATAGTGATTTTGGATTGGGTGATTCGTTTTTGGATCTAACTCAATTGGTCCACGAGGGCTATCAAATGACAAACCAGCTTTTAAAGTTTCAATAATATCGCCAACTTCTGTACTACCAGCTTTTTGAATTGATTCTGACATCACTTTGGCCGTATCATAGCCGTTAATAACATAGTTGTCGGGCACTTTATCATACTTCTTGGTATAATCATCAACGAACTTTTTGTTTAACTCATTTTCTAAACCCACATGATAATGAGACAGTGTATAACCATTAACTACTGCATCACCAACTGCTTCAACTGTTGATGGGGCATTCAAAACAGAACCACCATCGACAAGAGCGTAATTCTTAGCTAATCCAAATTCCTTAAATTGTTGCACAAATCTCGGACCGTCCGCACCTGGTATAAACATAAATACAGCATCAGCATCATGCTGTTTAATTTGATTAATATAAGAAGAAAAGTCACTAGTACCCGAAGGTGCCCAAAGAATATCTAACACTTCTCCCCCATGCTCTTTAAAATTCGCAGAAAAGTCAGTCGCCTGTTCATGTCCAGCCACATAGTCAGAAGCAATAACGACTGCTTTTTTACCAATATTTTCAGCCATATCAACCCCTAATGTGCCTGCATAATTGAGAGAGGAAAAACCAATTCGCCAAACATAATCACTTTTGTCTCCCCATGATAAGCTATTACCTGAACCGACTACATTAATAATTGGGACACGCTTATCTTTTTCAGCAGCTTCTGTGAGTGCATATGAAATACTACCAATTGTACCTCCTCCAAGGAAATCCACTTCCTGATTCAGAGTTAGTTGTTGATAGTTCTTCAAGGCTTTTTGAGGATCTCCAGCATCATCCTCGAAAAATAATTCCACCGGTCTATCACCAATTTTGTAATCATTCTCTTCGAAGAAAAGCTCTACCCCTTCTTTCACCCCTTCACCCATAAAAGCAAAATTGCCTGTTAAAGCAAGTGTAAAACCTAATTTAATTGACTCACCTTCACCATCTCCTGACGCTTGTCCACCACCACTCCCACAAGCTGCTAGAAGCATACTTAGAACTAACATAATAGCCAATAACGCCCTTTTGTTTTTCTTCATTTACCCTTCCCCCTTATTCAAAATTTTCAGACCTTTTAAACCAAACCAACTACGGAATTTTTGTTTCGAATAGAAAACACTGTTGTCGCAGTGTTTTCTTGTCATTTATTATAGTGGATAAGAAATTGTATGAAAAGACTAAATTTTTTATAAATTAAATATATTTAGAATAAAGTTTTATTAGTAAATCTTTATACTCATTAATTTTTAATAGATATCTGTTTTTCCATAACTTTTTATTATTTAACAAAAGAAAATAACAGTATATTTTTTATTAAATCTCATGTTAAAACATCTTACATAACTATCAATATACTGATAATAATGGAAAAATAATTACAAATATAAAAAAACAAAAGAGCATCAATGTTTTAAATAAAAAACACCGATGCTCTTTTGTTACATAATTTTTAAAGTAAGAAGTGTATCATAACTCCTTCTGACATATCCTTGACAACTCTTAACTTACTAAAGCATTTAACGTTAATGTATGGGTGTTTTATCACATCCCACACAAAGAAATTCTGTTCATAGCCACTTATCACCAAATTTCTCCATATTGCTTATTACATATGCTCCCTTTTACTTCACTCGTTACACTTTTTTTAAAATTTATTCCAATTGAACAAGTTAAATTGAAAGTAATTCAAACTTTAAAATAAATACCTTCTTGATTCCACTTTTATTACATGGGCTTATACACATTATTTTTCATTTTCATATGGACAAATGTCCAACCTATTTTCACCTGAGTGAATAGGATGTAAAGACAAATTACCCAAGGAAAGGAATGACTAGTTTGGAGCAGCTTATTACACCATGGGATTTAGATGAGACATTAGCTGATTTATATGTGCCACCATTTATTGAAGAAATGGCTCAACAAGTGATTAAACAATACAATTTTAATGTGAGTAGCATGGAAGTTATTACAACAAAGGCAGATAAGGGTGGACTTATATGGAAGATCAATACGAACATAGGACCCAAAAGTTTAAAAATACTCCATCGGAAACCCTCCAGGAGTTTATTTAGCATTGGTGCACAGGAATATTTAGTTAATGAAAAAAAGGCTAGAATACCACCGATTGTAAAGACAAAATCGGGTAGCAATATAGTGGAAATGGGAGGGAAAATCTGGTTTGTTGCCGATTGGATTGAACCTCTATATCAAGTATCTGCCGATATTGAAGGAGCAAAGCTATTGAGTAACGCTATTGGAGAGTTCCATCAACTTTCCAAAGGGTATGTTCCTCCTAAAGGAGCAGAGAATGCTTCAAGACTTTTACGATGGCCAAATGCATATAAAAAAGTAGTGAGAAAAATATCTTGGTTTAAAAATGTAGCTAACTTATATTCAGAAATGCCCACGAGTAAGACGATCTTAAGTACAGTTGATATGTTTGAGGAGCAAGCAAAAAAGGCATTGACTATGCTGGAGCAATCCTCTTATCAACAGTTGGTCGCAAAGGGAAATAAAGAATGGGGATTAGTCCATCAGGATTATGGATGGTCGAATGGACAAATGGGACCTGGAGGTATGTGGATTATCGACCTTGATGGTGTAGCCTATGATTTGCCTATTCGTGATTTACGCAAACTCATATCTGGTTCTATGGATGATCTAGGAAGGTGGGATATTGATTGGATAGTAGGAATGCTAGAAGCGTACAATGAAGCTAACCCTATCACTGACGAGTTGTTTGAGATTCTCTTGATCGATTTCTCATTACCAAATTTATATTATAAAAATGTAAAAGATATGCTATTCGAACCAACCATAGCATTAAATAGCGATTTGGATGCTATTGTCCAGCGAATCGTTGAAATCGATAAGACCAAATGGCCAATTCTTGAGCAATTACGTAAAGAATGGAGAGGGGGAAAAAGGAAATGAAAGTGCTAATAGTCTGTACAGAAAAACTTCCAGTTCCACCGGTAAAAGGAGGAGCAATACAAACATTCATCGCTGGAGCTATTCCAAACTTAAGTAAAAACCATTCTATTACAATAATCGGAAGAAACGATGACACATTACCCGATAAAGAAATAAAAGATGGTGTTCATTATGTAAGGGTTCCAGGAGGATTATTGGAGACTTACAGGGAAGGTGTTGTAGATTATCTTAAAAACAATACTTTTGACTTAATTCACATTTTTAACCGCCCCCGTTTAGTATTACCAATACGAGAAGTGGCACCAAACTCACGACTCATATTAAGCATGCACAATGATATGTTCAAGAGGGAAAAAATAGATACTGAAGAAGCCCAGAAAGCAATTGATCAATTAGATAAAATTATTACCATTAGTAATTATATTGGTAATGAAATAGTAAAGCTTTACCCCGATGCCCAACCTAAAATTCAAACAATTTATTCAGGAGTGGATTTAGAGCGATTTGTTCCAACGTATTCTGTCAAGGGTCAAAGGATTAGAGCTTCCATGCGTCAAAAACACAAACTAGAATCGAAAAAGGTAATTTTATTTGCTGGACGACTTTCAGTGAACAAGGGAGCAGATATACTTTTACGATCCATGCTAGATTTGGCTAAAAAGCATCCTAATGCGGCCTTGGTTTTAATGGGAAGTAAAGGCTTTAGTGATAATAGAATGACCGATTACATTGCTTATATTAAAGCGATTGCAGAACGCCTTCCTATACCTGTTATAACTACTGGCTTTGTTCACCCTGATGAAATTCAAGACTGGTTTGCTACTGCTGATATATTCGTTTGTCCTTCTCAATGGGAAGAGCCGTTAGCACGAGTACATTATGAAGCAATGGCGGCTGGGTTACCCATTGTGACAACTGCTCGTGGAGGAAACCCTGAAATAATCGAGATTGGAAAAAATGGGTTTATCGTTGAGCAAGCAGATGACCCTCGAGAATTTGTAGCTCATTTATCCAAATTACTTTCCAGTCCTTCTCTCTGTAGAGAAATGGGTCAATATGGTCGTAGCTTTGTAGAAAAAAATCATAATTGGAATCGAGTCATCGACGATATTTCCCAAGTGTGGAGCGGGATTGATTATAAAATTAAAAATAACGTTGACATTAGTAGTACTTCTAACATGAATGGCGAGAAAGAAGAACAACTGTTAACCAAAAAAGCTGTAGCTGAGAAGATTTCGCCTATAGAGAAAAAACCAATCCGACCAAAACAAAAGCAGCCAATTAAAAAGATTACTACTGCTTCGATACCATGGATTAATAAAGAAATATTAGCTAATAAAGCAAGCAACTATTGAATCTTAGACTGAATCAACGTTGAGGTAGAGAAACTTCCTCGAAAATGACGAAGCCGTTGAAATTTTACAATCATAAAATTTCAACGGCTTTATTTAAATAGAAATAAGGAAAACTTCTGATATGGTAAAGTGACTGTAACAAGATAAAATTAGGAATAAGGGTCCTACTGTTTAAAGATTAAACACAATGAAAAGTCAGTTTGCCTTTAGATTTAGAAATGATATTCTTTAAAAGTTATTGCTTATGTACAAGAAGGCTTGCTAGAATATGACCGACGAATGATGCTTAAAATCACCTGATCACCTACACACCAACAGTTTTTATCGGTCGCAAAATTTTGTTTTTAACTGTCATTATTAACATCATGTTTACTAACAATAAAAAAGGTGAGCAAAAGGTTAGCTAGCAACCTTACTCACCCTCTTTTTTGTTAATCGATTAGAATCGAAAGAGTGGCGACCGAAACATTTTACGATAATGATCATTGTTTTGTTTTGGAATCAACTCAGAATAAACGTTGGTTAACCGGCTAGCAACATGATGAAATTGAAAATTAGATTCCACTAATTCTCTTGCATTTCGGGTAATGCTATTAATAGTATCCGGGTTCTTTAAATAGAAATTAATTCCTTTTGCAAATTCACTAGCTTGATCATACTTTTCAATTAAATAACCCGTTTCTTTATGAGAAACTATCTCTGCATTTCCTCCCCTATTTGTTGATATTATAGGGATACCAGCAGCAAAAGCTTCATAGTGAACCCGAGCTAAGGGTTCTTGCCATTGGGAAGAACAACAGAAAATATCACTCATTAAAAAGATGTTAGAAATTTCACTTGCAGGAATAAAATTTGTGAAAATAACTTTGTCACCTAACGGTTCGGCTAGTTTCTTCAAATAACGAATATAGTTATTTATTCCATCATCACTAAACCACTTTCCCCCAGCAATCACAAGTAAAGTATGAGGGTATCTTTTAGCAATAGCTTTAAAGGCGGATATTAGAAGATGAGGTCCTTTATTTTTAGTGAGTCTTCCAACAAATAATATGACCTTTTTATCTCCAATATTGTATTTTTGTCGATATTCTTCTCTAATTTGTTTTCCTTTCTCTGACCAGACTGGAGGATATTCTACTAGATCTACTCCTGAGTAAACTACTTTTGTTTTTGATTCTGCTTCTGGAAACCTCTCCACCACAGTTTGTTTTATATATTCACTAACTGTAACAATCCTTTCAACAGAGTTTACAATTTCCTTTCCATTCTCCAGTGATACCTTTTTTTCAGAAAGCATATCATTATGAAGTCCTAAAACAAACTGACTTGAAGGGGAAGCTTTTTTATAGAGAGGAATATTTAATGGACGGTTAAAAACATGAATAATGTCAAACCTTTTTTCAGTAAGTATTTTAGCAATATCAATTTCATAACTTTCAGATGGTAACCGAATGTATTGCACTTCGTTACGTACTTCATAATCAGGTAGAGATGGATCGGTGACAGAGAAAATAGTTAAGTTATTTTCTTTACTGAGAAAAGGAACTACACCGTCAATCATCATTTGAATTGCACCTCCCTTTATAGCAGGAGAAGGGAGTTTTTCTGTACAAATTAAAGCAAGCCTCATTACTCTTCCTCCTTATAAATAATCTTTAAATCATTTATTTCTCGGAGAAGCCCTTCTTTTAACGGCACAGCTGGCTTATATTGCAGAATCTTCAATGCCTTTGAAATATCTGCCCAAGTATGTCGCGGTTCCCCGCGCGGTTCTCCAATAAATTCCACGGTTGCTTTTTTCCCTGTTAAATCTTCTAATATTTCAATGACATCCAATATAGATTTCCGTTCTTTACCACCAATATTAATTGTCTCTCCAAGGGTATCCTCTGCATAAAGAGCAGCAAAAGTTCCTTCTACACAATCTTCTACAAACGTAAAATCACGTGTTTGTTTGCCATCACCGTATATTGGAATAGGTTTATTCGTTAAAATGCATTCGATAAATCGATGAAATGCCATGTCAGACCGTTGTCTAGGTCCATAAACAGTAAAGTATCGAAGAATAGTTATTGGAAGACCATCATTTTCACTGTATACCTTACATAAATACTCTCCTGTTAGCTTCGTTACACCATAAGGAGAAAGTGGTGAAAGTGGGCAATCTTCTGAAACCATACCAACCTTTTCTCCATATACAGAAGAGGTGGAGGCGTAAATAAACTTCTTTAAAGAGACATTCTTACAAGCCTCTAATAGCCGTTGGGTGACAAGAATATTATTTTCCTCATACAACTTGAAATTGTTACCCCAGCTTGAACGAACACCAGGCACAGCAGCTAAATGATATATCACATCATCTTTGGCAAGAATTTCACTCCAATCAATGCCTAGTAAATTCTTATTTATAAATTGAAAACGTGGATGAATCAACAGATTTTCTATATTTCTTAGTTTAATTGACTTCTTGGATGGGTCTATAAAACCATCAATGCCAATAACAACATTCTCTTCTTCTCTTAATAACCTCTCACATAAATGAGAACCGATAAACCCAGCGGCTCCTGTTACGATAATCCTCATTGTCTAGCCACCCCAATATATTGAAGTTGATGTTTTCTTACGACTTTAGGGTCAATGATATTCCGTCCATCCACTAAAATATTTCCCTTCATTAACTCATTTACCTTTTTCCAGTCTACGGTTTTAAACTGGTTCCATTCTGTTGCAATAATTAATGCATCTGCTCCTTTAATAGCTTCATACATATCATGATGAATGGTAATGGCAGGTTCAAAAGAATTGACAATAGGATCATAGGCGTGGACCTCTGTCCCTCTTTCCAATAATTTCTCAATTAATAATAATGACCTTGATTCACGTATATCATCTGTGTCGGGCTTAAAAGCTAAGCCCCAAACGGTTATTTTTTTCCCATCCAAGTTTGTTAATTGATTTGTTAATTTATCAATATACAAATCAATTTGAGAGTCATTCACATTTTGAACGGCCCTTAACATCTCAGGATTAACATTTCTCCGTTTGGCAGCGTATTCTAATGCCCGAATATCCTTTGGAAAACAAGACCCACCATAACCTAATCCTGCATTCAAAAAATAGGGACCAATTCTATTGTCTGTCCCTAGCGCTTTTGCAATATGCGTTACTTCCACATTATAGGCGTCGCAAATACGGGCGATTTCATTAATGAATGAGATTTTTGTTGCCAACAAGGCATTATTGGCATATTTAATCATCTCTGCTCCTGTTAATGAAGTAATAATATAAGGTGCTTGTAACTTCTCATAGAGAGTTTGAATTATTTTAATAGATTGAGGGCTTTTTCCACCCACAACAATTTTATCTGGGTTCATCATATCAAATACAGCATTTCCTTCTCTAAGAAACTCTGGATTGGATACAACGTCGAACATACGCGAGTCGATCCCTTTTTCTATTAATGTTTGATGAATCCATTCATTGGTACCTGGTAGTACCGTACTTTTAATAATGATTGTTTTATGAGAGGTTATCGTCTGTACCAAGGTGTCAATGACTTCGTTAATCGCAGTTAGATTTTGACTCCCATCTTCTTTTGTAGGAGTACCGACTGTGATGTAAAGAATTGGGCATTCTTTTATCACACGCTGGATATCCGTTGAAAAATGAAGAAGACCTCTTTTTTTATTTCGAACAATCAGTTCCTTTAATCCTGGTTCATAAATAGGGATTTCTCCCTCAATTAATTTTTCTATTATCAATTTATTCTTATCAACACAGTAAAGCTCATGACCTAAGTCTGCCAACACAGCACCAGTTGTTAAACCAACATACCCTGTACCAATGACACATATTTTCACCATTATCATCCTTACTTGCTCATGTTAAAAACATTCAATTTATCATTATCTTATTTAGCTTCAAACAAAACGTGAAAGTGGGAAAAATATTTAAGATGAAAATGGTAAAAAAACAAAAACTATATGGTTAAGTACCTTTTCTTATTGGACAAATTACCAAGTAAAATATATTAGATTAATATATAGAAAGTGAAGAGGAGAGGTTATGATGAAGACAGTAAAAAAAGCAATCATTCCTGCTGCAGGTTTCGGTACAAGAAATTTGCCAATAACAAAGGTGCTTCCAAAAGAAATGTTCCCGATCGCAGGTAAACCAGCCATACAATATATTATTGAAGAAGCCATTGAATCAGGAATTGAAGAAATCTTAATAGTGGTATCCCGTAATAAAAATATGATTTTAGATTATTTTGACCGATCTCTAGAATATGAAGCCTTTTTAGAAAAGACAGGAAAACAGCATTTATTGAATAAAATTGTCGGGCCCGCTATTTCTATTCAATATGTACGCCAACCCTTTGCAGATGGACTAGGTACAGCAATACTCTTAGGTAAAAGATTTGCAAGTAAAGATCCCTTTGCTGTTCTTCTTCCTGATGATATATTTCTACAAAGTGGCCAGCCCGCTTTACGAGAGCTTTTAGACGTATACGAAAATTATCAATCTACAGTAATAGCTCTGGAAAAATTGAATGAAAAGTTATTAAAAAACTACGGGGTAGTGAAAGCGATTGATTTGCAAGATAATACCTATGAAATTTCTGATATTGTAGAAAAGCCTCGCTCCACTCCCCCATCTAAGTTAGCCGTAAGTGGGAGATACATTTTTGAACCATCTATTTTTTCATATTTAGAAAAAGGAGGTAAAGGAGTTGGAGGTGAAGTTCAACTAACGGATGCAATCCAAAAATTATTAAAGTTAGAAAAGTGCTACGGTGTGGAAGTATCTGCAAAACGCTATGACATCGGTACGGATAAAGGATATTTAAACCTTATTCAAAAATTAATGAGCAATTCTAAAAAAGAGGATGAATAGTCCTTGTTTGAATTGCTCGAGTTATCCTGCAATTAAATGTCCCATCATACCTTATTGGTGTACTACAAAACGAATGAACTTAACAAAATATTTAGAGATTCCGCAGCCTGATCTCAACCTTGTTTTGTTTTGCAAACTAGTTCAACAATATACCTCTTATCTCAGACAGAGGATTTGTCCAGGGCTGCGTTCAAATCCTGCATAACACGACGAGACATGCTCGACTTTGACTCCATGGGAACTTTCATACCCTGTTTATTAACTACCTTTGCACACTAATATGACTCCCATCTAAAATACTGAGAGTCTAGGCATGAAATAATATTTTCCCTTTATTCCAGATCTTTAAGATGATCTCTAAGATACTGATTGCGATTTAAAATAAATTGCAGGATAAATTCTTGTTCTTTATCAAATAAATCGATAGCATCCTTTTTATATGGATCTAATGCTATATAGGGACGCAATAATTTATGAAGATTGATAATTCTTGGTTCAAATTCCGAAACTGAAAAGTAATTCTCTAATATCTCTTCTAGAAGAATGCGGTATTGAACACGAAATTCCTTTACATCAAGAAGTCTTGCCGTGAGTGTATTAAAACCTTCGATAGGAACTCGATTAAACTTCATAACCCCTCCATTCCAATCCCTTCCAAATGTTGCATCAAAATCCCATGGGATCATCTCATACAATCCTGATTCTCCATTTCGATAAAGGGCATAATTTTGAATGAAAGCATCGTAGTTTTGTGTGCAAATCACACCACACAGCCAAATTAAATATTTTTTGACATCCAAGTACTTTACTATTTCTTTGCCAAACTCATTACGTGGTATCGTATTGACTTTTATTATTAGCTTTTCTAAATCAGAATCGTCCTCAACATTCCCAATTTTACGCAAATACCCTGAAATTAATGAAGATTTAGGCTCACCTTTCGTGGTTAACAAAGAAAAATTAGTTTGATGATTCGTTGCGTAATAAATAGGCCCATATGAAAGTTGTCTTTTTTGTAAAAAGTAATCATCAACAGATTCAAGCTGTAAGTAAATTCCTGAGGACCTTCCATTTATCTCAATTAAAACATACCTGCAATCAGGTGAATTGATCCCAATCTTCTTAAAAAAATCAAAAGATAGCTTATTTCGAATGAAAGAAGGATCGCAATACTCTGCATTAATGTGAATTTCACGTCCAAGAAACTCCTCATTATATGTTCCAAAATCAATTTTGTAAGATTTTTTTCTTAATTTACGTGTATGATTTCCTCTATAACTAATACCGATATCAAATGAATGATTGTTTATAACTAATTGAGAAGGAATTAATTCATCATGCCAAATATTTTTTTCTAAAAATTCCATCAGTTCTGGTTGCATAGAAATACTTAATGTAGGTACAGTATTCGTCTGCATCTTATATCCTCGCCTCCCTCACTTTACCCATTATCATATGAAAAAAATAATGCAAATGATCATTAATTAATTGGAAGTTTAGAACCAATGAAAAATTTTTTCATAAAATAAACTACCTTAAATATTAAGGATTATAATGAAAGGTGGTTTTTATAGATGGGAAAAGAAGACGTAAAAAAGCTTCTAAATGAGGCAAAAGACGCTGGAAATGAGGAATTCCTAAGTAGAAACCCAGGATCAAAAGCTAATGATAACCGTTCTGGCTCTGGCTCTGGCTCTGGTTCTGGCTCTGGTTCTGGCTCTGGCTCTGGTTCTGGCTCTGGCTCTGGTTCTGGCTCTGGTTCTGGCTCTGGTTCTGGCTCTGGCTCTGGTTCTGGCTCTGGTTCTGGCTCTCGTATATGACCATTAGACATGTTTAATCATAATTACTCATGACATGCAGGTAAGAATTGCACAGTTTGATGAAGTATTAAAATTGTAATAAGTTAATATACGGTCGCTACACACTAAAAAAGCAAGAAGTTGATGTGGTCATTCTGACGTAGTTAAAACGCGATTAATCACATCAATTCCTTGCCAATCACTCTGTTATATCAAGGTTAATAAGACGACACATTCCACGTGTGCCGTTTGGGGAAACATGTCTACCGGCTGTATGCTTTTTACTTTATATTGACGGTGGAGAAAATCGATGTCTTTTGCCAGTGTAGATGGGTTACAAGACACGTAAACCAATTTTTTAGGTTTGACTTGTTGGATTGTTTTTAATAATGCTTGATCCAAACCTGTTCTTGGGGGATCGACAACGATAACATCTGGACGAAAGCCTTCTTTCACCCATTTAGGTAACCATTCTTCAGCCTTACCCGTTACATATTTAGCATGCTTCACTCCATGTTTAGCTGCATTTCTCTTTGCATCTGTGATTGATTCTTTTATAATATCCATTCCACGTATTTCTTTTGCTTGATCTGCCAACCATAATCCAATTGTTCCTACTCCGCAGTACGCATCAACAATCGTTTCTTTACCAGTTAGATTTGCTGCTTTTTTGACTTCATTATACAATTTGACGGTTTGCTCTGGATTGAGTTGAAAAAAAGTACGTGCAGATAATTCAAATTGGATATCCCCTAGCATTTCATATATAAACGTTTCACCCGCAAGTGGTATGGTTTCATCCCCAAAAATGAGAGATGTTTTTTGGCCATTGACATTTTGAATAATCGAACGTAAATTCGGAATCCGCTTGGTAGCTTCTTCTACTATTAGTGAAGACTTTGGAAGCTCTTTTTGTCTTGTAATGAGCACAACTTGCACTTCCCCAGTTTTCACACCCACTCTCGTCACAATTGTACGGATATCACCTTTGCGCGTGCGTTCATTATAAGCACTAATGTTTAAATCTTGAAGAATACGCTTCATCGTATTTGTAACAGATATTGTTTCTGGCTTCTGCACGATGCATTCATCAATATCAATAAGCTGATGTGAATTCATGCTATATAATCCTGCAATCACTTCACCTTGCTTCATCCCTACTTGAAATTGGCTTTTATTCCGGTATCTCCAAGGGTCCTCCATTCCGATTGTTTGTTTTATTTGAATGGTGCTTGGATCTATTTTGGTATGTCTCTCAAGTGATTGAATAACCATATCCCTTTTTTCTATTAACTGGCGATCATAGCGAAGATGTTGTAACTGACATCCGCCACACTCACCAAATAACGGACAAGGTGCCTCTACTCGGTAGGGAGAAGGTTTCCTAACTTTTTTTATCTTTGCTTCTGAAAATTTCGGTTGAACATTTGTGACTTCTACCACAACCTCTTCATCAGGCAGGGCACCAGGAACAAAGACCACTTTCTTTTTGAAATATCCGACACCCTCTCCGTTAATACCTAACCTTTTGATTGTTAAAGGAAACCGTTGCTTGAGTTTTAACTGAACGGCAGTTTCTTTTTTACGATTCGTTTGTTTATTCAAAAATAATCACTCCACAGTTATTCGATACTACGCCATAAATAATAGGTGGCATAGCTTAAATAAGGCGTCCAGTCTTTTGCATATAATTCCATTTGTTCGTAGGAAGGCTTCTGCTCTAATTGATAAAGCTTTTTTAACGCATTTTGCAAGCCAATATCTGCCATTGGATAAAGATTATCTCTCCCTAAACCAAACATCAAAAAATTCTGCACTGTCCATGGACCTACGCCTTTTAATTTAATCAGTTTATCATGAATTTCACGATCTGACAGTTCTTTTAGTTGCAATAAAGATAATTGCTTTTCTGATAACTCTTTAGCAATCCCAATAACATACTCTGCTTTCCTACCACTGAATTGTAATGCCCTTAAATCTTCAATTGTTACATTAGCTACTGTTTCAGGATCAGGATAAAACCAAGCACCATCTTTCTCATAACCAAACTTATGCACAAACCTCATTGTAAGCGTATAAGCAAATTTCATATTCAATTGTTGATGAACAATACATTTGAGGAGCGAACCAAATAAATCAAAATCTAACACAAAAGGTGTTCCATAATGAGCGAGAAAAACATGGCGCAAATCCGTTTTTAAAAAATGTTGATGAACATCTGCTAAGGGAATATTCCACCGAAAAATATCTGTTAATCTAACCAACGCTTCTTCTTTTGTTACTTCATTTAATCCTGTCATTAGAAATTTAGGTTTGTTCGTTGTACCCAAGCCTGTGATTGTAACGACGACGGATTCATTTTGTAACTTAAGGGGTACCTTTAACATTCTCTTGTCTCGATTCACCCAAATAAGCGGGTCACTTGATAAGCGACTTAAAACAGCATCAAAATTATAGGGTCCACCTATTTCTTTTATTATCTCCATTCACCGTTCATCCTTCACTGTTTTTTCTCGTATTATACTAAGGATCTTTTTATGAGCTTTTTCAACTGTCTTCTATCAAGACGAATATCTGTTCTTATTTATAATTATAACAAGAATTTTACAATGATTTAATGGGGATTTTTACTTCTTAATAAATGATGAATACTGCATCTATTATTTATGTTGCTTATAAATTTTGATGGAACTTTATTAGCATTGTTTTTCTCTTTTTCACGGCTCATAGATCCGGAGCGCTTTCTGTTTGCTTTGTTTCCCTCTTTTTCATGGCTTATAGATTCAAGATTCAAGAAGTTCACTATTTGCTTTGTTTTCCCCTTTTTCATGGCTTTTAAATCCAGGGCACTTTCTATTTGCTTTGTTTTCCTCTTTTTCATGGCTTATCCAGAGACTCGTTGTTTGCTCACCGTTTCCCTTTTCACCCTTATTAATCCCGTTGGCACTCTGTTTGCCATTTTTCTTTCTTTATAAATCAAAACACCTACAATGAAGTTCATTGTAGGTGGTGACTGTTAATATAAGTAAGAGCTATCCAAGGCTTGGCTCCACATGAGATCGTCTAACGATTTGAATTCATATCCTCGTTTTTTTAAATCCACAATTGCTTGTTGCAAAGCATCTGCATTATCTTTTGATACTGTGTGTAATAATAATATGCTTCCTGGATGAATCTGCCTCATAATGTTGTCATAGGAGTATTTCCAGCCTTTTTGTTGATCTGTTTTCCAATCAACAAAGGCTAGAGACCAAAAGATATGGGTATAGCCTAATTCATTTGCGTAAGCCAATCCTTGTTCGTTAAAAATACCACGAGGTGGTCTTAAATAGGACATATGTTTAACACCTGTTAACTTTTCTGTCTCAGCTCTCACTTTTTCTAATTCTTGTTTATATTTATCGCGACTGATCCTTGTCATATCTGGGTGAGTCCAAGAATGGTTGCCGATTATATGTCCGTCCCTTGCCATCCTTTTTACTAAATCTGGTGCCGTATGAATATAATGACCCGTAATAAAGAATGTCGCAGGTACTTTTTCTTTTTTAAGCACATCAAGAATTTTATCCGTATACCCATTTTCATACCCATTATCAAAAGTAAGATAAATTTCTTTTTTAGTCGGATCTCCCTTATAAACAGATTGATGCTTTGTTAGAAGATTATCAAGCATTTTTCCCGCTTCCGCCGGTGATTCATTCTGTGCTTTTTTAATTCCCCAATGGATAGGAGCATGGCTGAATTCACTTGCTGAGACAGGGATTGAACAGATAAACAGAAAGCTACTTACTAATATCATCAATTTTTTCATAGCGCTTCTCCTTCTTTTTTTCTTATTCTTTGCTAGCAACAATAAATTACGAGCGCTAAAAGTTTCCAAAATAATTATTCACATAAAAAAAGAGACACCACTATATGTTGGTGTCTCAAAAACAAATTAAAATACACGTTCTTTAAATTTCGCTAGCTTCTCTAACGAGGATTTGTCTACATCTCTATGAAGACTATTTCCGTGAGAATCCATTGTAACCACTGCTGTGAATCCTTCTACACGTAGGTGCCACATGGCTTCTGGAATACCGAAGTTCATTAAATCAACGCCTTCTACTTCTTTAATACAATCAGCATAATATTGCGCTGCTCCACCAATTGCATTTAAGTATACTCCACCATGATCTTCTAGCGCTTTTAATGTTTTCGGTCCCATACCGCCTTTTCCAATCACGGCGCGAATACCGAATTTCTTCATAATATCTCCTTGATATGGTTCTTCACGAATACTTGTAGTTGGACCTGCTGCTTTTACATGCCATTTTTCTTGATCATCTTTCATCATTACTGGTCCACAATGATATATTACTTGTCCATTTAAATCTACAGGGGCATCGTTCTCCATTAAATGATGATGGATCGCATCACGACCTGTATACATCCGACCATTGATTTGAACAACATCGCCAACTTTAAGTTTACGGATTTGTTCCTCTGTTATTGGAGCTTGAAGCGTAACAACTTTTGTTTCTTGTTCAGCTTCTGCTGTTGCAGCTGTTTCTTGCGCTGCTTCGTCAGCAAAATTAATTTTTTCACCATCTTGATAGTGCCATTCATTAATTTCACCTGTGTCAGGATTTACTTTTACCCCAAGTCTACGATATGCCCAGCAATTATAGGCTACAGATACGAAAAAGCTAGCAGGAATACGATTCATCACACCAACTTTACATCCTAATAAAGTCGTTTCTCCTCCGAATCCCATTGTCCCAATTCCAAGCTCGTTTGCATTTTTAAGAACATATTCCTCCAGTTTTCGTAAATCTTCATTTGGATTTACATCATCTACAGAACGGAACAGTTGTTCCTTTGCTAAATCATAACCAGATGAACGATCTCCGCCAATCCCTACACCTATAAACCCTGCACTACATCCCTGTCCTTGTGCTTGATAAACCGAATGCATTATACATTTACGTATACCATCTAAATCGCGTCCAGCTCTTCCTAAACCATCTAGTTCTGCAGGCAAACTATATTGTATATTTTTATTTTCACAACCGCCGCCTTTTAGAATTAAGCGAACGTCTATATATTCTTCTTCCCACTGATCAAATTTAATAACTGGTGTGCCACCACCTAAATTATCTCCACTATTAGCACCTGTTAAGGAATCAACAGAGTTAGGTCTCAATTTACTATCATTTGTTGCTTCTGCAATAGCATTCTTAATTGCTTCTTTAATCTTTAGTTGATTAACGCCAACTGGTGTTTTGATTTTAAATGTCGGTAATCCTGTATCTTGACAGATTGGCGATACGTTATCATCTGCCATAGAGATATTATTTGTAATTGTTGCCAGACTCATCGCTGATCTCGTACCAGCACTTTCTCTTTCTTTTGCTGCCTTAATTGCCCGACGAACATCCTTTGGTAAATTCGTCGAAGTTTCTACAATTAAGTCGTACATACTTTTTTGGAATTGCTCCATATTCATTTCTCAAAGTTCCCCTTTCCCTTTGCGACCGATCAATTTCTTTTGCGAAAAATTAGAATCATTATCGTATACCATTATATACTCATTCTTTAGTCAAGAAAAGACCAACTGTAGAAACAAAAAAATGGTGAAACCCAATTTTTTTCATAGGGTTTCACCACTTCTTTTTAATCTCTATGATTAAATTCCCTTACTTTAGATTCAAGATCATCGATCATTTCGATGAGACGATCAACATCCTCTAACTCCGTGTTTTCAGGTTCTATCGCATCTAATACGTCCATAAACATATGAAGACGTTGCTTTAAGAAAGCTACTTGATTGTCTTTATCAGTAATTGAATTGCCCACAGTATTCGCTCCTTTCTCTACACAACTTTAATCCTACATGAAATGCAATAGAGCTGCAATAAAGGTTTATTTTTCATTAAAGGTTGACAGAAGCTTACGTTAGATGAATAATGACTACAGATTTACTTAAAGGAGTTTTTTAAATGATATCTCAAACGTTACCAATTTCACCAAGTTATGACCCTTGGGAAGCTTATATGGATATCGATGATTATGGAAAATTAACCTTATCCAATATTGAATTTACAACTACGGTTTTATGCAATATGCGTTGTGAGCATTGTGCTGTTGGGTATACTCTGCAGCCAAAAGATCCTGATGGACTTCCTGTTGATTTATTAATCAAACGTTTAGAGGAAATCCCACAATTGCGTTCACTCTCTATAACGGGAGGCGAACCGATGCTATCGAAGAAATCAGTTAATAACTATGTGATTCCTCTTTTTAAGTATGCTCACGAACGAGGTATTCGAACACAAATTAATTCTAACCTCACATTAGATAGAGGTAAATATGATAGCATTATCCCTTATTTAGATGTTTTACATATTTCTCATAACTGGGGTACCGAAGAAGAATTTATTGAGGGTGGTTTTGCTATGATGGAAAGAAAACCATCCATAAAGCAAAGACAGGTACTCTTTGATCGTATGATCGAGAATAGTAAAGAACTCGTACAAGCTGGTGTAATGGTCTCTGCTGAAACAATGTTAAATAAAAGAACATTACCCTATTTAGAGAAAATCCATAAGCAAATAACCGAAGAAATGCATTGTCAACGTCATGAAGTTCATCCAATGTACCCTTCAGATTTTGCATCTACTCTCGAAACTTTATCATTAAAAGAAATGCGCCAAGCAATCCATCACCTCCTGGATATTCGAGACAAAGATACTTGGATGTTGTTTGGAACATTGCCGTTTTATCCATGCAGCAATAATGAAGAAGACTTAGCTTTATTACAACGTCTTCATAATGAACAGAATGTCACTGTCAGAAATGATCCTGATGGTCGTTCAAGACTAAATGTAAATATTTTTACAGGTGATGTAATTGTAACGGACTTTGGTGATACACCTCCTTTAGGGAATATACAGACAGATGGACTGCCATCTGTTTTCGATAAGTGGATGGAAACAAAGCTTGCTAAGTCTTTAAATTGCCATTGTAGTGAAGCAAGATGTTTAGGGCCAAATGTGTTAGTAAAAGACAGTTATTACCCTGAAATAGACTTCCAAACTAAAAAAGCAAATATCTCAGTTAAAAAATAGAAAAGTGCGCCAATATAAATGGCGCACTTTTCTATTTAACGTGGTCGTTCCGAAACAATAAAGCCAAATGAGACATGATCCTGTATTGGAATCCATGCGCCAATTCCTTGAGAAGTGATATTTTTCACTACTAAGGTTTTTTTGCTTCCTTTCAACATTATATAAACTTCACCATAAGTAACTTTCCCTTTTTCATTAATAGCAGGTGCGTATGCATATAGGTAGCCCAGACGGTTGATTGCAACATGATATTTATGATCTTTTTTCGTTCCTGCCCCTACAACCGTTTCAAAGGATAAGGGTAATCCACTTTTTTCTGTTGCCTTCAACAACATCATCTTTTTAACATCTTGCGCATGTGGAACCTTAGATGTAAGTCCACCTTTCACTACCTTTTGCATTTCTTGAACATAATTCATTTGATAGACCGCATCTCCCCCGCGATTATCAAAATAGTTCGTATTGATCTTTTGAAACTCCCAATTAGGTGATGTTTCTTGTGATTGATAATTGAGTGGCCATTGACCTAAATAAACAATCGCACGGTATCCGATGGCAAAAGGTGTACTATTTACTGTTGTTTCATTTAACATACGTATTAATTCAGGGTTATCTATTTTTACTCTTGATGTCTCCATTAATTCTTGTGTTAATTCACTCGGCTGTAATGTTGGTAAATCTTGAGCAGGGTTTGGATACGTATTGTCCTTTTCTACATTTAGAACAGAACTTGGTATCTCTATCGTCTCCCCCTTTGTTTCTATTTTTCCTTCAGCAGATATCGCTGATTGAAAGGATGTCACCCCAATGGTCATCAATACTAAAGCATATAGCCATTTCTTCATTTCTCTTACTCCTTTCAAACTTATATGCATTAGTTTTTTCGTATGATGTGAATATTATCCATAAAGGAAAATAAAAAAGTAACATTTTTGTAATGTTTTGAATATTTACAAAAGTCTTTATATATTTTATACTATTTATACACTCACTCGAAAGGAGGGCAGCTTCATTACGATTCGCTTTATTTATGAACAAACACCATAAAGGAGTGGTTAATGAATTCAAGCGAATGCACACTAGCAGTCCTCGATTAAATACTTAATGAGTTAAAAATAAAATTGCAAGCGCTTCCTTTTTATTCGAAATATTTCAAAACGACTCCCGGCTAACCTAGGAGTCGTTTTTTTATTATAGTAAATAAAATCCTATACCGATGATGAAATAAGCTGCTAGAAGGGTGCCACCCTCAAACCAATTAGACTCACCATCGTTGGAGATAACCACCATTAGAAAAACAGCTGATACCATCGTGATTAATTCTGGTACTGTAAATACGAGCGGCATCGCTACAGGGAAAAGTAACGAGATAAGGACAAGTATGGGCGCGACAAACATAGCTACTTGTAAAGTAGAACCAACGGCAATCTCTACGGCAATATCCATTTTATTTTTCGCAGCCATAATAATAGCGGAAGCATGTTCTGCGGCATTCCCTACAATTGCAACGATAATGACGCCGATAAACAATTCCGACCAACCAAATGTCTTCCCTACTTCCTCAAAGGTGTGAACAAGATTTTCAGAAATATAGGCTACAGCTAATGTAGCAAGAGCTAATACTAAAATGGATTTTCCTTTGCTCCATTCTGGTACTTCCTCCACTTTCTTCTTTCCGTCTTCATCTCCTTTATTATACACACCTCTATGTGTAACTAATTTAAAGAATAATGCGGCTAAGTATAAAGCCATCAGGATGATGCTAATTCCAATACTAAAGATCATCGTCTTTTCTTCATTCATTGACATTGAAAATATTTCAGGAATAACGAAAGCCACAATGACTGCAAAGATGAGTAAGCCCGCATTATGGCGTGCATCATGGATATTAAAGCTTTGCCTTTTAAACTTTATACCTCCAATAAAAAAGGAAAGACCGGCTACTAATAATAAGTTACCTAATACACTTCCTGTTAATGATGCTAAAACAACACCAATTAATCCCTCTTTTAATGCAAAAATCGCAATAATTAATTCAACCGCATTGCCGAATGTCGCATTTAACAATCCACCTATTCTAGGACCAGCAATAATACTCAAACTTTCTGTCGATCGTCCCATAAAACTAGCTAAGGCAATGATAGCAACACAATAAATAATGAACATCAATGTACTTGACCAATGTAGAAGACTTCCTATTACGGATAACGGTACGCCAATAAATACGAGTATAGCAAATACTTTATTCATCCCATCCTCCTCAAAAAAAATCGCTTTACTTTTCTTAAGATAAACATTTTTAAGGATTGTTATGAAAAGATTATGATTATTCTCTTGTCAATTTTATCTTTCACATATAATATCTATTGTGGTAGAAGATTTATTATTTTCATTTATTGAGGTTATTTTATGGACAAAAAACTAAGAGTAAGGTTTTGGATTTTAGTATTCATTGTTGCGATATCAGGTTTTAGTCAAGGAATGCTATTACCGCTCATCGCTATTATTTTTGAAGGTGATGGTGTATCTTCAAGTTTAAATGGCTTAAATGCAGCAGGTTTATATATTGGTATATTACTTATTTCACCTTTCATGGAATATCCCCTAAGAAAATATGGATATAAACCAGTCATTATTATCGGGGGACTTCTAGTAGCTACTTCCCTCTTATTATTTCCACTATGGAAGAGTTTTTGGTTTTGGTTTATTTTAAGGTTATTGATTGGAATCGGCGACCACGCCCTCCATTTTTCAACACAAACATGGATAACGTCATTTTCTCCTGAACGCAATCGAGGGAGAAATATTTCCATCTACGGATTATTCTTTGGGATTGGGTTTGCTGTTGGACCACTAATGACACCATTAGTTCATATAAGTGAATCTCTTCCATTTATTATTTCTTCCCTCTTTTGTTTTATTGCATGGGGGTTTGTGTTCTTTCTTGATAATGAGCAACCACAGCATACAATCGCTGTTCAATCACTAAAAGGGACTTTCCATCGTTTTTACGATGTATCTACTTATGCTTGGATTGCCTTTATCCCACCATTTAGTTACGGATTCTTAGAATCGTCAATAAATGGGAGCTTCCCTGTTTATGCTGTGCGCATGGGAATAGAAGTCTCATCAGTTTCGTTATTACTTACCTCATTTGCTGTCGGAGCGATTATTTTTCAGTTGCCTTTAGGGATGTTAAGTGACCGCTATGGACGAAGAAATATTTTAATGATTATTTTATTCTGTGGCTTTATTCTTTTCTCTTCTGCTGCGATATTTGAACAGAATGTCAACATTCTAATGTTGCTACTGTTTTTAGCAGGGATGGCTGTAGGAAGTACTTTTTCATTGGGAATTAGTTATATGACAGATTTAACTCCCACTCAGCTTTTACCTACCGGAAATCTTCTTTGTGGTGTTGCCTTTAGCTTAGGCAGTCTTATTGGACCCTACGCAGGCGGTTTATTTATTCAATATATACAATCACTAAGCTTTTTCGCCGTTATTAGTGGGATGATGCTCATCAATTTTACGATTATCGCTTATTTTGGTCGCCATAAGATGAGCAAGCAATTGTTTCACAGTTAAATTATGTTAAAAAACGTCTAATATAGAGAATAACCCTTTTCAAAAGTTACAATATAATGTAAAATTAAAGCAATTAAATATTATCAATTCGGCACTTTTTCTGCTGTCACCTATATGGTGGCAGCTTTCGTCGTTTTTAAGGGTAATGATGTTGATTATTCTTCTCAATGAGAATGGAGGAAATGAAAATATGGAAGGAAATGTCCTAGTACAAAAACAATCGCAATCATCTAGTCAATTATTCGAAAAGTTACTACCACATATCGAGCTTATAGCCGCAATTACTTCAGGTGTTTTTATTCTTATCGGTTGGTTACTTAGTAAAGGAGGCTATGAAACAACTTCTATCACTATCTTTATCTTATCTTTTATAATCGGAGGTTTTGCGAAGGCAAAAGAAGGTATTGAAGAAACGATTGCTAATAAGGAATTAAACGTTGAAATGCTGATGATCTTTGCCGCAATCGGCTCCGCAATCATTGGCTATTGGATTGAAGGTGCCATTCTTATTTTTATCTTTGCAATGAGTGGCGCACTAGAAACATATACAATGAATAAAAGTAAAAAAGAAATTTCTAGCCTTATGGAGTTGCAACCTGAAGAAGCTTTATTAATTCATGAGGATGGTGAAGAACTTGTTCACGTTTCTACACTACAAATCGGAGATAAAATTCTAGTTAAACCAGGGGAACGCGTTCCCTCTGATGGAATCATTGTCTACGGACAAACAACTATAGATGAAGCAACGATTACTGGTGAATCGATTCCGGTAACAAAAGGGTTATCTGAAGAAGTGTATGCCGGCACCGTCAATATGAATGGAGCCATTAAAGTAGAAATCACAAAAAAAGCGGATGAAACTCTTTTTCAAAAGATCATTCAACTGGTCCAATCAGCACAAAGTGAAAAGTCCCCTAGTCAGTTATTTATAGAGAATTTCGAAGGGAAATATGTAAAAATTGTACTACTGACCGTCGCACTCATGCTATTTCTCCCACACTTCTTACTTGGATGGAGTTGGAACGAAACATTTTACCGTGCCATGATTCTCCTAGTAGTCGCCTCACCTTGTGCACTTGTCGCCTCTATTATGCCGGCTACATTGTCTGCGATTTCAAATGGAGCAAGACAGGGAATTTTATTTAAAGGCGGGGTACATTTAGAGAACTTAGGCCATATTAAAGCCATTGCGTTTGATAAAACAGGTACTTTAACTAAAGGACGCCCAGAAGTAACAGATTTTATTACACTACACACTCAGCATCGTGATGATTATTTACGCATTGTTGGATCAATTGAAAACCATGCAAACCATCCACTTGCTACTGCCATCGTCTCGTATACAAAAGAAGAGCAGAGCTCTCCCCTTATAGAGCCCGAATCAATCGAAGATGTACCAGGATGGGGCATTAAAGCAGTGATTAACGGCGTCACTTGGAAAATTGGTAAACCATCATTTATTTTGAACAATAACGAACTTGCGCCAGAATTAAAAGAACAGCAAGAAACATTAGCTTCGAATGGTAAAACGATCGTTTTATTTGAACGCGATCATGAGGTGTGTGGATTAATCGCATTAAAGGATCAAGTTCGTCAAGAAACGAAAGCTGCGGTTAAACAATTAAATGATCAAGGTATATACACCATCATGTTAACAGGCGATAGCCAATCAACCGCTCAAGCCATTTCTACTGAAGCAAATGTAGAAGACTTTATTGCAGAATGTTTGCCAGAAAAAAAAGTGGATCATGTTAAGGAATTAAGAAATCAGTATCAACAAGTAGCAATGGTTGGAGATGGAATTAACGATGCGCCTGCACTTGCGACTGCAAATGTTGGGATTGCCATGGGTGAAGGAACCGATGTCGCATTAGAAACAGCAGATATTGTTTTAATGAAAAACGATCTTCCTAAAATCGCTCATGCAATTGCCCTATCCAAACGCATGAACACCATTATTAAACAAAATATTGTTTTCTCTATATCAGTTATTATGCTGTTAATTTGCTCTAATTTTCTACAGATATTAGATCTTCCTTACGGTGTAATCGGTCACGAAGGCTCAACCATTTTAGTGATATTAAATAGCTTAAGGTTGTTGAAGAACTAAAAGAAAGCAGCTATCCAAGTGTGTGAATGGATAGCTGCTTCTTTATTTAATGATAGCCGTTTTGCTTATTAGCCGAACTAGATGTTTTTTGTTTAGGTTTATTTTTACCTTTTTGTTTTGTGTTACCATCTTTATTTGCAGTCAATGTAATCACCCTCCTTAAGCCTAGGTTGTCCATTGATGCACCTTACAATCAGGTAACTTTTACTATGTGTTTTTCACTTTGCTGTATTTATTTAACAATGCGTTTATTTCTCCACCAATCATAATAATAATACCCGTTAAATAAAACCAAATCATTAATATAATGATTCCACCAATACTCCCATATGTGGCCGAGTAATTTCCAAAATTACTCACATAATATGAAAACGCATAGGAAGATAGAATCCAGCCAATTGTAGCAAAAAGTGAACCTGGGATAACTGTCACATTCGTTAAACGCTTATTAGGAGCAAACCAGTACAGTCCACTAAAGATAATAAAGATGATAAGCGGACTCGCCAGCCATCTAAGTGCATTCCATATGCTCAAAAATTGCTCAGTCAATCCAAATGCATCAAAGATAAATAGACCAATTTGTCTCCCAAACACAGGTAATAATAATGCTACTAAGAAAACAAAAACCATAGAAATAGTTAAAAGCATAGCAATGCCTCTTGCAACAATAAATGATCGACTTTCAACGACATCATACGCCTTATTAAAAGCCCTCATAATGCCATTTATCGCGGCGGACGCGGACCACAATGTACCGATAATACCAATTGATAACAGAGCCCCATTTTTCGTTGTGACGGCACTCAAATTGTCTTCCAATAATGACATAATTTCTTTTGGTGCGAAATCTCTAACGATAGCAAATATATCCTCTTGAGTAATCGGTAAATAAGGCAGCAATGATATCAAAACAATTAATAATGGAAAAAGTGATAGGAGAAAGAAGTAGGCCAATTGTGCAGCTACGCCGAAAACATCATCCTTATCTATTTGCTCCCATAGTTCCTTTCCAAAAGTAGTGACTTGTTTCATCAGCGATCCCCCAAACCTTGTTAGTTATTCCTAACATTCCCTTCTAACGTCGCTTCTGAAACCTCTACTTCACTTTTAGGGTCATTTAAGGCTTCTCTTGTTTCAATTGCCTTTGTTTTAATATCCTCAATTGTGGTCGTTAAGAAAGCCACATCTTCACCGATCTGCTGGGCTGCTGTTCTAACTTTTAAAGAGACACCTTTCACTTGTTGAACGGCTTCATCGGGATTTTTTATGTAATATTTTGCACTTTCTGTCGTTTCTCTGCATTTAGATTTTGCATTTTCTCTTGTATCACGGTCTAGCATCGTGAGCGCACCGCCCGCTACCGCTCCAAGGACAACACCTTTCCAAAACAATGATTTTCCCATTTTCCTCACTCCTTTATTCTTTTTAATCTACCTATACTTTATTTTCTTTTTTTCTCTAAAAACATGCAAGCTTTGCACCTATCAATGGTTGACTTTTCACTTTAACCATGGAAAGATTATACTACTGATGTATTATGGGGGGAAATCAAGTGAATTTATCACAGAAATCAACTGAAAATGTCGATTATATGATCGAAAAAATCAAGGAAAAACTAAAAGTATTAAATATTGGCGCCATTAAATCTTCTCATTTTGACGAAGAAATGTACGAAGAACTAAAAGATATTTACGATTTAGTGATGAAAAAAAATCATTTCAGTCCTAATGAAATGCAAGCAATCGCTGAAGAATTAGGAAACTTGCGCAAGAATAAATAAGTCCTTATTATAAGCAGCTGCATGATTTGCAGCTGCTTTTTGTTTTATTGCTCAGTTAAAATCGTGATTCCATCTTTACCGGCTGCAATTGTATGTTCATATTGAGCTGATAAACCACCATCAACTGTTCGCGCAGTCCAGCCATTTTGATCCATCTTCATATGATGCATTCCAGTATTCACCATTGGTTCAATGGTGAATACCATACCTTCTTTTATTCTCGGTCCTTTATGAGGGAGGCCAAAATGAGGAACATCCGGTTTTTCGTGGATGCTTGCCCCTATCCCATGACCAATAAATTCCCTTACTACCGAAAATCCTTTCTCTTCAACAAACTGTTGAATCGCATAACCAATATCTCCAATTCGGTTGCCTATCTTCACCTGCTCAATTCCTTTATATAATGATTCCTTTGTGACATCTAATAGGGTAGATACCTTTTCACTCACTTCTCCAACGCCGTACGTCCAAGCTGAATCTGCAAGAGCTCCATTATAATTGACCACCATATCAATCGTTACAATGTCGCCTGATTTTAATGGTTCCCTCCTCGGAAATCCGTGACAAATTTCATCATTAATGCTGGCACAAGTAGCATACTCATACCCGCGATAGCCCTTTTGCTCAGGTGTAGCCCCTATTTTCTTCAGATAGGCATCAACAAATTCTTCAATTTCCCATGTAGTTATACCCGGTTTAATTCTCATGGCAATCTCTTTATGACATTCAGCAAGTACCTTACCTGCTTCATGCATCTTTTCAATCTCTCTAGGTGATTTCAACACGATCAATAGCAAAACCTTCTTTCAGTCACTGTTATATTAAAAGTTATTATACTCTACTTATTAATATTAGCGCTGAATGAAAAGTTTTACAAAAATCATGCAACGATTGCTTTTCTTAAATTATCAGAGTAATTTTAAAGACTCTCTTGTAAAGGCAGGAATATCATCAGGTGTGCGGCTCGTCACAAGTTGATCCTGACAAACCACTACTTCTTTGTCCTGAAGTTTAGCTCCTGCATATTCCATATCTACATGAATGGATTTATAGCCTGTAGCTCCTCTACCTTCTAATGTTTTAGCAGAAATTAATAATTGTGGTCCATGACAAATAGCAAAAACAGGTTTTTTCGCATCCATCATCTTTTTCGTAAATTGAACAAAGCGATCATCTGCTCTTAACATATCCGGAGAAAATCCACCTGGAATAAAGAGAGCATCAAACTCATCTGCGTTCACATCATCTATACTTTTATCAATCGTCACTTGATCATTTCCTTGCTTCCCTTTTACGACTTTACCAGCCTCTGATTCAATTGTAATAACCTCATGTCCTGCTTCCTTATAACTTTTTGCTGGTTCTGTATACTCAGAATCCTCAAACATATCGGTAATTAGACAAGCAATTTTTTTACTCATTTACTATCTCTCCTTTATGGTTTAAATTGTTGGTTATATTATGTCCGTTCCCTGAAAGTCTTCCCTTAAAACATATATGTATGTTAATTAATATATTAAAGAAAACATGCCCTACAACTATACTTGATATTTATTTTCTGTTAAAATTCTTTTAGAACGGTAAGAATTCAATCTATTCAGTTTATACAGTCTCATTTATATCGGCAGCTCCGTAATGTAATGATTAAAAATTTTTTATTACAATTAAAAGACTAAGCGATTACAATTTACGGACATAAGCGGTTGGATTCTCTTTTTTTGATATGATACTGTTAACAACAAAGATAGATAGGGTGAACGTGATGATTGGTAATCGAGTCAAAGCATTAAGACAAGAGAAAAAAATGTCTTTATCAGAGCTTGCAGATCAAGCAGGAGTAGCTAAATCCTACTTAAGCTCATTAGAGAGAAATTTACAAACGAACCCTTCCATTCAATTCCTCGAAAAAATCGCAGCTGTACTCAATGTACCTGTTGATCACCTTATCCATGATCAAATTAATAAAGAAGAATTAGATACTGATTGGATAAATATAGTCAAAGAAGCGATGGAATCTGGGGTTTCAAAAGAAGAATTTCGGGAGTTTCTCGACTTTAATAAGTGGAAGACTAGAAATAAATAAGACAAGCTTACAAACGAATCTATAAAGATAAAAAGAGATATGAATGAAACCTCCGATAATCTTCGCGTTTATCGGAGGTTTTTTTCTTCTTATATTTTTTTTATTCCATTTTAACCATAATCTTGTAAGCTCATTAATTCGGAGGCCTCAATGTCATGTTATTCCTCTTCTTTAGCTTGTAGAAAAATTCTCACCTCTTCTTTATTTAAACCTAATTGTTTTGCTTCTTCAATAAGGGCAAGCCATTCTTCATCTAGTGTTTCTATAACTAAAGACCTTTCCAAATTAAATCCCCCTTTAGACTTGAAGCATATTCTCAATTAGTCCTATTTTGCAATAAATCCCGCTTTATTTTCAGACTATTGTAGATATTTACATTTTACTACTAGTTCATTCTAAAATCTGCTAATTTTTTTCTTCATTTTCAATCAAAAAACGACAAGTGTATAATGAAACTTGTAGAATAGAGGAAAAAATCGGAACTTTTGAGTCAAAAAATACCTACAAATAAAAAAACCGAACATCAATTCCTCCTTTAAAAGTTTGATTGATGTTCAGCTTCCTCTTTGATTTTTAAAATTGGATACTTTTATATCTTGAATTATAATTGCATAGCAAGTTTTGCCCCAATTTCGGCATTATGCTTAACTAATGCAATATTGGCTGCCAAGCTCTTACCACCGGTTAATTCTTTAATCATAGATAAGAGGAATGGTGTTATCTCTTTCCCTGAGATACCTTCTTCTTCTGCATGAACAAGAGCTTGATCAATCATCTCATTCATTTCCAGTTCATTCATAGCATCTGCTTCTGGTATTGGATTAGCAATAACTAGCCCTCCATTTAAGCCTAGTCCCCACTTTACCTTCATCATTTCAGCAATCTCTTTTATCTCATCTACACGAATATTGACATTATACGGGCTCTTTCTCGTATAAAAAGCGGGTATCTTATCTGTACGGTAACCGATGATTGGGACACCATATGTTTCTAGATATTCAGCTGTTAATTTAATATCCAGAATCGATTTAGCACCGGCACAAACGACAGCGACATTTGTCTTTGCTAATTCCTGCAAATCGGCTGATATATCCATTGTTTCACTTGCCCCTCTGTGGACACCACCAATACCACCTGTTACAAAAACTTCAATCCCAGCTAGTTCTGCACAAATCATCGTGGCAGCAACAGTTGTCGCTCCATGTTTCTTCGCTGCAATGACATAGGGAAAATCTCTTCTGCTAACTTTCATAATTGAATCGTTCGTTGCAAGTAGTTCAAGTTCTGCGTCTGATAGTCCGATTTTAATTCTACCTTCTATAATAGCAATGGTTGCTGGGATTGCCCCATTCTCCCTGATAATCATTTCAACTTCTTTGGCTGTTTGTACATTTTGAGGGTAAGGCATACCGTGAGAGATGATTGTTGATTCTAGTGCGACAATTGGTTTTAACTGTTTTTTTGCTTCGATCACCTCATCAGAGTAATCTAACCAATCTTTTCTCATTTGTAACAACTCCTCTAAAAATATTCTTGAAAGGCATGTTGTAGTTTCTTTGGGTTTAATTGTGGATGAACCGTTTCCTTACTTGTAAGCGTTACACTTGCACAGATAATTCCTATTTTACAAGCATCTTCTATATGCATTCCTTTATGATGTGCATAAATAATTCCTGATGCTAAGGCATCTCCAGCACCTGTTACATCAACGACATGAACAAAAGGGGGCATAATAGCTCCTGCCTCTCCATCTTGTGTGGCGAAAACAAGGCCATTTTCCCCTCTCGTTATTATCACTCTTTCTACACCTTTTGCTAAAATGATTTCACATGCTTTAAAGTAATCTCCTTCACTTGTAAGTTTTACTCCTGAAAGCAAACTTGCCTCATCTTTATTGGCAATAAGAAAACTCACACCTAATAGTTGAGCAGGGAGTCTTTTTATTTTCGATGTAGATACTGTTGTAATACATAATGGTGTGTTGAATTGTTTACATTTTTCTATTACTCTTGTCAATATAACACTTGGGAAATTCGTATCTAGAACAACCATTTTAGCCAAAGTAAAATACCCCCATCGTGATTCAATTATCTCCACATCGAGGTCATCGTTAATTCCCATATCAGATAATGCTAATTTCATTTCTCCCTTTTTATCCAACACTGCTGTATAAGTTCCTGTTCGGCAAGTAGGTATAATTATCGAAGGTGTTGTATCTACTAGTGGCTTTAGGCGATCTAACAACCATATACCTTCGTGATCTTCACCAATAGCAGATAATAAAGAAACGGACATTTCAAGTCTAGCCAAATTCTCCGCGATATTCCTTGCTACCCCTCCTCCTGATTGTTCAGTTTTCGCAGAATTCGATGTCCCTTCCTCTAAGCCGTCCACAGCTTGCAATTTTCTATCAATATTGGCAGCGCCCACACATAAAATAGATGGTTGCTTTGGTAAAATATAAGCCCTACCTAATATATAGCCATTTTTTGTAAGAGAGGAAATATAGCCTGCGACGGTAGAACGAGAAATGCTTAAGCTGTCTGCTAGCTCAGACTGTGAAATATAAGGATTATCTTTTATGGAATTTAAAATTTGCTGCTCTTTTTCATTCAATGGCTCCCCCTCCTGAGAACATTTGTCTATATTATAAACAATAGTTTGATATTTCTGCAAATTCTAATTATAGCTATACTATTTCTCATAAAAAAACAGATAAACTTTCTCAAAGTTTATCTGTTGGTTGTCAGTTCTCTCGGAAGTATTAAAATTTCTACTCTACGATTTCTTTCTCTTCCCGTAACCGTTTCATTCGATTCTTTAGGTTTATATTCACCAAACCCTTTGGCGCTAAACCATTCAGGATTAAGCTCTGGATTATGTAAAAGCACTTTCATGAAATTGACAGCTCTCATTACACTTAGTTCCCAGTTTGACTCAAAATTAGCATTTCGTATCGGTATATTATCCGTATGGCCACTAATAATAATATTTCTTGGAGGGTTCATCACAAGTAGATCAGAGATTTCTTCTGCTGTTTGTATATCTCTAGTTCTCACTTCTGCACTACCTGAAGAGAATAATACATTATCTCGAATCGTCACAAGCAGGCCTTCAGTTGTAAGCTCCGTTTCAAACTTATCAGTAATATCATTACTTATAATATAGTGATCAACTTTGGCTTTTAACTTTTTAAGTTCCTCAGTATCTTGTTCTTCATCAGATAGACCAGACAATTGACTAGCTGACACACTTTCTTTTTTTTGAGGGGCCATACTTCCTTCTGGCATTGGGCTAGGAAAATCAATTACACCATTACCTCCAGAAAAAACTTCATTAAAAGCTGTGGACATTTTTTGGAACTTTTGAACATCGATTGCACTAGAAGCAAATAAGACGATAAATAAAGCAACTAATAATGTAAGTAAATCCGCATAAGGCAGTAACCAGGATTCATCAACATGCTCATCTTCGTGACTCTTCTTCTTCCTTCTAGTCATGATTCTTTGCTTCCTTCATCTAGAAATTCTTTTCTTTCTTTTCCTGGTAAGTAGGAAGATAGTTTTTGTTCAATCACACGTGGAGATTCTCCCTCCAAAATAGATAAAATCCCCTCTATCATCATCCTCTTATGTTTAGCTTCTATTTTAGATTTCCTCTTTAACTTATTTGCGAATGGATGCCACAATACATATCCCGTAAAGATACCTAACATCGTTGCCACAAATGCAGCACTTATTGCTTCACCTAAAGCGTTAATATCGCTCATATTTCCTAATGCCGCAATTAATCCAATTACTGCACCTAATACACCTAGTGAGGGGGCATATGTTCCTGCTTGAGAAAATATTTGCGCTGCCGATTGATGGCGCTCTTCCATTGCATCAATTTCTTCATTTAATACGTCTCTAATATAATCGGCACTCTGTCCATCCACTGCTAGTGATAAACCATTCTTCAAAAAGGGATCATTGATTTCATTTATTCTTACTTCTAATGATAACAACCCCTCTTTTCGTGCAAGCTGAGCCCAATCAGCAAATTGGCTAATAATTTGAGACATCGGTAATGTCTCTCTTTCTTTGAATATGACGCTCATTATTTTAGGTATTCTTTTCACTTCAGAGACTGGAAAAGCGATTAAAACAGACGCTACTGTTCCAACGATAATAATCATAACGGCAGCGGGATTTACTAATACACCCAGTCCTACTCCTTTTAGAAACATACCTAACACAACTGCAATAATTCCTAATATGACACCTATCCAAGTTGTTTTATCCATCCTTATCACACCTACTTCAAAAAATACTTACTTCAAAACTTTTTACTCATTACTTTTTTATCAGATACTGGTTTCTTTGTTTTATTTCGACATATTTCTATGTAATTGAAGTAACTTAATAAGGTCTTTTATCCTATTTGTCTTTTTGTGTTTATATACATAAAAAAACCACACAAAAATGAATGAATAGCATCATTTTTGTATGGTTATTTAAAAAGCTTGTTTTCGATTTTCTGTTCATAATTTTTGAAAATTTGTGTGTTTGTTGCCACTTTTCTTTCTGATAACAATGCTTGAAATTTTAACCTCTTTTCATTCAGCTCTTTTTTTAGTTCTCCTTCTTTCTCTTCATTCTCACAACTTGCAATTAATTGTTCAATTGTTAGCATCTCTTTCCTAAGATCAATTTCTTTTGTTGTATATCCTGCATTTTTCATTATTTTATAAGACATTCTTAGAGATTCTGGTACCCCGCTTAGTTCATCTTTCGGTAAAGGCTTACCATGCCCTTTTAAATGAGCAAACTCTCCCTGTCTTTGCGCTTGTTTGATTTTCTCTTCTGCTAAAATTGAGAATAAATCCATTAAATTATCACCTCATCTTCATCTTATTATACTCCATGCAGTTACATATCCCTAACGAATGAAGGGAAATATAAAATGGAAAGGAGCGATTCACTATGTCAAGAGGTAAACATTTTAATCATAAGAACAAACAGCATCCAGGTGCGTTTAATGAACAATATCAAAAAGAAAAATCAACTGAAGCTCAAGAAGACGAGGAGTTTTTAGTCGTTCAAGAAGCCTTTAAAAATCGCATTGAACAAAGTGAAAACCGTTAATATTTTTATTAGGCTGTAACCTTAGGGCTTACAGCCTTTTTTATAAAAAAAGTTAATGATAAGCTTTAATTTTTAGCCACTCTGTGCAATTTTCGATATCGTTAGAAAAAATACGATCCTGGTTAATTGTTGGTACAATTGTTCGACCTTGTTCATATAGTGAGCGGGTATGATTAGCCATTTTATCTATTCCCTTAAATTCAACCGCTTGCATAGCACAAATCAATTCAATTGCGATAACTTTATTTACATTTTTTATGATTTGATAGGCATGCCTTGCACCAATCGTTCCCATACTTACGTGATCCTCTTGATTAGCAGAAGAAGGAATAGAATCAACACTAGCAGGATGAGCCAGTGTCTTGTTCTCTGACACGAGTGAAGCTGCACAATATTGCATAATCATGGCACCTGATTGCAGCCCCGGTTCTGGGCTAAGAAAAGCGGGCAATTGATTGAGTTGTGGATTAACTAACCTTTCTATTCTTCTTTCAGATATATTCGCTAACTCAGCAACCGCAATTTTCAAAAAATCCATAGCTAACGCAATTGGTTGACCATGAAAATTCCCGCCTGAAATTACTTTTTCTCCATCATCAAAGATTAAAGGGTTATCTGTTGCAGCATTCATTTCAATTTCGAGCTTTTCTTTCACATAGTTAAGTGCTTGCCAAGTAGCACCGTGCACTTGCGGAATACATCTTATAGAGTAGGCATCCTGGACCCTCATTTCTCCTTGAACAGTAGTTAACTTACTACCACTTAAGTATGACCTCATTCGTTTTGCTGTTGCGATTTGTTCAGGATAACCACGAGCTTCATGTACTTTATGATCAAATGCATCGATTATTCCATTTAATGCTTCTACCGATATAGCTGCAATCTTTTCGCTTTCAAAAGCTAAGTTTTCTGCTTCAATATAGGCGATAACTCCTTGAGCGGTCATAGCTTGCGTACCGTTAATCAACGCAAGACCTTCTTTTGCTTCTAAAGTCAGCGGAGTAAGATCACATGCCTGTAGTACTTCTGCGCTCTTTTGTTTTTGTCCATTGAAAAAGACTTCACCTTCACCAACTAGTGTAAGTGCTAAATGGGATAGTGGTGCTAAATCACCACTCGCACCTAAGGATCCTTGCTGAGGAACGACAGGATGAATACGTTGATTAAGGTAAGTAAGTAGTCTATTAATTAATGCAAGACGAACCCCTGAATGCCCTTTTATAAGCGCATTAGCCCTTAACAATAACATTGCCCGAGAGACCTCCTCTGAGAACTCCTCACCCACTCCACATGCATGAGAGCGTATTAAATGGATCTGCAACTCCTCTACATGTTTGCGATCAATATGAACATCACTAAACTTTCCGAAACCAGTCGTAATCCCATATACAGTTTTACCTTCCGCAACTATTCTCTTTACAGCCATATGACTTCTTTCTACATTTTCTATACTCATACGGGCAATATTAACTTCTTCTCCGTGAAAGACCACCGCTTTCACTTGCTCTATCGTCAGGTGTTCCCCTGTTAATTCAATCATCTTATTACCTCCTTATCACATTAGCAAAATAAAGAAAAGACCCGAGTATCACCGAAATGATACTTGGGTCTTTTTATTAAAATAAAATTATTCTTATTTACGTTCATGATACTTCACCTATTTGATCTGTCTTATATCTATATTATAAAGCGGTGCTTACTCATGTCAATTGATTTTTACCATATTCTACCTGGTTACCATGTTAGCAAAATAAAGCACTAGAGCAACCCATATAAATTCATTCCATTTTCCGCTATAATAATTAACGACCCTTTAGTTTAGGAGATTGTTTTTTTTGGAAGGGAGAAAATATGAAATCATTAGTATTAGCCGAAAAACCAAGTGTCGGCAGAGAAATAGCCAGAGTATTAGGATGCAATCAGTCGCATAAAAACTATATAGAAGGCAAGCATTATATTGTTACATGGGCGCTTGGTCACTTAATAGAACTCAAGATGCCCGAACATTACGATAGCAAATACAAACAATGGAAACTAGAAGACCTGCCAATTATTCCTGATAAAATGGGCATCAAGGTAATGAAGCAAACAAGTCATCAATTTAAAACGGTCGAGCATCTTTCCAAGCGAAATGATGTAGGAGACTTTATTATCGCAACCGATGCTGGGCGTGAAGGTGAGTTAGTTGCTAGATGGATTTTAGAGAAGATTAAATGGAAAAAGCCAATCCACCGCCTCTGGATCTCATCTGTCACCGATCGAGCAATACAACAAGGATTTAAAAACCTTAAACCAGGGAAAGACTTTTTAAATTTATATGATTCTGCTGTTTGCAGAGCTGAAGCAGATTGGCTCATCGGATTAAATATTTCACGTGCATTAACAACGAAGTATCAAGAACCTCTTTCTGCTGGTAGAGTGCAAACTCCAACGCTTTCCCTTATTATGGATCGTGAGAAACAAATCCAGAAATTCACCCCACAGGATTATTGGATGATTCATGCAAAAGTGGGCGTATTAGAAACAGAATGGGAAAACAATGGTGAGAAACGAATCTTTAATAGTGATCAAGCTGAAACGATTAAAAAACAAACAGCAAAAGCAAAAGCAACAGTGCAATCGATTACTCGGAAAGAAAGAAGTGAAGCACAACCACTTCCATATGATTTAACTGAGCTACAACGCGATGCCAATAAAAAATTCGGCTTCTCAGCTAAAAAAACATCATCTGTACTGCAAAAATTATACGAACAACATAAAATCGTAACGTATCCACGTACAGACTCTCGTTATTTAACAAGCGATATGGAAAGTACAATGATGGAAAGATTAGAGGCAATTGCTGGTTCTTATAGTACAGAAGTAAAACCTTTGCTTGCGAAAAAGAGTAAGGTACTAGCCAAAAAGGTATTTAATAATAGTAAAGTGACGGATCATCATGCTATCATACCAACGGAACAAAGAGTACATCTCAGTGATTTATCAACAGATGAGAAAAAATTATTTGATATCATTGCTAAGCGATTCCTTGCTTTATTTTATCCGCCATATCAATATGAAAGTGTACTATTAAAGTTAGATATAGCTGGTGAAACGTTCGTAGCTAAAGAAACCCATATCATTGACTTAGGGTTTAAAACGCTCCATTCATCTACGAATGAACAAAATTCAAAGACTGCGTTGAATCAGTTACAACAAGGGAAACAGCTGCAAGTTCATACAGTCGAGACGATAAAAAAATTAACAGAGCCCCCTGCTCGCTTAAGTGAAGCCGATCTGTTACAAGGGATGGAAAAATTTGGTTTAGGTACACCTGCAACGCGTGCCGAAATTATCGAAAGACTTATCTCATCAGAAGTAGTAGAAAGACATAACGGGCGCTTTCATTCCACCCAAAAAGGGAAGCAGTTAATGGATCTTGTAAATGATGAATTAACATCCCCAGCATTAACAGCTAAGTGGGAAAAAGAACTTGAAGCCATCGCACATGGAAAAGCAAAACGTGATGACTTTCTAAAGAAAATTAGACAACAAACGAAGCAAATAGTATCCGAAGTAAAGAAAAGTGATAAATCTTACCGCGCCCATAACTTAACCGGATCGAAATGTCCTGAATGCGGCTCTTTCTTAAAAGAACGGAATACGAAAGATGGGAAAATCCTCGTTTGTTCGAGTCTGGATTGTAACTTCAGAAAAAGAAAAGATCCAAAGCTTTCTAATCGTCGTTGTCCTCAATGTCATAAAAAGATGGAAGTTCACAACGGGAAAGCTGGCACATACTTCCAATGTCGCAAATGTAATGTGGTTGAAAAAGCGGCAGATAAGAAACAAAAAGTCAATAAACGTGAAGAAAGAAAGCTTGTTCAGAAATACTCTGCTAAAAATGATCAATTCGGTACGAGCCTTGGTGACTTGTTAAAACAAGCAATGGAAGATAAAGAGTAAACATACACTGTCAATCCAGTAAGAATCTTGCTGTTTTGGCAGTTTTTTTGTTATATCATGAACAACTTCTTGCTTATGTTTTACCATGTAAACCGTGTAGTTCTTCCCTCTATCTTGTCATAAAGATAAAAAGTTTCTTTTTTCCTATAGAAAAGTTACAATAAGTAAGAAGTTTTTGACAAAGGGAGTGTACATAGTATGAGTACTTTTGAAGAAAAGCTCGACAAATATGCAGAATTAGCAGTTAGAGTGGGTGTCAATATTCAAAAAGGTCAATCATTAGTCATCAATACTTCTATTGATTCTGCCCAATTGGTTCGAAAAATTGTAAAAAATGCTTATGAAGCTGGTGCTGATCAAGTTATTGTGAACTGGAATGATGATATTGTTTCTCGTACAAAGTATGAATTAGCACCGATTGATTCCTTTAAAGAGTATCCGAAATGGCGTGCGCGTGAAACGGAAGAATTAGCAGAAAACGGAGCAGCTTTTATTGCGATTGTCTCTTCTAGCCCTGACTTACTGAAAGGAATTGACCCTGAGAAAATCAGCACATTCCAAAGGGCATCAGGTCAAGCATTAGCAAAATATCGTAAAGCTGTGCAAACAGATAAAGTAAGTTGGACAGTAATATCCGCACCTTCTCAAGCTTGGGCGAATATGGTGTTCCCTGACGCAAAAGAAGAGGAACGAGTCAACTTACTATGGGATGCTATCTTTAAAGCAACACGAACTGATTTAGATGATCCTATCCAAGCATGGAAAGATCATGATCAAACATTACATGAAAAAGTAGAATACTTAAACGAAAAACGTTATAAAAAATTACATTACACCGCACCAGGAACAGATTTGACGATTGAATTACCAGAAAAACATTTATGGGTTGGTGCTGGAAGCGTCAATGAAAACGGTCATGAATTCATGGCAAACATGCCAACAGAGGAAGTGTTCACAGTGCCACATAAATATGGTGTAAATGGCACTGTCGCAAGCACAAAACCACTTAGTTATGGTGGTAACATTATTGACCGCTTCTCCATTACTTTTAAAGATGGAAGAATAGTTGATTATAAAGCTGAGGAAGGCGAAGCTATTTTAAAACAACTAGTTGAGACAGATGAGGGCTCTCATTATCTTGGTGAAGTCGCGCTTGTACCATTTCAATCACCAATTTCTCAATCAAACCTTCTTTTCTATAACACATTATTTGATGAAAATGCATCGAATCACCTCGCTATCGGCAGCGCCTACGCCTTCTGTGTAGAAGGTGGCAAAAAAATGAATAGTGAAGAGCTAGAAACAAACGGATTAAACGAAAGTATCACCCATGTAGACTTTATGGTCGGTTCCTCTGAAATGGATATTGACGGTATCCTTGAAGATGGTACAACTGAGCCTGTATTCCGTAAAGGAGATTGGGCATTTTAACAAAGAAATATTGCGTGTGCACTCTTCAGACCCAAACGCTAGCGTTTGGGTCTACTTTTCGTGATTTTTTGGGGATACAATATCTTTTGTGAATGAGCAAGCACGCCCCCTGAGCATTCTGTTTTTTGTGAATCATACTTTATTGTTATTCCTACTACTCTAAGTAATATTGCTTTTTGAGGAACAGATTATTGCGGAGCGCTCATGCTCTGGTTTCTCTCTGAGTGACTTGCTAATCCCTTTTGCGTGGCGCTCAGTTCTTATTTTCTTGCTGAGTGACCTGCATACTCCTTTTGCAAAGCACTCACTCTCTGCTTTCTCTCTGAGTGACTTGCTAATCCCTTTTGTGCGGCGCTCAGTTCTTGTTTTCTTTCTGAGTGATCTGCAAACTCCTTTTGCAAAGCGCTCACACTCTAGTTTCTCTCTGGGTGACTTGCTAATCCCTTTTGCGAAGCGCTCATGTTCTGGTTTCTTTCTGAGTGACTTGCTGTTCCCTTTTGCGCGGCGCTCAGTTCTTGTTTTCTTGCTGAGTCACCTGCAAACTCCTTTTACTAAGCGCTCACTCTCTCTTTTCTCTCTGAGTGACTTGCTAATCCCTTTTGCGAAGCGCTCAGTTCTAGTTTCCTTGCTGGGTGATCCGCAAACTCTTTTTGCGAAGCGGTCACTCTCTGCTTTCTCTCTGAGTGACTTGCTAATCCCTTTTGCGTGGCGCTCAGTTCTTGTTTTCTTGCTGAGTGACCTGCTAACTCCTTTTGCGAAGCGCTCATGCTCTAGTTTCTCTCTGAGTGACTTGCTAATCCCTTTTGCGTGGCGCTCAGTTCTTATTTTCTTGCTGAGTGACCTGCATACTCCTTTTGCAAAGCACTCAGTTTTAGTTTTCTTGCTGAGTGACCTGCTAACTCTTTTTGCGAAGCGCTCATGCTCTGCTTTCTCTTTGGGTGACTTGCTAATCCCTTTACAAAGCGCTCACTCTCTGCTTTCTCTCTGAGTGACTTGCTGTTCCCTTTTGCGTGGCGCTCAGTTCTTGTTTTCTTGCTGAGTGACCTGCTAACTCCTCTTACTAAGCGCTCACTCTCTCTTTTCTCTCTGAGTGACTTGCTAATCCATTTTTCAAAGCGCTCCGTTCTTATTTTCTTGCTGAGTGACCTGCAAACTCTTTTTGCGAAGCGCTCACTCTCTCTTTTCTCTCTAAATGACTTGCTAATCCATTTTACAAAGCGCTCACTCTCTTTATTCTTTCTGAGTGACTTACCATGCCAGAATCCTTTGAATTTAGGCAGCACAAATAGGCTGCTACTATCTTGTTTTTAAAAATTTCGCAGCCTACCTATGATCAAAATATAATGTTTTATTGCTTACTTAATGAGATTTGCTTGATCTCTCCTGATTCATCCGTATAGGTTTTAAGAACATATTTATCAGCAAGAAATTCAGAATAGATTAAACCGTTCTCCTCTTCTTGTCTAACTGGATCTCCTAATAACTTCTTGAGATCTGCTAATGAAGATTGTAATCTTTCCCCTGGGATGGCAACTGTAGATACAGCCCCATCTTCTCTGTTATAGTAGTAGATTGTTTCTGGATACATTAAATACTGTTGACCATGAAGTATTCCCTCTTGAATGTAATAAGGGTTAGATTTTTTAATGTCTTCTATGTTCGTACCAATTGGATAAGGGCCACCCATAGGTATACCCATTTTCGCTCTTTCAATTACTTCTTTAGTCAACTCAATATTTTCATAAGGATAAAACACTTCTTCCGTCTCGCTCCAAATATCCATCCAAGACTGATCTAATAATGATTGATAAGCACCAGAATCTTCAGTTACCGTTGCTTCATCATGGAGTGAAAGGACTAATGGATCATTTTGTAATTCCCAGCTGAGAAAAATCGATTCATTTTGATTAACCGGATAGGCCGATTGAAGGACATTTTGACTTAAGGATTTAAGTTTTCTATCTGTTAAGTTAAGCAATTCTCCACCTTCAATCGGTACCTCTCTTAATATCCCTTGGTCCATTGAAATAACTCGAAGTGACGATACTTCCTCACTCTTTTCAAGTGATAATATAATAAGAGTTTGTTTATTTGTATTCAGTGAATAGATATTATTTTTATTGAATTTCTCATAGGCAAGCTCTTGGCTATATGCCATTTTGCCGTTCTCTTCAGCAACAAAAAATGAATATTGATTGCTATCATCTTGATTTGAGGAAATATATACTTCATAACTTTTTTCCCCATCCACCATTGTTGTTTCGTAAATGGCATTTTCTTCAAGGACTGCCACCTGTTGTTTTTCTACTTCATCCGCTTCATGAGCAACAGTTGAACTTGGCTCCATTTCTTGTTTATTCACCTTTGACTCATTCATGCAACCAGACATGAGAGTAGTTAACATTAATATATATAAATATTTCTTCATTTAAATCTCCCTATCAACAAAAATCACTTGGCCCTTGCCAAGTGCTTAATATTCTAAGTAAAGTCCTTTTTATGAAAGACTAGTCGTCAATTCTATTTTTAAGCTATCATACATTTCTTTATTGACATTCTAAATTGTAACAAATCTGAAACAATACTACAAACAGAATAAATAATCGTAAAGTAAACTTAATGTCCTGATTTCTCCCGTTTACTATGTTTAAATATTTATATACAATGTTTCTTAAAGAATTCAACATAAGAACTACTTTTTGATTTGGAGGGATTTTTTGCTATGTTACAAGAATTTAAGAAATTTGCTATGAAAGGAAATGTGTTAGACCTGGCAATCGGGGTCATTATAGGGGCAGCTTTTGGAAAAATTGTTACTTCTCTAGTGAATGATCTGATTATGCCTATTCTTGGAATCTTTATCGGTGGAGTCGATTTCACAAAACTCTCTTATTCCCCTCCATTTGGGGAATCTGTTATACTATATGGACAATTTATTCAAACCGTTTTCGACTTTTTGATTGTCGCTTTTTCCATTTTTCTTTTTGTCCAATTTATGAATAAAAGAATTAGGAAGAAAGAAGAAGAGAGTACGCCTGAACCGCCAGAAAAAGATGCAAAAGAAGAATTACTAATCGAAATTCGTGACTTGTTGCAAAAACAAGAGCAGAACTCACTTGATATAACAAAAAAACAAAATCATGAGTCCTAAATAAAATCTAGGAATATTTATATGAGTGGCAAAAAGAACAAATGATAGACATCTCATCATATCATTTGTTCTTTTTCCTATTTGCCACATAAATGCTCATGCATCTATTCACACAGCTAATCTTATATAGAAAGAAGTGGTCCAATGCCATCATCTATTCAAAAACAATATTTTCGTCGTGTTATTATTATTTTTATGATTTCTCTTGCTATTGCCACTATTGGGGTCTTTCTTGGTACAGTTGTTCCAAGCCAGTATTTTCTACCGATCAAGATAATTGAAGTAATTATGTTAATCATCGCTTTTTTTCTTAGACGAAAAAAGGGGATTTCCTACTTTTTCTTATTCTTATTTACCTTTATATCTGGCTTGTCTATTTATCCAATTCTACATCAATATGTGTCTTCAATAGGTATGCAAACGATACTAATGACACTCATAGCAACAACTATCATTTTTATTTTTATTGCGAGCTATGCCACTATTACAAAGAAAGATTTTAGTTTTTTAGGCGGTATATTATCAATTGCATTACTTGCCTTTATCATTATTGCTATCATTCGAATCTTTTGGCCATTAGATGACACTTCACTACTCATATATTCATTTATAGGTGTTCTCATATTCAGTGGCTATATTCTATATGACTTTAACCGTTTGAAAAAATACGGTATTAAAAAAAGTCAAATCCCTACTTACACTTTGAATTTGTATTTAGATTTTATTAATCTCTTCTTAAACTTACTTAGACTAATTGGTTTACTGAAAGATAGAAAATAACAAGTAACATTATAAAAACGAAGAACGACAATGACAGATTACTTTCTGTCGTTTTTTTTATGCCCAAAAATGAATAAATCTGGATAATCGGAACACTTTATAAACATAATACGAAAAAAGGAGGTTTTTTTCCAATGGCAGAACAACACTCTGAAAAGAAAATGTCAAGAAGACGCTTTATTAGAAACTCTGGATACGTAGCAGGTGGACTTGTCGGTGGAGGAATTATCGGTGGGCTCATTGGTGCCAATATGAATGATGAGCAAGAAGGTACAAATACACAAGGGGAACATCAAGGAACCAGCTATCTACAAGCACCTCTTTATTTTACAAACCCTGAAATGTTTGCCGTTTTAGTCGCTGCTTCTGAAAGAATTTTCCCAAGTGATGATAACGGTCCAGGAGCTGATGAATTAGGCGTTGCCTATTATATAGATCACTCGCTCGCTGGTTCTTGGGGGAACAATGCTCGTGAATATATGCAAGGACCATTCTTTCCAGGCTCTAACTTCCAAGGTTATCAATCCCCTCTTAAGAGACATGAAGTATTTGATACCGGGATAAAGGCACTGCAAAAAGTGGCTAATGAAAAACACGATAAGAATTTCCCTGACTTGGAAGGCGAACAACAAGATGCTATCTTAACTTCCTTCCAAAATGATGAGGTTGAGCTCAAAGGAGTAACATCCAAAACCTTTTTTAATATTCTCAGAGCAGCCACGATTGAAGGTGTATATGCTGACCCTGCATATGGAGGAAATATTAATATGGAAGGCTGGAAAATGAAAAACTATCCTGGGCATCAAATGAGTTATTACGACAAAATTGAATCAGATGAATTTATGGAAATTGAACCACAAGCCCTACATTCTTATACAAAATAAGTGGATTGAATAGGAGGAAATACAATGGCTGAAAAATTACCTAAAACCGATGTCGTCATCGTCGGTATGGGCTGGGCTGGTAGCATTATTGCTGCCGAGCTTGGTAAGGAAGGATTAAAGGTTGTTGGATTAGAACGAGGTAAAGAAAGAGGCTTGAAAGATTATTATGTCGTACACGATGAGCTTCGTTATGCTATTCGTTATGAATTAATGCAAGATTTATCAAAGGAAAGTTTAACTTTCCGTAATAACCAAAAGGAAAGGGCCCTTCCCATGCGTCAACTTGGTTCTTTCCTATTAGGTGAGGGTTCTGGTGGTTCTGGTGTTCATTGGAACGGCCAATCCTTCCGTTTTTTGCCTTATGATTTTGAAATACGATCAAAAACAATTGAAAAATATGGTGAAAGTAAAATCAAAGGATTACAAATTCAGGATTGGGGCATTACATACGACGAATTGGAACCATATTTTGATAAATATGAGAAGGTCGCTGGTATTAGTGGTGAAGAGGCTCATTTTGGACCGGAACGATCCAATCCATATCCAACACCACCGATGAAAGAGACACCATTAACCAAACGGTTTAAAGATGCAACAACCTCATTAGGTATGCATCCATACCATATGCCTTCAGCTAATTTAAGTGAACCATATGAGAACATGTACGGTGCAAAGATTGCTAACTGTCAATATTGCGCATTTTGTGAACGTTTTGGTTGCGAATACGGTGCAAAGGCAGACCCAACTGTTGCCGTCATTCCTTATGCTATGGAAACAGGCAATGTAGATATACGCAATTTTGCTAATGTAACTGAAATCATACATGAAGGTGGAAAAGCAACAGGTGTGAAATTCGTAGATGTATTAACGAAAGAAGAATTCATTCAACCGGCTGATACAGTCGTTCTTACGAGCTATGTCATGAATAATACGAAACTACTTCTACATTCAAAAATAGGCAAAGCCTATAACCCGGAAAACGGGACTGGTGTGATTGGTAAGAACTATTGTTATCAGATTCTCCCTGGCTCTACAGGCTTTTTTGAAGAAGAACGCTTTAACACTTTCATGGGGGCAGGAGCATTAGGTGCAACAATTGATGATTATAATGGTGATAACTTCGATCACTCAGATCTAAACTTTATCCATGGTGGCTCTATCTCCATTAATCAATCAGGTAAACGACCGATTGGCTCAAATACCGTTCCATCTGGTACACCAAACTGGGGAGCTGAGTTTAAAGCACAATCTATCAAGTATTTTACAAGATCACTCAATATTGGAACACAAGGGGCTTCCATGCCTGTACAACATAACTTTATGGACCTTGATCCGACGTACAAAGACGCTTATGGTTTACCATTGCTTCGCTTAACTTACGACTTTACAAAACAAGATAAAGAGCTTTATAACTATATCGGCAAAATTGCAGATCAAATTATGCTTGAAATGGGCGCAGATAAAGTAAATGAACGTTCGAATCTTGAAAGTTATGATATTGTGCCATATCAAACAACTCATAATACAGGTGGTGTTATTATGGGCGCTGAACCGGAAACATCTGCTGTTAATAATTATCTGCAAATGTGGGATGCTGAGAATGTATTTGTTGTAGGTGCCTCTGCTTTTGCACATAATGGGGGCTATAACCCAACGGCAACTGTCGGTGCACTCGCATTCAGAGCAGCAGAAGGTATCCTCAAATATAGCAAAGAAGGTGGCATGCTCGCCTAATTAGTAGGAAAGGGGTTGATTTGTAATGGGTTTAACAAATATCGGAATACCAGGTTTAATCATTATCCTTGTCATCACCTTGATTATATTTGGACCAAAAAAACTACCTGAAATTGGCTCAGCTTTCGGAAAAACATTAGCTGAATTTAAAAGATCGACAAGAGAAATTATGGACGATAGCGACAAGGAAACATTAACAGTGGCTGCTAAAAATGAAGAGGAATCTAAATAACATCTGTGATGGAGGCGTAAAGATGGAGAATAATGACCAAACACTAGTGGAGCATTTAACTGATTTAAGAAAAGTGCTCATTCGATCGATTGTCTTCTTTACCTTTTGTTTTATCCTTTGCTTAGTGTTTATTAACCACCTTATTCCCATTCTAGCTAATGACTATGATCTCGTCATGCTAGGGCCATTAGATGTAATTAGACTATACACAGGGATTGCCGGTAGCATTAGCCTCGGCATTTCCCTTCCCTTCATTGCGTTTCAAGCATGGCTATTTATTAGACCTGCATTGAATGATAAAGAAGCAAAAATCTCGATCATGTTCATTCCAGGAATTATTTGTAGTTTCGCCATTGGCTTATCATTTGGTTTATTCATTGTATTCCCAACCATTTATGGCTTTCTCATGCACCTTGGCGAAAGTAATTTTTCTATGATGATTACTGCTCGAGAATATTTCTCATTTTTATTGATTTCTACTATTCCGTTTGGATTTCTATTTGAAGTTCCATTATTACTAGTTTTTCTCACAAATATCGGGGTCGTATCCCCTGAAATGCTAAAGTCAGTAAGAAAATACGCATATGTGGTGCTTGCTGTCGTTTCTGCACTCATTACGCCACCAGACTTTTTCTCACAAATACTTGTACTCTTTCCATTAATTGGACTATATGAACTTGGACTGTTTCTTTCAAAGATTAGCTATAGAAAACGATTGGTCATGGACGCAGAGTTAAATAAAGGGTAGTTTATTGATAAGTGAAAACGTTAGTATTCTCGTGGACATTTTTAAAATAGGTAAATGAAGGAATAATCTCTAATAAGGAACAAGGATTGTATGAAGAGGAATCCAATCTTAGTTATTTTTTAATTAGATTTCGATATTGCTCTATAAAATGCTTAGGTACATCTTTCATATAAAAAGGATATACACCACGATTAGTATGTAAATACAATGTACCTAGCTTTTTTTTCGATTCTCTAAATGAAATATCAAAAACAGCTTGGATATCTATTTCGTCTTCACTCCATATAATTTTCTCATCGAAAAGTTTGATTTCACTTTCTATTTCCTCATACTTTTGGACATTCCAATCAATTTTACGCACAACTTTTATATAAGTAAGACTAGCTATAAGTTCCAATGGCGAACCCCCAATATTTAATATCTCCATTCTATTGGATTGTTAGTGAAAACGATAATAATTTGCTTAAAAGTAAAGAAACCATTTTAGCAACGTTAAAAATGTTACTATTTATTGTTTCAATTCGAGCTGATACCTACTCCCCTATGTAACTTCTCAAATAAATCTTAACTGTATTCTAGCCAGTTAAACTTAATATCAAAAGCAAAGAAAGAATGGATGCTCTTCTTTTTGCATTTAAGAACCAGCTTCCGATTCTTTCATATGATTACGAACAGTTCAAAACAATGTTCCGAATTAAAGTACACCAGAAAATAATCTCGCAAATGACTCTTTTGTTCTTTCTAATAATCCTCTTTTGTAAAACTGTACCGGACTTATTTTAAAACTATCTTTCATATCATCTTCATAATGAGCAACTAAATCTCTAATAGAACTTGTCCCGTAAAGAAAAACATTCACCTCGAAGTTCAAATGGAAACTTCTCATATCCATATTAGCAGTACCAATACTGGCTAAATTCCCATCAATAATAATTATTTTTTGATGAAGAAAACCTTTTTTATATGAATAGATCTCTACTCCATAGCGAAGAAGTTCAGAAAAATAAGAACGGCTAGCATATTGCGTAAAAAAACTATCATTGATTTCAGGGACGAGAATTCTCACTTCAATCCCTTTTGCCGCAGCTACTCTTAATGCCGTACGAATGGCTTCATCTGGTACAAAGTAAGGGGTAGCAATCCAAATGGAATAATCAGCAGACGAAATCATCGAATAATAAAAATCCCCCATAATACCCTGTTGCGTATCTGGTCCACTGGCAACGACCTGAAGCGCTCCGTCTACCACATCATCTTTTTTATGTATAGGCTTCCTATCATTACGATATTTATCCAACACCTCTTCATTAGCAACATATTCCCAATCTAATAAAAATATCGTGTGTAGTATATAGACAGCTTCACCCTTTAATAAAAGATGGGTATCTCGCCAAAATCCAATTTGCTTATCTTCACCCAAATATTCATTTCCAACATTCAATCCACCCGTAAAGCCGATTTCTCCATCAATGATGATAATCTTACGGTGATTTCTAAAATTAAATTTCTGATTAAAAAAACCATACTTTAAAGGCGAGAATGGTTTTACTCGGATGCCAGCATCTAACATCTGGTTGATATCTTCCGCATGCAGTGTTAAGCTCCCAGCTGCATCGTAAATAAATAACACCTCTACTCCTTGCTTGGCTTTATCCATCAATATCTTCATTATTTCTTTTCCTAAGCGATCAGAACGAAAAATGTAATATTCCATATGAATGAATTTTTTTGCCTGTAACAGCCTTCTCTTAATTTCAAAAAAAGTTTCATCACCGTTTTTTAAAATGGTTGCTTTAGACTTCGTACTTATCGGAGTTAATGATGAATGATTAGCAAATTCCGCAAATCGAAGCTGGCCATCTTGGAGGAATGATATGTCTTGTTCTTCTTCTCTATGCATTAAGCGTTTCCATTCATCTCTATCTCTGCTACGTTTACTTTTAAATAAATACCCTTTCATATATAATTGCCCTGAAAATAAATAAAATAAATATCCAAACACCGGAAAGAATACGATTACATACATCCATAATAATGTATGCTGTGGGGTTCGATCTTCCAGCATAATGGAATAGCATATCACTAATATTGCCAAACTATAAAATACAAGGCACATTATCGTAGTCATTATACTTGTTGCCATAAAAAGTCCGATATATAATGTAACCATCAGAATGAATACAAATAAAAACTCTACTCTTCTTCTACCTTTCATTACCATGCCCCATCCCGTAAGTTGCTGTTATTATTAGTACCCTAATTTTCATTTAAAGAAACGAGCTCTATCATAATTTTTATAAACGTTGAGGAGAATAAAATGAAAGTCATACCTTTACATAAAGAACATGCCGAAAGTTTCAAACAAATACGTCTCATTGGACTTAAAGAACATCCAGAAAGTTTTGCCTCTAGTTTTGAAGAAGAAGTACAGCAATCAATACTAGATATCGAAAAGAAATTGCTCTCTAGTCAAGCAATCACTTACGGTGCTTTTCATGAAGGTAAATTAGGCGGCATCATCACTTTGTTATATGAAAGTAAATTAAAAATGCGCCATAAAGCACATATCGTTGGTTTATTTGTACGAGAGGAATTTAGAGGGCTTGGGATGGCAAAACAATTAATGAACACGGTCATAGAAAAAGCACAAGGTAGTACGACTATTGAACAATTACATTTAACTGTCATGGCTGATAATCAACCTGCAATAAAATTATACAAAAAACTAGGATTTCGCTCATATGCTCATGAACCTCGTGCTTTAAAAGTGGTCGGACATTATTATGATGAAATTCATATGGTCTTACAATTAAAATGAGTTTGAGGCAGGTGTTTACTTGAACGCCTGCCTTAAACATTACCTCTTATAAAGATTGATATTTTTTTAATATTTCCTGAAGCTTCAATGCTAACCCAACATTACCTTCAACCTTTAAACCACCTGTCATAAACGCTACCGTCGTGTTTAAATCACCTTTTAATAGACTAGAAAAGTGACTATCACTCATTCTTAATTTAACCGCAGGATCGTCAGCTTCCCCTTCAATTACACTTACCTTTCCATCGCATAAAACAATTTGAATGGGGCCACTTTCTTTTAAATCCACTTGAAACACTCTATTTTTTTCATTTACAATATACTCTGGTTGATTATTCATTTTATCCGTCATTTCTTCAAGTTCAAGTAATACAGACATGTTAAGCCTCCCTTTTATCAATAAAATACCTTAAGCTGTAGCAAGGACATGGAAATGCAAACATAAAATAGAAAGAAATTCGTTACTCTAAAATTCACATGATTTTTCAATAGGATTACAGTATAGCGGTAATGATTTCAGTATCTAATTGTCCTCGAAATCTTTCATTTCATCGCAGTAACTTTATTAATATTCTATGTGGTAAATGAATCTTCCTGCCTAAAATGAATAATTATTCATTTTTCTTATTTTACATGAGGAAGTTCTTTTCAAATAAAAAATAACTCGCCAATTGGCAAGCTATTTTTAGTACTCATTCATATAACCCGTGTTATTACACTAAAGAAAGGAATCTATTCTCTCCACGGTAGTTCTGTTCCAAAGCTTTGTGCCCTTTTTTCGCTATCCTTCCTTCTACGCTTTCTATGTTCCGCTCTTTCTTTTGCACTTTCATATAAACTCATTTCTTCGTCAGTCACTGGTACAATTTTAGGAATCGGTGCTGGTTTCCCATCTTCACCAAGTGCTACCATTGTAAGGAAAGATAGTGCACAAATATTTCTATCTCCTGTTAAGAGATCTTCTGAAATAACCTTTACAAATATCTCCATTGAGGACCTGCCTGTATATGTAACAAATGCTTCTAAACAAACCGCATTACCAGCGTAAATAGGATGTAAAAAATCAACTGAATCAGTTGACGCTGTTACAACCGCTTTTCTTGAATGCCTCATAGCTGCAATCCCAGCAATATCATCTATATAAGCCATTAACTTCCCACCAAACAGCGTCCCATGTCCATTTGTATCTGGTGGTTGAACAATACTTGTTTTTACAACATATGATTCTTTACAAAACTTTGATTCACTCACACTATTTTCTCCCTTCATAAAAGTATCAAAGGATACCTTTATATATCATACCTCATTACCGTTATTTAAAAAATGAATTCTTCTTTTTTGGCCTGAGTGTGTCCCCTGTCCATCCTTTTTTCACCAGCAACATATAAACAGCTACAGTAGATAGAATAATAACGATTAATGCACCTGCGTAACCCCATTTCTCATCTAATTCCGGCATAAATGTGAAATTCATACCCCAAAGAGCTCCCCATGCACTAATTGGTGTAAATAGTGTCGTAATAACTGTTAAAGTTTTTATGACTTCATTTCCCCTATGGGAGGATACCATTTCTTCAAAATGTACAAGATGATCAATTTCTTCAATATACTCTTTCGTTAACATACTTCCTCTCTCTAATCTTTTTCTCATATTTTTATAATGCTTTGTCTCAACAATTTCTCTTGAAAATGCTTCTTCCAAACCAAACGATAATTCTATAATTGGAATCATAAAGTTTTTCCAAACTAACACTTCATGCCTTAACTGAAAAATTTCTTCTAATCGATCAATACTGTTCTTTTGTTTGATTTCCCAAAGTAAATCGTTTAATTTCAGCTCAAAATCATCAATTCTTTTAATACTATTCTTTAATATCTCAGCTAAAAGAATAGAGAAACCAGCAACTGCATTTTCAGCTTCCATCATATCATCATTAATATGACTATCCTGTTCAAATTCACTCGTTATCAATACATGTTCTGTTAGAAAATAATGGAGAAGTTTATATTCATTTTGTTGATTAAGCTTTTGTTCATAAATGAGCGATCCACAAATGTAGCTTTTCCCTTCCGTTGAACGCAAATGGAGATGATTTGATTCTTGCGAGGAAATATGCTCAATCCACATTTCTATCTCTTCTTTATAAAAAGGGAATTCTAGATGTTTGTTTGCTTCTGGTTCAAAAAAATTAAGCCATCGCCAATTATTCATCTCTTTTGTATCCATTCATTCTCACCCTCCTACTTTAACATTCCCTGAAAATGAACATAACAAAACCATATGTTTATATATAAATAAAACGGGTAATTATAATACATGCAAGAAATAAACTTTCCATAAAATGAAGGAGGAGTTAATATGAAATCTCGTCCAAAGAACTTTATTATTGCAGGAGTTGGCGTAACAAGTTTACTATTACTTGCTAAGAAGGAAAATCGTGAAAAGTTACAGACACTCACACATAAAATGAAAAGTTATCTTCCAACTAATAGTGAGAATCAATATGAAATGAAAGCCGGACATCCCGATCCACAAGACACCCGCGATAATGAAATGGTCAGTGAAGGTGCTATGACTTCCGTTAATTATTATAATAATCAACAAGAAGAAAAATAACCTAGGGATTTCTCCTTAGGTTATTTTTCTTCTACAATCATTGGGTGAAGTTTTGCCTTCCCCCTCCTCAACCTTGTCTTAATTGTCGAGAGAGGTAGCTTTGTTGCTTCACTTATTTCCTTTAATGACATTTGTTCGAAGTAATAAAGATATAGTGGTTCTTTATATTTTTCAGGTAGACAAAAGATAATCCTCTCTACTTCTTCTCGATTACTTTTTTTAACAAACAATTCATCGGCCCCTGGAGATTTGGCTTCCTCATATAGAGCAGGTAGCCTCTCTTCTAAAAATTGTCGTTCACTTTGTTGTTTTCTCCATTGATCCCTACATTTGTTTAATGCAATTTTATATAGCCAATTTTTAATATTTGTTTCTTCTTTCAAGGAAGGGAAAGCTAAATAAGCTGAAATTAAGGCTTCTTGGAGTAAATCCTCCGCTCTTTGGGGATGTTTAATTAAAGAATAAATGTATCTGTATAATGATTGAGCATACTCGCTCACATAATTTTCGAATGTGTAGTTAATTGTTGCTTCCATACTTCATCTGGGTCTATTACCCTTTCCTCCTTTATTTCTTTTCTTACCCTAATAGACGAATGATAGATCTTCTTCCCCTACAGTGTTTTTTATTTTTTTAAGAAAAACTTGTTTGTTTTGTAAGAAACCAAGTAACACCAATCTTCTTACATATCGTCATGTAATGCATGAACATTAATAAAATGGCTCCCATATTTATGCCTAAAATTACGCCATGCATTTGCAGACTTTCCATCGAACCAAATACATACATCGCAACAAAAGATATAAGTGTTGACCACACAGCATGATAAAAGGCATCTTTCATAAGCCCCAAACCGATAAGAAATGCTTGCATAGGGAAAATAAAAAAGTGTAACAGAAAGAATGGCCACAGTAATTGCACATATATACTTGCTTCTATCGAATGGAAAAATGTACTAGTTAAAGGTTCGGCAAAGAAATAAAAAATGGTAACAGAAGGAACGCCATACAAGAAGGTGATAAAAAATACTTGTTGAAGTAACCGCCGTAAGTAATTATGCTTCTCTTCAGCATATGCTCTTGAAACAGTAGGAATGAGCATAACCATAAAGGAATGAGCAATAAAAGCGGGAAACATTCCAATTGTCATTGCTACACCTGCAACCATCCCAAAATGTTCAGTGGCAATATCCGTACTGATTCCAGACTTTAGCAATGCTGCTTTTATTAAAAATGGTTGGATCGCATGGGTTAAAGCATGAAATATCCGTAGACCTGTTGTAGGGATAGACACCCCCATCAAGTTTTTCCACACACTCATACCAGACATCGGCTCAAACGGCAATTTCTTCATCCTTTGATACTGGATGACAAATAAATGAATGAAGTAAGCAAAAATCGCTATTTCACTGCCAACAAATGTACAAACAGCTATAAAAACTGCCGTTTCCGTTTCAAAGCGAAACAAATGAAAAAGTAATACCAGCAATGAAAGCTGAATGAATTTTCTCAAAAAATTGGCAGAAGCAATCTTCCCCATTTGTTCGTTGCCCATAAAATAACCTCTAGCAATAGAAGAAAATGAAATAATCGGTATGAGAATAATAGCCATCCACCTTAATAGTGGATGATAATCATCAAAAACAGTAATAAATGGGAGAATCGCTGATGCTAACGGGATTAATATAAGTGAAAAGATAACCGTCATTCTAATCACATGATTGAGCATACTATAGTGATATTTTCTATCCTTTTCTGCAATAAATTTAGAGATGGAAACAGGCATTTCAAAACTAGCTAATAAAACAATCAAAAAAATGGTTGGAAGAATAGACATATAAAGCCCTAAACCATGTTCACCTAACTGCCTAGCAAGCACCATATTAATCAGAAATTCAATACATTCACCTGCAAAAGCCGCTAGAATTAATAAAAGCAATCCCTTGAAGAACTTGTTCATTTCGCCTCTCCTTTTTGTTCCCACAAATAAATAATCTCTTCTATCCTATGAGACAACCCTTAAAATTATTAACCTAGTTGAATATTTGTTTGCTGATCACTTCACTCTATTTTTGTTTTTTTCTAACCTAAAAAAGGGACATACATATGGAACAATGAATGGTAGATAAAGTCGATATAGCCACTGCAGGGGCGGTTCACTTGCATTTGCTAGAGAAGGGATATTTTTGTCTTTCATCAAATATTAATGAAGAAAAAGGGTAAGAAACCTCATGGATAATTCTGTAAATTGAACACTTCATTTTTAGTATCTTTGTCCTATACGAAGGCTTTGAAAAGAGTAAAAGGGTTGCTCAAAAGTCGAAGAAGTGACTTTTTGGACAACCCTTTTTAATGTGATATTCTGTTTGCTAATCCATCAACTGCCTACACACCATAAATGGACAATGGATGTGTGGCGATGTTTCTTACGTCAACACTTTTTGCTGATTTTTATCCATATACACAGGTATAGTCAGTCTGATTTCCAATCTTCAGCTTGCATGCTACCCATGTATAACTGGCACAGATAGTACCGACCTTTCTATCTATTCTTCCAATAAAGATGCTGACCACTTCTTATATAAGTAATCCAGTTCTATTTGACATTGTTCCTTCTCATATTGTAAGTCTTGCAACATGCTCAAGGCTTCACCAGTCATCATCTTTCTTTCTATTATCTGTAATCTTTCTTCTAGCTTTTCCAATTCCTCTTCTATATCATCTGTTTGATGAATATTTTGTTTTACTGTACTTTCCCTTTCAACCTTTTTTATCGCTCCCTTAATTGGAGGTGCCAACTGTTGAATTTGGTTGCACCACTTTTCCCATGCATATGTGAATGAACCATTAAAATAGGAAAGCCTTCTCTGATTCAATATATACGTTTGGTTGAATAATAGCTCGATGAAATAACGATCATGAGAAACAGCTAAAATGGTTCCTTGAAATTCCTGCAGTGCCTGTTCAAGTACTTCTCTCGATTCAATATCGAGATGATTTGTGGGTTCATCAAGGATAAGAAAATTCACATTTTGATACATGAGTTGTGCTAAACGCAGTCGCATGCGCTCACCACCACTTAACTGTTTCACCTTCTTATGAACGGCATAACCATAGAAAAGAAAATTTGCGAGAATCCCTCTCGCTTCTCCCTCCGCTACAGCATGTATTTCCTTGACAATTGTAGTACGGTTTTTTCTTGGTTTTCTCTCTCTGTAAATATTTGTTGAGCTAAGTAGCCAATTTTACAATTACTACCTACTCGCACTTCTCCTTCATCTGGAAGTAAACGTTGTAAAATTAATTTTATTAATGTAGTTTTACCGCTGCCGTTTTCTCCAACAAGCACTGCACGATCTTGAAAACGTAAATGCATGTCAATACTTTCTAACACAATCTCTCCACTAAAAGACTTTGTCATATTTTCTATAACTAACGTGTCTTTCCCACTTCTCTCTTCTGCTGCCAAATGCAAATGTAGTTTGCGATGAGAAACGGGTTTTTTTATCTTTTCCATCCGATTTAGTGCCTTTTCCATACTACTTGCTTTTTTATGGAGCCCGGCATTAGGTGGGTTGGCTTGATTTGCCCACTCTCTTAACCTTTTTATCGATTCTTTCATCTTTTTTATTTTCTTCTGTTGATCTTCATACTTTTGAAATTCCTGTAATAGTCGACTTTCCTTTTCTTTTACATAATCAGAATAATTGGTATGATAATTCGTTAATTCTTCATCTTCTAAATCCATAATCATCTTCACAGTTTGATCGAGAAAGTACCGATCATGTGAAACCATAACAATTGTCCCCTCATAATCTTTAATAAAACTTGTTAACCAATCAACAGCTTGGAGATCAAGATGATTTGTCGGTTCATCCAATAATAATAAATCTGGTTTCTTAAGTAGCTCTTTGGCTAAGCAAACTTTTGTTTTCTCTCCACCACTAAGCATTTGAAACTTTTTCTCCATTAATGTTTCTATACCAAGTCCATTAATGACTACTTTTATTTTTCCTTCTATTTCATAGCCGCCGTCATTCATAAAATAATCTTGTAACTTCCCATATTCATTGAGTAGTTGTTCAACCCCATTCGAGGTGTGTGATTGAGCTAATTTTTGTTCCATATCTGTTAGTTTTCTTTTTACCCCAAGTAAATTAGAAAAGGCTTCCTCCACTACATCCAAAGCAATAACTGATTCATTATATTCTGGTATTTGATGTAAATAGCCAATCACAATATGTTTACGCCAATGTATTTGACCTTGGTCAGGTTGTTCTACCCCAGCCATGATTTTTAATAACGTAGACTTTCCACTACCATTTCTCCCAACAATACCTACTCGCGAGTGGTTCCGTATGTCAAAACTAATATTAGTGAAGACTGTATCACCACCGTACAATTTCGTTATATTTTGTCCGCTCGTTATCATTTCATTTTCCTCCATATTAAGAATAGCTCATTTCGTCACTTGTCAGCGTTAAAGCTCATTTTTTCCTACCACCGTAAGCAACATGAGCTAGACAGAAATTTGATTAAATGAAAAGAAGGGCCACAGAGAATAAACTTCTCCTGTGACCCTTTTCTCATTTAAATATAAATACTCACCTGTATCCATACAAGAAAATATTCAGTATTATGATTGTGCTCTTTGACGGGTGTAAAGAGATGTTTCACTGCTTATTTTAGCTATGCAATTGTTATAAAAGGACAGACGTATCCCGTTAGCAGTCATTGCGCCAAAAATTGCACAGAAAATAGTTAAATGTTCAAGCCATTTTCCACGCGTTAAAACAGTTCCTCTCATCTCTTCTACACCTCCTTTTTCCATTCAGTTACTACTAGTTTAAATGAAATATTCTAAAATAACAATCATTTTCAAACATATATTTTATCGATTTTTTGATTTTCTGTGCTGTGGGAAAAGGCTAATATACCCATCTACATTGGCTACTTTCAAATTTATAAATATCATGATAATCTACTCACTGTTATGAATGTAGGCTTGGTTAAGTACCCTTGCTCGTTTATTCTGAGTAAAATTTTCTAAGTTAACTATCCTATTAAAAATCCCCAGTAAATAGCAGTGCAAAAGCTAGCTCAATATCCCTTTCCCTTTATTAATTGACTAAAAGGACATCAACATTTGACTTAGAGTTAAGATAAATGCATCTCTACACCAATCAGGTTAAGACCAAAAAAAGAGAGCTTCATCACAAAACTCTCTCTAAACTATTCTTTCACTATATGATTCTTAAATGCATAGATTACGGCTTGAGTGCGATCTTGGACATCAAGTTTACTTAAGATATTACTTACATGTGTTTTAACCGTTTTTAAAGCAATGTATAGTTCATCAGCAATCTCTTGATTAGTTTTTCCTTGCGTCATATGAAGTAGAATTTCCATTTCTCTACTGGTTAATTCTTCATGGAGAGGTTGTTCTTTTTTTCCTCTCATCTTTAACATCATTTTTCCAGTGACCTCAGGTTCTAAAACAGATTCTCCTTGTTGTGTTCTGCGAATCGCGTGAGCAATTTCACTTGCTTTTGATGTTTTTAACATATAGCTAGTAGCTCCTGCCTCAAGTGCTGGATAAACCTTTTCATCATCTAAGAAGCTCGTTACAATTATTATTTTTGCTTCTGGCCATTGCTCAACAATTTGCTTTGTCGCTTCAATCCCATCCATTTCTTTCATCACTAGATCCATTAGAATAATATCAGGTCGTAATTCCATTGCCAGCTCGATCGCTTGTTTACCGTTATCCGCCTCGCCAATTACTTCTATATCAGGTTGAGCTGATAAATAAGCGGTCACACCAATCCTCACCATCTCATGGTCATCTACAAATAATACGCGTATCATTTTTCATCGCCCCCTCCACCTTCAATAATTGGTACTTTTACTTCTAATCTTGTTCCTTTATTAGGAAGGCTGATCATTTTTAATGTACCACCAATCTCTAGTGCTCTTTCATACATATTTTGAATACCGTATGAACCTGCTTTTGCCTTATCTACATTAAAACCGATGCCATCATCAATAATACGTAGAATAGCAAATCCGTCACGTTGAATAAGTAATACATCTAAGGTGTCTGCTTTTGCATGACGCAAAGTATTGGAAACAGATTCTTGTAGAATGCGAAAAAGGTGATCCTCAATCCCTTTATCTAAATAAAAGTCCTCTGCTCTCCATTTGATATTCATTGTGACTTTTTGTTTTAACTCAAGCAGCAGTTCCTCGATACCTTCTATTAGCTTTTTTCCTTTTAAGGCAACAGGGCGTAGGTGAAGCAATAAAGCACGCATTTCTAGCTGGGATTGGTGAATCATCCCTTCTACTAACTGCAATTGCTTAACCTCATTGGCCGATTTTTCCTCTGTTTGTTCCATAATCGCTGACATTAACATAGATGCAGCAAATAACTGTTGACTGACTGAATCGTGTAATTCTCTTGCCAAACGATTTCTTTCTTCATATATAATTTCTTGCATACGATTATCAATATCTTTCGCTTTTTCATTTGCGAGCCGTTGCGTATACTTTGCCTGTTCTGATATTTGCTTCTGTATTTTAATCATTCTTTGATATATGTTTTGAACATCAGCACTTACTTCCTCATGATTAACCGTGAGTACTCTTCCTTCTTCTACCTCATGAAGCCAGCCTTCCATCTCTTTCAGTTGCTTCTGCCATCTATAACCAGATAATAACCCATAAAAAACACCTAATAAGATGCTTATCATTGGTGCAAACAATGCAAAGGGAATATCAACTACTTTAAAATGCCAGAAATCAATCAGGCGAATAGGGAAAACAAAATAAAACGACAACATCATGCTGATAAGTAATAGTAATGAAAGAAGCACTCCATATAAGATCTGACGTTGAGCCATATTCATGAGCGCTTCACCTCTATATCACCCACAATTAAAGAGGTGACGATTTTCACCTTTTGTTCAGTTTGGTTATAATTTTCCGTCTCAAAAATATAATTGCGGTTAAAAGCTCTTTTCTCTACCAAATCGAAAATTTGGCTAGAGCCAACAATAACAGAATGATTGATTGACACCTCTACATCATAAGGAATATATATGCGTACATTTCCAATAAGGTTTTTGATAAATATGATATTCTCTTGATTAGGTAATACCGTATAGCTCAAATCAATTTCAGTATCCCCTAAGCCACATTGGATATTTATATCTCCCCATTCATATACCTCTTCAGAAGTATTTTGATGCCCACTGATTTTATTCGTTAATAAGTTCTTCTTCTGAACCACAGCCTCTTTTCGCTCATCTGCTTTCCGCTGTTCTGCTCTAGGCTGAACCTTCTTTGGTTTCTTTTTCGTTAAGTAAAATTGATAACCAAAATGAACAATAAGTGCAAGGATTAACAACTTGAATGCCATCATATTAAAAATAGTAATCGCAAAAAGTAAAATCCCTAGCCAAAAAAGGACCTTGCCCCTAGTCTTCGGCATCCATTTACGACCAATATAGATCATACCAATTTCAATGATAATTGAGAAGATCAGCCCATGATTAAAAAAGAACATTTCTAAAATAATCATTGCCAAGGCAATGAATATCCACATTTTATAGTCCTCATTCCATTTTTCAAACATGTGACATCCCTCCTAATCATGTTGTTTAAAAAGGCGCAAGTCGGCCTTACGCCTTTCAATGCTTGTTTCTCGGTCAATTATCTTTAGCATACCATGTTTTTATGACTGCAAGGAATCATCCTTTTTCATTTTCAATTCTAAATCAGCAATTTTTTTATCAATATGATTATGGAAGTATTGATTTTGCACTTTTTGTTCTAACTCTGAAATATATTTCTCCATATCATTAAACTTATCATAAGCAGTTTGGTGGGAGTGTTCTTCTCCTAATACTTTATTCATTTTTACTTGGGCACGGGTTACATTTTCTCTCCCCATTAATTGCATCCGGCGAATTTGCATATCCTTTAGTTTATGCTTCATTTCTTCATACTGTCTTTCTAACTTTCCAAGCTCCTCTGATGCTTCTGCCACCATCGTTTGTAATTTATCTGCTCTTTCAGAAAAGTACTGTGCTTCTGTCTTCGCAAATGTTGCTAGCTCCTCTTCACCCGCTCGTTCAGCAACTTCCGCCTGTCCTTTTCTTTTAGTAGCCATATCCATGGCATGGGCAAGTTCTTTACGAAATTCTTCTCTCAGCTTAAATTGTCTTTCGATATATTTTTTCACTTTTTCTGTTTCTTGCTCACTTTGCCTCAAATACTGATTTAATAACGCTATTGGATTTTTACTTTCCTTTTTGTCGAGCACCTCATTGATATCTGTTACAATCGTGTTTTTAATTCTTGTTAATAGATTTACCATATTGTCTCCTCCTATTGTTTCAAAGCTTATTTATGAAGATCGGACCATTGCTTCTCAAAGTTCACAAATGGATCATCACTTTGTCTTGTTTTTGGCTTTTCTTTATTCCAATTTTTATAAATCAGGTAAATGACATAAAGAGCTAGAACAGCTAAAATTGCTGGGATATTACTGATAGAGAACAATAGTAAAACGACACCTACAGTACCCCAAGCTACTTTTTCCCAACCATCTGTTTTGATAAATTGTTTAAATACTAAATAAAGTAATGCAGCTGTAATCGCTAATGCGATAAGTGAACCTAAATTCGCCAATACAACTATTGCCGCAATTCCACCTGCTATGATTAAAAGAAATTTTTTCATTTCTCATCCTCCTTTCACTATTTATCTTACCTATTTATAAGATCGTACATAACGTGCCACAGCTTGATTTTGCTCTAAGACTTAAGTCTGAACGAGAGCTGAGTCCATTTTATTCTATACATGTAAAACTAATTTAAGTTCATACTACAATTGGGAGGTGTGACAATGTCTCATTCTTGGTTGCTTTCATTTTTGTTAATGATTTCACCTATCAATGATGATTCCATATTCACAATTAAAAAAGAAGATAAAGTAATTACACAAATACAGAGAGAGGACTTTGCTATTCCACAGTCCAATTTGCCATTTATTGAAATGAAAAAATTCGAGACATTTATGGAAGATCTCGATAAAAAAACATTTATTGCCCCTAAAGACGCCTATATTAAAGGAAATATGATTATCTCAGAAATTGAAGGAAAGCGTTTATACCGTAAAGAATTCAAGAATCAATTTTTTCGTTATTATTTCTCCAAAGGAGTCTCAACTATCCAGCTTCCTCTTATATCTGTACCAGCAAGAGTGGATAAAGACTTAATCAGTCAAATCAATGTGAAAACAATTGGACAGTATGTCACTTACTTTAATAGCAATAATCAAAATCGCTCTCATAATATTTCATTAGCTACTGAGGCTATTAATAATTATGTCATTTTTCCTGAAGAAACATTTTCTTTTAATGAGGTTGTTGGGAGAAGAACGAAGGATAAAGGATACCTACGTGCGCCCGTAATTGTAAGAGGGGAACTATCTGAAGATATTGGTGGCGGGATATGCCAGGTCTCTTCTACACTATTTAATGCCGTCGATCGTGCCGGTGTTGAAATTGGCGAGAGATTCTCCCATAGCAAAAGAGTCCCTTATGTACCAAAAGGAAGAGACGCAACAGTAAGTTGGTATGGACCAGACTTTACCTTTACAAACCCTTATGAGTTTCCTTTACTTATAAGCGCACACGTTTATGGTGGTCAAATGATTGTTGTAATCAAATCTTCAGACGAAATTGAGACTTCACCACGCCATGTTCCCAACGCTTCAAAGATATTACCAAAAGAAATACGTGCAAACGGAGATACTTAAAACGGAGAATTATTATCCGACCTTATTTTATACCCTCTGGGGATTAAAAGTGACAGCCTAAATTCTTAAATAACGAATGTTCATGTCCCCTTCAAGTAGATAAAAAACCTTCATGATTCCATGAAGATTAGAATACTACTTGGAGGATTTTTTCTATGCCAAAGAAACCTAAAACAGCCGTCCCCTGCCGATTTAAATGAATGTGGGTGCTTAATTACACAGATTAATGACGGCAATGAACATACCACTCATCATTCGAAAGCTATCCAACAGAAATGATTTAACTTACATTAGCTGTTCTTCGTTCAAATCAAGGCTTTGAATATAACTTAAAGCTATTCAGCTGCCGATTAGGGGGATTTACAAAATTAAGAGCAGCCACTCACGCAAAGGAAGGCTGTATAGAATCACTCTTTTCACCTCACCCTAAAAAAACCGCATAGCTGTATATAAGTAATTGGGAGGCAGGAGACAAACTACCCGAGGATTACATTTACTATTACGATTACAAAAGGAGATAAAGAAACGCGTGCCTATTGAATATTATCGACACGCGTTCTTTGATTTGTTTTTTTATGTTGACTACTTGAAAGGGGCAAGACCAAGGATTATTTTTATTATTCCCTTTTATAACAATGGCTTTTCTGAAACAATGACACCATCTTCATCAGCGTATACATATTCGTCTGGCAACCAATCAAGCCCCCCAAATGTCACGATCGTATCCCTATCTCCTTTGCCAGCTTTTCTACTTTTTAATGGACTACTACCAATTGCTAATACACCAATATCCATTGATGCTATATCTGCTGTATCTCGCACACAACCATATATAATGACACCCGCCAATCCGCGCGTTTCTGCAATTTTTGCTAATCGATCGCCCATAAGTGCACATCTCCTTGACCCGCCACCATCAACAACAAGCACATGACCTTCTGGGATACTTTCCAGTGCTTCAAGTACAAGTACATTATCTTCAAAAACCTTAACTGTTGAAACCTTACCATGGAATCTCTTTTTCTTACCGTATGAATATAATACTTCTTGATTTACCTTTACATATTCATGATGGTCGTCACATAAATCTGCTGTTTTAAAAGACATGATATCCCTCCTCACTCTACTAATTAATTTCGTCATCCGATGAAAAGTTTCCTTTGTCTAATGGAAAGAAAAAGTGATGACTTGCATATAAGTGTAATGAAAGGGGTGGATCATTATCGCTTATTTATGGATAGCAACAAGCGCTTATTTACTCATCGTTGGTTTGGCTGCTGGCGTTTTTGTTTACACATTAAGGTACGCGCTTCATTCAAAAGATTCTACCCAAATAGATGAAAAAAAAGAAGAGATAGATGACCTCTTAAATTAAATATTTTAAGGCTGTGACCACCACCGTCACAGCCTTTCTTTTTACTTATTCATTGCTTTTTCAATAGCCATGGAAAGCTGTGAAATAATATCTTCGTAATGTTCAATACCAATGGAGATTCTAATCAAATGCTCATTAATGCCTAACGCCTCACAAGTTTCTTCTGGTACCGCACGATGCGAAGTTGTAATTGGATGTGAAACAGAAGATTCAACACCAGCTAAAGTAGGAACAATTTTTATCCACCCTAGTGAACGGAAAAAAGTTGATACATCAGCTTGTTGTTTCAGTTCGATCGTGACCATTGCCCCGTATCCATATGCTCCATTTTGTTCGAAGGGATAATAAACTCTCTCCACTCCTTCATGAATAAGTAAAGCTTCTGCTACTTTTTTCGCATGATAAGATTGTTCCTTCATCCTTAATGCTAATGTCTTTGCTCCCCTTACTGTTAACCATGCTTCAAAAGGACTTAAGTTCACGCCAAGATTTACGACTTTTGCTGCAGCCAGTTCGATTAACTCAGTACTACCAACAATGACACCAGCAGTGACATCACTATGCCCACCAATATATTTGGTCGCACTATGAACAACCATGTCTACCCCAAGCTCAATCGGCTGACAATGAAACGGTGAAGCAAATGTATTATCAATCAATGTCTTCAGATTGTATTTTTTCGCCAATGATACAACAGCTTTAAGATCTTCTACTCTTAATAAAGGATTAGTAATTGATTCTGTATATAAAAGCTTCGTGTTATCTTTGATTGCCGCCTCGACTTGCGTCATATCGCTAAAAGGAACAATTGTTACGTCAATACCGAATTGCGTGAGCTCTTCCACAATAAGATGAAAACTTCCTCCATACACATCATCAGTAGCAATAATATGATCACCATTTTTAGCCACTGCTAATATTCCTACCATAATGGCACCTAAACCTGATGCAGCTGCAACTCCTGCTGCTGCACCTTCTAATCTTGCGACAACTTCTCCTAACTCATCAGTGTTTGGATTGCCTGATCTCGTATACAAGTAGTTGCCGTTTCCACTATAAAAACCCTCTAGTTCTTCTAAACTTTTAAAAGTAAATGCAGATGTTTGATAAATCGGTGTTGCTTTACTTTGAATTGTGCGCTTTTCTTTTTTATCTCCATGTAATAATGCCGTCTCAAATTTCATCCTATTGAATCTCCTTTTTATACACTAAAAGTATAAATCACCTTGTTTTATTTTCATAAATTTCTTAATTCTATCATTATAGCTCACTGTACTTTTTTACGTCAATTGAGGAAAGAAGTATAAGAAACATCCATAAGGCTATATTAAACGGAGATATATATTTTAGAGGTGATTGTATGAATAATGAAAAAAATAATATGCCGAAATACCCTCAATCGTACTGGTTGGAAGCAAAACAACTCCAATATCAATCATTGGACGGTAACACTAAAACAGATGTAGTTATCATTGGCTCTGGTATAACAGGGATTACTTCAGCTTACTTATTGGCTAAAGAAGGGTTGAAAGTGATTTTATTAGACGCCGGGGAAGTTTTAGCAGGAACGACTGGCCATACAACTGCAAAAGTGACTGCACAGCATGGTTTAATATATGACGAGTTGATTGAACATTTCGGCATAGAGCAAGCAAGACTGTATTATGAAGCCCAAGCTGATGCAATAAAAATGATTGAAAAAGAAGCAGCAAATATAAATTGCGATTTTAGTAATGAAAGCTCTTTTATCTATGCAACCAATGATCAATACAGTGAAAAATTAACTTTTGAATATGACGCCTATAAAAGATTGGGGATTATAGGGCAATTAAAAGAGAGTATCCCATTCTCCATTCCAACTACAGGTGTGCTTGAAATGAACAATCAAGCACAATTTCATCCGGTTAAATATTTAGAAGGCTTACTTAAGCGTTTCATCGACTTAGGAGGTACTGTTTATGAACAAACAACGGTCGTTGATATCGAGGAAGGTAAACAACCTGTTGTCATAACAAATAAAGGGCATCGTATTTTATGTAACTATGTTGTTATGGCATCCCATAGCCCATTTTTAAAATGGAAAGGTTTATATTTCTCCAGGCTTTTACCTGAACGGTCCTATGTAATTGCTATCGAAAGTGACGACGATTTTGAAGGAAACATGTACTATTGTGCCAATAACCCTGTCCGTTCGATCCGTGCTACAACTTCAGAGGAGACTGGTAAGAAACTTATTCTTATTGGCGGAGAGGGTCATAAAACAGGAAAAGGCATTAACACTTATCAACATTACGAGACATTACAGGCTTTCTCTAATGAGGTCTTCGGGGAAAAGCCAATCACCTTTCGCTGGTCTGCACAAGATTTAACTTCATTAGATAAAATACCTTATATTGGTCCTATCACATCTAATGAAAATAATATCTTCGTGGCTACTGGTTATCGCAAATGGGGTATGACAAACGGTACAGCTGCCGGAATTTTGTTAAAAGATTTGATAACTGAACAGCATACACCTTATCAGGAACTTTTTAACCCATCGAGATTTCATGCGAACCCTAGTATTAAAAACTTTATCACTTATAATGCAGATGTTGCAGGACAATTAATAAAAGGGAAACTCGAGCCAGAATTTAAGCACCCTGAGGATCTAGCAAATAATGAAGGCGGCCTGGTGAAAGTGGATGGAAAACGCCGAGGCTGTTACCGCGATGATGATGGCCAACTTCATATTGTTGACACAACTTGTACTCATCTAGGTTGTGAAACAGAATGGAATGCCGGCGATCGCACTTGGGATTGTCCATGTCATGGATCCCGTTTTTCATATGATGGCGAGGTCATTGAAGGTCCAGCAACTGAACCTTTGGAAAAGATGGATTAACGCATATGACCATAAAGGTAAGGTAAGGTAAGCTAAGTTTTGGAAACTTTTTAAATGTTTTTCTTTTAACTGGATTAGTGCGGCTTCCAGATAGAATAATGTCACATAAGTGGTTGAAAAAAATTGTACATTCTTAATTAATCAAAATCGGCATCGATAGATTGAAGATGTTTCCATTTCATCTTGAAATGTAGCGATATAGAACAAAAAGAAAAAAATCCGCAACCATCAAACCTTGTTGCGGATTTTCTATGATTTCTTATTGTAGCGTCTTACACCATTACTCCTTAGCGTCTTTTTTCGTTTGATTGACGTTCTGGATTGACGATTTTTCCGCCGTGCATTATTTTCTCTTCTAATTGAAGATTTAATTCTTTAGCAAAGCGCTTTAAATCTCTTTCTTCATTCATGGTAACAAGTGATACCACTGTTCCATCTGCACCAAAACGTCCTGTTCTCCCTGAGCGATGGATATACTGCGTTTTCTCACGTGGTAAGTCAAAGTGGATGACATGAGTAATTCCCTTAATATCTAAACCTCTCGCTGCTACATCTGTTGATAAAAGTAAGCGAGCATCCTTTTTCCTAAAGCCATTCAAATTTTTAGATCTTTCGAATTTATTTAAATCACTGTGAAGTACATTTACGTGAATATGGTTATACTCTAGCTTTTCTTTCATAATCATGATATTGGGGATATCCTTAACAAATACCAGCGCCTTCAAATGATCCATTCGAGAAAGCTTTTCCAATAATTTAACTTTTTCCCGTTGTTCCACGTTAAAGTATATATGCCCCACATCACCTGCTGTAATCGTCTCATCTTTTTCAATGGTGATAACTTCTGGTGATTTCATCCAACCTTTAGCTTCTACTTCTATTGTTTTAGGTAAAGTAGCAGAAAACAGCACTACTTGTCTTTCCTTTAAAGTCGCTTTTATTATACTTTTCACATGCTCAAGATGTTCGGGAATGAGAAGCTGATCGCCTTCATCAAGGACAACTGTTTTCACCGCATGCATTTTTAATTTCTTTTGCTTAATCAATTCAAGTATTCTGCCTGGGGTACCCAAAACGATATGTGGACGTTGTTTTAATTTTTCTAACTGTCTCCTTACATTCGCACCACCGATAAACGATGCACTACGGATATTACTATCTCTTCCCCACTTTTGTGCTTCACTTAAGATTTGCATAATTAACTCTTGGGATGATGCGAGAATAACTACCTGCACATCCTTGCTTTCTGGTTGAATCTTTTCTAAAACAGGTAATAAATACGCTAACGTTTTTCCGGTACCTGTTGGGGATTGAGCAATAAGATCTTTTCCCTCTAATACTACTGGAATCGCCTCTTGCTGTATATTTGTTGGTTGTTTAAATTGCGATTGTTCCCATACTTTTTTAATAAACGGCTTTAGTTCGCCAATAACTTCCATAGATGATATAACTCCTTTATTTAACGATAAACAGTTTAAAACGACTTCATGCAGATGAAATACGTTTATAATACATAATATAAAGGTATCCTGTTCAAATAACAATGGCTCATGTTAAATCGACTTTCGTTATTTATAAGGTAATGTCGTATAAAAACCTTTTCCTTTTTATTTTGGTTGAGTTCGTTTATGATAAATTTAGTGTTACGAAATGTTCAAATGAGAAAGAAGTGTTCGTTCATGATCCATCCACAAGTAAAGACAAATATTAAAATTATGTGGTTTGCCAACTTCTTTGTTTCAGCTAGTATGACGATGGTCTTGCCCTTTATATCATTATATATTGAAACCTTTGGTCAGTTTTCCGACGCTTATATTCAAAGATGGTCGGGTTGGATTTTTGCCATTACATTCGTTACTGCCTTTATTGTAGCTCCAATTTGGGGAAGAATTGGTGATTTGTATGGAAAGAAAAAGGTGTTAATCATTTCTGCTTCAGGAATGGCCCTTTGTATTTTCCTATTAGGTTTTGCGACAAGCGTATGGCATTTGTTTTATCTAAGGCTATTTATGGGTATCTTCACAGGTTTTATTCCCCTTTCACAAGCTTTTATTTCTACACAAACACCAAAAAGAATGGCAGGACAAGTGCTTGGCACCTTACAAACAGGAAGTATCACAGGCTCTCTTTTAGGACCTTTAATCGGTGGTGCACTAGCTGACATGGTCGGTTTTTCTTCTACTTTCAATTGGACATCATTAGCCATTTTTATTTCTGCGATTCTTGTTATCTTCACGAAAGAATTTCAAATCAATGAAGTGAAGAAATCAGAGAAGCAGAATTATACGAGTAAAGAAGTATTAAAACATATACTTACAAACCCTGTCCTTGTGACTGTTTTAATCTTATCGATGTTGATTCAAGTCGCTCATTTTAGTATTCAACCGATTCTGTCCCTTTATGTCAGCGAAATACATGGCCCAGAAAATTTAGCTCTATATGCAGGTATTGCTTTTTCCGCAGCTGGTGTAGGTAACTTAATGATGTCAAAAACTTGGGGAAAGCTTGGGGACAATTATGGTTATATTAAAATATTAATGGCCTTATTGTTTTTAGCTGGTATCGTCTATTTTCCAGGTGGATTTGTCACTGAAATGTGGCAGCTTATTATCATTCGTTTTGCACTCGGGGTAACTATTGGAGGAATTATACCTGTGCGTATTGCCTATATTAGACAGGCTGCACCTATAGCCATGCAAGGAGAGGTGCTGGGATATAATACTAGTTTAAGATTTCTAGGAAATGTCATCGGACCAGTTATGGGAGGAATGGTTGCTGGGGCCTTTGGGTTTACTGCCGTTTTTATTACTACAAGTCTATTACTGATTGCAAGCGGGGTTATCCTTCTCGTTTCGGTTATGAAAAATCCTAAGTATTTAAAGAATTCTAGCACGTCATAATCATATATAAAAGAGGTTGCTACTTGAATATAGCAACCCCTATTTTAATTATTTTACTCTAGGGTAACCAAATCCTGATGCATAGTCATCGCCTGTTGTTGCACCAACTCCACCTTTAATATCATAAACCTTGGCACGATTTTGTAATTCTGTTCTTAAAGTAGATTTACTCCAAGAAGGATTCGCAGCCCAAATCTTTGCTGCTAAACCAGCTACATGTGGTGTAGCCATTGAAGTACCACTGATTGTGTTATAACCGCCATTATACCAAGTGGATTCCACTGCTGCACCTGGGGCAGACACTTCAATATCACGCTCTTGAATGACATAATCTCCATCAGTTGATGGGTTACCTCTTGATGAGAAATTCGCTACGCGATAAGTCCCATTTTGTTGCACATTCTCTAAAGCTGCAACGGCAACTGCATTGACCAATGCTCCTGGATAACCAATTGTATTACTACCTGAACCACTGTTTCCTGCCGCAGCAACAACTAATACACCTTTATTGTATGCATAGTCTACTGCACTTGAGATGAGTGAATCTTTACCGGAAGAGCCAAGAGACATATTAATAACTACTTTAGAGCCTGTGCTAGTTGCTTGATCTGCTACGTGTCTAATCGCTGCAGCGATATCATCTGAATAACCAGAACCGTTATCACCTAACACTTTATATGCCCATAGCTTCGCATCAGGAGCTACTCCGTAAACACCTTGTCCATCACTACCACCATGTGCTAAAACAGTTCCTGCTACATGTGTACCATGTCCTTGACGATCAGTACAAGAGCCATTTACAAGTGGGCTTGATTGTGTAAAGTCTTTACACTGTTCTGCTGATCCTGCTAAATCAATATGATTTGTATAAACACCTGTATCAAGCACAGCTACTTTGATACCATTACCACCTGATGTTGCTGTTAAAGATTGATTATTATAGATTGATTTTATTCCCCAAGGTGTTTGTGAACTTGGCACAGCTGTTACTTCTGCTTTCGACACTTCTCCTGTTACTGTTGCTATACTCATTTCATTTACCTTTTGTACTTCGACATTTTTTGTCGCTTGTAATGTTTGTAACTCCTTAGCACTCACATCTGCAGTGAAGCCTTCTTTACCAAAGTCCCATCGTTTTTCATACTTTGTTTCTAATGCATTAACAGAATTGCTAGGGGCTTGTATCAATACGCGATATGTTTCACTCCCTTTTGCTTCATCTGAAACTTGTGCAGAAATACCTGATGTAAATACGGACATCCCTAACGTAAGACTAAGTAGTGCAGCTGCTACTGTTTTCTTTTTCGTCATTTACTTGTTCCTCCCCAAATTGTAATGTCTTACTTAGGGGTAATTATATTTCAAAAATTCAGACTACAACAATGTGTAAAATTCAGCATTTATTTATTTGTAAAAAACAGTAAATTTGACATATTTTTTTCCAAGTAGCAGGCCATCAGACATTTTTTTCAACATTAAATCAGGTATTTTTTTCCATAAAATCAATATTCATGATAATTACCCTTTTTATTACTCGGAATTAAAAGTGAATTTAGGTCTCTAGAAAGGTATAAAAGTGTAATATTACATCATTATCTTCCATTAATTTGAAGGAAAAAGTGATTTTTGAGCTCCTTCCCTTTAGAAAAGCACTCATTTTTTTAGTGGATACAATATCCGACGATTTTTTATGTTGGATAAAAGAAAGAGTGAACGAAGTTTTTTAGTTTCTTCGTTCACCCTTATTACTCATTTACCTATTTGAAAAACGATTTTTCCTAGTTGTTTTGCTTGTTCTAATCTGGCAAATGCCTTTTGATAATCTGCTAACTGATAAACTTGATCCATTACTGGCTTGATTTTATGATCGTTCATAAACGTAATCATTTCTTTGTATTCTTCAGCACTTCCCATTGTACTACCAAGAATGTTTTGCTGTGCGTAAAAGAATTGTCGAAGATTTACTGTCACCTCGTCACCTGTAGATGAACCGAAAATTACTAGTGTGCCTCCTTTACGAAGAACAGCTAAGGATTGGTTGAAAGTTGCAGCTCCAACTGATTCGATGACTAGATCCATTTTGCCCCCAATTTCCCCTTGCCAATCTGCCCCACTATCCAGAGCTTCTTTAGCACCTAATGATAAAGCTTTTTCTCGCTTTTCTTCTGAACGAGAACTAACGTATACTTCCGCACCAGCTGCTACAGCAAATTGTAAAAGAGAAGTAGCCACTCCTCCACCAATGCCAGGGATAAATACTTTCATCCCAGACTTTACTTGCCCTCTTGTAAATAAGGCACGATAAGCAGTTAAACCTGCTAATGAAAACACGCCTGCCTCTTCCCATGACATATGTGGAGGTTTAGGGAAAGCATTAATGGCAGGAATAACAATATGATCGGCAAAAGTACCGTGATACGGAAAGCCAACAATTTCAAACCCCTCTGGTGGTGCGTCACTATTTTTTTCCCAGCCTAATCCTGGATTAATGACAACCTCATCTCCGACTTTAATACCCGTCACCTCTGCACCAATTTCCACCACGACCCCCGCACCATCAGAACCTAATACAAGTGCTGGTTCAGTTGATTGATGTCGATGAAGAATGAATAAATCTCTATGGTTTAATCCAGCCGCCTTTAATTCAACTTTTACTTCTTTATCACCAACAGTAAAATCATTTACGTCCTGATAACCCGTTCCATTCAATCCTGCTTCACCTTTATGTATCACTGCTTTCATTCGTTCCCACACTCCTTTTTTATATCTATCATAAGGGTAATCTATTGTTGTGAAAAGTGATAAACCTTAAGAAAATTGCATATCTCATCCAGTCAGTTTCAACAAACACAGGGAGATTCTAATTAAAGCAATTCAATAGCTCATCTTAAAAAAACAAAAAAAGAACGGCACGACTAGATATCGCTACCGCTCTTCATTTGATTTACTTCGTAATAATAATCGGGCCTTCCTTCGACACGATAACTGTATGTTCACATTGCGCAACAAAGCTTTTATTAGGTGTAATGAAAGTCCAGCCATCACTTTGTTCACGAACTTCTTCATCTCCAGTGGAAATAAAGGGTTCGAAAGCGATAACCATCCCTTCACGTAATAATTGATTATCCCAGTTATCAAAATAATTAAGAATATGATCTGGCTTTTCATGTAAAGAACGACCAATTCCATGGCCAGTTAAATTCATAATAACATTAAAACCATTATTTTTTGCTGTTTGGTAGACAGATTTTCCGATTCGATTAAGTTTCGTACCTGGCTTTATTTTTTTTAGGCCCTCATCAAAAGCTTTTTGCGCTGTTTCACATAAAGACTGTAGTTTCTCATCCCCATTACCTACAACGATTGATAAACCTGTATCAGCGAAATAACCATTTTTTGATCCAGATACATCAATATTAACTAAATCTCCATCTGCAATGACTCTATTTCCAGGGATACCGTGTGCTACTTCCTCGTTTACACTAATACAAGTATATCCTGGAAAGTCATACTCACCCTTTGGACCAGATAATGCCCCATGCTCTTCAAACATCTTTCCAGCTATCTCATCCAATTCTTTAGTTGTGACGCCAGGCTTTGTTTGAGCAATCATTTCATCTCTGATTAAAGCAACAATTTTCCCAATTTCCTTTAAACCCGCTAAATCTTCTTCAGTTTTTACAATCATAACGATTCCTACCTTTATTTAGTCTCTATCTATATTATAGTCTATTTATCATTAAGAAAAAAAGGATTCCAGTAAGTTTGTAATTGTACTATTTTTTAGAAAACAACCGCTTGTTTTCGCCAAAAAAAATACAAGCCCTTCATCAGGCTTGTATTTCAAGCATATTATAGTTTAACTACATTAGAAGCTTGTGGGCCACGTTGACCTTCTTCCACTTCAAATGTTACGCTTTGTCCTTCATCAAGCGTTTTGAAACCTTCCGTTTGGATAGCTGAATAATGTACGAACACATCTTGTCCTTCTTGTGTTTCAATGAAACCAAAACCTTTTTCTGCATTAAACCATTTCACTTTTCCTTCTGCCATGAATAAATCCTCCTTATGTATAACACATAAATTATGACTATTCTTGTGGAACATACATGAAGCAAACGTCTACAAACGCATCCTACTTACATTCCGAACAAAAATAATTTCTTTCATAATAGCAGAAAGTGGAAAAGAATGCAAAGGTAAAAGCGGGAATTTTTCGAAAATTTTTATGATACTTAGATATTTTACCCTTTTAATGTATGATAGATGTATATATGACGAAGGAGTTTTCTTATGTTTGAATTGTTCATTACTATGTTAGAGAGGCTAGGTATTATTGTTACCATAGCCTTTATTCTAACACGGTTCCAATTTTTTCGAGATATGATTTATAAGGAAAATGTAAAAAAAGATTTACAATTAAAAGCGATCTTATTTTTTGGTTTTTTCGGAATAATCGGGACGTACACAGGTTTATCTTTAAATGCTGAGACATTTAATATAGACAGATGGGCATCTAATTTAACAAGTGAAGAAGCAATTGCTAACTCACGCGTAATAGGTGTTGTTTTAGCTGGGCTTTTCGGTGGTTATAAAGTAGGTTTGGGTGCTGGATTAATTGCTGGAATCCATCGTTTTACACTAGGTGGTTTTACTGCCTTTTCATGTGGATTAGCAACGATTATATCCGGACTAATAGCAGGCTATTTTCATAAGAAGAAAGACCATGTAAAGCTATCTTCTGCCTTTTTTATAGGAGCTACTGCAGAAGCCGTTCAAATGCTTCTTATTCTCCTTCTTTCGAGGCCGTTTGAAAAGGCCGTCTCTTTAGTTGAAGTAATTGGTGTTCCAATGATTATTGCAAACGGTGTAGGATCAGCCTTATTCCTCCTTATCATTAAAAATGTAGTGAATGAAGAAGAAAAGGCAGGAGCACTACAAGCGCAAAAGTCATTACGAATCGCTGATCAAACTTTATCACATCTTAGGAAAGGAATGACACAGGTCTCCACTAAGGCTGTGTGTACCATATTATTAAGGGAAATACATGCAAAGGCAGTCGCCATTACAAATAAACATGTGATTCTTGCCCATGTTGGTTCAGGTGATGATCATCACCGAGTAGACCACCCCATCCAAACAGAAATCACAAAGGAAGTAATTAATAATGGTAAACTAATAGTAGTAGGTAATGAAGAAATACAATGTCAAAATGAGCATTGTCCACTTGGAGCAGCTGTCATTGCTCCCCTAAAGCAACGCGGGCAAATCATCGGTACTTTAAAGGTATATTTCACCTCTGAGAAGGAAGTGACTAATTTAGAAATTGAGTTGATCTCAGGTTTAAGTGTGTTACTAAGTAATCAGCTAGAAATAGCCGAAGCAGATAAAGCATTTCAATTGGCTAAAGAAGCAGAAATTAAAGCTTTGCAAGCGCAAATTAGTCCCCATTTTCTTTTTAACACATTAAATACCATTGTCTCTCTCGTCCGTATTGATGCCGATAAAGCAAGAAAACTGCTTATTACTTTGTCTCAATTTCTAAGGCAAAACTTAAATGCAACAACCGCAAACCGTATCACTTTGGAACAAGATATTCTTCATATGAAAGCCTATTTAATGATAGAACAAACGAGATTTGAAAACAGAATTCAAGTCGATTATTATATTGAAAATGAAGTTCTTAATAGTAAGATTCCACCGCTCACCTTACAGCCTATTGTAGAAAATGCAATTAAACATGCATTTAAGCAAATGAACAAAAATTGTATGATTAAAGTACAAATTAAACAAATGAACAATGAAGTTGCTATATCTATTAAAGATAATGGTCTTGGTATTGATCATGATCGGTTAAAGCAAATTGGGAAAGAACCAATCGCATCAAAAATAGGCACAGGTCTTGGATTATACAATGTAAATAGAAGGTTAATCATGACATTTGGGGAGAACGCCCGATTACACATAAATAGTGAAGAAAACAATGGAACGGAAATAACTTTTAATATACCAATGGGGGAAAAAAATGAAGACAAAGATTAAAGTGCTCGTTGTAGATGATGAACCGTACAGCCGGGAAGAATTAAAGCATTTGTTATCCATATTTGACTCTATTCATATTGTTGGCGAAGCTGATTCTGGAGAAGATGCCATCATACAAACGATTCAATTACAGCCAGATATCGTTTTTCTTGATATCGAAATGCCCAAAATGGATGGCATGCAAACAGCTAAAAGTTTAATGGAATTCAAAAATCCACCTAAAATCATATTCGCAACAGCTTACCCTCAGTTTGCTGTAGAAGCTTTTCGTTATGAAGCGATTGATTACTTACTGAAACCATATGATGAAGAGCAAATCTCTGAAACGGTCAGCCGGATCATCAAATATTTAAAACCAATAGATCTACCTAAGCAAAGTAAATTAGCTGGAAAGCTAGCAATTGAAGACAATGGAGAAATTATTTACATCGAACCTAAAGATATTATTTATGTTTATAAGGAAGATAAATTTTCACGAATCATAACTGTAGATAATGCCTATGAGACAAAAGCATCATTAAAAGAGCTAGAAAATCGACTATCTACTTATTCTTTCTGTAGAATACATAAAAGCTATTTTGTTAATTTAAGATATATTAATAAACTTTCTCCTTGGTTCAATGGGGCATTTCAGTTAGAGCTAAAAGGATCGAATGAAAAACTTTCTGTCAGCAGAAATTATGTAAAAGATTTAAGAACAAAACTAGAAATATAGGTCATGGAGCTCAATTAATTATCAGACTATTTACACTAAAAAATGCATCTTAATTTAATTTAAGGACCTCTTAATCACGGATTTATACATGTTATGCTCAAAATACTCAACCTTGAATCATAGTCATTTATAATAAATGAAAACGTATACATTAACAAAGGGGGCAATGCTATGATTACATTTTTTTCTTGTATTATCTTATTAATTATTGGGTATTTCACCTATGGTAAGTATGTTGAGAAAGTTTTTGGGGTGAAAGGAGCTAGAGCAACACCTGCATTCACACACAAAGATAATGTCGACTATCTACCTATGAGTACATCTAAAAACTCACTTATTCAATTACTTAATATTGCTGGTACAGGTCCAATTTTCGGGCCAATTTTAGGTGCTTTATATGGACCAGTCGCGTTTGTTTGGATCGTTATCGGTTGTATCTTTGCAGGTGCTGTACATGACTACTTAACAGGTATGATTTCTATAAGAAATCGCGGAGCTCACTTGCCTGAGTTAGCTAGTAAATTTTTAGGAAAAGTTATGAAGCATGTCGTAAATGCTTTTGCAATACTATTGTTATTATTAGTAGGTACAGTCTTTGTTTCTACTCCTGCTAGTTTATTACACCTTTTAATGGACGGAAAAGTCGCACTAGGTCTTATTATCGGATTTATTTTTCTTTACTATATTTTAGCAACACTCTTGCCTGTTGATAAAATCATTGGTCGTCTTTATCCTTATTTTGGTGCGTTATTAGTAATTAGTGCATTGGGGGTTGGTATCGGTCTTTTAGTCACAGGTGCACCTATTCCTGAGCTTTCTTTTCAGAATTTTCACCCTGACAATGCTCCTTTGCTACCTTTATTATTCTTTACCATTTCATGTGGGGCGCTATCTGGATTCCATGCTACCCAAACACCCATCATCTCTAGAACAACTCAAAATGAGACGCAAGGAAGAAAGATTTTCTATGGAATGATGATTGCAGAAGGTATTATTGCCATGATTTGGGCCGCAGCTGCAATGAGCTTATTTAATGGTTATGGTGGCTTAAATGAAATGCTTGCTGCCGGTGGTCCTGGTGCAGTAGTTAGTGAAGTATCTACAACTTTACTTGGAGCAATCGGTGGTACATTAGCTGTGTTAGGGGTAGTGGTACTTCCTATCACTTCAGGCGATACCGCATTTAGAAGTGCTAGAATGATAATTGCCGACTATATTAAGTTTCCTCAAGTTAAGTTCTCTAGTCGATTATGGATTGCTGTACCGTTATTTGGAATTTCCATGGTACTTACCCAAGTCGATTTTAATGTATTATGGAGATACTTCAACTGGGCAAACCAATCAACAGCTGTAATTGCATTGTTTGTCGGTGCTATGTACTTATATATTGCTAAAAAGAATTACTTTATCGCTTTAATACCAGGTAGTTTTATGTTAGTGATGGTAATTACGTATATCTTAAATGCCCAAATCGGCTTTGGTCTCTCTATGACTACTTCTTGGATAGGTGGAGCTATAGGCGCTATCGTTTTAATTACAATATTCTTTATTGCTGCACGGAAAGCTAGAGCTAATAAAATTCCATTGGAAGAAGATATATCTAATTGGAATAATAGTGTAGCTTAATGTTTCATATCTTTATATGAGTCTCTGATTAACAATCAGAGACTCTATCGTTAGTAATGTCAGTTCTATATTATTACAATTTAAATGGACATAGGCTCATAGTAAAAAAGGTGCTTTCACAACGATCATTTACAGTGAAAACACCTTTTTATACGATAGATTTGATATTATTTATGAGGAAATCAAATATACTTCTTGACTTTAGGCTGATACTTACGCATCGGACCTTTCCTTAAAACATCCTTTAAATATGATTCTCCATTTGGATTTTTGTTTTTCAGTAATTCTAGTAAATATGTAATATCATCCATTGCTCTATGATTTTGATAGTTTGTGATTTGGTGACCTTTTAAAAGCGTCAATAATTTACTGTTATAGAAACCATATTCTTTCCACGGGACCCCTCTCATCGTACAATACCATTTCAGTTCATTTACATCATTAGGGTACATTTGATAGAGAAAGCTTCTATCAAATGATGCATTATGAGCAAGTACGATATCCGCATATGCGAACATCTTCTTTATTTCACGATCATCAAAGCTTTTCCCCACCACTTCTTCAAAAGGGATGCCGTGAATTTTATAAGCTTGATTATAATTTCTTAATGCACTGGTGGTTTCCGGCTCTCTTAAATAGCTTCGTTCGTCTTTTATGGTAAGAATATCACCTGTCTGTTGATCAAATGAAAATAACTTCAAGGCGATTTCAATTACTTCATCATTAATTGGCGACAAGCCCGTTGTCTCTACGTCAAGAACAAGCCCTAACCCCTCATGTATTTGCACACTAACCCTCCATTTTCTTTTTTTGTTTAGCATATAATAGAAAAATAAAAATTGCTAGGAGAAAAAGAAAGGAAATCTTTTATTCTTTATCTAATTCATATTCATTATGGTTTTTAGAAAATAGTAGGCATCACCTATTATATTTTTCTTAATTTTCCGCATTTTTATTGTCAGATGCAAGGAAAACATATAAAATTTTCCTATACACTAAAAGGGATGTGAAAAAATGGTCATTACCACTCATTTTTTCCTTAATCTATCACTGTTAATTGTCATCCTATTTTTTCTGCTTGTATGGACTGAAAAAAATCTCGGTTTTCATTTTTCAAGAACATCGGCAACTATTAGTCTGGCATTGATGATTGGTATTTGTTATATTTTTTCATTTGAACCTGTGCCTGGTTTAATGATGGACCTAAGGATTATACCTGTAATATTAGGTGGATTGTATGTTGGTGTCGGCCCTTTACTCATAATTGTCGTTATTGCTGTAAGATGGTTTTACGGAATGAATTTAGGATTCTATGTAACTATGTTTGAATACCTTTTGCTGGGATGTTTGTTTTTATATTTATACCCAAGATTTAAACAGATTTCTGCCAATAAAAGAATTATTCTAGCTGTTCTTATTACGTTTATCTCTAGTATCGTTTCACTAATTTTATATGAATTATATGTACCACAATTACACTCACTTGATTTATGGTTTGCTCTTCTTACCATTCCAGCTCTTGGTGTAGGAATGGCAGTATATATTATTGAATTTGTCTTCAAAACAATCGATATGCAGAAAAAGCTTATTATCGCAGAAAAATTAGAAGCCGTTGAGCAAATGGGGGCAGCGATTTCACATGAAATTAGGAATCCACTCACAGCTGCTGCAGGATTTGTTCAATTATTAAAAGAACAAACACTTTCCCCTTCAAAAAGAAATGAATACTTAGAAATCGTCCAACATGAACTGGCATCAGCAGAACGTGTCATTCAAAACTATCTAACTTTTTCTAAACCTGGACTAGATAAAATTGAAACAATGAACGTAAAGAAAGAACTAGGTCATGTCATTAGTATACTACGCCCGATAGCTAATCAAAATTCGGTAGAAATAACAACTAATTTTTCTATCATAGGTGACATCGAAGGCGATCGACAAAAGTTTCAGCAATGCTTCTTAAACGTTATTAAAAACGCCATAGAATCGATGCCAAGAGGTGGCCAACTATACATAAGCTCTAATTATTCCTCTACGCACATTAGAATCGAAGTTCAAGATACAGGGCTCGGTATGACAGAAGATCAAATTCGTCGCCTAGGAGAGCCTTACTATTCCACAAAAGGAGCAAAAGGGACTGGATTAGGAATGATGGTTGTTTTTAGCATCGCCAGAGCAATGAAAGGAACAATAAAAGTACAAAGTAAAATTAATGAAGGAACCGTATTCATCTTTACTTTTCCCTCCGTCCATCCCCATTCTTCCTAACTTCAATATTATAAAGAGCAGGGAATCCTAGCATAGCTAGTAAATCCCCTGCTCTTAGCGCTTCAATATTTGCTGACTTTTATTTATGATAAACCCTTTAGAACGAACCAAGCATGTGACTCTGCATAAGTTCGAACTTCTTCAAAGTCTTTAACATAGCCTTTATGGTGTTGAATAAAACCATGTAGGGCAATGAAGGCAGAATAAATAAGTGATTCTTCAGTTTGTTGATCTTTTAATTGTAGAACAGCATATTCAAACCGGTAATAAGTTTTTTGGGCCATTTCTGTAATCGAATGCTTATCGTTGCTTGTATAAAAAGCAAATAACCCATCGTAACGGTGATGAAGGTTTATACCAAATTCCATGAAAGTAATTAAGATTTGTTTAAGCTTATCTATTTTATTATCATCACCATATTGAATAGTGACTAACATCTGCGTTAAATCATTGAAGTCTTCCTCAATTATTCGATATAATAAACCATCGATATGATTAAAATGAACCGTCAGATCCTTCACTTGGCATCTCATTTTCACAGCAATATCTTCTAAAGTAATATTTTGAAATGCATTATCAGTGACGAGCTCTTTAGCAACAGCCACTATTTTATCCGCAGATATGTTTTGATCATGGAAATGATTTGATGGCATATGTACACCCCCAACCCTATCAAATAGTAATTAAATTTTAGCATCAGGGTTGGTAAGAAACAATCATTAATCTACATATAAGATAATATTTGCTCAGTCATTTTCTTTCCTTGTTTCTGTTCTCTTTCATCTACTACCCACCCATCGCCTACATGTTTTAAAGTAATCATCTCATTCAATCCTATTTTATTTTTATAGAGAATTAAGATTTCCTCTTTATTAAAGTAGATGAGTGGTTGAATGGTATTTTTATACTTTGATGTTGATTTTTCATTAATATCCTTAACTAATTGCGTTACTGGTCCAAGACGATCATTCCAACCATTGTTGCTAGCTAGAAATTGAAATTGGTTAAATCGTGTTTGACGATAACTGCGCCATTTTTTTTTGAAGCTATGTTCAATGTCCTTTGCAACTTTCCGGTAGAAGTGATTCACTTTTTTCTCCTCCGCGTCTCCTTTATGTTTATAGGTAATGACCTTTGCTCCTAAAGGCGTTATGTCCAGTACAAGAGAATCTTGTCCATAAGGAGGTAAATACTCTTTTTCATAGGTAGTTATTTCAAGTTTGACAATAATATGATACCCTTTTCGATTACGTTTGATTTTCTTTATCTCCGTGTCATACAGATTGTATTGTTTTTCATACCCATAAAATTGATGAATTTCTTCGGTAAGCACAGGAGCGAGAGAGGTTAAAAGGGCCTCAGATACGATGGAAGAATCTTCATTAGCTAATATACTATTAGGAAAAAGAATGAAAATAAGTAATAAAATCATTACTGTTTTCTTCATGTGCAAACACACTCCTTTATCCTTTATCCTCTCCCGCATTTATATAAGTAACGGCTGTAATTTCTTCCTATTTACTGTTTGACATTAATCTCCTTCGACCACTTATTTTCCGGGAAATTTTTAAAAATAAAATAGAAAAAAGGCGATTAATGTAAATCCCCTAAGTTCCTTTGTCATATTCACCTTAAAACAAAAAGAAAAAAGCTATAGTAAAAAAGTCTATAGCTCTCAAACACCCAAGAAATTTAGTTTTTATATCAGTTTTCTGACAATCTCCTTGCCAATCTCAATAGACGCCGTTGCAGCAGGAGATGGTGCATTTAATACATGAATCGCACGCTTGCTCGGCAGTATGTAAAAATCATCCACTAATGAGCCGTCATCCTTCAATGCTTGTGCTCTTACTCCTGCTGGTCCAGTTTTCAAGTCTGCCGCTTGTATTTCTGGCATAAGTTTTTGTACATTCTTTAAGAAAAGCTGTTTAGAGGCTGAACGGATCATTTCCTCAATCCCTTCCTTCATATAACCACTTGCCAGCTTCCAAAAGCCCTTATATGCTAACACTTCAAATAAATCCGGTAAGTGAATATCTGTCTTTCGGTAACCTTCGCGTTTGAAGCCCAATACTGCATTTGGACCGACATCAATCGCACCGCCAATCATTCTCGTAAAATGAACGCCAAGGAATGGGAACTTTGGATTGGGAACAGGATAAATTAAATGCTTCACTAGATGACGTTTTTCCTCAACCAGTTGATAGTATTCACCACGGAAGGGGACAATTTTCATATCAGTTAATAATTTTGCCTTTTTCGCAATCCGATCGGAGTGTAGACCACCACAATTGATATAAAATTGACCTTTTATATCTCCTTGATCAGTGATAACAACCACTTCATTATTATCCTCTTGAATGGCCACAACTTCATGATTAAGGAGAATATCTCCACCTTTATGGCGAATGATATCCGCCATTTTTTCAGACACTTGTCTATAGTTAACAATTCCTGCCATTGGTACATGAATGGCTCTTTTCCCATTTACATGTGGTTCTCTTTCCAATAATTCTTCTTTTTCCATTAATTGAATATCAAGTCCGTTCTGTATCCCTCTTTTATAAAGGTTATCTAATAGTGGCAACTCTTCTTCTTCACTAGCGACAATTACTTTACCGCAAATATCATATTCGATATCATTACTTTCACAAAAATCCTTCATGGATTGTCCGCCGATTTTAGCTAATCTCGCTTTCTCACTACCTGGCTTATAATATATGCCAGAATGAATAACACCACTATTATGCCCTGTCTGATGTGCCGCTACATGGCTTTCTTTTTCAACGATAGCAATCTTTAGTGCCGGTTTTTGTTCAAGTAGTTCTAACCCAACGGATAGACCAACAATTCCTCCACCAATAATAATATAATCATACATCCTTTTCACCTTCTATCATTTCTTTAAACCACATGCTTCTGCTAGTATCTCGACAATATGAACGACTTCAACCTTACTTTCTAATCCTTCACGCTTCACACCCATGCACATCTGCAAATGACAACCAGGATTAGAAGTGACAATTACTTCTGGAATCGTTTCTTTTACATAGGACATTTTTTCATCTAATATTTCCATTGATTCTTGATAATGAAAAACATTGTACGTCCCTGCTGAGCCACAACACATATCCATTTCCGGGAGGGGAATATACGTTGTTCCTGGTATACGATAAATTAACTCTAATGGCGATTTTTTTACTTTTTGCACATTTGATAAATGGCATGAGGGTTGATATGTAATTCTCTTTTCAACCTTCTTCGTAAATTCAATATCCAACTCTGCTAAAATCACACTAATGTCTTTACTTTTTTCAGCAAATCGTTTTGCTCGTTCAACCCATTCTGGTTCAGACTGAAGCAGTTGATCATATTCAACTAACATCGCACCACATCCACCAATACTATTAACAATATAATCATAGTGCTCTTTTTCAAATGCAACGATGTTTTCTCTTGCTAATTGTTTAGTGGTCTCGCTATCACCCTCATGATGCTGTAGAGCTCCACAACATGTTTGGTTTTTTATTACGGTTACTTCACATCCAGCATGCTGAAGCAACTTTATACTTAGATCATTGATCTTAGCAAAAAACACATCCATGATACATCCAGTAAAAAAGGCGACTTTTAGTTTTGTTTCAGTATCTGGGATAAGTGTGCCTTTTCTAAGTTCCTTATCAGGCTTTGTTATATTAGGTATAATGGCTTCAAATGCACGTAAATTCTCAGGTAGTACCCGAATCCCTTTTGTTACTTTGCCTAATTTTTCAATCCCAGATTGTTGATAAAACCTCAAGGAAAGATTCATTGTATTCAACATGCTCTTATTCGCAAGACCTTTTTTCATCGCCAAGCGATTGATAAGTGAACTACCTTCCTGCTCCATTTTCACTTCTTTATAAGAAGATAAAATTTTCCCGTATTGAACATTGGTCGGACAAGCAGTCTCACATGCTCTGCAGCCAAGGCATAATTCCATCGAATCTTCTATTTCTTGAATCGAAATTTTACCCTCAGAAGCCATCTGTACTAAATTAATTCTTCCTCTAGGCGAATGCCTTTCTTTTCCCATTGTCGTATAAGTCGGGCAGGCAGGTAAGCAATACCCACATTGGACACAATCAAATGTTTCTTCGTATGCTAATTGATTATTCATCGACTAATACGAGCCTTTGATTTTCATTTTCGGGAAAAACCTTACCAGGATTCATGATATTTTTAGGATCCCATGCGCTCTTCATTCTTTTCATCATATCTAATCCAGCCTCCCCTAGCTCCATTTTCATAAACGGTGTCTTCATTGTGCCGATGCCATGTTCGCCTGATAAAGTCCCACCTAATTGTATAGCTGTTTCGAATATCTCAGCTACAGCAAGTTCGACTCTTTTCATTTCCTCTTTATCCCGTTTATCAGTAATAATATTGGGATGGAGATTGCCATCACCTGCATGCCCGAATACTACTAGATCTATATTGTATTTTTCTTTAATTTGTTTTAGCCGTTTAAACATTTCTGGGATTTTACTTCTTGGGATTGTCGCATCCTCAGAAATCTTCGTTGGTTTTTTTCTAACAATCGCTGGGGAGACAAGTTTCCTCGCTTTCCAGAGTTTCGCTGCAGCCACATCATTCGCTGCTATCTGAACTTCTCGTGCTCCTACCATTAGGCAAACTTGTTCTACTTGTTTACACTCATCAGCAATCGCCACTGGATGACCATCTAATTCTATAAGAATAATGGCATCAACATCGGTCGGAAGTCCGACTGATTCATATTCTTCAACAGCTATAATAGATGCTTGATCCATAATCTCCATCTTAGAAGGTAATATCCCAGATGTGAGAACTTTTGATATGGCTCTCCCTGCATCGACAATATCGTCGAAAATGACCATCATCGTTCCAGTTGCTTGTGGCCGTGGAACTAGTTGTAGTGTTGCTTCAGTAATAATTCCTAAAGTACCTTCAGATCCGACTATCAGCTTAGTTAAGTCATAGCCAGTAACATTTTTAATTGTACGACCACCTGTTTTAATGACCTCTCCCTCAGGTGTAACGACTTCTAACCCCAACACATAATCCTTTGTTACCCCATACTTTAAGCCTCTTGGTCCACCAGCATTTTCAGCTAAGTTACCACCTATCGTTGACACATGCGCACTACTCGGATCAGGGGGATACATCAGCCCATATTTTTTCGCTGCTTTGTCTATTTCAGCTGTCAATACTCCTGGCGAAACAACAGCAATTGTATCATCACTATCTATTTCTAATTTTTGATTCCACTGTGAAAAGTCCAGGACCACTCCGCCATGAACAGGCAAGGGTCCACCACTTAGACTTGTTCCTCGACCTCTTGGATATAAAGGCACTCTATATTGATTGGCCACCTTTACGATAGACACAACTTCCTGTGTTGACATTGGCTGTATGACTAATTCAGGTAAATAAGTACCGAACGACCCATCATATGAATAAGAGACTAAATCCGCTTTTTCTTTTAACATTCTCGTTGGTGAATTTATGGCTTTTTGAAATTGTTCGACCATCTCATCTGTCAACATGATGGCACCTTCTTCCTTTACTTTTCTTCCCTTAATTTCTTTCGTACATTTTGTAGATGATTCTTCATTGCCTTTCTTGCATTTTCTTCATCTTGACTTTCAATCGCTTTATATATAGCTTCATGCTCAAGATAAACGCTTTCCCTTTTTCTTTGTAATCCTAAGTTCTTCTTTAATGAAAAAGCGACAGCCTTACGGTAAAGGTCACCGATATTATCCATGACCCCTACCATAAAGCTATTCTTTGTTGCTTCAATCATATATTTATGAAAATCTAAATCAGCTTGAAGACCCACTTCATCAGGGTTAGTAAGTGTCTCCTCTAGCCCTTTTAGCGCTTTCTTTATTTTCTCTAAGTCGGAAGAATCACGACGATTAGCAGCTAGAGCAGCGGCCTCTGTTTCCATTATCATCCTTAATTCCAATAATTCAAAAACCTCTTCTAAGGAAATATATTGCAATGTTAAGCGGTCCATCATATCGACAAGATGTAATTCTTTAACATAACTTCGGCCACCTTGTCTTGATTCAATGATCCCACTTGCTGATAAGACACTGAGTGCCTCCCTAACAGGAGCGCGGCTTACGCCAAATAATTTCGCCAATTCATTCTCAGAAGGTAATGGTTGATTGGGCGGAAACTCTTTGCTTTTAATTTTTTCATTTAATTGCTCTAATACTTGTGCCGATATCTTCTTCCGTTCAATTTTCATTTATTAATCTCCTTTACATATTCACCTCTACACCCTTACTTGTCTCCTTTCTTGTACGAATTAAATGAATACTGAATACAAGTGCACATACAGCCAGACCAGAAACATCAGTGATAATACCTGGTTTAATGAGCATCAATGCACCGAAAAATAATAAAATTCTTTCAATTACATGTAAGTAAGTATTCAAGTAATTCCCCATAGAAACAGCTAGCGCATAGACTCCTAGAGTACTAGTAATTAATACTAGTATAACAGAAAGAATTTCCACACTACCGCCATCAGGTGATTGGAGTAATAGTATTGGATTGTATGCAATCATAAACGGAATAATAAATCCTGCTAATGAAAGTCTTAAAGCTTCCCATGACGTTTTCATTGCATTTGCTCCAGCAATTCCTGCTGCCGTATAAGATGCAAGCGCTACTGGTGGCGTAATATTTGAAAGAGCACCGAACCAGAATACAAAGAAGTGAGCTGCAATTGGTTGTACGCCAGCCTCTACTAATGCAGGTGCAGCAGTTACAGCAACAACAATGTATAGTGCGGTAGAAGGTAATCCCATACTTAGCACAATACAAGTTAGCATAACGACAATAAGTATTAACCAAAGCTGTCCACCGGTTAAATCAACAATATTAAAAGCTAGTGTTGAACCTATACCTGTCATGGTAACAACACAAATAATAATACCGATTGCGGCACAAGCGATACCTACTTGTATTGTCCCTTTCCCTCCATCGATAAATGCTTCAATCATTTTCTTAATTGTGATTCTATTAGACTTATCTTTCGTTAACCAACTGGCAACAATAACGGAACCGATACCTGCAAAACCTGCAAATAATGCTGTTTTACCAATCAATAATGTTCCTATAACCACTATAATAGGAACAATCAGTACGCCTCTTTCCTTTAACACTTGTAAAACATTTGGTATATTCTCCTTACTAATCCCTTTTAACCCTTGTTTCTTCGCTTCTATATCAATCGCAAAGATGAGAGCGATATAATATAGAAAACTTGGGATAATGGCTGCGAGAATAACAGTAGTATAGGAAACACCTAAGAATCCAGCCATGATAAAAGCTGCTGCACCCATGATTGGTGGCATAATCATTCCACCAGTAGATGCTGCTGCTTCAACTGCGCCAGCAAATTTTGGTTTTAAACCAATTGATTTCATTAACGGGATCGTAAAAGCTCCTGTTGTGGCAACATTTGCTACAGCACTCCCACTTAATGACCCTGTTAAAGCACTAGATATAACAGCTACCTGTGCAGGCCCACCTCTTTTTCTACCTGCAATAGCTAATGCTAAATCGTTAAATAGTTGTGTCGCACCACTTGCAGATAAAAAGGCACCGAATAAAATAAACATAACGATAAAGGTTGATGCAGTTGATAATGTAAGACCCAAGATGCCTTCAGTGGTCATATATAAACGGTAAAGCAAACGTTCTAAAGAGAACCCCGCATGGCCAAATATCCACGGAAAAATTGTGCCAAATAAGGCATAGATAACAGAAATACCACAAAGGATTGGGATAAATAGACCTACAGCTCTTCTTGCTGCTTCAAACAATACGATAATAGTAATAGCACCGAAAATATAATCAATTAAAATTGGCTGTGAGCCACGATCAACATGAATGGTTGTATAATTAATAATTAAATAACCTACACCCAAGATTGCTAATGCAACAAACAAATAATCAGCTAATGTAAAACGCCCACTTTTTGATGAAGATCTTGCGGGATATAATAAAAATGTTAAAACGAGAATAAAACCTAGAAATATTAAGTTTCTATAAATCTCCTGAATATTAGAAAGTCCATTTGAATAAATGGAAAATATAGATAATAAAATAGCTAATATCGCTACAACCTTGGCATACGAACCATGCAATACACGCATACCTCCGCCAGCCTCTTTATCTAAGCCTTGTTGATTTGCTGTTACGGCATCCCCTTTTACATTCGACATTTTCTAACCTCCTTATTTTGCCTCTGGCGGAATTAATTCCTCAGGAATCTCTAAACCAACTTCTTTAAAGTATTTGTAAGCACCTGCATGTAAAGGTACAGTCACTCCATCAAGTGCTGTCTCTAAAGTAATTTCTTTTGCAGAATTATGCACTTCATACATTTTGTCTAGATTCTCATAAAGCGTTTTTGTTAACGTATAAATTGTCTCTTCGTCAATATCTTTTGTTGTAGATAAAAGGTTAGGCTGTGCAATGGTTTGGATATCCTCCTCTACACGAGGATAAGTTCCTCCAGGAATCGTATAAGGGTACCAAGAGTTTGAAACAGCGTTAATTTTTTCTAACTGCTCATCTGTTACTTCAAGAATACTAGCTTTGACATTACTAGCAAACATATCTGTAATTGCTGAGATTGGGATGCCGGCTGGTAATGATCCACCGTCTAATCTACCATCTCTCATTGCAGAAACAGTATCGTTATAACCGAGATACTCTGGTGATATATTAGCTTTAGTTAATTCTAACCCTTGCATCATTACTACAGTTGATTGTTCTGTTCCGCTTGCTTGGGGTCCAACGGAAAAACGAGTGCCATCAATGTCTGAAATGTTACCGGTTTCAATAGCATTATCCATTAACACAAAATGTTCTACATTGGGCCATAACATAGCCACAGTACGTAAGTCTTTATAAGGTTTACCTGCAAAACCATCATCTCCAGCATAAGCTTGAGAAGATATTAACCCTTGAAGAATAGCTAAATGAGCTTCTCCCTCTCTTAAAAGCTCGATATTTTCAATCGAACCAGCAGAAGATTGTCCACTTGCTTGAATTTTCTTATTCTTTAATTCATAACTCCATATATTGGCCATACCTACTCCAATCGGATAATAAGTACCACCTGTTGAAGCTGTCGCTACGGATAAAAAGGTTTTATCTTCATTATCAGCAGCCGTCTTAATACCAAAAATGGTAAGAAAAATAATAGCAGCGATTGAGATTGTAATTTTTATTTTTTTACCTTTCATAATTCTCCCCCTTTCACCAAATGAAAACGTTTTAATTTCAATCTTGTATTACAAGTATACAAGAAAAAATTAAAAAAACAACAATTATTCTAAAAATTTATTCTACAAAAACAATTAACAATTATTTGTAAAAAAAGCTACAGGATACTGTAGTGCTGTACCCTGTAGCTTTTTATTAATCTTTCTTTATAAATAAAACTTTAAGATAGTCTCCTTCGGGAAAAGACGGAATCGTTTTAAAATCAATAGGTAATGAATATTCTTCAAGAATCTTATACTTTCCATTACTTGTTGCAAATGCTTTTGAGACAAATGTTTTAAACTTTTTCATCGGCACATTACTTGCATTAGATGAAGCAACAATGATCCCTCCTTGATTAGTAATCGAGATAGCTTCTTCTAATAAAGCAACATAATCTTTTGCAACACTAAAAGTATGTTTTTTTGATCGTGCAAAACTAGGTGGATCTAAAATGACAAGATCGAATGATAAATTTTTTCTCACCGCATATTTAAAGTATTTGAATACATCTTCAACAATGATATCCTGTTCTTCATAATCAATACCATTTACACTAAACATTTCGATTGTCTTCGCTTTACTTCGATTAGCCAAATCGACACTCGTTGTTTTCACTGCACCGCCCAATGCAGCTGCTGCCGAAAAAGCTCCTGTATATGAGAATGTATTCAAGATTGTTTTACCATCGGCATATTGATCTCTTATTTTTTTCCTTACTTCTCTTTGATCTAGGAAAACCCCAACCATAGCGCCATCATTAAGATAGATTGGATAATTTATCCCGTTTTCCTTAACGATAATAGGAAATGTCGGCTTTTCACCACAAACAAAATCATCATCTTCTACATACAACCCTTTATGATTAAATCTTTTCTTTTCATAAATGGCCTTCACCGGCATACATTGCTCTAATGCCCTAATAATCTCTTGTTTGAATTGATAGATACCTTCACTATACCAACTAATGCAATAATACGTATCATAGTAATCTATTGTAACGCCTCCAACGCCATCGCCTTCTCCATTAAAAATTCTAAAAGCAGTCGTTTCTGGGTCGTTAAAAAGTTTTTGTCTATGATTTACTGCTGCCTTCAGCTTTTCCATAAAAAAGGCTTGGTCTATTCGCTCATGCTGGTTTTTCGTTAATACCCAGCCTCTACCTTTATTTTGAATTCCATAGTAACCTTTACAGAGAAACTGTCCCTTTTCATTCACTAGCTCAACAATCGTCCCTTCTTCCATTTGAGGAATTCGTTCAACAGATTGTTCATTTATTAATGGAAAACCTTCCCTATACTTCTTTATGTATGACGGTTTTACTGTTAACTTCATATACGCTCCACCTTACCAATCAATGATTTATTTATCGTACCACAAATAGCATCTTACAGACAAAGCCCTCTCAGGTTTATCTTGAGAGGGCTTTACCGTTTAACTTGCTTTATTCACTTCTTGAGATATTTCTTTCATATTCGAAATTGCATGTTGATATTTTTCTTCATCAAATTCATTCTCACTTTTCGCCACGGCGATTGTCGCGATTCCGTTACCAATCATATTCGTAATGGCACGACCTTCACTCATAAAGCGATCAACACCGAGTAAGAGTGCTAAACCTTCTAACGGAATAACTTGAATAGCTGCTAATGTCGAAGCCAACACGATAAATCCACTTCCTGTAACCCCAGCAGCTCCTTTAGATGTAAGCATAAGAATTAAGATAATCGTTATTTGCTGACCAATAGATAAATCTACTCCAAATACTTGAGCTAAGAATACCGTCGCCATTGAAAGATAAATAGAAGTCCCATCAAGGTTAAAGGAATAACCCGTCGGAATGACAAGACCAACAACTGATTTTGACGCACCGAATCTTTCCATTTTATCCATCATTCTTGGTAATACAGATTCAGAAGAACTCGTTCCTAATACGATAAGTAACTCATCTTTAATAAAACGTAAATATTTAAATAGGCTAAATCCATAATATTTACAAATGATGTTTAAAACGATAAAGATGAATAAGAACATTGTAATATACACACTCATCATCAACTTAGCGAGCGGTGCTAAAGAACCTAAGCCGAAATGTCCAATCGTATATGCCATTGCACCAAACGCACCAATTGGCGCAGCTTTCATGACATAACCGATAATCTTAAAGAACACATGGGATAACCGGTCAAGAAAATCAGTAATAACTTCTCCCCGTTTACCTAAAGAAGCAAGAGCAACACCAAATAGAATGGAGAAGAATAAAACTTGAAGGATATCTCCCTCCGCAAAAGCATTCACCATATTTGATGGTACGATATGTGTAACGAATTCGATCCAATCAATGCCTTCTTCAGCATTGGTTGTATATTGAGATACGTCACCTTGTTCAAGCTCATTAAAATTTAACCCGTCACCTGGTTTTACAATATTAACGACTAATAATCCAATAACGAGAGCAAGCGTGGTAACAACTTCAAAATAGATAAAAGCTTTCCCACCAACCTTACCAACTTTTTTCATATCTCCCATTTTTGCGATTCCTAAAACAATTGTTAAGAAAATAATTGGGGCAATAACCATCTTCACTGCATTAATGAAAGTAGTTCCTAACGGCTGTAATTCTTTACCTATATCTGGCCAAATTAAACCAACTAACACACCAAGTGCGATCGCTGTTAACACTTGAACGGTTAAGTTCTTAAAGATTCTTAAAAATCCCACATTAATCATCTCCTGTCACACTATCTATCTGACTATTCTTTGTAATTAGAATGATAGCGTTTTCAGAAAATGAAAAGAAGTTTATGGTCATAGTGAACATTTTGTTCATTTTGGTCTTATTAGTTGAGACAGTAAAAATGATTGGCATATATGGACTACTGCCAAGTTACATAATTTTAACCAGTAAAGGAGGAGAGTCCCCGATTACTCTTACCATAAGCATCTAAGTGAAATTTAAGGTCAAATTAGGGATAGATTAGACAAAAGAGAGCCACAATTTATTTAAGCTCTCTTTCGTCTAGTAATTTATTTTATGAATTCTAGTACTCTCTCTAACCATTTAATATTAAATTCCGCTTTATCAAATGCATGAGAAGCAATTAATTGGCTTGAGTCAGAGACTTTGTTATATTTTTCCTTTTCTTCTTTTTTCGTTTTTAATGTATCCCACTTTTCTTTTTCCTTTTGAATGGTTTGTTTCAAAATAGAAGCGGCTTCTTCTTTATTAATATAATTTAAGAAATGAATGGCAATATACAAATCTGCCACTTCCGTATATTTTTGAAAACAAAGATAGAGTTCTTCTACCAGATGGCCACGTCCCTCATTGGTTATCCGATAAAGTGTTTTTTCTGGGCGACTTCCTTCTTGTAACTTTTGTACAGGCTCTATCCAATTCTTTTTATGTAATGCTTCAAAATCATAATAAAACTTTCCTTCACTAATCTTTATGAAAGGCTGTGCATTCATTAGTTTTTTGCGGATATTATAAGGATAGTCTACTGAATGTGCTAACATACCTAAGATATATATTCTAATCATTCACCCGTTCACCTCCAAAAACGTATATAGCTATTTTAACTTATACTGGGAGATAAACGCATCTGATTCTTTCATTATAGTTTCAATTAATAAGAGCATGTTCGTTAATTAATCGGTAAAATCTGTATACTTAAAAATAAAAATACGAACCTATTCATTAGAATTTGTTCGCATTTTCCGAGAAACTATTCATTGTTCATTCTTTTAATTTCACCTTGAATCTTCACTCTATTTATTTCAAGAAAGTTTAAGAGGCAATGAGGTTAACGTTTGACCCGTCGCAGAATCAGTTAAGTTGGGCTCTAGTTCAAATGATTCGATAGGTTCGATTTTGGAAAAACGCTTAACTAAGTTTTCTAAAATGAGCTTCAACTCAAGTCTTGCTAATGGTGCACCTAAACAAAAATGAGGTCCATTTCCAAATGTAAGATGTTTCTTATTATTTTTTCTATGAATATTTAATTGAAATGGCTCTTCAAACATTTCCTCATCCATATTAGCCGCACTCATCCAGGCAACAACGACATCTCCCTTTTTCAACTCTACCCCTAAAATATTGTTATCCTTCTTCACCGTACGATCTCTTCGACTCATATGAAAACGATATCGTAACATCTCTTCGACCGTTCGATCAATATATTCTGGGTGGGCTTTTAATTCTGAAAATAACTCGTTGTCATCATATAAAAGGGCATAAAAGCTTGTTGAGATCATATGACTCGTTGTTTCTACCCCTGCACCTAATATAGCCATTGTCATTTCAATAATTTCAAAGTCCGTTAGTCTTTCTCCATCTACTTCCGCCCTAATGAGGTCAGAAATGATGTCATCTTGTAACTGCTGTCGCTTTTCAATGATGACTGGTTGTAAATAAGTAAAGAACTCTTTAATTGCTTGATTTTTTTGGTTATCGATTACATCCTTTTTGCTCTTATCATATGGTAGAAATAATATATCGACCCATTTCTTAAATTTAATTACATCGGGCTTCGGAATCCCTAATAAGTCTGACATTACCATTGCAGGCATAGGATTGGCTAATGCCGCTACGATATCTTCCGTCTTGCCCTTTTCTATTTGTGTAATTAAATTTTCAGCAATTTGATTAATCCGCGGTTTCCAATTTTCTAAACTTCTTGGAGTAAATGCTGATGCTAATAGGGATCTTCCTTTTCTGTTGTGTGGAGGATCCATTTTCAAGAAGTTCACTTTACTATTCATTTGCTTATCATCTTCACTAAACTTTACTGAAATCGTTGTACGGTCTCCTTCACTGGAGAAATGTTCATAGTCGCTTAAAACGGTCTTTACGGCATCATACTTAAATGCATTCCAAGTATCAGAATTCTCATTATAACTAATAGACCCACTTTCAAGCATCGATTTGTACCATTCTAACGGTTGGAATTGTTCTGATCTTGAATGAAAATGTTTAATGTCTTGTAATGAGATAATCTCTTTCATCTAACATTTCCTCCTCTTTGATCATTTGGAGATAGATTATATACTTTAATTAAAGTATATAATCTATCGTAAATTTTCTCCCTTTCATCGTCAATGCATGGAAAGTAGTAGTTTTACTATAGGGGCAAATGAACTAAAAAGAACTGTTGAATAGCTTTTACTCAACAGTTCTTTTTAGTTCATGATTATGTGATTATTATTCTATATTTCAGCACTACGTTTTAATCATATACCGATTCACAGGTCTCCCTACCCCACCATATTGTATATCTAGTACTATTACACCTTTTTTCTCTAAATAATCAAGATATCTCCGAGCTGTCACCCTTGCAATCCCAATACCGCTAGCCACTTCTCCAGCTGCTTGCGGTTGTTGTTGAACGGTTAGATAATTAATGACTTCTTTCAATGTAAATTCATTTAGCCCTTTAGGTAAATCTACCTCTACTTTCGTTACTTGTTCTGCATAAAGTAATTGATCAAGTTGCTCTTGCGACATTGTTCCTTCATTTTTTAAGCTTTCACGATACTGACGAAACTTCTCAAGTGCCTGCTTCATCCTATCGAATTTAAACGGCTTCATTATATAATCGATTGCTCCATTTTGTAGCATCATTTTAATCGTATCCTTATCTTTAGCTGCCGAGATTACGATTACTTCTGCATTAAGCTTTTGTTTCCTTAATTCGTACATAACTTTTAATCCATCTTTTTTCGGCATAAACACATCAAGCAATATTAAATCTGGTGAGAAATCTTTAGCAAGTCTAATGCCCTCTTCTCCGTTATTAGCAATGGCTTTCACATGAAACCCTTTTACCTTAGATATAAAACCTTTATTAACTTCTTGTACCATTGGATCATCTTCAATTAATAGTACTTGAATATCATTCATAAGTTAAACCTCCCCAAAGGTAATTAAAAAAGAAGTACCTTCATTTACCTTAGAAGTGACAGTTATTTGCCCTTCTCCTTTATCCACAATTTGTTTGACCAAATATAATCCGTAACCAGTCCCATTTTCTTTTCCTTCCGTGAATCCTTTTGTAAAAACTTTTTCTAAATTAGATTCTTCTATACCTATCCCATTATCTTCTACAAGGATGGAACAAATGTAGTCATCTTGTTCGATACTTATATCTATCATTTTTTCTTCCTGATCGAGTTGTTCGAAGGAGCCGAAAGCATTCTCAACCAAATTACCTAATAATAGAACAAAATCATGATGATCTAAATGAGGAGGAAAGTGATCCAAATTACTATTAGTATCAACTGTCACGATAATATCTAGTTCCTTCCCTCTCCTGATTTTGCTAATTAGGAGTCCAGCTACCGCATCGTCTTTAATTATTTCATGAAGAAATAAAGATATACTTTCTTGTTCTTCTGAAGCAGCAAATGCAAGTTGAAATGCCTTTTCTGGCTTTCCTAATTGGATAAGCCCAGCAATTGTATGCAATTTATTCATATGCTCATGATTTTGCACACGCAGTGCCTCAACAAAACTCCTTACACCAGTAAGTTCCTCTGCTAATTTTGCTACCTCCGTTCTATCTTGGAAAATAGCAACGGCGCCAATTAATTGGCCATCTTTATTAATAGGAATTCTCGTGCTCAAGATGCTTTTTCCACTCACCATAATTTGTTCATTATAAACCGGTTCATTTCTCTCAACAATTTCTGGTAAACGTGTATCTTCTAAAACGGAACGAATCGATAATCCCGTTACTTCTCCATTCACATTAAATATTTTTTTTGCTTTTTCATTAAAGATCGTAATTTTCTCATGATAATCGATCGCAATTACCCCTTCATTGATGGAATGAAAGGTTGCTGTTCTCTCTTCAAACATTCGTTTAATTTCGAACGGTTCTAAATCAAACATTTGCTTCTTAATATGATTGGCTAATATATATGAGGCAATAAACCCTACAATTAAAGTGAGGAACACAATAAATAGGATCTCTTTAGAAAAGCCAGAGACGATTTCCTTGAATGTTGGAATTTTATTACCAACCATTACCACACCTATTTGGTTTAGTTGTTCATCTTTTAATACTGGAATAAACGCTCTTAAATATGTACCATCTTCTCCCCTTGCTTTGGAAAAATAAATATGTTCGGCAAATGCAGGATCTTCATCACTACCAGTTGACACATGACCTATCATACTTCTAACTGGGTGTGAGAAACGGACTCTATCCATATTCATTACTACAATATAATCCGTATTATTAATGACCCTTATTTCTTCAACAATGGGGTTAATAATCTTCCAGCCCTCATCTCCCTCAAGTCCATCTTTTATATCTGCAAGCTCTGCTACTGTCCTAGCCGTACTCATTGATTCGCCTCTTAAGTCCAATTCTTCTTGTTGTTGCATATTTGCGATAACAACAAGCCCGCAAATAAGCAGTAAAAAGATAACAACCCCATATGATAGCAACGTTATTTTCCAACGAATAGGTATTTCCTTCAAACAAATCTTCCTTTCATTGCCACCTACACTTGACCTTTAATCTGAAAATAATGATACTATTTAGTATGAGGTGAAGGTGATGAAAAGTAAATATAGCATCATACTATTAACCATTATTATAACGCTTGCACTTTTTTTTAGTTTTAAACAATATATTCTCACAGAAGACCTTCCTTATGATGATGAACAAGAAGGGCTCAATGATCAAATCGTTTTAACTTTTAGTCATGTTGTCTCCAATAATACGCCAAAGGGAATGGCCGCTGATAAATTTGCTGAGATTGTTGCTGAAAAATCAGACGGAAATATTAAAATTGTTGTCTTCTCTAACGGCTCTCTCTACTCTGATATAGAAGAAATACGAGCGGTTCAAGAAGGCAATGTTGATATTATTGCTCCCTCCACATCAAAACTTGGCATGTTAAACCCTGCATGGGGGCTACTCGATTTGCCGTTTATTTTCCCTTCCTATGAAGCCATTAACGAAGGGTTAGACGGGTTTATCGGACAAACACTATTATCTAGTGTAAAGGGGGATGGACTCATCGGTTTAGCTCATTGGAGTAATGGATTTAAGCAATTCACATCCAATGATGGTCCAATTATTTATCCGCAAGATATAGCTGGACAAACATTCCGAATCATGCAAAGTGATGTCCTCTCATCACAATTTCTTGAATTGAATGCAAATTCAGTGAAAGAATCTTTTAATTCTACATACGACTTGTTAGATAGTGGGAAAGTAGACGGCGAAGAGAACACTATCTCTAATATTTATTCGAAAAAGTTTTATAACTTACAAAAGTATATGACAATAAGCAATCATGGCTATCTCGGTTATGCCGTCTTAATGAATGAGAATGTTTGGAATAAGCAATCAAGTGAAACAAAACGAATCTTAACTGAGGCTATGTCTGAAGTCACGCAATGGAATCGAAAACAAGCTGCCCAGATGAATGAAAATCAACTCGAAGAAATAAGAAAAGTGAGTTCAATCCACATTCACGAACTTACCAATGAAGAAAAAAACAGTTGGAAAAAGGTCCTAGACCCAGTCTACACTCAATTTAAAAATGAAATTGGCAGTACACTGATTGACAAGGCTTTAAAGCTCAGAGATAAATACGAAAACGAAACAACTGATGAAACGGACTGAGTGAGGCAATTACCCTTGAATATTTAATCAAATTTTTGCCCGGGCTCCCTTTTTTTGACTCGTTTCCGTTTGAATCCAACCAAATTTTTGCCTGGGCTCGCTTTTTTGACTCGTTTCGGGCTTGAATCCAATCAAATTTTTGCCTGGGCTCCCTTTTTTGACTCGTTTCTGCTTGAATCCAATCAAACTTTTGCCGCGGACTCGCTTTTTTGACTCGTTTCCGTTTGAATCCAATCAAATTTTTGCCCGGCCCCGCTTTTTTGACTCGTTACCGTTTGTATCCAATCAAATTTTTACTCGGGCTCGCTTTTTTGACTCGTTTCTGCTTGAATCCAATCAAATTTTTGCCCGGGCTCCCTTTTTTGACTCGTTTCTGCTTGAATCCAATCAAATTTTTGCCTGGGCTCGCTTTTTTGACTCGTTTCCGTTTGAATCCAACCAAATTTTTGCCCGGGCCCGCTTTTTTTGACTCGTTTTCGCTTGAATCCAATCAAATTTCGCCGCGGGCTCGCTTTTTTGACTCGTTCCCGTTTGTATCCAACCAAATTTTACCCGGGCTCGCTTTTTTTGACTCGTTTCCGTTTGAATCCAACCAAATTTTTGCCCGGGCCCGCTTTTTTGACTCGTTCCCGTTTGTATCCAATCAAAATTTTACTCGGGCTCGCTTTTTTGACTCGTTTCCGCTTGAATCCAATCAAATTTTTGCCTGGGCTCCCTTTTTTGACTCGTTTCTGCTTGAATTCAATCAAATTTTTGCCTGGGCTCCCTTTTTTGACTCGTTTCCGACTCAGTCTCTTTCCTTTCCAGTATATATAGACAAAGACGATAGTGAGACACGACAAAAAGTAACCTGAGTATTAACTTAGGTTACTTTTCTAACTCGTATTTTATAATTTATATTTGTTCCTTAAACATCCACTTTCTCTGAAGCTAACATTGTGCCATTTTCCACATAGTTTAAATGCCAAGAAAAAGCTTTCGCTAGAATATGTGGGGTTTGGCCACCTGCTGATAATGCTTCATAATAATAATCTCTAAGTTGATCCTTGTATAACGGATGCGCACAATTTTCAATGATTAGCTCAACTCGTTCACGAGGAGCCAATCCTCTTAAATCTGCGTAGCCTTGTTCTGTGACAATTACGTCAACATCATGTTCTGTATGATCAATATGTGAAGCAAAAGGTACAATACTTGAAACTTTTCCATCTTTAGCAATTGATTTTGTCACGAATATAGCTAACCTTGCATTTCTTGCAAAATCCCCTGATCCGCCAATACCATTCATCATCTTAGTTCCTTGAACATGAGTAGAATTCACATTGCCATAGATATCTAGTTCTAATGCAGTATTGATAGAGATTAATCCTAAGCGGCGAATTAATTCCGGATGATTAGTGATCTCTTGTGGTCTTAACAATAACTTATCGCGATATTGATCGAAATGTGCAAACACTTCTTGCATCTTTTCTTCTGAAAGTGTAATGGAACAGCCTGACGCAAACTTTACTTTCCCAGCATCAATTAAATCAAATACTGCATCTTGAAGTACTTCTGAATACACCTCTAAGTCTGTGAATTCAGAGTCAATCATGCCATGTAATACAGCATTTGCTACCGAACCAATGCCTGATTGTAATGGGGCAAGTTTTTCATCTAATCTCCCTGCTGCAATTTCATTGCGAAGAAAGTTGGTTAAATGTTGTGCCATAATAACTGTTTCCTCATCTGGCTGAACAATAGTTGAAGGTGAATCGCCTTGTTCAGTAAACACAATCGCTTTAATTTTCTCCGGATTCACTTTAATACCTATCTCACCAATACGATCGGCTACATTTGTAATTGGAATTGGACCACGCTCACCTTGTTTATCTGGACTATAAATATCATGTAACCCTTTTAGTGATGGTAATTGGGCCATATTAATTTCAACAATTACACTATGGGCATGTTCTGCAAAAGACAGTGAGTTACCAACTGATGTTGTAGGTACAATTGTTCCGTCATCTTCAATCGAAACCGCTTCCAAAATAGCTACATCCACATGTAATACCCCTGAACGGATAAGTTCTGCTGTGTGAGATAAATGTTGATCAACAAATAAGAAGTCCCCTTTATTAATGCCTTTTCTCATTGTTGAGTCCGCTTGAAATGGTAATCTCTTATTTAAAATACCGGCTTCTGCAAACAACTTATCAACATCCGAACCAAGAGATGCGCCTGTATACACATTGACTTTAAAATCTTCTGTTTTTGCTCTTTCTGCTAATGCGACAGGAACCGCTTTCACATCTCCCGCACGAGTAAATCCACTTAACCCCAATGTCATGCCATCTTTAATCATTTCTGCAGCCCCTTCTGCAGTCATGATATTGTTCTGAAGTGTCTGAATTTTAACTCTCCCAAGTTTATTATCCATATTCCCATCCCTCTTTCTGTAAAGAATACTTAATAACTATTTTACTAATAAATCAGAATGGGATTATTTTTTTAGTATAATTAATGAAAAATTTTGATAAAACAGCAAAATCTGCCGATAAGCCAGCAGATTTTTTCAGATAATCAGAAAATATTGAGTTAAATGTTATTCATCCATTTATGCCTTTGATTTAGAAGCCGAGCAACTTACGAAAATAACTAGAATAGGATTGACTAACAGGCACTTTTGCACCATTTCTCATTAATAATAAAAAAGTAGAATGAGAGTCAGGAAATATCTCTTGTATTTGATTAACATTCACCAAAAATGACCTGTGACAGCGAATAAAGTTTTCCTTTGGTAAAATATACTCAAACTCCTGTAGCGTATTTTTATGCGTACCAGAAGAGTAAATAGCATGAACATGTGTTTTACGATCTTTGGCTTCCAAGAAATATACTTCATTAAATGGAACAGGTACCCAACCATCACTTGTCTTTAATGTAACGACAGATTTCCCCTCTGTCAATGTTGGAAAAATAGCAGTCACACAACCTTCAATTTTTCCATTATTTTTAAATGGAACAGCCATCCCGTGATAAGGTACACCAAATACATCCCTATTAATAAACTCTGACACCTTTTGTTCAGCCTTAAGCGCTTTGTCAGCAATACTTCCTTCTTTTACAATATCCCCTGGCCGAATTTTCAAGTCAACACGTTTACTTGGACGATAGTAAATATACTCTGTTGTATTTGAAACTACAATTGACACTTCATCTGAAAATAACTCCCCAATTACATCTAGCAATGAACTCAGTGTAATTCCTTCCATCACAAAATCCCCTTTTTTGATTCGCTACTATTCTATCTTACGTGTTTTATTTTCATTTGCCTAGTTAAGAAACGTGCAAGAATATGTCTTATACCAAAGAAGGAAACATCAACTTGCTTTTCCTCTTTTAATAGGTTGATCTTCGTATTTAAGCCAGTTCACTCCTTTTTCTAATATAATTGAGATAATAACACCCATTATTAACCCATTTGCTAAAAATGGTTGAATGAGTACAGGTAATTCCGAAAAGATAGCAGGTGAAATATTCATAATACTAATACCAATTAATACAGGTGCTGCTAACCTAAATATCGTATTGGAATTAAACGTCTTTCCATTTAAACTACTGAATGCAGTACCAAATAATTGCATATAGGCAACAAACAAGACTGCGTTTCCAACTGTAACAGGCAACATTGAAAGAAATGAGCCTAAAATTGGAACAATACCAATGATCGTAAGTAAAGCACCACCGATAAAGAATGGCTTTCTTTCATAAATTCTCGTACTTTGCAAGAAACCAATCGTTGATGTAAATGGTGTATAGGGAACAAGTCCGAAACCAGATCCAATAATGGTAGAAATTGAAGTAATCAGCATTGAGCCTTTAAACTCTTTTTTTGCTGCTCTCCTTTGTAGAAGTTTTTCTGCAGCGTTAATAGAAGCAAATGTATTACTTAAGTTTAATAATACGGCAACAAAAGTGACTACGACAATTCCCATTTCAAGATTAGGAGCCCCTAATGGAAAAAGTTGGAAAGGTGCCGATGTTGTCATACCCGCCCCATCATTACCAAACAATAGGACATAACCAAGCCAGCCCCCTAAAAGGCCAATTAAGATAGAAAAATTGCTAATAAGTTGATTACCCTTCATTTTTAATGTAGCGACAATCAGCGCGAGTACTACAGAATAAAGACTTATACCTATATCAATGACGCCAGTCGAGGTCATCTTTAACATACCTTCAAAAAAGATAAACATTAATTGAAAAGTAAGCAAAAACAAATATACAGTCATTACCATCGGACTAAAGATGGCTTGCAATAATGAAAAACCACCACAAGCAATCAGCAAAATGGTCACTAGACTAGCTAAAACAATACCAGTAACAATCCCACCACCAATACGTTCTAATCCAATATTAAGCGCTTGTGCTGAAAGCCCAAGATTAAGGATAATTCCCCATAATAAGCCTGAATGCCCTTCCATAATCGGGAAACGATGACCTTTCCATCCTTGTAGTATACAAGTAATACCTGTAAGTATGAGTGATGCTCTAATCATCATTGCCATCGTTTCACTAGATAGCTCAAATACATTGGCAATGGAAATCGGAATGACAACAGTATTGGCAAAAATAAAAAAGACCCATTGTACGGAAGAAACCATTGTCATTGATGAAATAAACTTTTTCAATCTGTACACCACTTTCTACGTTTTTCATTTTCACATCTACTAGTATAATTCATTTTCAAAAGGAAAGAAGCCTTTAAAAAAAGAATTATGAAAAACGAAATATTTTGAAGCCCATATACGATGAAAATGATAAAAATTGGAGCTAATCTATATGCCTATACAAATAATAACCCTCTCCAAATATGAAGAGGGGCATGTGATTTAAATAGTTTTATTAATCATTGTTATTTTGAAATGATAATGCTTTTTTTGCTAAATTTGTGATTACTACATCATCCATAGGCGGATTATGGAGCGCAGCTCGCACATCACGGTAATAACGCTGCAAAGGATTTCTTTGTTGCAAGCTTTGTGCACCAACTATTCTCATTGCCCAATCGACCACTTTATTAGCACTGTTAGAGACAAGATGTTTGATGGCTCCAAGTTCTGCTCCTAATTCTCCTCGTTTATTCGGTTCATTATCCCAACGATCCGCTATAGAATAGAGTGCTGTTCGCGCTTTTAGTAGCTCGAGTTCCATTTCCCCAATTTTACGTTGCACTTCTGGTACTTCACTGATTGGACCAGGCAGGCTATTAGGTTGATATTCAGAAGCAAAAATAATGGCATAGTTCCGAGCTGCAATAGCAACGCCAATAAAACAAGCAGCTGAATGTAGTAACCATGCATTAGGAATCGCATAAAAATGAACACCTTCTAATTCGACTAATGCTGTTTCTTCTACAATTACATTCTCTAACACGAGATCGTCACTACGCGTGCCCCGCATCCCTAGCATATTCCAATTTGATTCCACTTTTAAACCAGGGTTCTCATGAGGTACAAGGAATATACCAATTTCTCCTGAAGCTTCTATCGTTGCTGTAATAAGAGAAAAATCTAACCCTGGTGCCATCGAAGCAAAAGATTTTCTTCCATTCAAGATCCATTGTGTTCCTTTTTTCACCGCAGTAGTCGCTGGTAGTCCACCACGGGTTGGACTGCCAGTTGCTACCTCAGTTGCACAGCGGTTAATCAATTTATTATCTTTGATAACCATTTCACATAACTTGGCAAACTGTTCTTCCTTCCATTTCCGTTTAACCCTTAAATCATAGATAACACCTAAGTGCCAACCAATACATAAAGCCGTAGACGCATCACCTTGGGCAATCCTTTCTTGTATTAAGAAATATTCATATAAGGAAATCTCTTTACCACCATATTCTTTCGGAATCGTTAAACTTAAGTAATTTGATTGTTTTAATTCTTCAAAATTTTCAAAAGGGAATTCTGCATTTTCATCAATCTTTTGCGCCCTCTTACTAAATCCTTCTGCTAATATCGTAGCTTTATGAAATAATTCTTCTTGTTGAGCCGTCTTAATAAATGGTCGAGCGAGTTGTTCAGCTAAATACGCTTCCTTAGATGAAGCTGTTATCGTGCTCATAGAATCCTTCCTCCCCGTCTGTTTCCATCTTCTCTTTAATACTCAATCATTAGGATAAATAGATATAGTAAAGGCTCCATCCCCTTTACTATATCTATCGTTTGAATTTATTATCTCTTATCTACATATTTAGTTAATTTATCCCCACCAATTTGAATGATTTGCACCAATACAACGAGGACAATTACTGTCGTAATCATAATGACATTATCATAGCGATAGTAACCGAAACGTATCGCTAAATCACCAATACCACCGCCGCCAATAATACCTGCCATTGCTGAATAACCAATTAAACTAATAGTCGTAATCGTTAAACCTTGAACAATTCCAGGTTTCGCTTCTGGGACAAGAATTTCCTTAATTATCATCCAAGGGGAAGCGCCTACTGCTACTGCAGATTCAATGACTCCTTTATCTATTTCTCTTAAGGATGTTTCTACCAATCTTGCAAAAAACGGAATCGCTGCTACAGATAATGAAACAGAAGCCGCTGTAGGACCAATAGTTGAACCTGCAATTAATTTTGTTAACGGCAATAGAGCTACTAACAAAATAATATAAGGAATAGAGCGGATCAAATTGACAATCCAACCGGTAACAGCATTTACAAATCTATTCTTTAAGAACAATCCTTCGTCTGTAACGAATAATAAGATACCTAGTGGAAGACCTAGTATAAGTGCCGCAACTAAAGAAATGGCGACCATATAAATTGTTTGTAATACAGCTGTATTTAGTTCAGGAAGTAACGCCTGAATGGACTCAAGCAACATGTTCAACTACCTCCAAATTCTGTGTTCTTTCTTGAATATATTGTATAGCTCTTTCTATTTCAGGTATTTCGCCAGTCAACTCCATAATAAAAATACCAAGAGGTACTTCTTGAATATATTCAATCTTGCCGTGAAGAATATTTCCTTTTACTTTGAATGTTTGGAACAGTTCAGAAACAACAGATTCTTCTGCTATTGCACCTTTAAATTGAATCTTAATGATTGTTCCCTTCCTGTTTTCAATCAATTGTTGTGGTAAGTCAAATTGAAGAACACTCTGAATGAAATCCTTTGTAAGTGGTTCAATTGGATTCGCAAATATATCATACACCGGTCCCTCTTCTATGACCTTTCCATCTTGCATAACAGCTAACCTATGACAAATCTCTTTGACTACTTCCATCTCATGAGTGATAAGTACGATGGTTAATCCTAGCTTTTTATTAATTGATTTTAATAAGTTCAGGATTGATTTTGTTGTTTTAGGGTCTAGAGCTGACGTGGCTTCATCGCAAAGTAAAACCTTTGGATCATTAGCGAGTGCTCTGGCTATTCCTACCCTTTGCTTTTGACCACCACTTAATTGTGTGGGATACTGATGAATTTTATCTGCTAAACCCACTAATTCTAATAGTTCTTTCACCCTGATATCTATTTCTTTCGGGCTTTTACCTGCCGCTTTTAAAGCAAAGGCAATATTCTCATACACTGTCTTCGAACTCGCTAAATAAAAATGCTGAAAAATCATACCTATCTTCTGCCTTGCTTTTCTTAATTCTTTACTTGTTAAAGATGTTAAATCAACGCCATCAATTTTCACTTCACCAGATGTCGGTCTCTCCAATAAATTTAGACAGCGTAATAAAGAACTTTTCCCTGCTCCACTATAGCCAATAATCCCGTATATTTCCCCTTCTTTAATAGAAAGGGATACATTGTCAACCCCTATTACTTGCTTCTTTTTGCTTTTATAAATTTTCACTAAATGATTGACTTCAATCATTTACCTCACCCTCCCTAAATCCTCTACAACATAAAATGAGCCTCTTTCACTTTGAAAGAGGCTCAACAAATGATTGTTATTAAACCTTATCTTTCAGAATGAAATCATTCTGCAGGATTTAGCACCTTCCCTTTAAAAGGAGGTTGCCGGACATCTTCGGGCCTGGTCCCTCAGTCTCTCTCGATAAGAATCATATTAAATTTAATGTGTTGCTTTGATAAAGGAAATTTTATCGGGTATTGAATTAATTGTCAATAGTATTTTGATTATTTATGCATTTACTTATCTTCCTCTTCGTTTAAACAAGAAGATAAAAAAAGTTGTTCCTAATAAAGCTGTGATTAGACCCACATACAAGATGATTGCTGACGTTTTGAACTTTACTGTACTAGGTTGCTCTTCTTGTCCACGTCCCTCACCACCAGGCATACCTTCAAACCCTTCTGGTGTCTCAAAATCTCCTTCCTGCGGAAAGTCTCCATTGCCTTGCGGACGTTCAGGCATTTCACCATCAATGTTTCCTTCATTACCGTTTGGCGGTTGGAATACTTCTCCTCTTTCTTGACCTTCCTGGTCATCACCACCTGCTCGGCTAGGGAACATGTTATTGACTTCAGAAGCTTGTGATTCTACTTCTAATTCACCTGAAAGCTGAGCAAGTATCGATTCTGATCTCGCCTCAGCAAATGCTGGTAAACTCTCATCACCTTGCACTGCTTGTAGAAATTCTTCTGTTGTATAAAACTTGGTAGGATCCTGTTCTACATAAGGAAGAATCAATGTACTAATTTGTGTAGTTGTATTTTGGTAAGACTCTTTTGTCATATATTCTTCGGCAATCTTTTCAAGGTATGCTTCATATTGCTTTTTAAATTCATCATTTGCCAATAAAGCATTAAGTAAAGGCCTCTCATCTAAAGAAGTACCAGCTACAGGTTCGGAAATACTGAAATTAATCGTATCTTCACTCATTAAATTACTATTTCCCATGCCACCATCGAAGTTCCCCATTTCAGCTTGGTGAACTTGACCTTGTTCATCCTCACCTTGCCCACCTTCTCCTGGTGCTAGACCTTGTTGTTCCTGATTTTGATTTTTGTTTTGGTTTTCTTCAGCGATTGAAGAATCTCCGTTCATGCGTCCTCCGCCACCCATACCTACTCCAAAGCCGCCAAATGCCATATTATAGTCCCACGGAATGATTGAGAACTTACCATCATTTTCATATAAATAATAGTTGTGCTTCATTTGCCCTTGGTAACTATCCATGCTAACGACAGCCGTATTTACTGCAAAATATCGTAATACTTGATCCACATCTAAAGTTTTTTCTAAATTGCCACCATTATCGATACTATCTAACATATCTATTAACGCTTGTTCATCTTGCTCCTCTGATTTCAAGTTTAAACCTGAGTAATCATCAATATCATCACTTACCCATTTCAAGTCACTATTTGTACCATCTGGCTTGTACAATGATCCATATGGATTTTCAAAATATCTTCCAAGCATCACTTCGTCTACTTGTTCAACACCTAAATATAATCCCCATTCCTGACCATTAATGGTCACATACATATAAGAATAAGCAGGTGTGGGTAATCCCATATTCTCCATTAATTGATACGATAAATATTCTCGCATTTGCGTAGCATCACTAAATTGGTTATTTAGATTCAACTTTTTCAATCCATATAAAGTTTGATCGGTATAGTAATCAAAGTCTATTTTGAAGCTATAACGATCAGAATCTTCCATTCTAGCAACGGAAGAAAGGGAAGAATTCCCCTTTGTCCGAACAGCTACTTGGTTCAATTTAGTTCCATTTATCGTCACATTTGCCATCTTATATTCTTCTTCCGTCGGATTCTCTAGTATATCTTCCCAATCATCTTCTGCTAGGGTTAACTCAACTTGAGTCACTTTATTTTTATTGAATACTTTTGAAACATAAGAGTGATCAACTACTTCCCCTTTTGGAAGTAAATGAGGTAGAAAGAATAGAATACCAACAAATAAAACAGCCAACATTAGAAAAACGAGAACGACATATTTGCGTTTAATCATATTCCTTTCTCCTGTTCATTTACGCTGTAAAATTACCGTCATAGCTTAACATTACAGCCGACTCTACCCCGCTAAGGTTCGTTACATTATTCACCACTTGAGATTGCTCTTTTTTCATTCTTACTTCATAAGTAATTTCTACTTGATTACCATTCATGATAGATTTGGATTTCATCATATGTTTATTAGTGACCTTTGATAATAGCGATTCTAGTTGAGATTCCACATCTTCACCCCCATATTTTACAATGAGTAAGTAAGGGTTCTGAATCGTAATTTTGTTAACGAACAATACAAGTACGAGACCGATCATTAAACTGCCAATAATCACTAACGGAATAAAGCCTGCTCCGCAAAGAATACCGGCAACAATCGCCCAAAAAAGATAAACAAGATCCATAGGGTCTTTAATTGGTGTACGAAAACGGACAATGGATAAAGCACCAACCATACCTAGTGATAACAGGACATTCGAGGAAATTCCCATAATAATTAATGCTGTAGCCATGGTCATTATAATGAGGGATATATTAAAAGTATGTGAATAAATCACACCAGAAAATGTCTTCTTATATACTGCATAAATAAAAAGTCCAATTGCAAAAGCCATGAATAAACCTATTAGGGAATCTATAATTGAAAAACTCTCTGTCTTTTCTAAAAAGCTTGATTTAAATACATCTGAAAAATTCACACTTTCCATTTTGCTTTTCTCCTATTCTCTCTATAATCCATACATTCTACTTAATTGATATTTAGAATACGTGCCCTTCCTGCGATCTAGCATTTGCAGAAGCATTTTAATGACATCGGGAATGTATTCATCATACTTTACTTCAAGTATCATCAATTGATGATCAAGGGATGGTACCATAGGCATTGTCGTATTTAAAAAGTCGGGATTCCTTAAGCTTGTACGAATATTGCTATCAAAAGTGAGACGTACATTACCATATGGGTAGATATAAACATCCCTCTCATAATCGACAACCGTTACTGGCTTCAATTGATAACGAATCATGTTATGGAAAAGTTCCCTCATTAATGGTCTGGAATCATTCTCCATCCATAAAATGTCGCTAGCTCTAATAAGCTCATATTCCTCAGCTGTCATCCGACATTTTTCTTTATAGGTCAGATTATTCTTCTTACTTTTCTTTTCTAGATTAATTGTGTCAAAATCATTATTATATGTGCGAACCCTATATTTTGCCCGGTTCATATAGCCTTCTTTTTTTTCTATTAGTGCTTTGTTTTCAAAGTTATCAAAGTATACGCTACGAACATTATATCCCCCTCTCCCATTTGAATGGGGGTCCGCATTCATAAAGGAACTTAAGCGTTTTTTAAGTATAACCCCATCCATTTTTGAGATTTCATGTTTGAGCTCTTTCCTTCCTTTCAAAATCGTTCACCTCCTTTAAATATACGTTTTAATCTCGTATTCTTCGTATTTCTCATTTAGCCATTCCGTATATTCAGTAGAAAGCTTAGACTCTATTAACATCTCTTTTATTTCTTCTTTCGCATCTTCGAGATTGGCTTCTTTCGCTTCTTTATGATCTGTTACTTTAATAATGTGATAACCATAATCTGTTTTAACTGGATCACTCACTTCGTCCACTTCCATAGCAAAAGCCACTTCTTCAAATGCTTCTACCATTTCACCTTCACCAAAATACCCCAATTCACCGCCATTATCTTTATTTGAATCATCGGTTGAATAAGAAGCTGCTAATTCTGAGAAATCGTCACCATCATCGAGTTTTTGTTTTACTTCTTTGGCAGTATCCTCATCTTCTACTAGGATATGACTTGCTTCTATCTCTTCTGCCTGAGAAAAACTTTCTTTATTTTCTTCAAAGTATGTTTCCATCTCATCATCAGTAATTTCTATTCCTGGTGTGATCAATTTCTTTGAACCTAAGTAGATTTCGATATTATGTTCTATAGAGTCATAGGATACCCCGTTTTCATCTAACACTTCTTTAAATGCCTCTTCTCCCCCATATTGCTCCATATAGGCATCCATTTCTTCAGCCACTTCTTCTTCAGTTACAGTTACCTTCTCCTTATCCATTTCTTGAAGAACAATTTGATCAGATATTAATGTATCTAGAACAGAAGTGCCATATTGAGACATTAACGCTTCATTCAAATCATCTTTGCTTATATTTTCTCCATTGACTGTCGCTGCTTTTGAATGGCTATTGTATAAAACAACAGCAACTATGACAGCAGCAACAAACATACAACCAGTGGCAATCAATAATTTATTCTTTTTCAACTTGCTTTTCCCCATTTCCTTGTAACGTTACTTCTACTGTTTTCTTTTCACCATCACGATAAAAGTATATTTTAACCTTATCGCCAATTGAAAAGTCTTTATAAAGAGATTCTCTTAAGTCATTAGCGGCTGTAATAGTTTGATCACCAATTGAAACTAAAATATCCTCAGCTTGCAACCCCGCCGTTTCTGCTGTCGAACCTTCCTCAACTTGGGTAATAATGGCACCTTCTTCTACATTTTTTGGTAATTGTTCTTGATAAAACTGCGGTACTTGATTTAAGTCCATCAAACCAACACCTAGATAAGGTCGAATGATTTTACCATCCTTCATTAACTGATCAATAATGTTCTCGACATCGTTACTTGGAATGGCAAAGCCTAACCCTTCTACGCCACTATCAGCTATTTTCAAACTATTAATACCAACCAAATTCCCATTTGAGTCAATAAGTGCTCCACCACTATTTCCAGGATTTATTGCTGCATCTGTTTGTATGACATTTAAATCCCATTCTCCGGCTGAGGTAGAGACTTCAATCGATCGATCCACTGCACTTACAATTCCTTGAGTTACTGTTCTGGATAAATCTAAGCCTAGTGGATTGCCTATTGCTAACACTTGATCTCCTGCACGAAGGTTTGAAGAATCAGTAAAAGAAAGGACTTCAGCGTCTACTTTTTCATTCACTTTTAACACGGCAATATCTGTTAATGAATCTGTTCCAACAAGTTCAGCTTGAAGCTTTTCACCATTATGCAGAGAAACCTGAATATTAGACGCTCCTTCAATGACGTGATTGTTTGTCACAATATACGTTTCATTATCTGTTTGCTTGAAAATAACACCAGAGCCAGTACCACTTTCAACTGCTTCCCCACTTTGGGTGTTGCCTGTAGAATGACTAAAAGGGTTTGCTTGCTGCTCTTGCATGTTGACAACGCCTACGATTGCTTTAGAGGCTTTTTCTACTATATCTGCAATCGACCCATCACTCGTAGTTGATACCGTTTCAGCATTAACTTTGGAAACATTAGTTTCTGCTTGCTCCTGTACAACCTCCGTAGACTGTTTTGTTTCATTAGGAAAATAATTGATTGCTCCTAAAGTTAGGGCTGAGCCCATAACTCCACTTGCTACAGTCATTGTTACACTTTTAAACCAAGTATTTTTTCGCTTCGATTGATACTCGCGATTATCTTCAAAATGATTGAATTCATTCATTAAAAATCCCTTCTTTCATTTGATTTTGCTTGCCTTGTTTTATAATTTAATCAGTGAATGTGTCAGGCATATGTCAAAATAATTTTTTATGTAAAAAAAGAAATAAAAACCTCCGAATATTATTCGGAGGGAGATGGGTTTAAATTATTTTGCATAAAGTTTTGTACATTTTCGATTTCTTCTACTGTAGCGAGTTGCGTTTCATACCATCCCTTCTTTTCCATTAATTGAAAGATTTCCTTTTGGGCTTCTGCACTTGTTTTTAAGCACCCTTCATAAATATCTCTCAATTCATCATGAGTCGTTTCCATTAATGTGTGGCTAATAGCGGGAACTCTTCCTTTTGCTAATTCTAAACATAATTGCAACATTTCTCGTTCTGTTAATCCACGACCATTGATATTATTCGGCAATGAAACCACCTCCAATAAAATTAATGTAATTTCCTCGCTCGGTTGAAATAGGTTGATAATTCTGCAATCCTTAGCTGATGTTCCTCTGCTAATTTTTCCAATGACATCCTTACTTCTTCGTCCTCACAAAGAGAAGCACACCAGTTAAACGTCTTCGCTGTTATTTCCTCCGCCCGAATTTCATCTTCAATTGCCGACAATTCTTTCGTCGTTAACTGATACATTACGCCACCTCCCATACTCCTTTTTGTTAGTATGAAACATAAATGTATGTTTATTCCATAAGACGGTTATTTCTTTTATCTCTGCGGTTGGTTCCACCTTGGATTAATTCTCGTTTTCTGTTTGTTAACGTACTCTCTAACACCTTTTGCGAAGCTTTCGTTTCCGATTTTCCTTTTGAATGACTTGCATACAGCTTTTGCGAAGCGTTCATTTTCGATTTTCCTTTTGAATGACTTGCAAATAGCTTTTGCGAAGCTTTCGTTTCTGCTTTTCCTTTTGAATGACTTGCAAATAGCTTTTGCGAAGCTTTCGTTTCTGCTTTTCCTTTTGAATGACTTGCAAATACCTTTTGCGAAGCGTTCATTTTCGATTTTCCTTTTGAATGACTTGCTAATACCTTTTGCGAAGCGTTCATTTCCGATTTTCCTTTTGAATGACTTGCAAACAGCTTTTGCGAAGCGTTCATTTCCGGTTTTCCTTCTGAATGACTTGCTAATACCTTTTGCGAGGCGTTCATTTCCGCTTTTCCTTTTGAATGACTTGCAAAAAGCTTTTGCGAAGCGTTCGATTCTGCTTTTCCTTTTGAATGACTTGCAAATACATTTTGCGAAGCGTTCATTTCCGGTTTTCCTTCTGAATGACTTGCTAATACCTTTTGCGAGGCTTTCGTTTCTGTTTTTCCTTCTGAATGACTTGCAAATAGCTTTTGCGAAGCTTTCGTTTCTGCTTTTCCTTTTGAATGACTTGCAAACAGCTTTTGCGAAGCGTTCATTTCCGGTTTTCCTTCTGAATGACTTGCTAATACCTTTTGCGAAGCTTTCGTTTCCGATTTTCCTTTTGAATGACTTGCAAATACCTTTTGCGAAGCGTTCATTTTCGATTTTCCTTTTGAATGACTTGCAAATACATTTTGTGAAGCGTTCATTTCCGATTTTCCTTCTGAATGACTTGCAAACAGCTTTTGCGGAGCGTTCGATTCCGCTTTTCCTTTTGAATGACTTCCAAACAGCTTTTGCGAAGCGTTCATTTCCGATTTTCCTTCTGAATGACCTGCAAATACCTTTTGCGAAGCGTTCATTTCCGCTTTTCCTTCTGAATGACTTGCAAACAGCTTTTGCGAAGCGTTCAATTCCGCTTTTCCATCTGAATGACGTGCTAACGTATTATCCTCGGCTTTCAGTTCTATCTCGTTTTGACATAATACTTTTCCAAAGCACACAGCTCAATCGCCGAGTACCCAAGAACGAAAAAAACCGCAAACTTTCAGGTATAATCTGAAATTGCGGGTTAAATGTGAATAGATATCTTATAAAAGTAGGGCACGACATATTTTCATATCGTTGCTATAATAAAATCTTCTCCACCTTGCAGCATCAATTGATCTTTCCGTACACGAAAATACTTCTCTTTTAAATCAATAGATGATAGATGAGTCACATCTTTTAGGCCTGCCTCTTCAGCTAGTGCTAGCATTTCTGAAGGGGTGAAAAAACTGATAAATGGCGTTCCACCTGCTTTTGCTCCTTTTTCTGCTTCATCCACCTCTTTCCGTTCATCCTGTTTTTTTATGTTTTCAAATGGGAGTAGGAAAGTCAGCGCCAACTTTGAGCCCTTTGCTAACTTACTAAACATTTTCAATGTATCCATAATGGCATCTATAGTTAAATATTGAGTAACCCCTGTTGAAACAACAACGGCAGGCTTCGTAACATCAAAACCATTCTTCTTTAATTGATCTAACCACCCTTGTTTCTCTTCAAAATTTACCGGTACAAATTTTAAACAATCAGGAATGTGGTACCCTGTTTCTTCCAGTCTTTTTTTCTTCCATAACTGTGTATCAACTTGATCGATTTCATAAATGGTCATCTGAGGACATAACTCTTGATGCCTTTGTGCAAAAGTGTCAAGCCCCGCACCAAGAATCACATATTGATCTACCCCTTTTTCAAATTGTTCAACAACTAAATCATCAACAAAACGAGAGCGAGCGACAATTGATGCTCTAAAAGCACTTGTATTTGCTACATCCATATCAGGACGTTTCTGCCAATCAACATTTGGAGAGATAAGTTTTAAACCGATATTATCATGAAAAATATAAGGTTTTTCATCAACAATTAAATGTAATGCTCGCCATAAAGACACTCTTACAGCTGTATGATCAGGTTCTTTCACTTTGGTCAATCCTTCCTAAAACTGTGCTTTTGATAAGGTAATTCGATCATAAATTCAGTACCACACTCAGATGTCTTAACTAAAATTAAATCACCATTCATTGATTGTGCTATCAGTTTACTAAATGGTAAGCCAAGACCTAACCCTCTTACACGAAGCTTCTTTTCTTGTCCACGAAAGAAACGCTCAAAAATGTATGGTACTTCTTCGTCAGGTATTCCCTTTCCACTATCATTAACTTTTATAGAGATATTCTTCGGTCCCGTATCTATTTTAACCTCGATTTTCCCTTTTCCATCCATTGCCTGGAAGGCATTATTAAGTAAATTAATTAGAATTTGTTGTAATCTTATCTGATCAATATGCACAAATAAAGGCGTGCTCGCTTGGTACACAACAAGTTGAAAATCCTCACTTACTTCATGCGTAATTTCCCATTGATAGACTGATTCTTTAATTAATTGATTAATTTCATATTCTTGTAGTTGAACTGGCATCACATTCGTGGCATAAGTGTTAAAGGCTAATAGATCTTCCACCATTTTTTTCATTTTTTCTGTTTCTAATATGGACAGTTTGATAAACTCTTTTGCCTCTTCACCTTCCACCACTCCTTCATGAACAGCCTGCAATAACCCGTCAATTGACGTTACCGGCGTTTTTAATTCATGAGTCACACCTGCTAACAGCTCCGTACGTAATGTTTCTAATTTCTCTAACCGTTTAGACATTTCTTTAAAAGAATGTACAAGCTCATATAATTCCTGTTCTTGGTATGAATCCTTTAAATCAATTTGATAATTCCCCGCTTGAATTTCCCTAGCTGCCTCTGCTACTTCTTGGATAGGTTTAGACAATCTCTTCGACAAGAAGTAAATCGCTGCCCAGCCAATTAATGCCAAACCAATAATCATCATAGCTAATAATCGATATTCTTGGTTTACTTCTGCTAGATTTGCTTTCGATTCTAGCATAACTACCCAGCCTACAGGCGCATCTTGATAAGTAATCGGTACTTTTACAACATAAAAAGCTTCTTTCGTTGCATCATTATTTAATTCTTGAACAGTTTTATCCTCATTTAAAAGAACTTCGGCAAATTGTAACATTCGATCTTGAGGCCGATTGGTTGTTAAAGTATTTCCATACGTATCAACAATTGAAATAAGTGGATCACTTTCTAAATCCATAAAACGTCCTCTATCATTCAAATACCCTGGGACATCTCCTTTTGGAATTGGCTTTCCTTCACTCATTTCTACAAAACGGTCAGCAATTTCTTCCGCCATTAACTCCATAATATTGAGGCGGTTTTCAACTGTGGTATGCCTAATCCATAATACAGAAAAAAAGGCGATAATTAGAAGTCCGACACAAAGTGCAAGTAAATAGCGAGTCGTCCAATATCGAAGTAGAGATTCTCTAGGTTTACTTTGTTGATTAGACACTTAATTGATACCCCAATCCACGTAAAGTCTTGATTTCACCTTCTTCTGAAGACCATGAATGCAATGCTTTTCTAATTCGTTTAATCGCTAAGTCTACCGCTCGATCGCTTCCCTCATATTCCCAACCCCAAACATGTTCAATTAATTGTTCCCTAGTAAATGTTTGATTCGGATGCTCTGCTAAAAAAATGAGCAAAGCAAGATCTCTAGGCGTTAACTCAATGACCACACTATTTAATGTAATTTTATGAGACTTAATATCAATTATCAGACCACCGTACTTCTTGATTTTTTCATCACTTTTACCAGTCCTTCTTAAGACCGCTTGCACTCTAGCTACAACTTCTTCTGCATTAAATGGTTTAGCGATATAATCATCTGCTCCTTCATTTAATCCATTTAATCGATATTGAACGTCCGCTAGAGCGGTTAACATAATAACAGGCGTTTTCATTTGCGCTCTGATTTCCTTTAAAATTGACCATCCATCCCGATCTGGCAACATAACATCCAATAAAACAAGTGATGGATGATATTCATTTAATTTTTGGATTGCTTCAGTTCCATTAAATGCTTGGACAGTTTGAAAGTTTGCCTTTTGTAAATAAACTTTTAATACTTGGCTAATTGGTAATTCATCTTCCACTATTAAAACAGTTCTCATTTCACTCACCATAATCTCCTGACGTATGTTTTACTATTCATTATCGTTCTGCTTCATCTCAAGTAGATGTCAACTTAAAAGAAAGAATGACAAACGCATTTCTTTGTTATCTTAACATTATTTGTTATGATCAGATTAACTTAAAAGAAGGAGTGAAGTAAATGAAGTCGAAACAACAATTAGGTAAATCTGGACTTTTTGTTAATCCTATTGGTCTTGGAACAAATGCAGTGGGTGGACATAATTTATACTCCAACCTTGATGAAGCACAAGGAAAAAAACTGGTTCATGAAGCATTGAATAATGGCGTGAACCTTCTTGACACAGCCTTTATTTACGGGCCTGAGCGGTCAGAGGAACTCATTGGGGAGGTTTTACAAGAAAGAGGCAAACGTGAAGAAGCAGTCATTGCGACCAAGGGCGCTCATAAATTCGTTAAAGAAGATGTGGTGATGGATAACAGTCCCAGTTTCTTAAAACAATCTGTAGACGATAGCTTACGTAGACTCCAAACTGACTATATTGACCTTTATTACATTCATTTTCCTGATGAATCAACACCAAAAGACGAAGCAGTTGGAGCGTTGAAAGAACTGAAAGACGCGGGAAAAATAAGAGCTATTGGCGTATCTAATTTTTCTATTGATCAATTAAAAGAAGCCAATAAAGATGGTTATGTAGATGTATACCAAGGGGAATACAATTTATTACAGAGAAACGCCGAGGCAGACTTACTTCCTTATACAAAAGAAAACAATATTTCATTCATACCTTATTTTCCACTAGCATCTGGCTTATTAGCAGGGAAATACGATAAAAATACAACATTCAGTGACTTGCGTGCTAACTCCCCACATTTTCAAAAAGAGGTTTTTGAAGATAACTTAGCAAAAGTAGATGAATTACGAGGTATTGCCCAAGCGAAAAATGTGGAAGTCGCCCATATAGTTTTAGCCTGGTATTTAACAAAAGACAGCATCGACGCCATTATCCCAGGGGCTAAAAGAGCCGAGCAAGTGTTGAATAATTTAAAAACATTAGAAGTGCAACTTTCCGGAGAAGAAATAGAGCAAATCTCTACCATCTTTAAATAAGACAAGCCGGTTCAAAAAATAGTCAGAACAATACCAAATACACGAACAAATTCAAAAAAATGGATTTGTTCGTGTAAAATACATATTTTAAACTATGCTAAATCCCATATATCTTTTCTCCTCATTCCTTTGCTTTAACGACAATCACCTTCGTATATTGTGTGGTTTTACAGTCAGATAAATCTTTATCATCGATAATTTCTAAATCTAGTGCAGACTGAATTCTCTTCTCATCTGGTATTTTTTGAATAAGTTGATGCTGATTAATAGATTCTAATTTGTTTACCGTCTTCTCTCTATCGTACTGCTCTTTCACCCTAATTTGACGCTGTAATTTATATTGGGAGAGGATGAGTTCACCTTTTTCGTTTCTCCCTACCGCTTGATCAAAGTATTCATTGAATACTTTTTTCATAGCACCTAGCTCTTCATCAATTTGTTTTTTTAATCTGCTGAGCTCCGCATAGCGTACAAGTACTTCATTGGTAATCACCCTATTCGTATTCATGCTGTCCCCTCTTTCATTCGTTGTTATTTCATTGTATTGACCAACCTCAACTGTTATGACAAAAAGAGAACATCACAACTAAAGCCCATATAAAAAAACGCCTTTCAAAAGAAAAGGCGCTCTTACATTACTTTTTATCTTTTTTATCAAGTGTTAAAAGAATCCACATAATGGTTCCGGACAAAACACCTGCACCAGCTGAAATCAACGTTCGATCACGTAATACTAATTCTGCTGAATCAGCTTCCAGCATATTAAACGCTATTATCGCAACTACAATAGCAACAATAATAATTGTTGGGAATTTCTTCAAACGTCATACTTCCTTTCAATGAACATTACTAATTCTAGTATAACTTATAAATGATCAATAAATAAACGAATGACATCTGCTCCGCCAATAAAAGTTCCTAATGAGCTACCGAGATTGGATAGCACAATAATGAGGAGAATCCTAGTTACTTTATTATTCCAAAACCCTTTCAATGTAAATACATCTTCCGAGAGGTTTTCGAAATCGCGAACGTTCGGACGCTTAATGAATGCTTGGACAAATCCGGCGATCCAACCTACAGCCAACAACGGACTTAAAGATGTAAATGGCGCAGCAATAAATGCTGATAATATTGTAAGAGGATGTCCAAATGCAATAGCAGCCCCTAGAGCAGCGAGCCCTCCATTCCAAAGGGCCCAACTAATTGTTTGTTGTACTCCAGCCGATGGATTCATGAGAAAAGTAAGAACAATAAGGACTAAAATTGCTACTGGAATCATCCAGCCAATTACTTTTGGCGCTTTTGATTTTGGTGGTACTTCCGTTAATTTCTTGAGATCATGTTTTTTCTCAAATTCCCTTTTAATACCTGGAACATGAGCTGCTCCTAATACAGCAACAACCTTTTCACCGGGCGCATTCTTTATTTTTTCTGCCAAATATTGATCGCGTTCATCAATTAAAGGTACTTTTAATTGTGGGAATACCTCAGTAAAATCATTTAAAATGGAATCAATTGAGTCTTGATTTTTCATTTTTTCTAGTTCTTCTTCAGTTATCGTTTCATTGCTAAATATACCGGCAAATACTTGTGAAAGTAACATTGCTTTTCCCTTAAAACCCAGTCCTCTCCAGATACGAGAAAACGTAATTTGGATATTTCTATCAGCTAACACAAGCTTTGCTCCGGTTTCCTTAGCAGATTCAATGCCTTGAATCATCTCTTGTCCTGCTTTAATTCCGAATTGTTTAGCCATACGATTTTGAAAAGAGGAGATAGCAAGATTCATTAATAAAAGTGTTGCTTTCTTTTCTTTAATCACCTTAAAAATATCCATGTCTTTCCATTTATTTCCTTCTGTAATAGACTCATATCTACCTTTATCTAATTCAATACATACGGAGTCAGGCTGCTCTCTTTCAATCACTTCTTTTACTTGCTCCGCACTATTTTTGGATATATGTGCTGTACCAATAAGGATATATTCTTTATCATACATATGTATTCTCGTGATATTTTCTTCTGACATGCAACGATCTTCCCCTTCATCTAACCTAACCGTACTTTTTATACATATAACCATACTAAACTAGAAAATGCAAAATGAAAATTGATTTCTCTTATTTCTTTGAAAAAACACTCCTCCATGTTATTCCCTTATTCCTTTTAGTTATAAATATTGTATTTCACACAAATTAGATAAAACATATGAATAGTATCCCTATTAATTGGTGGGTGTTATGTATCATCTTGAAAAATAATCAACTCAGATAAGTATGTATTGTTTTAAGCATAATTAATTTTAACGAAATTAAAAAACGCGATCAAATGAGATCGCGTTTGCTTAATCCTAATTAATACTCATAGAGTGCGTCATTCTTTTTTAAAGTCAATTGTACTTCGAACTGTATCGATTGGTCTGACTAGGCCTTCAATTTGTTCTCTTTTAGATTCGAAGAATGGTGGCAGTGACAACGATTCACCTAGTGTCTCATATGGTTCATCTCCCATAAACCCTGGACCGTCTGTTGCCAGCTCAAATAGAATTTGCGGTGCAACTCTTGTATACAAAGAGCCGAAGAAGAAACGGTCAATAAAACCTGATGATTGGTAGCCAAATTGCGCCATTCTCCCAGTCCAATGATCAATAGCTTCCCTATCTTCCACTCTAAAAGCAGCATGATGGACGGTACCGTATCCTTGACGTGCCATCGGTAAAACGGTATTATACTCAACAATTACTTGTGCACCATTACCACCTTCGCCAACTTCAAATAAGTACAAGTCACCTTCTTGGGCAATTTCTCTAAACTCTAATACTTTCATCAGCATTTCTTTAAAATAATCAATATTAGATACACGTACAAAGACCGGACCAAGGCCAGTAATCGCATACTCTAAAGGAATAGGACCATTTTGCCACGGTGTCCCAGCTTCGACACCTTTATTATTTTCATCGGAAATAAGCTGATACTGCTGATCATCAAAATCAACAAACGGCAAAACTCTTTTGCCAAATTGCTCTTGTATACCGCTATGGGCAACATTTAACCGGTCAAACCTTTTCACCCAATAAGCCAATGCCTGATCACTAGGTACACGGAAAGATGTTTGAAAAATTTCATTTGTACCATGAACACCTTTGGGTATATTAGGGAAATCGAAGAAAGTCATATCTGTTCCAGGACTTCCCGTATCATCTGCGAAAAACAAATGATATGTTTGAATATCATCTTGATTGACAGTCTTTTTCACTAATCTCATACCTAAAGTATAGGTGAAAAATTGATAATTCTTTTCTGCACTACTAGTAATCGCAGTTACATGATGAACGCCTTTTATACCGTACATCGAATCATTCCCTTCTAGAATTAATATCTACATAATAATTTAAAAGTATTTATATATCTTGAATTAAAATATCTTTAACTTGAGATAAAATTATCACGAATTCGATTTTCTGTCAACTTATTATGATTGCTCTATCCCATTTTACAGAAAAAAACTTTTATGACAAAAACGATAAAAATAGTAATATAAATGTAACCAGTTTAATAAAGGATTTTTGCTAACATTGTATAATAATTAACTATTAAAAAAAATAAGTGGAATCCACAACCATTAATAGGAGGTAGTCATTTTGAAAAGCACAGGCATTGTTCGTAAAGTTGATGAATTAGGGAGAATAGTCATTCCAAAGGAACTAAGAAATACTTTAGAAATTTATGAGAAGGATCCACTTGAAATATTCGTTGAAAATGATCGAATTATATTACAAAAGTATAATGCCAGTAAAGCTTGTCAAATAACTGGTGAAATCGAGAACGATAATTTAGTGCTAGCCGACGGGAAAATTGTACTTAGTAGAAAAGCAGCAGAATCACTCATAACAGAAATTAGAAACAAACAATCACTGTTACATTTTAAATAGGCGATTAAGAAACTAGGCTCTTCAAGTATAGAATGAGAGCCTTGTTTTTTTATGGTTGCTTTAATAATTGTTTAACTGGTTCTATATACTTTTGATAATTCTCGATTAATCCACTTGGAAGCTGTTCAATAGGAAAGAATTGTGCAGACAAGGTTTCCTCACTATTTGTAGTTAATTTCCCACTATAGTCATTTGTCATATAAACCGCAGTAATGGCATAAAACTGATCACCGTTTTTTGTACGTACAAAGAATTCCTTACCTGAAAACAACTGAACAAACGAAAGATTCTCGACTACAAGCCCCGTTTCCTCTCTAACTTCTCTTTTCGCTACTTCCTCCATACTTTCACCTAAGTCCATTAATCCTCCGGGTAAGCCCCAAAGAGACTCCGGCCTTTGTTGTAGCAAAATCTCATTTCGGTCATTCACGATAACAACAACAGCTCCAGGTAAAAGTAATGGCTCCTTACCTACATACTCTCTTATCTTTTTATAGTATTCCATTTCGTCTTGCTTCCCCTCTCCCAATCTTAATAAGAAAATTGATAATCGTACTCTCCTGTTTTCGTAATAGTAATATCGATATTTATATTCGCAATAGAATTTTCTGTTAGTGTAAACCTTCCTTTGTAATCATGCTTCCAACGGTCATAATCTTTTCTATACACAAGTTCTTCAAGATTATATATATCTGCTTTTATGTTTAAAGCATTCTCATAGGTCTCTCTAATTTCCTTCTCCATTTTTTCGATAATTTTTTCCTTCAGAATGGGTAACGAAATTTCTTTATGAACCTCAATGATTCCTCCATTTGCATTAATATCGATATCAAATTTATCTTTGTCTAATTCATTTATTTTCAAATGTGGGTCTAATTGGGTAATAATGAGATTTACTTCATCATTATTTTCCAATTTGATTCTTAACGGAGACCTTTTTGTGGTCTTTGTTACCCAACGTAAGCCTCTGAATTGACTTATTGGTAAGCCCCCTAAATATTTCTTTTCCTTTAAAAGGAAGACTCCAGAGCTTTTAGCTGAATCATTTGTTGCTCCCTTAGTTCTCCAAACATCCTCTTTTACTGATATCATCGGTAGTTTTGTGGTGGTAGCTTTCTCAGTAAAGTCTGAATAGAACCGATGCATTCTGATAGGTGAAATGATAGAGTGTACATGATAAGCTTCCTCTGGATTAAAAAGTGTTGTTTGAACCGCGGAGCTAAAGAGACTTGTTACTAGTAGGATATCCTCAATCGAATCTTTCGTGCCATACATCCAGTTAGTTTCCCGTATCTGTTGAAAACGAGCCAAACTGTCACTTATTTGATCAATCCCATGTTGCAGTAATCGTTCATGAAAAATAATGATTCCTATATGTGCCCAGTATACTATTTGATTGGATTTATCGTAAATCATATTTATAGCAGCTTCCATTGATTTTCCTTGCCCTTTAGCAACCCAGACTTTCGACGGCACTGTTGCTGCTTGCTCCGACTTTGCTACACCTGCAAAAGACACTACCTGTGCGTACAATATATAATCCTCTTTTTCCTTATCATAATCAATGCCAATGGCGGTTATATATTGCATTTCCACAATGTCCTTTTCATCCCAACAACCACTTAATAGAAGAGCACATACGATAATAGGTATAAGGATTTTTTTCATTTTAGCCTACCCTTCGTGTCATCCTTAGGTCGCATAGTACTTGACCTTTTTTTTCGTAAAAGATATGGTTTTTCTAAAATACTTGCAAATGTATCTTTAAATGACAAAGGAGAAAGTGGAGCTAAATAAGGCAAACCAAACATCTCTAGTCTAGATAAATACAATATCACTGAAAAAATACTGATAAAAAAGCCAAATAAACCGAGTACTGCTGAAAAAAGCAAGATAAAGAAACGTACAAGGCTTAAGGAGGCACCGAGTGACTGGTTAACGAGGGTATACGCAGCAACAGAAGTGACACCAGCAATAACAAGCATGGTGGGAGCTGTTAAACCACCTCTTATTGCTGCATCACCAATGATTAGCCCCCCTACGACCGTTAATGTTTGTCCGATAGCCCTTGGAAGAGTATTACCTGCTTCCTTAAATAACTCAAATAAAGCTAAGACTAAAAATGCCTCTAACGGTGGTGATAATGGTAATCCCATTCGCGATACTGTGATAGTCGCCAAAAATGGGAAAGGCAATTGATCCATATGAAAGGAAATCATAGCAACATAAAATCCTGGCAAAATACTTGATATGACAAGACCAGTTAACCTAAAAAACATTTGCATATTCGTATAATAATATTCTGTGAAGCGATCTTCCGGTGTTTTTAATACTGAAAATAATGTAGTTGGACCAACCATTACAGTAGGACAACCATCCACAATAATGACAAATCTACCTAAATCTAGATTAGCAACTACGTTATCAGGACGTCCGGTATAATTAAACAAGGGGAAAAGAGTATAGTACTTACCTGACAATACCTCTTCTAAATCGGTTGTACTAATAATCACATCTGTTTCTATTTTTGCTAACTGGCTTTTTAAATCAATGACATATTGCTCCTTTATTATATCTTTCACATATAATAAACTAATTTTTGTTTTCCCACGTATCCCTAACTCAATTGCTTCATTTACTAACGTTGAGGTTTTATACCGTTTTCTTATTAACGCAAGGTTAATATGCAAGTCTTCCACAAAACCATCTCTTGGTCCTCGAAAAGATAATTCTGAATTGGACTCTTCTGGTGATCGGTTTGGAATTTGAGGGAGATCAAATTTAAAGATTTCATCTAATTCTTCCACTAGAACAAAAACCATACCAGAAAAAATATCTTCAGCTATTGATTCTTTATCTTCTTCCTCCACATTCACTTGATACATCAGTAATTGCTCATTTTCTTCCCTTTTTTCTTCTAGGCGTCGGTCTGCTAAAAAACTTTCTTCTAACCTACCTAAAGCCTCACTTAATTTACCTTTATCGATCATTACTTCAGAAAAGAGAACAACCACTTTCCCTGGTTGTGGATAATACTGAAACGAATAATTAACAAATTGCACGTCGCCATTGATTGCGAATTGCTGCCTTAAGTATTGCTCATCCAATTTATCAGTCTTCGGCAGTCTTTTCTTATTGTTTAATCGCGTTTTCATTTTTTTCCACTCTTCCTTTAATTAATAGGATTAGATGAATACTGAGCGTCACAAGTAGAATCCCAATAACTGTAATAGAAAAAAAGTAATGATCAATCATGATTTTATAAGTCGGTCCATCAATCGGTAAAGATAGTCCGATTATTAAAAAAAGACACACACTAATTAATAAAATCACCTTTCTTTTTTGCGTCTTAAAATGAAATAAATCCCCAATGATAAAGATAGACAAGCTAATACGAATAAACGCACCAGAAAGCCATTGATAAATAGAAAGAAAATCTAACTTATTTAAAAATTTCCCTAAGGTTATTAAGCGCCATTGTGCATAAGCAGGGTTCGTTAACTCTGCTGCTTGTGAAGGACCAAATTCAGTAATCGCACCAATTAAAGGGCCAAAATTAACAAAGACGAAGAAAATACATATCGGAATGAAAAATTTTAAAGATATGTTATCACGAATATGATGCTGTAATAAAACTAACAAAAAAATCTCCAAAAGCCCTCCTGATAAAATAACAACACCAAAAAGAATAGGTGCCCATCCTTCTTCAAAAATGGGAAAAAGTAACGAATAATCTTTAAACTTAAAATTGGCTATCATAATAAAAAAACCAAGTAAACAAACGATAGGAAATAGAATTCCACTAGCAATTGTAATTGCTTTTATACCTGAGAGGGCAGCTAATAAACAAAGAATGATTAAAATGATAAATAAAACATACTTAGGTGTTTGAATCATATAATTGGTATTCACCCAAGAAAAAGTTGTATATAATGTAACAAAGACATTGATGAATAAAAGAAATAATATCAGTGCTCGAATGGCATTATACACAATTGGAGGACTGCTTGTTTTTAACCAGTTCATCAGGTTTTGTTGCCCTGTTTTCTTTATTATTATGTAAATGAGAGGAATCCAAATAATATAAAGACTTCCAGCTATCATTAAACTAACCCAAGCACTACGTCCTGCCACGCTTAATACAGAGGGCAATACAATTACATGGGTCATCAAACCTATGGCAAGGCCCAAAACAGGAAATGAATTTAAAGCGGTAATACTTCGAACCATCATCTCTTACCTCCCTTTTTCTTAATATGAGGGAAGAAGTTGGTTTTTATTCCAAAACATATTTGATTTTACAACCGCAACAATTTAAAAAAGGGGTTTTGTGATAAAGCATCACAAAACCCCTTTTTATAGAATTACCGAAGAAATCTCAAACCTGTACTTAATACTGTTGGTATAATAGAAGCGTGATTTTCTCCTTCTATTTCCTTATAGATAACTGACAGTTGTTCCATTTCATTGATTTTCTCATAATACTTTCTAACAGCTATCAATAAATGTTCTTTCTCATCCCCACCTGCTGCTAGAAAAAGGCGAATGTCAAGATTCTCATGCCTTTGTTCAAATCGTTCCATAAAAGCTGGCACTTCTTGCATGAGAGCTTCACCATTCCACCAGATCGAAGGACTACAAGCGAAATACGCCTGATAAGAAGTTGGATTTTTCATCATCGTCATTAATGTGAATAACCCACCTAAAGAATGACCAAATAAGGATTGATTCTCTTGATTAACCGGAAACTCTTTATTAATAGCTGGTTTTAACTCATTTTCTATAAAGTTATAAAACTGTTCCGCTCCCCCCGTATCTCCCCAAGCACTACCATCTGGTCGTAGTGGTAATTGGTCACTTTCTGCAGGTGGGGTAAAATCAAAGACCCTCCTTGAATGAAAATCTTTAGCTCCATATCCTATACCTACAATAATCACTTCAGATACGCCTGTTTTAGCAGACCGTTTCGCCTGCAGCCGAATAACTTCCTTTATCAACTGAAAATAGGCATCACCATCAAGTACATAAAGAACACCGTAGCCTTCAGGTGGGGGTGGACTCTCTGGCATATGAATTGAAATGACATAGTCTTGCTTTGTTTTAGAATGTACTGTCCATTGTTGTATTTCTCCATGTAACACTTTCCCATCCCCCATCATTATCTTTTTTGCTTGACTAATAAATATAAGAAATATGGTACACCAATCATTGATATGACAATTCCTACCGGCAATTCGACTGGCGTGAAAACATTTTTGGCAACAAAATCAGCAATGACCACAAGAAACATACCAATCAAGCCCGAAATCGGTAAAATATATTGATGCTTCATTCCTACCAATTGTCGTGCAATATGTGGTGCCATTAAACCAATGAAGCTAATATTTCCTGAAACAGATACACAAGCACTAATTAACCCAATGCTTAAAATAATGAGTTTAATCTTTTCACGTTCAACAGGTACTCCTACACCCTTCGAACTAATGTCAGATAGTCGAAAAAGATCTAATAAATAACTTTTCCGGATAATTAATGGAATAAGAATAACTAGCCAAGGTATCATTGAAATAATATAAATCCAATTCGCATTATAAATACTCCCAGATACCCAAACAGCAGCCATCTCATAATCAGAAGAATTCATTTTTAAAGAGATATACATAGAAAGCGCGCCAAAACCCGAACTAATGGCAATTCCAGTTAGAATTAACCGACCAGTATCAAATGTCCCCTTTTGCCAAGAGAAGAAAAAGATAATAACCGCTGCAAGTAGTCCACCAATCAATCCAAAAATCGGCATAATCATAATCGATAGCCAACCAGTTAAATCCAGCTGCCCTTGGAAAAACAACATAAATATAACAATTGCAGCCCCTGCTCCAGCATTGATTCCTAGAATTCCGGAATCAGCCAATCCATTCCTTGTTACACCTTGAATGACCGTACCTGCTATTCCTAAACCAAATCCAACAAGTGCTCCAATGACAATTCGAGGCAAGCGAAAATCAAAAATAACTAAATCAAGCTGATCAGACGGATCAATACGGAATAAAGTATTGATGACATCAGTAAAATTTACATTTATAACTCCATAAACTAAGCTTACATAAGCACTCACTAAAATAAGAATAGATAAAGCAATCGCAATAAGAACGGTTTTACGCATGCTTTTCGCCCCCTCTCTTATAAATCAGGTAGAGGAAGAATGGCACTCCTATGAGTGCTGTCACAACACCAATTGGTGTCTCGAACGGATGATTGACAAACCGGCTAATGATATCACATACTGCTAGAAATATCGCCCCAATTATTGCGGAAGATGGAATGAGCCATCTATAATCTACACCAACTAAAAATCTCGCAATATGAGGAATAATTAACCCTACAAAACCAACCTTACCAACGAGGGCTACTGCTGTCCCAGTCAGACAAATGACTGCCAATAAAGCAAGTGCTTTCACCCATTTCGTCTTTTGCCCCAAAGTAACAGCAATTTCTTCTCCTAGAGAAAGAATGGTAATATGTCCAGAAGTGATGAGAGCGATAATCAAACCAATGACACCAAATGGAATGGCCAAAAGAAATGTATCTACATCTACTTGATGTAGTTTGGCATTATACCAAAAACTAACATCTTGTGAAATTTGAAAATACGATGCTAATGCAGCAGAAGTACTTGATAAAAAGGTACCTATGACGGTCCCAATAATCGCTAATCGAACGGGTGTCAAACCTTTTGGTATTAATGAGCCAAACCCATAGACAATCCCTGCACCTAATGCGGAGCCAACCATTGAAAACAGTATCATTTCAATTGAAGTCATATTCGGCAATACAATCATGCAAATAGTGATAACAAAAGCCGAACCATCTGTTACACCCATAATGGAAGGAGAAGCTAAATAATTCCTTGTCATCCCTTGCATAATCGCACCTGATACAGCTAAAAATGCACCAACTAACATGGCCGTTAATACCCTCGGTAACCTTGAGGTAATAATAATCGCATGATCGGTATTACCTTCATCGTATGCAGTAAAAGCTTCCCAAATCGTTGCTAAAGATATCCCTTTAGTTCCGTAAATAACAGATAAAATAGTTGTTATTATAATAAGTATAGGTGATATCAATATAATCATTTTTGCTAATCTTGTTTTATTCTTCACAATCCCCACAACTCTTTTTATTTATTTTTCTATTAAAATGTATAGAAATAGTTAAGATATTACCGTCTTTGTTTCTATGTAAAAAATCCACCTCAACTCTTGGCGAAAATGATAATCGTTATCATTTACTATAATAAAACATCTCTCAATTGACAAGATAAAAAGAGAAAAAACCGAATCTTCTCATACCTTGAAGAAAAAAACACATACAGTCAGCCTAGAAGCCTTCAGCATGTGCGCATTTTACTAGACAAATTATATTTTCTCAACCAAAAGAAAAACGGCAACTTCATCGCTGAAGTGCCGCTTAAAAATCAAATCAATATCCACTTAAGTATTTCGCTACATTTATCTATTTTCCTTTTATATGTCGAATAAATTTTGACAAATGAAGCAAAGTTTCTACATGATGATTACAATCTTTCATATCTTTACACACCGTATTACCTCTTTTGGTAAAAGTACCAACCACTTCACCCTTTGTCTCGACTATGAACATGCCTATATCTGTAAAACGGTGACAAATATGACAAAGCCCTTTTTGTTCAGAAGGTTGGAAAGTTCCTCTTAAACCAATATAGCTTTGCTCGTATGGGGCAACAATCATTCGGTACTGACTACCCTTTTCATCCCAAGATAGATAGGTCATTGTTTGATAATCTTCTGCATCAATTAATGGGAACTTCAGCTTCTTCACTTTTGGAAATAACTTCCTTAGTTTCGTTTCTGAGAGAGCTGGGAAGGGGATAACGTAACGCTTTAATTCATGGAAGAATTTATCTGCAGCTAATCGATCGTCAACCAATTGCATTTGTCCCAGTAAGGAAGCCTCCTCCTCCGCCATATCAGGTAATGATTGCTGAACCGCTTCCCATGCCAATGTTTTTACTGTTTTTAAGATCGTTGGATCATTGACAGAGGCCTTGGCATTTATTATTTTATTCACCTGTTTTTTCACAAGATTATACTGTTCGTTGGTCATAAAGGCTATCATTATTTTCACTCCTGCCTTAGTTTCTTCCTTATTAATTTACCCTATATGTAAACATAAAAAAATGCCGAATTTAAATAAAAATTAAAGTCGGCATAAATCATTTATTTTGTGTAAATAATTTTCCTTATTGTCTCGTGAGCTAAAAAGTATTCATCGCTTAGCTCATCCATTGTTTTCCCCATACTATAGGATGCTCTAATTTCTTCATTTCTTTGACTGATTTTGAGTCTTGCTCCTGATTTCATTCCCCAACCATCCTTATTGTGAACGGGTTTAGGGATATAAATCGATTCACCCTGAATATATTTTTGTATCTCTTTTAATAATTCAGGTGGTAACACATTCTTTGCTTTTTGATATCTCATCTTACGCTCGCTCCTTATTGTTTGTAGATAATAAGGACGCAAAGCCTAATGAAGAGACATGGCGATTGCTTTTATTCTACCTCACACAAAGTATCGCCTTCTCTATAGGCTTTGCGTGAGCTGTTTCATTATTTAGCAAAAAGGTGATTTGCATTTTGTGACCACCTCCTAAAAATAGAATAAAATGGATGCGAAACAAAAAATCGCATCCATCATTTATATTTATTCACTCATGTCTACATTATGGTAAACACGTTGTACATCATCTAAATCTTCTAGGGCATCAATTAATTTGTCAAATTGCGCAAGTTGTTCTTCCTCTAAGTTCACTTCTGTTTGTGGTAACATCGTTTGTTCTGCAACCGTAAACTCTTCAATGCCAGCACCTTTTAGCGCCTCTTGAACAGCATGGAATTGGTCAGGTTCTGCATAAACAATCACTGATTCTTCTTCTTCAAGAAGGTCACGCACATCAATATCCGCTTCCATCAATATTTCTAACACTTCATCCGCTGTTTTTCCTTCTAAACCAAAAACAGCTGTTGCATCAAACATATAAGAAACAGAGCCACTTACACCCATATTTCCACCATTCTTACCAAATGCAGCGCGCACATTTGATGCTGTGCGATTGACATTATTGGTAAGGGCATCAACAATAATCATACTACCTCCAGGACCAAATCCTTCGTAACGAAGTTCATCATACTTTTCTTCCCCGCCACCCTTCGCTTTATCAATCGCGCGGTCGATAATATTTCTCGGTACATTATATGTTTTTGCACGTTCCAATACTTGTTTTAATGCCTGATTCGATTCTGGATCAGGTTCCCCTTGTCTTGCCACTACGTAGATTTCAAGGGCAAATTTCGTATAAATACGGCTATTATTGGCGTCCTTTGCCGCTTTCTTATCTTTTATATTATTCCATTTACGGCCCATATGTCCCACTCTCTTTCAACTTTTATCTAATCATCATTTTTTTAGATGCACTAAATATTCATTGATTATTATAACGCAAACCGCTAAGAGAAAAAAGCTCGTTGATTAATTAATGTTTTTCCATAGGTTAAGTAAGACAAATTGTGCCCCGAGAAAAACTGCCCAACCTATGACACCGAAAAGAATAGAAACAGCAAAAGAAAAAGCAGACTTTAGCGAAAAAAAGACAATAGCCAAAAGCACTATCGTACTTGGTAAACCTAAAAGAACCCCAAGTGTGAATTCACTCATCACTCCTGTATCATTTTTTTCTACCCAGAGCCAAATAAGGCTTAATAAACTGACAAGTGGCAATGCAGCAATGACACCACCATATGTAGGAAAACGTTTAGCCATTTCTGTAACAACGCCAATAATGATTGCTGAAAGAAGTATTTTAACTATTAGTTGCATTTTTCGCTCGCTCACTTAATAAGTGTAAGGCTGAATCAATGATTTGTTTCTCCGAAGGCGTCATACTAGCAAGAATATGCGCTAATTTTCCCTCGTCAAGATTCGCATTTCTCTTTAGTACTTGCCTCCCTTGTTCAGTTAGCCTTAATATAACCATTCTCTCATCTACTGTTGATCTTTCTTTATGTATCCATGACTTATGAATCAATCTCTTCACATGTTCAGACGCAGTATTGTGTGAGACGTCAATATTTTTCGCTACTTCTTTTATTCCAATATGTTCACACTTATCTAAAAGCTGCAAAATCCTTACACCTTGATGGGATATCTTATCCTCGTTTTGATTTTGATAACGTAAGTAAAAATAGATGTCTGTCCAGTATTTATTTAGTTCAGTTGGATTCATATAATCAACCTCATTCTTTTTCATCTTATAATAAGATTATATCGTATAATGCGATAAATATACAAATGTTTTTAAGTTATGGTAAAATATTCACAATAATCTGTATTAAAATCAATTCTCTAAGAAAGTTTCCACCTTCACAAACCTTCCTACTTTGAAAGGGGATCAAATTAATATGAAAAAATGGCTCGTAATTATTATAATAAGTGGATTTGTGATTATTAGCGGAGGCTGGTTTACTGCAAGTTATCTCAGTAATGATTCTCTTTCAGTAGCTAATCTTCAAGGTGATACTTCAAATAAAGCATCAAGAAAAGCTAGTATAGATGGGGATATGAATGCCTATACGGAAAACACAGGATTAAGTACAAATTCGACTCAAAGTGAAGTAATTGATGTGATGCATAAAATGACACATCAAAAAGTCAAGGCAAGTGAAAAGTGGGGTTCTGTTCGAATGTCAGAACAAGCAATTGAAGAAGTAAAAAAAACGATTGAAAACAATCAATTTGAACATGAAGAAGAGCTTTTAACTATTTTAGATAAATGGAGCAAAGGGGATTTCTCTAATGTAGATAATGACCACAATTATTTCTGGTCATTGCAAAATGGCACAATTGGTAAGGCAACTGGAATCTTATCCCCAGAAGAAGAAGAAGCTTTTATTGAGAAGTATTTTGAATAAGTCGTAACTACTTACTTTTCCTCTTTTTTCTATACAGAGTAAATATAATCATCATAAAGCAGAGAAGGGCATAATAGGGATAGCCTGAAACTTTAAATGCATACAACGCTTGATCCACCACAGTAGGTGTTCCATCTTGTGCAGTTGGAAAAATAAGATGAATCTTATACAACTCATCACCAATAAGATAACTATCTACAATGCTTGTAGCAACTAAATAAATACACATTAACAAAACCAATATAAACACACTAAAAGAATAAATATACTTCATCCCTTCCCTCCCATCCATCATTTTCAAAATTACATACGCTTAATATACTTTATTCTAAATCATTAATATATGGGTAATAATGTAAAATTACACAAAAAAAGTTGCCCATTTTTCGGGCAACTTTTTTGTCATTTACATACAGAGATTATTTTTCCGATCCAACATACGTCGATTGTGGTCTAAAAATGACATTATCTTCAGCTTGTTCAAGAATATGTGCTGTCCAGCCTACCATTCTAGCAGCAGTGAAGGTGGGAGTAAAAAGAGTAGGATCCATTGAGAGCGCTCTCATAATTGCTGTTGCGTAAAATTCAACATTGGTATATAGTTTTCTATCAGGTTTTAACTCAGCAAGTATTGTAACCACTTCTTTTTCAACTTCAATTGCAAAATGAAGCCAAGAATCCTCTACTTGCATCGATAGTAACTTTTCTTTTAAAGCCTCGGCTCTTGGATCAACCGTTTTATATACACGATGGCCAAACCCCATTAATTTTTCACCACTTAGTATCTTATGTTTAATCGTTTTCTTTCTATCGTTACTAACCTTCAATTCTTCTAATAATGCGATAACACCTGTAGGCGCACCACCATGTAGTGGTCCTTTCATTGTACCAATTGCTGTTACAATACTAGAAACGATATCTGACTCAGTAGAAGCGGTCACACGAGCGGCAAATGTTGATGCGTTCATACCGTGTTCCATCGTTAAAATCATATACGTCTCTAATGCCTGAACATGAGCTATTAACGGTTTTTTTCCAGTAAGCATATATAAATAGTTTTCAACATGTGACAATTGTAGCTCTGGATGGACCACATCTTTGTTTGCTAATAGTCTCGTACGGTGAGCAATAATCGTAGGAATTACCGCTGTTAGCTTGATGGCTTGTTCCACTGTAGGGGGACCGCTGTAAGTTTGATCACCTTCTAATGAAATAAGCGTTCGAATGACATCCATTAAACTCATATCTCTTGGTAATGCCTGCAGCACTTCCCATTGCAAAGGACTTAATGCTCTATTATCTTTGATCTTTTGAATGCACTTCTTCACTTCCCTATCCGTTGGCAACTCCCCATACCACAGTAGAAATGCTGCTTCTTCAAATGTTAATGTTTTCGTCAATTCTCCAACGTCATAACCTCGATAAGTTAATCTTCCTTTTTCTCCATCTACAGAAGCCACTTTTGTTTCAACCGCAACGACACCCTTTAAGCCTTTCCTGAACATTTTCATTCTCCTCTCTTCTTTTTTTTAGTATACGATCGTTGTATAATTAAGAAAATTAAATATTTTTTATCAATTCATTTAATAATATTAATTGATAGGATGGTGAGGAAATTGGAGTTCCAATGGTTAAAAACCTTTATTACAGCAGCAAACTATTTAAACTATAGACAAACAGCAGAAGCTCTTTATATTTCGCAACCGTCAGTTACTGTTCATATCCGTCATTTAGAAAAAGCATTAGCAACCACTCTTTTCAAGAAAGAGGGACGTTCCATGCGTTTAACAAAGGCCGGGAAACAATTTCTTCCGTATGCTAAACAAATTCTAGCAAGTTTTGAAGATGGTAAAAAAGCACTTAGTCATTATACGCAAGGATATACTTCCTCGCTAAGCATAGGAATTTCTCCTATTATCGCTGATACGATTCTACCTTTCGCATTAAAAAATTATATGCGAAAGCATCCATTTGTTGAAGTAGCTGTACATGTACTAGAATCCGAGGAAATGGAAAAAGCTCTCTTCGAAGAGGATATTGATATCGGCTTGAGCTGTAATCTGCCTAATTCAAGAGAGGTGCAATATCAAATACTATACTCTGAAGATGTTAAATTAATCATCGCGCATGATGGAAAAGATGCTGAGAGCGCACCACCATTGGAAGAGGAAGATATTTTATTTCATCATCTTTTAATAACCGACAATCATCCCATATACTGGTCTAAACTAAAAAATGATCTTCACTATCAGTATGCCTTTATCAAAACAATGAAAGTATCGCAAATACACATTTCTAAACGGTTCATTATTGAGGGATTGGGTGTTTCCTATTTACCGCTGTCCACTGTAAGAAGAGAATTAATGGAAGGATGGTTATTAGAAGTCCCCCAATCAAAAATTACATTACCCCAAGCCCATACGTACGCTTGGATGAAAAAAGAAAATAACCAACAAATTGATTTCATGAAATATTTACAAAACTACCGTTTGTGACAATTCAACGAAACATGAACAACATTAGATATAATTACCTATATATTTTACATTTACTAACTATCATTTTCGACTCTTATAGTCGATAAACATCTTAGATTCATATATTCTAAGGAGGTTTTTCCATGAGTTTTCAATTATCAGTATTAAATAAGCAGTTTATAAATGGAGAATGGCGCCAAGGAAAAAGTCAAACTCTCTTACAAAATATTAATCCATTTAATGAAGACATCCTTGCAGAAGTAAATGGTGCTACATTAGAAGATATTGATGAAGCATATCAAGCAAGTGCTAAGGCAAAGCTAGAATGGGATCGTGTCAACCCCTATAAAAAACGAGACATATTAGAAAAAGCGGTGGCCATTATCGACTCACATGAAGAAGAAATTGTCCAGTTAATTATTGCTGAACTTGGAGGTACTCGATTAAAAGCGGCTTTTGAAATTGGCCTTGTAAAAAATATGATTAAAGAGGCAGCCACTTACCCACTTCGTATGGAAGGTAAAATTCTGCCGTCTACAGAAGACCATAAAGAAAATAGATTATATCGTGTTCCAGCTGGTGTGGTTGGAGTCATTAGTCCATTTAACTTTCCTTTCTTCCTTTCTATGAAATCAGTTGCTCCTGCACTTGGCGCGGGATGTGGAGTAGTCCTCAAACCTCATGAAGATTCAATGGTAACTGGTGGTACATTAATAGGAAAGATATTTGAAGAAGCTGGTGTCCCTAAAGGATTACTAAATGTTGTATTATGTGATATTAAGGAAATTGGCGATGGCTTTGTAGAACATCCGATTCCAAGAATCATTTCTTTTACCGGTTCTACTACAGTAGGTAGTTACATCGGTCAAGTAGCAGTGAAGAACTTTAAAAAACCTTTACTAGAGTTAGGCGGTAATAGTGCTTTTATCGTCATGGAAGATGCAGATATTGATTATGCCGTTAATGCAGCAACATTTAGCCGTTTCACACACCAAGGACAGATTTGTATGTCTGCGAATCGTATTCTCGTTCAAAAATCAATTTACCCAACGTTTATGAACAAATTTAAAGAAAAGGTAGCAGCACTTAAAGTCGGGGATCCTAGCGACCCTGAAACCGTTATCGGTCCTGTTATTAATAAACGACAAGCATCAACATTAGAGGATTTAATTCATACGGGCATTCAAGAAGGTGCAGAACCTATCCTATTAGGAGAAATTAGCGGGAATTTAGTTGCACCAACGATTTTAACAAATGTGACCCCTGAAATGACAGTCGCACAAAAAGAACTCTTTGGTCCTGTTGTTTGTATTATGACTTTTGATACAGAAGAAGATGCCATTAATATTGCCAACAATACACAACTCGGATTAAGCGGGGCGCTTCATACTGCCAATGTAGAACGCGGTGTTGAAATGGCAAAAAGAATTCACACGGGTATGATTCATGTAAATGATGTCACGATTAACGATGAGCCTATTGTTGCTTTTGGTGGTGAAAAACAATCCGGACTTGGTCGATTAAATGGAGATTGGAGTTTAGATGAGTTTACAACAATGAAATGGATTTCTGTTAATTATAGTCAAAGACAATTGCCATATTAATAATTAGGGAGATAAAAATATGATTGAAACAGAACAGCAATCAATAAACGTAATGGACGCTTTTCTAAAGGTAGCACCTTACTTAAATACATTAATTCATGATGATATCACTATTGGTATATATGATACAGAGAAATTAATCATTAATTATCCAGGAAAGACATTTTCATTAAATGTCTCTCCTGGGGACCCTCTAATAGACGGTGACATTATTACAGAATCCATACGTACAAATAGCACCAAAACATCTATGGTACCAAAAGAATTATTCGGTTTTCCCCTTATTGCAAAAGCCATCCCCCTTCATAATGAGAAGGGTGAAGTAATCGGTGGAGTAGGTATTGGAATTAGTTTAGAAAAGTCCAATCAGCTCTTCGATGTAGCAGAAAGTCTTTCAGCAGTATCAGAACAAACAGCTGCAGCCATTGAAGAGATAAGTAAATCAGTGACTATTCTTGCAGATAAAGTGACTGATATGTCTTCACAAATGGGGACTGTTAGCCATAGTGCAGATGAAATCGGAAAAATATCCACTGCTGTAAAAAGTATTTCTGATCAAAGTAACCTTTTAGGTTTAAATGCAGCAATTGAAGCAGCACGAGCTGGGGACGCTGGAAGAGGATTCTCTGTAGTAGCGGAAGAGATTCGTAAACTTGCAAGTAATAGTAAAGACCATGTTTCGCAAATAGATCAAATTACGAAAAGTATAGCGGGGTTACTCACTGAGCTTAATCAATCTTTCTCACAAATTCATCAATTAACAGATACCCAAGCAGCCTCCATTCAGGAGTTTTCAGCGACGATTCAAGAAATTAGTCGCAACGCTCAACATTTAGTGGAGATGGCTGATACGACAGTAGATAGTGATTGATATTCTTTCTGTCATGTCATAGCTTGCCTTCTATAAAGAAGCACGAACAAATACTTATACCTTTAGCATTTGTTCGTGCATTTTCTTATGGGGTTAATCGATGCCGATCTCGCGGGAATGCCGACGCAAAGCGGACATTAGGACGATTCATTATTTTAGCTGTCAGTCTCTCTAAGCCTATTGCAAGACCGCCATGTGGTGGCATACCGTACTTAAAGACATTCGTATAACTTTCAAAATCTGCAACTTTTAAGTGATTTTCTTCTATTGAAGTGATTAATTCTTGATAGTCATGAATCCTCAAGCCACCAGTTGTAATCTCTATCCCTTTGAACAATAGATCAAAAGAATCTGTGTATAATGAGTGATTTTCTAATGGCTTGGCATACATTGGTCTAACTGTCTTTGGATAATGTGTGATAAAAACTAATTCACTGTTTTCCTTTTCAGAAAAATACTGACAAATTAACCGTTCTCCCTCAGGATCCAAATCTTCCATCTCACTAGTGGATTTATGATATTCATGAGCTAAAATTTGCTTTGCTTCATGAAGTGATATACTGGGTATTCTTTCAATTAAAGGAATTGTTACACCGACTTCTTGTAGCTCTTTTTGATAACCGTCCCGAATGGTGTTAAAAATAAACCGTAATAGATTCTCCTCTAATTCCATCAACTCTTTGCTCGAAAATACAAAACCCATCTCTAAATCAAGGGAAATGTATTCATTTAAATGTCTAGATGTCGCATGTTCTTCCGCTCGATAAACAGGAGCTACTTCAAATACTCGTTCATACCCTGCTGCTACCATCATTTGCTTATAAAATTGTGGTGATTGCCCTAAATAAGCAGGTTGATTAAAATAGTCTATTGAGAAAAGGTTCGCCCCTCCTTCAGCACCCGCTGCTACAATTTTCGGTGTGAAAATTTGGATAAAATCCTCATTTCGTAAAAAAGATGAAAAGGCGTCAACAATTGCCGACTTTATATTAAACATGAGATGCTCTTTATGGTTCCGTAGTGATAAAACACGATTATTCAATAATATGTCCATGTGGACATCTAATTCTTTTTGATTTAATTCAATTGGTAAAGGTGCATTAGCAGTGTTTAATAACTGAAGCTTATCTACAATTACCTCTACACCCGTATCGGTTTTCATTGTCTTTACAACAAGACCCTGTACAGAAATAACTGACTCTAATGAAAGTTTCATTTCAGCCAATTCATTCTCTAATACACATTGAATGATGCCACTACGATCCCGTAACTGTAAGAAAGTAATTCTTCCTAAATGTCTAACACGGTGAACCCACCCACATAGTGTAATCTTTCTGTTCACATGTTTCATTACATCGGAGCAATTCACACGGCTTATTCCATCATTGATCTTGAACATCATCATTCACACTCCTTATTATTTTGTTTGTATCTTCGTTATCGTCATCATCACTATCCATGTGAATCACCCCTTTCTTATCACACAAAAAAACCGAGCTTCATCCCAGAAGGGACGAGGCTCGGTTCTCGCGGTACCACCCTAATTATTACATCATTCAATGTAATCTCTTATATGCCCGTTAACGGTGGCCACCGTCCACGCCTACTTAGTAAAAACTTTTCAGATGGAACTCATTGGTGTCTTTCATCTAACTCCTTATCGCCACTCTTTCAGCTAAAATAAGCAGCTCTCTTATAAATAAGGGTGTCAAACTACTCCTCCAACTCAACGCTCTCGAATATTATTATTTAAGATACATCGCTTCACCCTAAATGTCAAACTATTTCGTTTATAAATCTGCCTCATTAAAACGGGTGTAAACCACTTTTGTCTCCTGTTCTGCTATGATCATTTTCACCCCGCGCCAACCAGACTGTAAATATTGCTGTTGTTTGGTGATATCATCCATCTTTATTTCAATCACTTCTCCTTGTTGGACAACTTTAGTAGCTTGCAAATCTTTCATAAAAACATAGCGAAGGCTACCCCCATATTTCTCCTTAAGATCAATGATTTGCATATCTTGGGCAAACTTATCCTTAAGTGAAGGGTAATTAAAAGGAGCGACTGTACAACAAACATATCTATACTGATGTGATTCTTTTTTCAATTGTTCCATTAAAATTTGAGCAAGCTTTTGCTGTAATTTATTCCCTCTATACATAGGATCTACATTAGATATTTCTTGATAGATAACCGTGGATAAATCCGTTACACCAGCATCTAGACCAAGGTGCTCAGGATCATTTTCAGGTGGAATTAGCAATGCGCGAAAGGCAATTAATTGCTCTTTGACCCAAGCACCAACCATTTTTCCATTTCCCCTTAAAATATTGAGGAACTCCTCTTTCGCTAAAGGCTGTAATACTTTTTTATCCGGAAGGGCATGGATAACCTTTTGTTGCAATTGTAAAATTTGTTCAATATGCTGTTCTTCTAGATTTGTAACTTCATAAGATGGGCCTTGCTTTGTCATTTCTCTCATGATTACATTCAATCTCTTCAACTCTCCTTTAATACATCTTCAAATACAGTCAATTCTTTTAGAATCTCTTCATCAATATTTACGCCTAATCCAGGTTGATCTTTTAAAGAAATATGAGGAATATCATAATGTAAGTCACCGATATCCTTAGTAAACTTCAGTGGTCCGGTTAATTCTACACTTGTAATATTCTTTTTAGAAAATGACACATGAAAACCTGCACTTGAAGCAATCGATGATTCTACCATTGATCCGACCTGGCACTCAATCCCGGCTAGTTCTGCCTGATATGCAAGCTTAACTGCTGGCAATATACCACCACACTTCATCAACTTAATGTTTATACGATCACAGGCATTTTTCTGAATAATCTCTTTCAACTCTCTTGCTCCCTTTAGTCCTTCATCAATCATAAGGGAAACTGTTGAATGAGACCTAATAAATGCCATACCATCAATATCATCTGCTCTTACCGGTTGCTCTAGCCAATCTATATCTACCGTTTCTAATGCCTTAATTCCTTTTAAAGTAGCAGCCGCTGTTTGCCAACCTTGGTTTACATCCACTCGTATAACGGCTTTGTCTTTAACGCTATCAGCAACTGCCTTAATTCTTGCTACGTCCCCATTCACATCTCTACCTACTTTAATTTTAAATGATGTATAACCTTTAGAGACTTGTTCCAGTGCTTCTGTCGCCATTTTTTCTGGCTCACCAATACTTAACACATGCGTGATGGGAAATTGCACATGGTAACGTCCACCGATGAGCTGATACACGGGCACTTGTAGTTTTTTACCGATTAAGTCGTAACAAGCAATATCGATCGCAGCTTTAGCAGCAGGTGCTTGATAAATGAGCTTGTCCATGATTTCATGTACCTTTTCAATTTCCATTGGATTGATACCTAATATGGCAGGTCCAAGTGTATGTTTAATTACTTGATAAGTGCCTTCCCATGTTTCTCCTGTCACATGCTCATCAGGTACTGCTTCTCCGTAGCCTATGAGACCTTCATCCGTTTCCACTTTTACGATAATGGATGGCATATCTTTATATGTATGATAACTGATGACAAACGGCTGTTTTAATGGTAGACGAATCGCATAGATAGCGATGGATGTAATCTTCATATTTCTCTCTCCTTATCAATAAAAGAAGAAAGCCGAAGAAAAAACTCGGCTCCCTCTTTCATTATGTTTATGCATTTAATGATGCTTCTTCTTCTTTTTCCAATGCCCTTTTCTCTTCATCAGTGATTTTAACAATGGTAAATCCTATAAAAGCATAAATGATAGAAATAATCGGAACGATGAAATTCAGGATAGCATAGGGTGCATACTCTAATGCACCTATTCCGAGTGTGGCAAGAATAAACACTCCACATGTATTCCATGGTATAAATACAGAGGTTAAAGTTCCCCCATCTTCTAGGGCCCTGGATAGGTTCTTTGAATGCAGATTTTTATCGCGATATGCTTTGGAAAACATCCTTGCAGGAACAACAATTGAAATATATTGCTCTGATGCCGTCGCATTTGTTGCAAAGGCAGATACAATAGTGGTTGCAACAAGACTACCTGCTGACTTAGCTAGCTTTAAGATTTGATTGACTATCGCTTGTAGCATACCTGTATTTTCTAATATTCCACCAAACGTCATGGCCACAATCGTCATGGAGACGGTGTACATCATCGAATCGAGACCTCCTCTATTAAAGAGACCATCAACCATCTCATTTCCACTTTCCATTTTGTAACCGGATTGTAAAGCTGATACTGCCTCAGATAGCGAACCACCTTGTACAAAGATTTGACAAAGAACGCCTAGGAGGATACCTACAATTAATGCTGGTACTGCCGGAACTTTTCTTGCTACCATAATAATAACTACAAGGGGAACAAGTAATAACCATGGTGAAATAACAAAAGAATCTTGTAAGGCAAGGATTGTTTGATTAATTTCTGCTGGATTGGCTCCTCCTTTACCAAAGTCTTTGCCTAAGAACCAATAAACCGCTAATGCAATGATAATACCAGGAACGGTTGTAAATAACATATGTTTGATATGATCAAATAAATCAGTACCTGTTAAGCCGGATGCTAAATTTGTTGTGTCTGATAACGGAGACATCTTATCACCAAAATAAGAGCCTGAAATAATCGCACCAGCTATCATCGGAGCTGGGATGCCCATACTCATGCCTATGCCCATTCCCGCTACACCTATCGTTCCCATTGTTGACCAAGAGCTGCCAATTGATAAAGAAACGATTGCACATATAATCGTTATAGAGACGAGGAACAAAGATGGGGTGATAATCTTTAATCCATAGTAAATCATTGTTGCTACAATACCACCACCAAGCCAAGAACCGATGACTAAACCAACTAACATGATAATTATGACCGCAGGTAATGCCAGTTTAATCCCCTTATACATCGATTCCTCAATATGCTTCCAATTATATCCTGCTTTCCAAGCAACTAATGCAGCCGTAATTGTTCCAATAATTAATGGAATATGAGGTCCTTGATCTAAATAAATAACCGCAATCATCATTGTTACTATCATGACAACTAATGGAATTAGCGCCATACCGAATGTCATTTTTTGATCCTGTTTCATAGAAATCCTCCCATTTATATTTTTCACTTTAATTATGCTTTCAACAAGGCTGCTACTATTCGAGCACCCTGGTCCAATACTGTATGGTTAAAATTCATTTGCGGGTGATGTAATCCCGGCTTTAAGTCAGCACCTAAACCAATCATTGTTGCATGGACATTTGGATGTTTGATCGTATAAAAATGAAAGTCATCACTTCCCGGGGTAATGAGTGGGGGAGCCACACTTTCTGAACCTAATACCTCTGTTATTGCCTGTATTGCCATCTCCTCTGCTTGTTGAGAGACGACTGCACCAGGGGTATAATCTATCCAATCAAATGAAATATCGACATCAAACAATGTCGCAATATCGCCTAACCCTTTACTCACTTTTGTTTGTAGCTCTTTTAATTGTTCATTTTTTTGCGCTCTTATATCGATACCAAAGGTGGCATGACCTGGAATGATATTTAAGCTTGCTCCACCTGTTTGAATATTAGTTAATTTGACAGAATACGCATCAAACGGAGACAAATAGATATTCTTTAAAAATTGATAAATCGTAGCAATTACATCAATTGCGCTTCTTCCTTGATGAGGCCTGGCGCCATGGGCATCTTCACCACTAATTTTCCCTTCTAATGTGACACATGCTCCGTGATGGATGGATGGGGATACTTGTCCTAAAGATAATTCTTCATGTGGTCTGAGATGGATGCCAAACAAATGTGTGACATCTTCCATCGCGCCATGCTTAATCATTTCTAGAGATCCATTTCCTTTTTCTTCAGCTGGTTGAAAAATAAAACGTATGCGCTTACTTAAAGCTTGCTTATCCAAATAAAGAATACTACCTAAAACAATAGCCATATGTGCATCATGCCCACATGAGTGATTAGCACGATACATACCATCTACTTGCTGCCAGAGGGCATCTATATCCGACCTAACAGCAATTACTTCATCTCCACTTCCCACCTCTGCTATTACACCAGTTAAATCCCCAAAAGTTTGATAATCAACCTCTAAATCACTCAGTATAGACACAATTTTTTTGGTTGTCTCATACTCTTTAAAACTAGGTTCTGGATGGTTATGAAATTCATTAAACCATTCTTGAATTTGATCTTTATAGTTCATAAAATCATCCCTTTTAGACTTTAGAAAATTTTACAAAAATTCACCTTTGACTGACTCTATAGATACACAAAAAGCCTTGTACATATGTACAAGGACTTCTCACGAATGAACAGTATGGCCAGTTCTTCTTTGGTGAGAAATCTCTAGCTGAATTTGTTTGCAATAAGTTATATTACTATCATGTTTTATTAATGAATACTCTTTACCAATAAACAAATGCGAACAGGATTTTTCTAAAAAAAGAAAGCGTTTACGTTTTTAAAAGTTTGATAACTTCCATGAAATAAAGGTTTAGGAGAAAGATAAAAGTGATTGATTGTATCTTTCTCCTCTTACAGCGTTAAAGTGATTATTAAGATAATATCATATATAGAAAAATTATTCTAATAATTTATTAAAAACTGTCTTATCCTAAAACTTTTACTATTTTTTCAATTGCCCAATCAAGATCTTCTTTAGAAATAATAAGTGGCGGTGCAAAACGAATAACCGTATCATGTGTTTCTTTACAAAGAAGCCCTTCTTCTTTCAACGCTTCACAATATTTACGTGCAGGTTCAGTAAGCTCAACCCCGATAAACAACCCACGTCCACGCACTTCTTTAATCATTGGATTTTTAATTTCCTTCAATTGATCAACAAAATAGTTACCTAGCTCTAAAGAGCGCTCTACAAGTTTCTCTTCTTTAATCACTTCAATGGAAGCCATAGAAACCGCACATGCCATCGGGTTCCCACCAAAAGTTGAGCCGTGTGAGCCCGGATTGAAGACACCCAAAACTTCCTTGCTTGAAACTACACAAGAAATAGGGAAGACTCCTCCACCTAAAGCTTTACCTAGAATGTACATATCAGGACTTACGCCTTCCCATTCGCAAGCAAACATTTTTCCAGAGCGTGCAAGCCCAGCTTGAATCTCATCGGCAATGAACAAGACATTCTTCTCTTTACATAATTCACGCGCTTCTTTTAAGAACCCTTCTGGAGGAATAACAATTCCAGCTTCCCCTTGAATCGGTTCAATTAAAAATGCTGCCGTATTTTCCGTAATAGCAGCTTTTAACGCAGCAATATCTCCATAAGGAACTAGCTTAATTCCTGGAAGCATCGGGCCAAAACCTTTTTGGTATTCCTCTTCTGAAGAAAGGGAGACAGCTGTCATCGTTCTGCCGTGAAAGTTTCCTATACAAGCGATGATTTCTGCTTGGTTCTCAGCTACTCCTTTTACATCATAAGCCCATCGACGAGCTGCTTTTATAGCTGTTTCCACTGCTTCAGCACCTGTGTTCATTGGCAAAGCCATATCCATGCCTGTTAACTCACAAATCATTTCATACCAAGGACCCAATTGATCATTATGGAAAGCTCTTGATGTTAATGTCACGCGTTCTGCTTGATCTTTCATCGCTTGAATAATCTTCGGATGGCGATGCCCTTGGTTAACTGCTGAATAAGCACTTAACATATCCATGTATTTGTTACCCTCAGGATCTTTTACCCAGACCCCTTCAGCTTCACTAATTACGATTGGTAGTGGATGATAGTTATTCGCACCAAATTTTTCAGATTGTTCGATCAGGTGTTTTGTTTGTACTGTATTTTTCATCTTTATCGACATCCTTCCAGTTTTGATTAATAGATTGCTAGAAAGGGATGATCATCCCTTTCTAACCTTGATTGACTTTAATACATTTCAGACGTTGTTTTTGCTTGCATATGAAGCATAATATAATCTGGTCCGCCTGCTTTTGAATCTGTACCTGACATATTAAAACCACCAAATGGCTGATAACCAACAATTGCACCCGTACAACCACGATTAAAGTAAAGATTACCCACATGGAAATCTTCTCTTGCTTGTTGGATATGTTCACGATTATTCGTGAGAACAGCTCCGGTTAAGCCATATTCTGTATTGTTCGCAATCTCGATTGCATGATTAAAGTCTTTTGCCTTTGTAAAACCGACTACTGGACCAAAAATCTCTTCCTGCATGATACGCGCCTGTGGATCTAGATCCGCAAATATCGTTGGTTGAATGAAATAACCTTTAGAATCATCGCCTTCTCCACCGAGCATAAGCTTTCCTTCTTCTTTTCCAATTTCAATATAACTCATAATCTTATTAAACGCTGATTGATCAATAACCGGCCCTGTAAAGTTACTTCGATCTTCAGGATTACCCGCTTGTTTATCTTTCGCGATTTCTACTGCTCTTGCTAGTACTTGATCATAAACATCTTCTACAATGACTGCTCGCGAACAGGCTGAGCATTTCTGGCCTGAAAATCCGAAAGCAGAAGCGACGATTGATTGAGCAGCAAGCTCTAAATCAGCTTCTTTATCAACAACAATCGTGTCTTTACCTCCCATTTCAGCAATCACACGTTTAATCCAGATTTGACCATCATTTAGTTTCGATGCACGTTCGTTAATTCGAAGACCCACATCCCTTGAGCCTGTAAATGAAATAAAACGAGTATCCTTATGGTCAACTAAATAGTCACCTACCTCTGCACCACTTCCTGGTACAAAGTTAAGTACGCCTTTAGGTAATCCAGCTTCTTCTAATACCTCTACAAATTTAGCCGCAATGATTGGTGTAGTTGAAGCTGGCTTTAAAAGCACTGTATTACCCGCCACAATTGCAGCGACTGTTGTACCAGCCATGATGGCAAACGGGAAGTTCCAAGGAGAAATAATAACTCCTACCCCAAGTGGAATATAGTCATAACGATTGTATTCATTCGGTCGGCTATTGACAGGTACACCATCTTTAATCGCTAGCATTTGTCGTGCATAATATTCTAAGAAATCGATGGCTTCTGCTGTATCAGCATCTGCCTCATTCCAAGGCTTACCCGCTTCTTTTGTCATAAGAGCGGAAAACTCATGTTTACGTCTTCTAATAATTGCAGCTGCTTTAAACAAAACATCGGCACGCGTTTCTGGCTTTACTTTACGCCAAGATTGGAATGCCCTCACAGCCGATTGCATTGCTTTTTCTGCTAATGCTTGATTTGCTTTTGACACACGACCAATAACTTCTTCTTTATTTGCTGGATTGATAGATACGATTTTCTCATCTGTAGAGATTCTTTCGCCATCAATTAATAAATCATAGTCTTGACCTAAATAGGATTTAACCGTTTCGAGTCCTTTTAAATAATCCGCTTGATTACTTTCTACGCTAAAATCAGTAAATGGTTCATGTTTATATGGCTGTACCATTCGAAATTCCTCCTACTCTATATTGTATTTCTCTTATTCTATTTTTATCGTTCCCCATTATTATTGCAAATAACGTGCCAATTACTAAAAATGCGAATTAACAATATTTTCGTCCTATTGGGTGCAAAAATATTTTTCTTTTCGCAAAAATATTTTTCTATCTTCTGCAAAATATTTTTGCGAATGTGTATAATAAATAATTACAGGGGGGACATTCATGAACAACTTTCTAAAACGAATGAATTACTATTATGATAAAGTCTTAGATGAAATTGACGCTGGTGTCCATGTCGTTGATGAAGGCGGAAATACGGTCATTTATAACCGGAAAATGGCTGAAATTGAAGGGATGGCTAAAGCCGAAGTACTATATAAAAACTTACATGATGTTTTTTCATTTGAACATAATGAAGAAAGTCGTTTGCTTGAAGCTGTTGAAAAAGGCATTAAAATCGAGAACGCAAAGCAAAGTTATTACAATAATCAAGGACTAGAAATTACTACGGTTAATCATACTTTACCTATTTTCTTCGAAAACGAGCGTATTGGCGCAATGGAGATTGCCCGTGATATTACAAGATTAGAAAAGTTAATCAGAGAGAATAGACAACAAAGAGAAGAAACTCGCTTTACTTTCCAAAGTATCATTGGTCATAGTCCAGCCATAACTGAAGTGATCGAAGCAAGCAAAAGAGCAACGCGTACGGATTCTTCTATCTTAATCATCGGTGACACAGGTACAGGAAAAGAACTATTTGCTCAGAGTATTCACAACGCAAGTGAGCGGGCACATAAACCATTTATTTCGCAAAACTGTGCAGCCATACCAGATAATCTGATAGAAGGCTTGCTTTTTGGCACAAAAAAAGGGGCATTTACCGGAGCAATCGAAAGGCCTGGATTATTTGAAGAAGCAGAAGGTGGTACACTTCTACTGGATGAAATTAATTCTTTAAATATTCACTTACAAGCAAAATTATTGAGAGTTCTACAAGAGAAAAAAGTAAGGCGGGTGGGAGATACACGAGACCGTTCATTTAATGTCCGTATTATCGCTACAATCAATGAGGATCCGATTGATGCAATTACGAATGGACATTTAAGAAAAGATTTATATTATCGGTTAGGTGTTGTTTCTTTATCCATCCCTCCGTTAAAAGAGCGCAGAGAAGACATAGAGGAACTGGTATACCATTTCATTCATAAGTACAATGAGAAGTTTGCAATGGGCGTAAAAGATATTGATTCATCCCTTTTATCAAACCTTTTTCATTACGAATGGCCAGGTAATGTCAGAGAGCTAGAGCATCTTATTGAAGGCGCAATGAACTTAATCGAATATGAAGAATCGATTACCTATCATCACTTACCTTTTCATTATCGACATCGATTACAATCCCAACCATTCTTAAAAAAAGAGAAAGTATTCGATCACCCTGTCGACAGTAATAAGCAAGAACACATTGGCCACACTTTAAATGACTATTTAACAAAAGCCGAGCGCCATTTTATTCAACAAGCACTTATAAGAAACCAGCACCATATTACCAATACGGCAAAAGAACTTGGTATGAGTAGACAAAATCTACAATACAGGATAAAAAAACACCGTTTAACATGACTAATAGCATGTTCTAAATAAAACAGAGGATGTTGGTCCTCCTTTGGACGAACAATCCTCTCTACATAAGATATTGATTAAGATGAAGACACCTTAAATTCGCATTCATACAATATGTGATTAAATAACACAAGTTTATCATTTGTGCTCGTTTAATCCTTCACCTTATTATTGTATGTATATAACATCAGTGACTTAAAAACTGCTGGTTATACATTTCTGCATAAACACCATTTTGATTATACAAATGCTGATGAGTCCCTTGTTCAGCGATTTCTCCATCCTTAATGACCATAATATGATTGGCATTCTCAATTGTTTTGAGGCGATGGGCAATGACAAATGTCGTTTTCCCCTTCGTTAATTGTGCTAATCCCTTTTGAATATGAATTTCGGTTTGTGTATCAATACTCGATGTGGCTTCATCTAAAATTAGAATATTGGGATTCGAAAGCATAGCTCTTGCGATAGAAAGAAGCTGCCTTTGACCTTGACTTAAATTGCTGCCGCCACTTTCTATTAACGTATCATATCCTTTAGGGAGATGTTTTATAAAGGCATGAGCTGACGCAAGCTTGGCTGCCTCTATTACATCTGTATCTTTTGCTTTAAGCTTCCCATAACGAATATTCTCCATAACTGTTCCAGAAAATAAATAAGAATCTTGTAGGACGATTCCGATATTTTTACGAAGTAGACGGATTTCATAGTCTCTTATGTCTGCACCATCAATATAGATTGCACCCTTTGTAACATCATAAAAACGAGCGAGTAATTGAATGATTGTTGTTTTACCCGAACCAGTTGGACCAACGATGGCAATGGTCTCTCCAGCTTTCACACTAAAATTAAGCGATGATAAAACCTCTTTCTTCTCATAAGCAAAAGAAACATTCCTAAATTCAACATTTCCTAACAATGCAGACACCTTCAAAGCTTTGGGCCTATCAACTATATCAGTTTTTTCATCTAAAACTTCAAATACACGCTCTGCACCAGCAATGGCGGATTGGAAGGTGGTAATCAAATTTGACAACTGATTAATTGGACGGTAAAAATTGCGAGAATACGTCACAAATGATGCAATCATCCCTATCGAAGCCATATTTACAATCGCTAGTAACGCGCCTGTAAATATAATAAAGGCTAACCCCAAGTTATTCACAAAATTATTCACTGGGCCAAGAAATCCTGAAGATATTTCAGCACGAATAGAAGAAGTTCGTAACGACTCATTTTGATAATTAAAAGAAGTAAGAACATCATCCTCTTTGCCATATAATGAAATGATCTCCAATCCAGAGATGGACTCCTCCACTTTCGCATTCACTTCGCCAAGATCTCGCTGTCTCGCAGAAAAATAACGACTGCTATAAGACACAATCGCTTTAGTTGCTAAAAACATAAGTGGAATCACCAAGAATGCCACAATGGCCATCACACCATTTAAAGCAATCATCGCTATCGCTACCCCGGTAATTGTTAAAACGGATGAAACTATTTGAATCACACTTTGACTAAGTGCTGCATGTAATTGATCAATATCATTTGTTACTCGACTCATTAATTCGCCATAAGAACGCTTATCGAAAAATTTCAATGATAAACTTTGGAGCTGATCAAATAATTCCTGGCGGATTTTTTTTATTGTTAATAATGACACATTTACCATTATGAGCGCTTGTGCCCATGTGGTAATAGATATAAGGATATATATACATGCAAGTATGGCGGACATGACAATGGTACCTGTAATATCACCTTTTAAAATATAATCATCAATAATGACACCGATTAAATAAGGACCAGCTAATGTAAATAAAGTTGATAATAACACCATAAAAACAACAAGTATCATTCTTAACTTTTGTTGTTTCATATACTGCCATATACGTAGCAATGTCCCTGTAAATTTTTTCGGTGTTGCACCTTTCCCATTCATGCGGCTAGGTCCTCGGCCAAAATCTAGTGTTTTTTGTTCTTTTGGTTGATTATTCATGGCCGGCTCCCCCTTGTGTTTGGTAAATCTCCTTGTACACTCCACTTTCTTCTAACAACGTATCATGATTACCTTTAGCCACAACCTCACCCTCATGAAGAACAAGAATCTCATCAGCTTCTCTTATGGAAGATATCTTTGATGAAATAATAATTTTCGTCGAATGACGCTGCTTTAATGCTTGTTGAATTTTCTTTTCAGATAGTGCATCAACGGCGGATGTTGAGTCATCAAGAATGAGCAAGTCTGGCTCCCTAATAAATGCTCTAGCAATGGAAAGTCTTTGTCTTTGACCACCGGAAAAATTCTTCCCTCCTTGCGCCACTTCATACTCATAACCTTCATCCAATTTATCAATGAACTCGACTGCACATGCATCATTTGCCGCTTGTTTCATTTCTTCTAGTGATGCATCGGTTTTCCCATCTTTTAAATTGTTTGCAATAGTACCAGAAAATAATAGTGCACGTTGGCTGACAAAACCGATTTGTTTCCGTAACGTTTCTTTGGTGTAATTTTTTATATCAACACCGTTCAAAAAGATTTGCCCATGATCGACATCATACAATCGAGGAATTAGTTTGGCTATCGTTGTCTTTCCACTACCAGTTGGACCGATGATTCCTAATGTCTTACCTCGTTGAATAGTGAAGTTCAAATTTTTCAGCACATACTCCCCATTTTTGCTATAACTAAAAGCAACATCTTTAAATAGTAAATGATCCTCTTTTTGATTAACAATGGTATATTCACCGTCAACCATATCTTGCTCAACCGTGAGTACTTCTTGTATGCGATTAGCTGAAGGGAAAGCTCTTGTTATCAACATCAACACATGGCTACTGGACATCAAGCCATTCATAATAATTGTCATATAGTTTATAAAAGCAAGGATTGCTCCCACTTCAATTGCTCCTCCATCAACCTTTATTACACCAAGCCATAAAGCAGCCACAATGCCTAAATTCACAATAAAAAGCAACAATGGCATCATGAGAGCAATCAATTGTTCTGCTGAAATATTGACCTTCGTTAACATGCTGTTTTTTTCGGCAAAGCGCTTCTTTTCAAAGTTTTCCCTTCCGAATGCTTTAACAACGCGAATACCGGCTAAATTTTCTTGTAAGCGCGTATTGATGACATCGATTGCTTCTTGCACTTTTTTAAATAAAGCTGCTGATTTTTTTGTGAAATAAATAATAATAATAAATAAGATCGGCACAGCAATCATAACAATTGGAAAGAGTTCTCTTGCAGTAAAAAAGACGATTAGGACACTACCTATGAACAATAATGGTCCCCTTACAAAAACTTTCAACGTCATTAATATCGCACGCTGTAAAACACTTATATCATTACTTACAATCGTTATGAGCTTACCCGAACCATATCGATCCACGTCCCTACTTGAAAATTGGACAATACGATTAAATACATCCTTTCTTATGTCTGTTGAAAAATGGACAGCAGCTTTTGTGCTGAAAATAGAACAACCAATCCCACCAATTAATCCGATGATGGCGACAATGATCATAGAAATACCAAGCTGAATCGTCAGCTCCGTGTTATTATTAGCAATTGCGTCATCAATCATATGTTGCATGATTGTGGGCTGAAGTAAATCCATACTTACTTCAATAAACATTAATAAAGGGCCCAAACAAGCAAAAAACCAATATGGCTTTATGTAATTTAATAATTTTCCAAATGATTGCATCCATTCTCTCCTCTATTTCTTGTTGTTCTAACTTAATTATTTTAACGCTTACTGACTGTATTTGGTCAATTAGAATTTCCCCTTTTGTAAATTGTTTTGTTCTACAATAGTAAAAAAGCTCACCCGAATTTATTCAGATGAGCTTCTTTTATTTACGATTAGCCCCCATCTTCACAAGTTTCATGAGGCTCAACGTGAACATGGACATCATAAACATGATGATTCTCGATTAATTCTTTTTCAACTAATGTAGCAAGATCATGGGCAAGATTAATATCCATCGTTCCTTCTACACAAATAATCACATCTACAACGATATTATTTCCATACAAACGCCCTTTGATTTCCTTTATTTCTTTCACACCTTCAATCGCATGAATGGCATTTTCATATTCCTCAATCTTATCCTCATCAAAGCCGTCTGTTAATTGATGTGTAGAGTCCCTGAAGATCTCCCAAGCTGTTTTAACAATCAAACACCCAACTATTACAGCTGTCACAGTATCTAACCAAGGTAATCCAAGTTGAGATCCAAATATACCAATTGCAGCACCAATACTAACAAGAGCATCAGAGCGATTATCCATTGCCACTGCATATAGTGATTTACTATCAATGCTTTTTGCTAACTTTTGGTTGTAAGTAGACACAACAAACATTATTGCAGCAGCCAATAAAGCCACATATCCAGCAATCGCATTAGGAGCTTCGGATGTTTGATTTACTAAAGAGGAAAACGCTCCAATAATTACCTCTGCACCTACAGCAAACATAATAAAAGCAGCAATCAAGGAGGCAATTGCTTCACTCTTCCAATGTCCATATTTATGATCTTTATCGGGAGGCCGTTGTGAAATTCTTAAGCCCACCAATACGGCAATACTCGCAATAATATCTGTCACATTATTTAATCCATCTGCTTTTAGCGCAGCTGAGTTTGTCATATAGGCAACGGTCAACTTAAAAACCGATAGTATTATATAGACAATAATACTTAACTTTGCACCTTTTTCACCAATTTTTAAATTCTTATATTTTTGTTCATCCACTAAAAAACACACCCTTCAATAGCTATATTTATCATAGCAATCACTAGTCGAGTGGGTCTATAGCAACCTTTTTGGCTAATTGAATTTAAATAGGGATAATAAAAAAATGTTGAAAGAGGCAAACATTTTATCGGTAATCCAAACATATCTACAATCCTCCTAGCCCCTGCATCGTATTCACATAATGTCTCCAGAATCACACCTTTCATACATAGATTGAACCCCTTATAATTGTTGAAGATTAATTTATATCTACACAAAAAAGGCTTCCAACTAAATATTTGGAAGCCTCTATGTATGGCAAGACAAAATCTTGCTTTGTATTAGATTAGATATGCATATGATACACCACGTATCATGTCGTACATTCCTTTTCTCGTGTGCCAATATGCTAAAACTTCTAGCTATTTTTCTCTTCTTGAGTTCTGAACAAATACAAACCCTTTTGAGTAAATCTCCGTTACTTATTCTCCATGCCAATCTTCAACCAGCATATGATAAAGTATGCAAGGACAATAAAAGGAACTTAGGCATACAGGAAGTACTTAAATTTTTAAACTTGAATTACCTCTCCCTTTCTATCGTCTTTTACCAAATGAATTTCCCTTTATATATAGAACAACAATTGCAGTAATGATAAACCCCGTGATTACAAATGTCCCAATTCCTGCTCGATATACGATATAGACATCGGTATGCTTAAATACATTCATAATTAAATATATCATTAGTGTTAAAGCAAGCACGATAATAATTGAGGTGAATTTATTTTTACCACGGTACATCATTTCACAACCTTCCACTCCGAAAGTGACTATTCTTTTGCTTTCTGCTCTATACTTATGTACGAAACAAGCTAAGATATGACAAGTCACTCTGCACACATTCTCCACAACTATTCTCTATAATATGCGATAGGTGATGCTATGAAGAATTTATCCGTAAAACTAGGACTTATATTTTTCTTGATTATATTTACTTTAGAACTCTTTCTATTTTTCTTTCTTCACTCTTCCTTAGTTGAGTCGCGAGTGGAAGAGGAACTTTTTGCCTTACAATCTAGGGGAGACGCTCATAGAGATACGTTAAAGACAAGTTTTGAAGCAGATACAATTGAGCATGTAGCCCTAATGGAAAAGGAAGCCAATACGGATGTGATGGTTACAAACTTAAAGGGAAGTGTACTTGCTTCCTCACTTTCAATTGATTTAAAAAAAATAATTTCATCAGGAATGAAGCTACAAAACGGTGTCGTAGAAAATGATTGGAAAAATCAACCCTATATTGTTACTGTAAGCTCTATTCCTAATCAAGGATACGTTTTCATGTTCCAAAACACTGATTCTATTCAAACACTGATTGATCGTTTAAATAATCATTTTTTTATTACCGGATTAATCACAGCTATCTTAACGATTGTGATTATAATATTGCTTTCTATCGCTTTAGTTCGACCGCTTAATAAGATGAAAGAAGCCACGATACAAATAAAAAGTGGCGATTTCTCCATATCTCTACCTGATATAGGAAATGATGAACTTGGTAAACTAGCAAAAACCATCAACCTACTTGCAAGTGAGTTAATGCATTTAAAGGAAGAACGCAGTCAATTTTTAGCTACTATTTCTCATGAATTAAGAACACCGCTCACTTACCTTAAAGGATATGCTGACATTGTTCAAAGAAAGAATCTCTCCATTGAAGAACGTGATAAATATTTATCCATCATTCAGGAAGAAGCCAAAAGAATAAATACACTAGTAGAAGACTTATTTGAATTAGCAAAAATAGATCAATACGGCTTTGAAATGAAGAAACAAACCATTCAGTTAAGCGAATTCATAGCCCATTTACATCATAAATTTGAACCAGCTTTCTTGCATCAATCCATGAGATTACATGTGGAAATGCCCCAAAAAGATATTAATGTGAATATCGATTCTGCTAGAGTAGAACAAATGCTTTATAACCTTTTGGATAATTCTTTGAAATATAGTCAAACAGCTACGGAAACAACATTAAAAATATGGACGAATACAAAAGATTTATACTTAAGAATTATTGATAACGGAAGTGGCATTCAAGAAAAAGATCTCCCACATATCTTTAAACGCTTTTATCGTGGAACATATAGCAACGATTCATGTAAAGGAGGTTCTGGTCTTGGTCTTTCGATTGTGAAAGAATTAGTCAACGCCCATAATGGTGAGATTACTGTCAAAAGCAACTCAAAAACCGGGACAACTTTTACTATCATGTTAAAAGGAGCGGTATTAAATGAGAAAGATACTTTTAGTAGATGACGAAATGCGGATGCTTGATTTATTAGACCTATATTTATCACAGAACGGGTTTTCTTGTATAAAAAAAACTTCCGGTGCATGTGCGCTTAATTATATGGAAGATCACGCTATTGAACTAGTTATCATTGATGTAATGATGCCTGATATGGACGGGTGGGATCTATGTCAATTGATTAAACAACAAAGTGATGTGCCGATTATTATGTTAACAGCGAAAGGAAGTAAACCAGATGTCGTCAAGGGGCTAACCATTGGTGCCGACGATTATATTGCAAAACCATTTGATGAAGAAGAACTTATCGCTAGAATCGAAGCTGTCTTAAGAAGAACAAAATCAACTGGCAGTGAAATCATATTTAAAGAACTACAGTTAAATAAGGAATCCTATGATTTTTACTATCAAAAGAAAAAAATCCCTGTCACGCAAAAAGAATTTGTGTTACTTGAGCTTTTTTTATCTCATCAAAATCATGTTTTCTCTCGCGAACATCTCATTACGAAAATTTGGGGATACGGTGTATATATCGAAGATCGAACAGTTGATTCACATATACGAAATATAAGAGAAAAGCTACGTGAAGTCGACTTCCCTATTGATCAGCATTTACAAACCGTATGGGGAATTGGATATAAATGGGTATCATAATCTTTCCTTTTGTTCAGAATGAAGAAGACAATATTCCTTCATATAATCTGCAAATTTACGATTTATAATAATTGCAAATCCATTAAAGGAGATGACCTAAATGAAAAAGCAACTAACCGTTGGAATAATTGCCTTGTTGGCAATGGTATTTTTAGCTGCTTGTACTAACAACAATGATTCATCACCAACTAATGATGAAACGAACGAACAAGAAGAAATGAATCATGAAGAGATGGACCATGAAGGAATGGATCATTCTAGTGATGGTGAAATCCCGGAAGGCCTAGAAAAAGCGGATGAACCCACTTACGCTGTGGGCTCTACAGTTACAATAAAAAATGGACATATGGAAGGCATGGAAGGTGCGGAGGCAAAGATTGTTGGCGCCTATAATACAACAGCTTATGCAGTAAACTATACCCCTACTTCTGGTGGTGACCCTGTGAAAAATCACAAATGGATTATTCATGAAGAGCTTGAAGAACCAGGTGAAGCACCATTACAAGAGGGAGAAACCGCTGTGACTACTGCTGATCATATGGAAGGTATGAAGGGCGCAGAAGTAGAAATCGCTTCAAGTGAAGACACAACCGTTTATATGATTGACTATACGCCAACCACTGGTGTGGAAAAAGTCAAAAACCATAAATGGGTTACGGAAGCCGAATTAGAAAGATAAGAAGCAAATCGGCTCTAGTATAATCAAAAGTTGAATCATAGCATAATATCTTGTCCACATATCTTTTAGCAATCGCCAAGAGTTATGTGGACTTGCTTTTTCTATTGTGGTGTATCCACTTGAGTGGATATTCTCTATTTACCTATCTCTTATGTTTTCAAGTGTCTTGAATTATATTAGGTTGAGTTCTATCATCTCTCTCTTTTTATTCAATTCTTTTAAAATAATTTCCCCATATAATACTCATCATAATATTCTCCGTCCATTAATAACGATCTTCGCTTCACCCCTTCTACTTCAAAACCTATTTTTTTGTATAGTGCAAGTGCTGCTTCATTTTCTGATACTACTGTCAATTCAATCCGCATGATAGCTTGATGATTGGCCCATGCTAGTACCGCCTGTAATAATTGCCCTCCAACTCCCATTCCTCTGTAATCTTTATGAACACCGACAACAATACTCGCACAATGTTTTTTCTTTCGTACCGTTTCTTTGATCACAAGTGTATACCCAATCAATCGTTCTTCATCTTCGGCACCAATAACCGTTATATTATCTCTATTAATAATGGCCTCTGCTCCTTCAACTGTTAATGTTCTTTCCCCTGCTTCCATCAACATATAAGGACTGCTTGCCTCTACATCCTCCATTAATTGTACAAGTTGTTTCGCATCATCTACGGAAAGCTCTTTGATTATCATTCAAAACTCCAACCTTTCTCGATATGTACATTCTTACCTTCTAACGATTCAATATGGCCATTTTTCAAATATACACTTGCTTCATCATCCAAGCCCAACCCCTTCTCTGTCTTCGTTTCAGTCATCACAGCAAGTAGGTTCTGCTTTTCATTCCATTTTGAATAATGAGCAGCGATAATATAATTCTGTAAAATACCTAAGCCATTTAAAATCATCAGCTTATCTCCTTTATAATCGCTCGGGGAAACCATACAATATTCTGAGCAGATCAAAGCACCGGCAGAAAAGCCTGCGATTGGCACTCCTTCTTGAAAAAGTTGCTTTATTCCTACCCTTTTAGTTACGATATAGTGATGATAGGACAGTGTGTCACCGCCACATATAATAATGCCAGTTATTTTTTCACTACGGATTGAGTTCGTCTCTTCTAATAAATAATAGCGAAAATCAGTTACACCTTCTTCTTCTAAAATATGCTGATATTTAGGCATATAAGTTTGCCAGCCTTTACGATTTAAACAAAATATCGCTACATGTCCATTTTTTTGATTACAGAGACTAGCAAACTGCTTTCCATGAATTCTTCCAAAGGGCGGACTTCCACCAAATAAAAATAAATGTTGATCCATAAACACACCTCCAGTTTCTTCAACTTTTCTTTTACATTACGAATTCTATTTCTTAAGCAAACATTAGCATAATTAATAAATAAAAAGTTTTTTTCCGCACAAACTTTTTCTATGAGATCAATCGTCTATCCATTGTACAAAGTTTTTTAAAAGGAGCTCCTTGAAAGATGAATAACCAAAATTTGTTTGTACAAATGATTGAAGAGCATAAACAAGATTACTACCGGCTTGCTTATAGTTATGTTAGAAACCAAGCAGATGCCTTAGATATTGTCAGTGAATCCATAAAAAAAGGATTGCTTTCAATGAATAAATTAGAAAATGTAGATGCATTAAGAAGTTGGTTCTATAAGATTATCGTACGTACATCGCTCGACTTCTTAAAAAAGCATAAACGCATGACTGTATCAGATCATGACACAATCACCTATTTGCAAAGTGGAGAACATGATGATTATATGCATTTTGACTTACATGATGCATTAGCACAATTGCCCTTACAATATAAAACGGTCATTTTACTACGCTATTTTGAAGACTTAAAGATTCAAGAAATTGCTACTGTAATAGATGAAAATGTCAATACAGTCAAGACTCGATTATATCGCGGCTTAAAATTATTAAAGCTTGAACTGACAGAAGGAGATGAAATGGATGAGTAACCGACTGAAAGAATGGCGTAGACAATATAATGATATACCTATACCAACAGAGTTAGATGATATTATAGAAAGTGCACTAACTAGTCACACTCAACAAAAGCATACGAAAAAGCGTTGGATATGGCCAACTAGTATTGTGGCAGCTGCGAGTATTTTTACAGCAACAGTAAACTTTAGCCCTCAGGCGGCAAAAGCAATGTCAGAAGTACCTATTTTAAAACAAATTATTGAGGTTATTACCATTGATAAAATACACGAGGAACAAGAAAGTAAATCCATTGATGTAGAGATACCAGAAATCTCTGGTCTAGAAAATCACCAACTAGAAACTCATTTAAATCAAGCTTTTCTTGAAAAAGGAAAGCAATTATATCAAGAATATATGGATAGTAATGGTCACCTAGCTATTCAAAGTGATTACTCCATTGTGAATGAAAATAATCAGATACTTTCTATTGAACTTAATACGTTTAAAGCTGAAGCATCTGGATATGAACAAAAAGATTACCTTACGATTGATAAAGAATTACAAACCGTTATTACTTTACCTAGTTTATTTACTTCAGAAGCATATGTAGAGATAATAAGTGAAGAAATTAAAAAGCAAATGAAGCAGAATATGGCCAATGATGAAAATCTTATTTATTGGCTAGATGATGTCGAATCATTTACTACTATTAATCACGATCAACCATTCTTTATCAACGAAGATAACCACCTGATCATCTCTTTTAATGAATATGAAGTGGCACCTGGTTATATGGGCGTTGTTCAGTTTGAAATTCCAACTGAGATCATCGATGAAATACTAGTAAGTGACCGTTATATAAACTAAGTATGATTTGAATAAATAGAAATGAGGCCTCTCCTACTTAAAAAAGAGGGGTCTTACTTTTTGGGAAGAAGCCATAATTGTAAACTTGAATTTTAAATGACCTTTTCTAATATATCATTGATCATTTCAAGATTCTTTTCTCCTGTTAACTGCTTATTTTTCCCTATTAAACAGGACTTTTCCCCCTTATAATATATCATTCTTTCCACCTATCCAAATCATTACATAATAAGAGTAAAATGAATAATTGTAGTGCTTTTTTATCGCTATTCTGCAAATTTTTTTACAAGCTTTTTGAAACTAATTACGACATAATCATCGTCTATTTTATATACATAAAGTTCAATAGAAAATACGTAAATAATTTAGAGGTTCACTTTAAAACGGAGGAAGGTTCCCTCCGTCAGCTAGAGTTTAATTGCATCAAAAATGGAGGACGTACATATGAAAAAAAAGACACACACACATTATATTACCGGGCTCGACGGACTGAGAGCGATTGCAGTCTTAGCCGTCATCGCCTATCACTTTCGCTTTGATTGGGCAGAAGGTGGATTTTTAGGCGTTAGCCTTTTCTTTGTTCTATCTGGCTACCTTATTACTTCCACTCTATTACCGGATCAAAACAAAAGCATGAAATTAGATTTGAAGAAGTTCTGGGTTGGCCGTGCTCGCCGCTTATTACCCGCTTCTTATGCAATGATTTTTATTACCTTTGTGTGGGTCGTTCTTTTTCATCAAAACTTGTTATCCGTTATGCGTGGTGATGCGCTAGCTTCTCTATTTTATGTAAGTAACTGGTGGTTTATTTTCCACGAGGTTTCCTATTTTGATAGTTTTGCTGCTCCATCTCCAATAAAAAACCTATGGTCACTGGCAATTGAAGAACAATTCTATCTATTATGGCCACTTGCCCTAACGGCTCTAATTTATATCTTCAAGCATCGAGCAACTGTTTCAAAGATTATCTTTTTAGGTGCTTTATTATCTTGTTTATGGATGTCATTACAATATGATCCCAATGGTGATCCTAGCAGAGTTTATTATGGGACTGATACACGTTCATTTGAATTATTAATTGGTTGTTGGCTAGCACTTGTTTGGCCAATGAAAAGGCTATCAGCTAAAAAGCTATCACCCCAACTAAAACAAACACTTAATGTAACCAGTGTCGGTGCGCTAGTGATTTTGTTACTATGCATGTTTACCATTAATGAATATAATCCGTTTCTATATATTGGGGGCTTGTTCCTTATTGCACTCCTATCAGCGGTTGTTATTGCTTGTGTCTGTCACCCATCAAGTATATTAAGCAAGTGGCTATCATGGAAACCCCTTAGGTGGATTGGTACTCGCTCATATGGTATTTATTTATGGCATTATCCAATTATTATTTTAACAACGCCTCTCGACCAAATAGCGGCACCGCAGTTATGGAGAGTGCTATTACAGCTCATTGCTATTTTTGCAATAGCAGAAGTTTCCTACCGATTCTTAGAGCAACCGATTAGAAAGTATGGTTTTAGAGCATTCTTTAAAAATTTCAAGAAAATAAATCCGCTCAAATGGAAAAGTTTAAATGTACAATGTAGAGTTGGTGCAGCTTTTGTCCCATTAGTAGCTATTATCTTTATTGCTGGTATGACGGGAGTTGTCAAGGGAGAAGAGCAAGAAGAGAAACCAACAGAGTTAGTTATTTCCCAAGAAAACAGTGAAGATCAACCGAAAGAAGAAACGAAAGAAGAAGCTTCCAACGTTCCAGAGAAAAATGACTCTTCTGAAGAAGCACCAGAGGAGAATACAGAAGGTACGGAAGAAGTTGAGAATGAAGCAGAAAAACAGGCAGAGCCACTCCCTGCCGCTGAGCATTATAACCAAATTCTTGCCATTGGTGATTCATTAATGCTTGATGTTGCACCAAGTCTACAGTTACGCTTTCCTGCTATTACGATTGATGCAAAGGTAGGGCGTCAAGTTCATCAAGCAGTCGATGTTAGCCAGCAATACACTTCCTTTAACCAAAAAGGAAATGCGATCATTTTCATGCTAGGTACAAACGGCTTTTTCCGTGAAAAGCATTTAGATGAACTGGTTGATTTATTTAGTGAAGCAGATATTTACCTTGTAAATACAAAGGTACCACGTTCATGGGAAGAAGATGTAAATAAAGCTTTATTGGAAAAAGCGGAAGTTGAAGACCATGTCACACTAGTCGATTGGCACAAACTCGGAGAAAATCATCCCGAATACTTCGGAGGTGATGGCGTCCATGTAGGAAAAACAGGGGCAGAATCACTAGCTGAGCTAATCGAAACAGAAATGAATAACTATATTGAAGCATCCATAGAAGAAAAATAATCAACAAAGTGCCGCTGAACCCAAAAATGTTCAGCGGCCTTTTTTATATCAGCTGCATGCTAATTGTTGAACCATTGTGGAGAGTGAAATTCCGATAAAAAATATAGAAGAAACGACTTGTGTTTTCTCGGGTGCAAATTCTAAAATGGTGAGCTATGGTAACCCGTTTGCTCGTTCACTTGGTGGAGAATCTTCAAAGTAAATATCTGCACCTATTAAGAGAGGTAACAAGAAAAAGTTGTTCCAGTTAAAACTAGGACAAATACTTACCTCCAGCGAACTCCTCCGTATCTATTCTCACCTCTATGTTTGTCTTATCTGTTTTCCTATCTCAAGCACCGATTCCCGGTCAACGTAATGTTCAATTGCTCTGCTTTCGTTTACTGTTTTCTATCTGAACGACTCGCTATCGCCATTTGCTCTCCCCTCGGTTCCTGTTTTCTACCTGAGCGACTCGCTATCGCCATTTGCTCTCCTCTCGTCTCCTATTTTCCACCTGAGCGACTCGCTATCGCTATTTGCTCTCCTCTCGTTTCCTGTCTCTCATCTGAGTGACTCACAAACACCATTTGCTCTCCTCTCGTTTCCTGTTTTCCATCTGAGCGACTCGCTATCACCATTTGCTCTCCTCTCGTCTCCTGTTTTCCACCTGAGCGACTCGCAAACACCATTTGCTCTCCTCTCGTTTCCTGTTTTCTACCTGAGCGACTCGCTATCGCTATTTGCTCTCCTCTCGGTTCCTGTTTTCCATCTGAGTGACTCGCAAACACCATTTGCTCTCCTCTCGTCTCCTGTTTTCTACCTGAGCGACTCGCTATCGCCATTGCTCTCCTCTCATTTCCTGTTATCCACCTGAGTGACTCACAAACACCATTTGCTCTCCTCTCGTCTCCTGTTTTCTACCTGAGCGACTCGCTATCGCTATTTGCTCTCCTCTCGGTTCCTGTTTTCCATCTGAGCGACTCGCTATCACCATTTGCTCTCCTCTCGTCTCCTGTTTTCCACCTGAGTGACTCGCAAACACCATTTGCTCTCCTCTCGTCTCCTGTTTTCCATCTGAGCGACTCGCAAACACCATTTGCTCTCCTCTCGTTTCCTGTTTTCCATCTAAGCGATTCGCAAACACCATTTGCTCTCCTCTCGTCTCCTATTTTCCATCTGAGCGACTCGCTATCGCCATTGCTCACCTCTCGTCTCCTATTTCTCATCTGAGCCACTCGCAAACGCCATTTGCTAAAGCTTTCATCACTATTTCTCCGTTTAAATGAGACACAAACCACCTTTGCCTTATCAACTAAAACAAATATTTGTATCTTCCAAAGTAAGCGATTAGCCTACCTGCAACTACAAAAGTGCCTCACCCACTACTACTACTTCTATAAGCTATTTGTTGAAAACTTATTTTTCGCATACATATAAGTCACTGCCAATGCTAAAACGAGTACAGTCCCTTTAATAATATCAAAACCATAATAAGGTAGATTCAAAATAGTTAAACCATTTAATAATACACCGATGACTGCTGCGCCAAAAAATGTACCTAACGCATTTGGTTTTCCAGCCCCTAGTACCGAGTAGCCAACAAATACAGCTGCAACAGCCTCCATCAGTAGTGGTGCACCTGCATCGATTTGCCCTGATCCTACCCTAGCAGTAAATAAAATGCCTGCTATGCTAGCAAAAATTCCTGAAATTACATAAGCCATGCATTTGATTTTCTTTACTTTTACACCAGATAAGGTCGCAGCTTCGGCATTCCCTCCTGTCATATAAAAGATTCTGCCCCATCTCGTATAATTCAAAAAACAGTAGGAAGCTAACACTAGAATGACCATGATCCATACAGGTACAGGGATACCTAATAAATGGCCTTGACCAATCCATAGAAAGGCATTAGAAAACTCACCAATTGCTGTCCCACCAGAAGTCAGTGGCATATGGTTATAAATTGAGTATCCTTCTGTATAAGTCCGATGTAATCCCGCTACGATGTACATACTGCTCAATGTTGCTAATAAATCGGGAATACCTATCACAACAATTAAGAACGAATTAAATAATCCAACTGCCACTCCAACGATAATTGGTAATAGTAGAACTAACCATAGCGGTAAATCATACCAAACCATCAATGAAGCTGTAAAAACAGTTGCTAATGACATCGTGGAGCCAACAGATAAATCAAAACCGTCAACTACTAATGTAAATGTGACCCCGAGCGCGAGCACAGTGACAATCGAAATGGAACGTAATATATCCGAAAAATTATCATAGGTTAAAAAGAATGGGCTCACACTTGTAAAATAAAAAATAATAAGAATAAGTAAAGTAATTGCCCCGTATTTAAATAGAAATGCGATCAATTGGTCCTTCATGATTGACTTCCTTTCCACCACTTGCATATAACAGAATCTTTTCTTGCGTTGCCTCTTTTTGCGTAAATTCTTTCACGATTTTGCCATCATACATCACTAATACTCTATGGCAAACTGTTAATAATTCTTGGATTTCACTACTAAAATACAAAATGGCCTTGCCTTCCTTTGCAAGCTGTTGAATTAGTTTAAGAATCTCTCTTTTCGCACCGATGTCCACGCCTTTAGTAGGCTCATCAAATAAATAAACCTTCGCTTCACTTGATAACCACTTACCGATAACGATCTTTTGCTGATTTCCCCCACTTAAATGATTCACCTCTACGTCCACATCATTTGCTTTCACCTGCAAAGTTGAAATCACTTCTTCAGTAGCTTTTCTCTCAGCCTTTCTGTTAATAAAACCCCCTTTTACGTACTTTTTCAGCTGTGGGAAAGTTACATTCTTCGATATCGTTTCATTAATGAATAGACCTTCTTTCCGCCTTTCTTCAGGAATATGAGTGATACCACAAGCAATAGCTGTTTTTGGATGCTTCACCTGTATCTTCTTACCAGAGACTCTGATTTCTCCTGAAGTGGCTGGTGTATTTCCAAATATTGTTTTCGCTAGTTCTGTTTTTCCAGCACCTACCAAGCCCGCAATTCCTACAACTTCACCTTCATATACATTTAAACTAATATTTTGTAACTTTCCTAGATTGATATTCTTAAGTGCTAAAACCTCTTCCCCTCGTTTATAACTGTGCATAACGTTTCTTTCCTCATGCCATACTTCTCCAAGCATTTGTTCAATTACCATTTCCTGCGTTATCTGAGCAATTGGTACGGTTGAAATCCGACATCCGTCTCTCATAACCGTTACCACATCTGCAATGGCGAATACTTCAGGTAATCGATGTGTAATAAAAATACAACCAATTCCCTTTACTCTCAGTTGCCTAATTACATGAAATAATTTCTCTGCTTCTATATGTGATAATGGAGCGGTTGGCTCATCAAAAATAATGACTTTAGTCGTTTGCACTAACGCCCGAGCTATGAGAACCAATTGCTTTTTAGCAAGACTTAGATTTGAAGCTGCTTGATTTAGCTCAATATCATTCACCTCGAGTAATGTTAATGCTTCCTGTGCCTGACGATGTAGATCCTTACGAGAGAAGTACCACCCTTTCTCTTGTGAAAAGCGATCAAGCATAATATTTTCCGCTACAGTAAGCTGTGGAACAATGGCTGTATCAACCTCCTGATAAACGCAAAATATTCCTTTTTCTTTCGCGTCACTAGGGTGTTGAAAAGTTGCTTTTTCGTGGTTAATCAAAATTTCTCCTTGGTCTTGTCTATATACCCCAGAGAGAATTTTCATTAATGTACTTTTCCCAGCTCCATTTGCTCCAAGCAAGGCATGTATTTCTCCTTTATGAACCACTAACTCCCCGTTCTTTAATGCCGTAACTTTTCCAAAACTCTTACTAATCTTTTTCATTTCCAAAACAACTTCACTCACTTAAAGGAGACCTCCTTCATAGATACAAAAACCGACTCTCTAAAAGTCGGTTGACTAGCTACAAACCATTTCATTCAATTGCCCTCAAGTGCTTTTAATTCTTCCGTATAGCCTTGTTCACTTTCTCCCCAACCATCTATATATTCATGCAGTTCGTTTGTTGTAATTGCCTCATCAGGTAATTGACTTTTCTCTACAAAAACAGGATCAAGGATAACTTTTTCTTTAGGCGAATCACCGTTTAATTTTTGGTACAAATATCGAACTTGAATACGACCAATATCTTTTGGATCAACGGCAGATGTCGCTTCCCATGAACTGTTTTCTTTTTGTATCAGTTGCAGGTCTTCGTCACTCATATCAATCCCGTAGACTTTAATATCTTCTCTTCCTGCCTGCTCTAGCGCTCTGACAGCTCCTTTAGCAAACTCATCCCAAGCTGCCCAAACTGCTGTTATTTCACCTTCATTTGGATATTGTTTTAGGATTGCTTCCATTTGTGCTTGAGTATCTAATGCTGTATTATCGGTGGCAGCACCAAATGCTGCTACTTCCTTAATATCTGTATTCTCTTTTAAAAATTGTTCATAAGCTACTTGTCTTCTTTCCATCGGTGCAAATCCAGCTACCCAAATCTTAACAATATTTGCTTTCCCTCCTGCATCTGCAGCAAGCTTGGTTAATGTCAACTTCGCCATTTCTTCATCGCCTTGTTGAAGTACAGTTACATCTTTCACTGCAATATCAGCATCAAAGACCACTACAGGTATATTTTGTGCAGCCGCTTTTTCTACTCCTTGCGTTAACGCTTCCTTCGTTCCATGATCAATTAATATCCCATCAAATTTTTGATTAATCGCTGCATCTAAATTGGAAGCCATTTTTGCTAAGTCACCTTCAGAAGTAAATACTTGAACGGTTCCACCAAACTTTTCTACCTGCTCTTTTACCCCTTCAATATATTGTGCAGAAAAAGTTCCTAAATTAATTTGCATGATTAGTGCGATCTTTTTATTAGCTAACGGATGTACACTATTCTCTTTAGTTGATGCAGTTGCTTCACTACTTGAATTGCTTCCTTTTGGCTGGCAGCCTGCCAAGATTAAAATAAAAATAATAAGAAACGCTAATAGTATACGATTGTTCTTCATGCCCTAACTCCCTCTTCTGCTTTATTCAATTGTGCCAATTTGTTTCGATCAGCTTCAAAAATGCCTTTTTCAGTAATAATTGCAGTAATTAAATTAGCCGTTGTCACATCAAACGCCGGATTAAACACTTTCGTTCCTTCTGGTGTGATCTGGTTTGGCCCAATATGAGTCACCTCTTCTGCCAACCTCTCCTCAATCGGAATATCTGCCCCTGATGCGATAGAAAAGTCAAATGTCGATAATGGCGCAGCTATATAGAAAGGAATTTGAAAATAGTTTGCTAAAATAGCTAGTTGCCATGTACCGATTTTATTCGCTGTATCTCCATTGCTGGCAATACGATCGGCCCCGACTATAATCGCTTCAATCCCCTTGGTTGCTATGGTATGAGCAGCCATATTATCAGTAATGACCGTCACATCCACATTGGACTGTTGAAGCTCCCAAGCAGTTAGGCGCGCTCCCTGAAGAACCGGTCTCGTTTCACAAGCATATACTTGAAAGTCAACACCCTTCTCCTTGCCTAAATGAAACGGCGCTAGCGCTGTACCATATTTTCCCGTAGCAATCGTCCCCGCATTGCAAATCGTTAATACCTTTTTCCTTCCATTCAATAGACTTAGTGCATTTTCACCAATTTGGCGACAAATCTCCTCGTCTTCTTGATGTATTTTCTTTGCTTCTTGCTCCAAACTGATAATTGTCTCCTCTGTTGAATACAGCGTTTCTATTACTTTCATCATTCGATCCAAAGCCCAGAACAAATTAACAGCTGTCGGTCTAGAGCCCGCTAGATAAAGATAATCTTCATGAATTCTAAGATGGAAAGTTTCAATGTCGACCCCTTCGTATTTTTTTGCAGCAATCGCTAAACCATAAGCAGCAGTAATTCCAATAGCTGGCGCCCCTCTTACTTTCAACTGAATAATTGCCTCAAAGACATCTTCAATGGTTTCGAGTTCTATCCATCTTGTTTGATGGGGTAATAAGGTTTGATCAAGAATTTTCAATCTACCTTCTTGCCATTCAATTGGTGTTGGTATACTCATGATGTATACGCCTCCAGTTCCTTAAGAAGTTGCGAGATTGTTACTATGTTTTTGCGATTAATAATCAAGGATGAACCTAATTGAATCGTTGCCTTCTTCACATATAATCTAATTGAACTATCTTCTATTCCATCAAGATCCTTCACATGCGACAATCCGATTGTTCTCCGAATTAATTCACACCCTACTACTCCGATAGCATCTTTAAATACTTTAGCTAGAAAAGACTCTAGAGCGCCTGGTACTTTCGTAAAAGGATTAACAACAGAATTTTGCCAAGCTTCTGAAAAATATTGAGAAAACACATCCCATACTTCTTCTATCTGTTGAAGAATAACGATTCTATCGTTTTCGTTTCGTACAAGTACTTGGAAAATGAGATGGGCAATATATTGACCGACATCAAATCCAATCGGACCATAAAAGCCGAACTCAGGATCGATCACCTTCGTCTCACTCTTACTCGCAAATATACTCCCTGTATGTAGGTCACCATGTAGTAAGCTCTCTGCTTCTGTGAGAAAAGCATATTTTATTTTGGCTACTTCAAGTTTCAACTTGTCATTAGCCCATAGTTGCTGAACCACTTCAGCCAACTCAGCTTCAAAATCATTCGTTTCCACATCAAAAAATGGATCGGTGAATACTAAATCCTCAGTGATTTTACATAGTTCAGGATTTGAAAATTTAGCGACCAATTTCTTTTTCTCAAACGGATGAAGAGCAAAATCTGAAGTTGAAAACAATGTCTTTGCTAAGTACTCACCAATATGAGCTGATAAATTCGGATAATGATCCCCTTGAATCAATCCGTCTCTTACAATTGTCAAATGGGAAAGATCCTCCATCACAGTTAATGCTAGCTCTTCATCTGATGCTAGTACTGCTGGGAGGAGGTGAGGAACGAATTCACCATGCTTCTTAAGCACTTCTGCCTCCAGTTTTGCACGTTTAAGTGTTAGAGGCCAGCTTTCTCCGACTACTTTTGCATAAGGGAGTGCTTGCTTAATAATTACACTTTTATGATTAGAAGTAATACGGTAAACATAATTCAAATTACCATCACCAATCTCTTCCACCGTCATTTTTTCATCCGGTAAAAACAGTTTTAAACTCTTCACGTATTCACACGCTGATTCCTCTGTCAAAGCGCGATAACCTATATTATCTAAAACAGCCATATCTCTTCCCCCTTATTTCTTTATTTATCTGTGGCACAAAACAGGGGTGACTACATGAAGAGATGTAGTCGGACCTGCTTTGTCATTACAGAAACAAAAATGCCCCTTTCCTGTACAGAAAGAGGCATTCGTCATTACGATTTTGCCTCTCATCTTTCAGAATAACTTCTGAATGGAATTAGCACCGTGCCTTACATTAGGCGCAGAAATTCTCTAGCTGCGCCTCGTTTCACAACGATATTACGGTCGGTTGCTGGGTTTCATCGGGCCATATTTCCCTCCACCTGCTCTTGATAAGAGTATAAAAGATTCATTTTTTGAAATATCTTGAGCAAATACTAGCACCGATTATAAAAAAGTGTCAATCTTTTTTTTAAAACTTTTCATCTTTTTAAGGTTAAAAGAATTTTGTCATATAACGTAAAAAATTCTCTGTTGACAGATAAAACACCTGGTGACATAATACAATTGTGCAAAAATTTAAAACGATAATCATAAATTTTCTTATCAAGAGCAGGCGGAGGGACGAGCCCGATGAAGCCCGGCAACCGATTCTAAATGAACACGGTGCTAATTCTTGCAGCAATCATGCTGACAGATAAGGAGAAGGTTCTATCACTGCGAACTAACCCTCTTCTTATTGATTAAGAAGAGGGTTTTTTATTGTCAATGTTAATTCGAAATCATCAGGGAGGGTTCTCATATGGGAGATGTAATTGCAACTTATCAAGTATACGCAAGACCCGGTTCATTAGAGAAAAAAGCAGAGGATATCGCTTTAGGATTAACGATAGGCTCGTGGACAGCGTTACCATTACTTGAGCAAAAACAATTACTAAAACATAAAGGCAGAGTCACTGCACTACAAGAATTTTATGATGATGAACATCCCAATCGATTCGGTGAAGTAAGGTGCGAAATTAGTATCGCCTACCCTACATATAATTTCACATTTGATATTCCAGCAATCTTAACAACTGTATTTGGAAAGTTATCTCTAGATGGTGAAGTAAAATTATTAAATCTGGAATTTGATAATGAGGATCTTTCCCGTTTTCCTGGACCAAAATTCGGTATAAAAAATATAAGATCGAAACTAAATATTCAAGACCGCCCATTACTTATGAGTATATTTAAAGGCATTATCGGCAGGGATATTCACTTTTTAAGAGAACAGTTAAGAGACCAGGCTATGGGGGGCGTTGATATTGTAAAAGATGATGAAATTCTTTTTGATGTCAACATCTCTTTTGAAGACCGAATTATCGCAGGTAAAGAAATACTAGATGAAGTCTATGAAAAGACTGGAAAAAGGACACTTTATGCAGTCAATTTATCTGGGAGAACAATGGATTTAGTAGATAAAGCAAAACATGCGAGCGAATTAGGTGCGGATGCATTATTATTCAATGTTCACACTTACGGTCTAGATATGCTCCAAACACTAGCTGAAAACAATGAAGTGCAGTTACCTATCATGGCACATCCTGCATATAGTGGGGCCTATACTTCTTCAAACTTCTATGGTGTGGCTCCTGATTTATTACTCGGTAATCTTACTCGCTTAGCAGGCGCAGATTTCTCTTTATTTCCTTCTCCATATGGTTCTGTTGCCATGGAAAAAGAAAAAACCTTAGCTATCGCTAGACAGTTAACCGAAGAAAATGGCTTGAATCAGGCATTCCCGGTCCCTTCAGCAGGCATTCATCCAGGTTTAGTGCCGTTGCTTTATCATGACTTTGGCAATGATTGTATAATTAATGCTGGCGGCGGGGTCCATGGTCATCCTGAAGGAGCAGCAGCTGGCGTGAGAGCTTTTAGGCAAGCCATTGATCACGTCATACAACAAAATACTCATCGTGCAACAAAAGCGCAAGAATTAGAAGCAGCATTAGCAAAATGGGGAGGTACGTCATAAAAGATGACAAAACCAATGATTTTTTGTGATTTCGATGGAACAATTACGAATAACGACAACATTGTAAAGATTATGGAGCATTTCGGTCCTATTGAGGCAAAACAGATCAAGGAAGATATTTTAGCTCAAAATATCTCTATCCAAGAGGGTGTTAAAAATCTCTTCTCACTTTTACCAACAAGTAAAAAAGAAGAGATTATCCATTTTGTATTAAATAGTGCAGAAATTCGTGAAGGATTTTCAGCTTTTGTTAGATATACACATGAAAACGGTATCCCTCTTTATATTGTTAGTGGTGGGATTGACTTTTTTTTAGAACCAGTACTTGAACCTTATGGGCCATTTACGAAAGTATTTTGCAATCACGCAAGCTTTGCTTTAGAAACAATAGATATTCACTATCCACACCAGTGTGATGAACTATGTTCTTCACAAGGTTGCGGCTGTTGTAAACCAACCATTATTAGAAAACACTCTTCTCCTGAACACTTTAATATTCTTATTGGAGATTCGATTACAGACTTTGAAGCAGCCAAAATAGCAGATGCCGTACTTGCTAGAGATTTCTTAATTCAAAAATGTGAAGAAACTGGTATTTCTTATACACCTTTCGAAACCTTCCATGATTGCATTGAATACCTCGATGAACTAGTTGGTGCGAAATCATGACAACGTATGAAACAAAGTGGGATACATTAGCTGATATTAAAGATGAATTAGCAGCCAGAGATTGGTTTATGGGTACTAGTGGTAATTTATCCATTCGCGTAGATGAAAACAGCTTTTTAGTCACTTCAAGCGGACTTGATAAAAGAAAGAGAACAGCTAATGATTTTTTATTAGTAGACTTAGAAGGAAAGCCCCTAGAAAACACGTCATCTAAACCTTCAGCTGAGACTTTATTACATTGTGAAATTTATAAGAAAACGTCATCAGGAGCAAGTCTTCATGTTCATACAGTTGCTAATAATGTTATTTCTGAGCTTTTCTATCAAGAAGGTGTAGTATCTTTTCAGCATCAAGAGTTAATTAAAGCATTTGGACTATGGGGAGAAGATGATATACTCACCATCCCGATCATTCGCAATGATGCGGATATCCCTACATTAGCGGATCACTTTTCTGCTTACGTCAGCAAAGAGAAAGGTGCAGTCTTAATTCACAACCACGGGATTACTGTTTGGGGAGTCGATGGGTTTGAAGCGAAAAAATTATTAGAGGCTTGCGAATTTTTATTTCAATATAAATTATCTCTTATTCAATTAAAAGGAGGCGTTTTACATGGCCATTATTAAATTCAAAAACGAAGAAAAAGTGATTACTGATCAACAAGAGGTATCTACATTTTTAACTGCACAAGAAGTCATCTATGAAAATTGGAACATTGAGCAATTAGAAGTGACATTACACGAAAAATACGATTTATCTGATGATGAAAAGCAAGCCATACTAGATGCATTTTCAACTGAAATCAAAACCATTTCTGAAAAGCGCGGCTACAAAGCTGCAGATGTTATTTCACTTTCAGACAGTACGCCAAATTTAGATGAATTATTAATTAACTTTCAAAGAGAACACCATCATACCGATGATGAAGTCCGCTTCATCGTAAGTGGGCATGGAGTCTTTATTATCCAAGGAAAAGATGAATCGTTTTTTGAAGTCCATTTAGATCCAGGTGATTTAATTTCTGTACCCGTAAACACGCGCCACTATTTTACTTTATCTGATGATCGAAAAGTTGTTGCTATTCGCCTCTTTGTTACACCAGAAGGTTGGGTACCTGTTTACGAGAAAGAAAAATTGAACGCTTAATATCAGGGAGGCTCCTTCATAATCGGGGGCCTCTCCTTATTTCTCTAAATAATAGATAAAAAATTCGCTCCATTCTCCACTATCAAATGAAAATTGAGACTGTTTCTCTTCATATTTAAAACCAATAGATTCTGCTAAATGAATGGAGGCGAGGTTATCACTATCAATATGTAATTCTATTCTTTCAGGTTGTAAATATTCAAAAATAAAAGGTATGATCGTTACTACGCTTTCTTTTCCATATCCTTTTCGCCAATATTGATTGTGAATTGCATAACCAAGTAGTACTAACTCCTTGCCATTCCTCTGTGTTCGATACAATTCTATTTTTCCTATATGTGCACCATCATTTTCTCTAAATATACCAAACTCAGATAATTGCCAGGCATCATCTTGCTTGCTCCATTGCTCGATTTTCTTCTTGAATTTTTCTTTAGTATAAGCAGGTAAATCTTGTGGGCGTCCTTCATCATGACGTGATTGCGATACTAAACGGTTCTTTAATCCCGCTATCCAAGCTTCGTAATCTTCATACATATACGATCGAATGACGAGACGGTTACTTTTCAACTGCATGTCTTTCGCTCCATTCTATCAGAAATTAGGACCGCCTTTTTATAAGTTATTGTGAGTAGATACTATATGTGTACAAGTACTCTTCCTCTCGTTTCTCCTTTTAAAAGCAATGGCAAGACATGCTCAACTTCACTCAATGAAACTTCTTGAAAAATAAACTGATCAAACGGAAGTTTATCACTTTCTTCCGCTAATAGTTCCCAAGCTTCTTTCCTCATCTCCATTGGACAAAAAACGGAATCAACTCCCAAGAGACTCACCCCACGTAAAATAAAAGGAAAAACCGTCGTAGGTAAATTCGTTCCAGCAGTTAAACCACTAACCGCTACGGCACCCCCATATTGAATTTGGCTTAACAAGGATGCCAATGGCTCTCCACCGACAGGATCAACCGCTGCTATCCATTTTTGCTTGCTTAATGCGCTTATCTTCCCATCATACACTTCTTCCCTTGTAATCACTGAAGAAGCTCCTAAGTTCATTAAGTAATCACGTTCATTCTTCTTTCCAGTGCTTGCAACGACCTCATAGCCACGGTTAGCTAACAAGGCAACGGCAAAACTCCCAACGCCACCAGTAGCCCCAGTAACTAACACCTTCCCACTATTTTCAGTTAGACCATTCTGTTCTAATTTTAATATGGAAAGAGCCGCTGTTAATCCAGCTGTGCCAATCGTCATTGCCTTCTTTAATGTAAGTCCTTTTGGAAGTGGCAGTACCCATTGTGCAGGTACTTGTGCATATTCACTATACCCCCCGTATCTGGATACACCAATTTCATAACTCGTAGCAATGACTTCATCACCTTTGGAAAAATCAGGATGTTGAGATGAAACAACGATGCCCGCTAAGTCAATGCCCGGTACCATTGGATAGTCTTTAACGATATTTCCATTAGGTATACTAGCTAAACTGTCCTTATAATTTACTCCGGAGTATTTTACTTGAATTAATACTTCTCCTGCAGGTAAATCCCTTACCTCAAGTTGACGCAACTGGATAGAAAAATCTTTATCATCTTTATCTACAACTATTGCTTTAAAACTCATTACTCTTCCTCCACCCTTCCCTTTAACTTCTCAAATTGGCTTCATTGACCCTATACTCATTTCTACTTCATACATGGCAATCGCTTTTATCACGGCTTCTAAATGCTTATCAACGTAAATTTGTTCCTCAACTTTTGTTTATGCGCCAGCATGAAATCTCCTTTTTCAGACATAGCAACATCCCCTCTTTTGCCGTTCTTTCACACTCATTCCCGTTCCTTAAAGCATGAAACCATTCAAATTAGTTTTATTCGTTTGTTTAAACCCTGATTCCTTGTCCTACAAGGGATTCACTCAATATTATTTTAATTCCAAAACTAATATACCGTGTACTTCTTCAATTTCACCTATTGAAGACAAATTTCACCCCACTGTTAACTTTTTTATTAGATGTCATCATTAAAGCGTCGTCTGTTCTATGCTCCATCTCCAGAAGTGCTCGATTAGTTGGGGATCACTCGCCCTTTTAGAGACATGGGCTTTTTTCTTGTCAATATAGTACTCACCTGATATCCCTTCTACATCCGGACTCGTGGCTAAATAGATGGCCGTTTCCGCCCCTTGCTCTGCTGTTTTAAAAAATGGCACCAGTAATTTTACCACTTTGCCACCAAATCCTGTTTCTCTATCCACACCTATGTTTGTTGCAACAGCTCCTGGATGAAGTGCATTCACTGTCACATTTGTGTGTGCTAATCTTTCATGTAAACCTTTCATAAATAATAAATTGGCTAGCTTCGATCTTCCATAACCTTTTGCTACATTAAAACCCTTTTTAAAAAACGGATCTGCAAAATCCATTTTCCCCCATTTATGAGCACCGGAAGATACAATGACAATTCTTGCAGTAGCCGAAGCCTTTAAAGCTGCTAATAATTGCTTGGTTAAATGGAAATGACCGAGATGGTTTACCCCTAACATCATCTCAAATCCATCAACTGTTTCTTGCCTTTTTATTGTCACTACACCTGCATTATTGATTAAAAGATCTAAATGATGATACTTACTAAAAAAGGTTGCCACAAAATCATCGATGCTTTTGATAGAACTTAAATCACAGAGCATTAAATCTACATTTTCTTTTCCTGTAATGGCTTTCACTTTTTGTAGCGCGGCTTCACCTCTTATTTTACTTCTACAGAGCATGATTACTTTTACATTTTTATTTACAAGACCGATTGTCGTTTCTAAGCCCATTCCTGAATTCGCTCCTGTTACTATCGCTACTTTAGCAACCATAGCTACCCACACCTTTCTTATTGTCGTTAAGTATAAATGGTCCAATGATATTTTTATAGTTTTCTGCTTTTATGAACTATAAAAATATAAGAATTTTCAGTATAATTTATACTGAAAGGAGTGTCATATGGAAGTCACCTCTGTTATTCTTGCGATTTCAACAATGGGTATAATCATTGTTTTCGGAGCACTAATCGCTTTAAAGATATCAATCACAGCAGAAATGAAAAATATATTAATGATGATTATTTTAAATCTAGCTGTTCCCTTTATTATATTGAATGGTGTTTTCAATACTAAAATTACGGACGTCATTTTCCAACAAGTCTTTCTCGTATTCGGGATATCCATTGTATTTAATGCTGGAGGTATTATCCTTACATTAGTTCTAGGCCGTCTTTTACACCTTAATCAGCCTAAACAATTGGCTTTACTCGCCGCCCTAGGTAATACAGGTTTCATCGGCATCCCTCTTAGTGCTACATTATTTGGGCCTCTCGGTGGATTATTAGCCGCTGTATTTGATGCAGGGTTAGATGTCGTTCTTTTTTCATTAGGTATCTACTTATTACAAAGCAATCAAAAATTCCAATTTAAACAATTAAAAGCTTTATTAAACATACCTTTATTAGCCATTAGTTTGGGGTTGTTATATGTAATCAGTGGTTGGGAAGCACCGATCATATTCAAGCAACTGGCTTCAATGCTATCTAACTTAGCTGCGCCATTAGCCATGTTATATATAGGCTTTCTGCTTCCAACTTTCTTTCAAGTTGGACGACGGTTTTACTTTCAAGGTTTATGGTTTCCTTTATTAATGAAATTGTTGATATTACCACTTTTCGGCATCATTTGTTTACGTTTTACGTCAATACAAACAGATTTAACTTTCTTATTAGTTATTTTAACAAGTATGCCTACCTTCATGCTGGCTTCAGTATTATTTTCCCGCTACACACAAGAAGAAAACGAAGCCATTATGGTAACGGTATATAGCACGTTAATTTCTATCTTAACCATTCCTTTGATTTCTTGGATAGCAAGCTTTCTTTTGTAATCATTTAATTACATTTTTTAGCCAGCCAAAAAGTTATTTTAGCTGGCTATTTCTCTTCTCATTCACCTGTCTCTAGTCCGTACATATTAAAAAGGGTAAAATCTTAATCGATTAAAAAAATGCGTTGGATTTATCTTCTTCTTATCAACTCAAAAATCCTAGATAATCATTCTTCTGGTGTTAAGAGTAGTCTCTTCCCTTCAGGCTCCCCTAAAGTAGTCTTATGATAATCTCCCTCTACCCAATCCGCCATTTGATTTTGATACCAGTCACTCGATACATGCCCAGATTGACCTGGACCGACGATATGATAAGCCTGCATTGGATTGTTCATATCCATAACAAATCGCCATGATGCTCCGTGATTCACCGTCCCATCATTTTTAAATGCAGCTGCCTTAACAGTGACAGCACTTCCTCCTGTTGCCATACTACCTTGATAATTAAATAAATAATTTAAAGGAGCTACGCTAGATAACGGGTGTGTGAAGGAAACTTGGTGATAATCTCCCCAGTTCCAATTTGCCATATCGCCGCCTTCATCTTCCTGTATTTGTGAAAGTGTTTCCGTTAACGATACAACTAATAATTCATTAATGCCCCCTACATCCTTCACCCATGGCCCCGGGTTACCTGCAAATGCATTACGCAGAAGCTGATCAACAGCCGATCTTTTACCACCAAATAATTCTAACGTTTCTTTTGGAATCTGCTCTTCAAATAATGCTTCTCCTATTTCAACCATCCAGCGATTAAAAATATAAGGAGCAGCAAGATCTTGATGATCTTGATAGTCCCATTTCGATAAGATGTCAAGGGCTGATTGGATGTTCTCACCTTTTTCGTTTGCTAATTGCTTAAGCATCACAGGCACAAATTCTTCTGCCTGAAGGTTCTTTTCATCCATTTGTAGTTCCATCATATTTTCTGCAGTTAATTTATTGCTTCCACTTAATACTTCTTGAATACGCATTTGTCTATATGGTTGCGCCCAATTGTGACTGATATGATAACGGTAATCATCTCCTACCACCTTATTATTGGCTGTAGAAATAAAACCTTCTTCCGGATTGACGATAGTTGGTAATTCGTCATAAGGAATCGCACCTTCCCAAGCATACTCATCTGTCCATCCCGGTACAGGTAATAGGCCATTTCCTTTTTTCCTGATAGGAATTTTTCCATTCGCCTTATAAGCAATATTTCCTTCTCGATCTGTAAAAACAAAATTTTGTGCTGGTGCTTCAAAAGCTGCTAATGCCTCTTCGAATTCTTTCCAATTTTCAGCGTGATTCATATTTAAAATCGCCTCTAGTTCTGTCGTTGCCTCTAATGCTGTCCACTGTAATGAAAGTGCCGTTTCACTAGTAGCAGCATCGGCGGCAAACTCTGAAATAATAGGCCCATGTCTTGTCTCTATGACTTCATAATCAATTGTTTCACTATCCTTTACCTTTATAGGCTCAGCTATCACTTGAGCCTTCTCCCATTTGTCGTTATAAAGAAACAAGTGAGGATCTTCTGGATTTCTTTTTTCAATATAAAGATCTTGCACATCAGGACCAGTATTAGTCACACCCCATGCGATGTTTTCGTTATGTCCTAAAATAATTCCAGGGACTCCGGCAAATATCACTCCACCTACATTCACTTCATCAGACTGTAAGTGCATTTGATACCATACAGAAGGAGTCGCCAACCCTAAATGGGGATCATCTGCTAAAAGACTTTTGCCAGTTGCCGTTTTATCTCCGCTTACCACCCAATTGTTACTCCCATTGAATTCATGTGGGATAACAGCTTGAGCAAAGGCGGTTGAAAAATCTAATTGTTCTTTAGTAATAATAGTTGGTGCCTCTTCTGGATAGGTCGGAAATAAATCATACGCTTTTTCTTCAGGAAATGTTTGCAACAGATACTGTCTAAAAGCTTGATCTTTCCAATGTCCGCCCAAATCAAAGGCCATATACTTACCAATTGTTAATGAGTCAATTGGTTTCCATGCTTCCGGTTTATAGCCAAGTATCGTAAATTCTATTGGCCACTTTCCAGTGGTATGTAATTCCTCTATATAGGCATTTACTCCGTCTGCAAATGCATTTAATACCCGCATCCCCTCATCTGAATATTCAGCTACTGATTCTTCTGCTGCTCTTCTTAAGCCCAAGGTACGGAAATACTTATCTGTATCTACTGTCGATTCACCAATTACTTCACTTAATCTCCCAGATGCCTGCCGCCTACTTAAGTCCATTTGAAATAGACGATCTTGCGCTTGTACATATCCTTGGGAAAAGTAAAGGTCATACTCATTCGTTGCTTCTATATGAGGAACACCCATTTCATCTCGGACCACCTCAACAGCTTGTTGTAACCCTTTCAGTTGAATATCACCATTAACTTGAGGTAACGGGCGATTCAAGAAATAATAAGCGCCAATGATTACAAGTAGAATGAGCCCAAGAAGACTCCCTCCCATCCATAGTAGCAAGCGCTTCCATCTTACATTTTTCTTTGCCTCTGTTTTAATTTCCATCTCTCATCCTCCACCCACTTTCTATCTTTAATAAGATTCTAGAAGTAAATCCTTTTTCCTACTCTATTCATAAAGAAAAGAACAAATTCTTTTAAATAGAATTTGTTCTTGCATCAATGGTAGCTCATCACTTATATTCTCTTTTCAACAAACCATAAATAACTGTGTCAACATAATAATGATAGAGCCATTCGCCATCTCTAATCGTTCCTTCATATACAAAACCAAGCTTTTCAGGTATACGACGACTTTTACTATTTTTAACTGCAGCATGAATTTCTACTTTATTTAAATTAAGCTGAGTAAATCCGTAGGAAATCATCGCTTGCACAGCTTTTGTCATCACACCTTTACCTTCTGCCTGCTGTGAAAGCCAATACCCGATTGTACCTATCCGATTGGCATGATTCAACTTATTATAGCCAATGATGCCGATTAACTTTCCGTTTTCTCTAATACCAACGGTTAAGCCAGTATTTCGATCCATTTGTTCAACTGTATGGTCAATAAACGCTTTTGAATCTTGAACAGATTTTGTTCCATCTACCCATGGAAGCCATTCGCGTAAGTATGTACGATTCTCATTAATAAGCGCAAATAGTTCATCCGCCTCTTCATACATAAAACCCTTCAATTCTAGCTCGTTGTTAATCTTTAACCTTATCATTATCGTTCCTCACCTGATTTCAACATTATTGTGAAAGATAGATGCCCATTTCCTCATTCATCCAATGGAGTGCTTGTTGTTTTAATTTATATTTAGATGTTTCAGTATCGACTAGTTTTGCTGTTTTTAAAATTTTTAAATGGTGATGAGCTGTTGTTTTCCCAAGTGCTAACCGCTCCGTTATTTCTTGTAAACTACATTCGCCTTCAGAAAGTAATTTCACCATTCTCATTCTTGTTTCATCGCCTAATGCCTTGTATCTAAGAACTAATGATGGATTAACTGCATAGGGCTTCGTATCTCTTATACTCTCATCCGATACTGAGTAATAGAATACTTTTGTTTCTTCTATATCAGCTTCAATATTCCACGGCCTGTATGTATATTGGGGAATGAGCATCACATTCTTTACACTTGGTTCGGGATGATAAATGATGCCTCCTGTCGCCCATTCTACTAATTCTTCAGCTGTCATCTTTTTATACATAGACTCTTTTAGCTTTTTATCTTTTTCGAGAATGTTTCGTAGCTGCTTTTCTTCTGGTTTGATAATTGCTTCATACCAGCCTGTCATTACTGTAACCAAATGCCTTTTCAAAAAATCTGCATCTGAAGAGCTAATATATTCAACATATTTTGGAAAGAAAGAATTATTTTCCGTTACTTCCTGCATATCTTTTATCGCTGTTTCATCTGTTGTTGAAGCATCACACCTTAATTGTTGGAAATCCGATCCGATATAAGGTAAACATATAAAGCGTAACGTTCTATCTGATAAATGATTAATATAATCAACAAACATATGTAAACTATCAAATTCTTTTTGATGTAATAATTGTAGCAATGCCTTCCATGTATTGTGCTTTTGGACGATATCTAGTTCATTTAGGAGCTCGTTTGATAATTTTTTTTTAATATTATCCCATTCCTCCATCGGCTTTTCCATATGTGAAATTAAACGCGTATTTGTCACGGCTGCGATTCCGAGGGCACACTCCCATAATAACGATGACTCTATCTTCACTTCATATGTTTCTCTTGCACGAATGGTATGTCTAATCAGTTCCATTTTCATGTGACACCCCTTTTCTATTTCTATATTTATACATTTTATCGATTCCATCTTTATAATTCAATATTTTTAGAATATTGCTTTAATAATAATGGTAATTTACCATACCAAAAGAACTAGTTAATGTATAAAAAAGCATCTCAACATGTAAATAGTAACCTTTTCACAAACGATTACACCTTTCTAAAGAACGATTAATAAGGTACTTTCCTTACCCTTTGCAATAACAAATCAGGTGATTCAACTGTTTCAAACCCAAATCTTTCGTACAACGAATGGGCATCCTTTGTTGCCAACATAAATTTACGAATATCATGTAAATCTGGATGCCAAATGATTGTTTCGACCAACCATTTCGAAAGGCCTTTTCCTCTGTATTGAGGTAAAATAAAAACATCACATAGATAAGCAAATGTAGATAAATCTGTGACTGCTCTTGCAAACCCTACTTGCTCAAAATCACCATCGAACCTACCTCTATACAGCCCAAAAACTAGCCTACTTTCATCAATCGATTTCATCACGACTTCTCTAGGAATATTGATTGACCAATACGCTTCATTATGTAAAAACTGATAAATTAACTCTCTATCTAAATATGATTTATTAAGAGAAATCGTAAATTCTCCCCATTTTTTATCCTTCATTCATTTCTCACCTTTATGCTTAGTCGTAATATGAGCAAGGTGATGGCGCCCATGCCATGCATACATTCCAATTGCTTTCCCAATGGAAATTTGTCCCGATTCAGGATGAACAAACGTGCGCTCCCAATCATGAATAGACAAACTTTTTAGCACAACAGTCCAACGCAAATGAACAGTTTCTATCATACTTAAAGACACTTCAATTGGTAGATGATAGTCTTCTAAACGTGCCCATTGATCTTGTTGATAATCCTTGATCATCGGATTTTCTTCTGTTAACGCTAACTTTACCCTTAAATAAGCATTTAAATGGCTATCTGCTAAATGGTGAATGAGCTGCCGCACTGTCCATCCCCCTGTTCTATAGGGTATATTTAGTTCATCTTCAGTAAGCTCTTCTACAACTTTACGGAGTAGGCGCGGAAATTTCTCTATTTCCATTATCCAAGTATTAATCTTGTTCTCATTAATTTCCTCTTCACATACAGAAAATTCGCCTATTGGATATTGAATACTCATTGCTTCCTTACCTCCTATTCATCTATTTATTTTGTTAACTCTCGTGTAAAGCACCTAATTTAAAAAATTCTAAAAATTCATCCACCGTTAAAAAAGCTGAATCTGGTATCACCTTAAATTCAGTTGTCTTACCATCAGGTAGCCAATGCACACCCGCTGTATAAATATTCGCCTTTAACCCTGCTTCGATATCACAATTGCTATCCCCTAAAAAAATCACCTCGGATGCCGGTACATCTAACATGGATAAGGCTAGAGTGATACCTTCTGGATCAGGTTCTGCTTGCACTACATCATCTCCCGTAACTATACAGTCAAAAATGGTTGTCATATGCAGACATTCTAAAGAAATCTGCAGACTTCTTCTCCCTTTCCCCGTAACGATCGCCAGCTTAATTCCTTCCTCTTTCAAATAAGACAATAAATGGTCAATTTCTCTATTATTATCTACTAGCCTTGAATGGTTGTTCTTATAAACATTATAATAATATTCTATTGCGTCTAATTTCTGATTGCTTATTAAATGCTCTTCTATAATCTTCTTTTCAGAATTTCCTAACCACTCTTTTGCTTCTTTCACAGCTAATTCTCGCTGATCAAATTTAAGAAACACTTCTTGCAATGAATAAATGCACAGTGGCAATGTATTAGCTAATGTCCCGTCAAAATCAAATAAAACCGCTTGTATCGTCATCACCCTCTTCATAGGAATATAAATTCTTAGTTCCTTGTCATATATGTTTTCTTTTTGCCTTCTTAAAGATCAATAATGAGAATATCAAACCGATGATGAATCCACCCAACGCCACTAATAAAGAGATGCTTAATGAATCATTCATAAAATAAGACGCCCAGAAAGCTAATACTGCCAGTGCAAATGGATGTGTCCAGTTCATTGTCCCTCTCCTCTTTTTTGTATCTTAAACATAAAAACGATAGTCATTCGTTTAAACTGTGACCATAACCTTTTATTCCACTTATTTTAATGTATTTACCCATAAAGAGGATCGTACCTAACCTTCCTTATGGCAAAATTGTTTTAAAAGATGAAAAAAAGAGAGGTTGATTCCCATTAATTAAAGTATTTAACATAAATTCTTGTTCATTTGACATTTTTCCTGCAAAAAGCATAAACAGAACAGATGTTTTATTGTAGAATAGAAAAAGACAACTTAGAAAAAGGTGGAATTAAAGTGAATGGTACCGCTCATGCGAGTATTGGTGCTGTTGCAGGTTTTGTGACCGCAAATACACTCCAAGCAACGCCATCGGCCACATTAGCGCTTATTGGTATTGGCACAATATCTGCACTTTTACCAGATCTAGATATCGATGGTAAACTGAGAAATAAAATCACCCTCTCTCACAAATTTATTAAAGCAACTGCGCAAATGATTGGATTGTTAATTATTTTTTATAGTTTTTATGAAGCTACAGCCTTAGATCAATGGGTAAGCATGGGGATTGGACTTGCGATGTTTCTTTTATCTTCCTATATAAAGCAGCGACATATGCTTATCATTACTGGTATAGGAGTCATTGTGTGCGGAATATTATTACAAGAAGTTTGGCTTATGCTCATGGGCTGCTATATTCTTATAGCATCATTTGTCCCACACAGGAGTTACACTCATTCTATTTTAGGTGTAGTATTCTTTCATTTTATTGCTGATTTTTTTCAATTATCGACGGGCATAAATGGAGCTTATATTGCTTGTATGACGGGATATATTAGTCATCTTGCGCTTGACTCCAAACTCCTTCCTTTTAATCGTAGGGGTATTAAATTATTTCTTCCTATCTCCCAAAAAGAATTTTAAAGAACCGAAAATGGTTCTTTTTTTATTTTTCGGGTATAGAGATAATGGAGGCGATTTAAAATGACACTCGTATTAACCATACTTATCTATCCAACTATTGTATTAGCCGCTTCTATTCTTGTGGCTTGGAAAAAACGGAATATGTATCTCGTTCCTTTATTAACAGCAATTATCTTTACTTTACTCTCCTTTACAATCTATAATGGAACCTTTATGATTTGGACAGTATTGTACACAGTTCTTGCAATTTTAACTTCTTTTACAACAAAGTATTTTAATAAACCAACTGCTTAAAAAAAACAGAAGAACACCTTCTGTTTTTTTTTGTAGATTGACTGAGTCTTTTAACAACTAAACCACAATATATGTTATTAAAATGAAATGTATGCCTATTTTTTTGATTACCAATCAATCAGATTAATCTAGAAATCTTTTTCGAATTTCCGGTGAGGGTAAACGGCAACTTTCCTTTTTACCAAACCACTTATATCTCCGCTTAGCAATAAATTGATACATCTTATCTCTGATCGGTTTTGGAATGATACTGAAGGCAGCTATTAGTTTCCACATTCCCCTTAATTGTTGCAATACTTTAATTACAGCAGTTGATTGATCATAGGCACGATCATCTTCTATATATATAAAACTATCAGTTGCAGGATCTATTTCATGTTTTCTTAATAGAGATTGCCCGTTTTCACCTTGTAAGGAGGCAAAATAAAAATCACCCTGATGGTCCCTCTTCAATATAAACTGCACACTCTGATCACAAAAATTGCATTCCCCATCGAATAATATAATTTTACTCAAAATGATCGCCTCCTTTTCTTGCAAGTATAACAGGCTGACTATCAAACGAATAAGAATCTGTTCGAGTGGACTTTTTTCACCATAGTGTTTTTGCTTTTTCTAGCCCCTCTAGACTAATTGGGTAGCGCTGCATTTGTGGTGGACAAATCGAATTGTATTTTTTAATTTTTTCATTAATGGTGGCAATATCTTGTTTACTTTGTGCTTGATGTACAAGCACTGCGATTTCCTTTTGAAGTGTTAACCATGGAGGTAAGTAACCAGCATCCTTGGCAACTTTTTGGAAGTTTTGAAAAATATCCCTCTGTAGATAGCCTTTAGGAAGTGGTTTACCTTGTCCTGGCAGTGGCGTAGATTTTTTGCTTTTTAACATATCACCAATTAAATCATTACGTTCATCCAAAAATAACACACCCCTTGTGTTTTTTCTTTCAAAACCAATATATAAGTGATTACTAGTTTCTTCTGATTTACTTCATATCAAATAAATACTATGTTATCATGCAAAACTGGCGCCATTTTTCCCACTCTTGGTCAGTGAGTTCCACACCAGTTAGTTTAAGCGCGGCAATTGCAAAAGCAGCAAAGGATGTTCCTTTAGCCGTAATTATGCGATTACTTACTTCAATTGGTTGTCCTGTATAGAAGCTTGATTCAAAGAGTGATTGATACTTATCATAAGTATGTGCTAAACAAGTGAATTGCTCACCAGACAATATACCTGCTTTTCCGAGAATTAATGCCGATGCACAGATAGATGCAATCGGAATACGTGAATGGAATGCTGATTGAATTTGCTGAATTAACCATTTATTATTCAGTAGCTCGTTATCAATTCCATCACCACCGGGGATTAAAATAAAATGGTAATCATTTATATTCAGATTTTCTAATGAGACATCAATTGCTGTTTTTAAACCACCAATACTTGTGACTGGCGATCCATCAACCGTTGTAGTAACAATTTCCATTTTTGCGACTTTTCGAAGTAAAAATAAACTATGACTAATTTCAAAATCAGCGTATGCCGGGAATAATATGACCAATGCTTTCATAAGCTATCCCCTCTCTAGCCTCATATGTAGTAGGTCTTGAAATTGTTCAATTATATGATTTTTGTCTATCACTTCTCCAAAACCGTAACTCGCATACACAAAAGGTATCCCGGCATATTTTGCAGCTTCTCTATCTCCATCTGTATCGCCAATATAAATGGGAGACTGTAGATTGTTTCTCTTTATAATGAGTTGTATATTTTCCCCTTTAGATAATCCAGTTCTTCCTGGGTTTTCAAAGTCCTGAAAATATTTTTCCAATCCATGTGCTTCGTAGAACGCTTCAATATAACCTTCTTGGCAATTACTTACGATGAACAATTGATAGGTCTTAGCCAACTCTGACAAGGTTTCCTCTACTTTTGGGTATAGTGTCCCTCCATAGTTCCGGATATGTTCTAGTTCCTCTTTGCTAAGATCTTCTAATAACGATTCTCTTTTCTCCTTACTTAAATAAGGGAACAGTCTTTCCATAATTTCATGCATTCTTAGCCCCATTGTTGCTTTTAAATCTGCTACTGTTAACTCTTTCTTCACTTCTGCATCTTCTCGAATAACGATATTCCATGAATCAGCAACTGTTTTTCTAGAATCCCATAACGTGCCATCTAAATCAAAAATAAGGCTATCTACCATCATTTCTTCCTACCTCTCTAAGTAGTAATAAAGTCGATTGTTCATTTCCTTTGTTAAATAACGATACTGATTGATATTGGTATCCTCAAATGCTTCCTGTCTATTAGAAATAACAGGCTTATAATCAATGGCAGGATCGAATTGGCTAACTGTAAAATCTATATAGTTATCTCCTATTTTATTGTAGAAATGCCACAACTCGCCGATCAATGTTTTCACAATTTCTCCACCTAAATATTCTTGAACAACTAAGGCTGTGACACCACATTGTCCTAAAGCAGGATTCTCCATCTTCCATTTTGTGCTCGTTTCAATCCCCCATGACTCTACCAGTGCTAATCCTAAATAAGATATATCCATAATGACCTCTCTATATTGATTCATTCTTTATTCTAACACTACTCAACAATCCATATCCATTCATATCCAACCTCTATTTATATAAAGCAAGCTTAAGAAAACATGTCACTAAATTCAATATAAAGAAGGAATTTACTCTTTTCAAAATAAAAAGCCATTCTTTATGAACGGCTTAAAAGAACAGCATATCCTACTCTACAACAAGTTCCATTTTATAAATTTCTTCTAAGGTTTTACCTTTCGCTCTACGTAAAACTTCTATTCTTGCATGTAACTGCTTCAGCATAAAAGCTCTGCTATCTGCTAATTTCACCCCAAATGGGTTAACTTCTTCAGGCATTTGATTAATTGCCTCGGCAATTGGCATGAGATGATGAAGTTTATTCATAATATAATCAAACATAGAGTCATCTTCAGTAATAAGACGTTGTAGCAAAAAAGTGCCGAAGCCAATATGTCTCGACTCATCTCTTTTAATATAAGATATCCCTTCAAGTAAGCCTGGTAATTTTTTTAAGTCTTGTAGGTTTTCATAGAAATTCCAATACCCTGTTTCCGCCAATATACCCTCAACAAACATATTGTATACAACTGCTGCATCAGCTATTGTTTGTGGAGTCTGATCTACCAATAGCTTTTCCATCGTTTGCGGAAGGATCTCATCAAACACATTTAAATATGCTTCAGAATGATAATTATTCAAATCTCTTTCTATACCTACTTCTTTTAAAAACAAATGAAAGAAATCTGTATGTTTTGCTTCCTCAAAAAGAAAGGTCGTTAAATACATTTCTTCTTCAAATTGACCTTGTTTTGATATCGCATAAATCAGCGGCAGAATATCTTTAGTTACAGCCTCTTCAGCGCTATAGAACAAAGCAACTAGTCTGAGTATCGAATCCTGTTGTTCTTTTGATAAAGTATGCCAATCTTTCTTATCTTGACTAAAGTCAATGTCACGAGGGTCCCACACACCAAATTTCTTTGCCTTTTCGTACAATTTAAACGGGAGAGATTCACGATTAATACCACGCTTACTTTTCGATACATAACTCCTCATTTATACTCCTCCTTAGAAATGATTGATATCTTTTTCTTATAAGAGATATTACACTATTAACAATTATCTCCTTTTATAAAAAGACTTTTTAAAAAAAATAGGAGATATAGAGGAGAGAATAGCTATGAAAATCGAATCATTAGTAGTTGAAGACTGGGAATCAGTAAAAGAGATCTACCAACAAGGGATAGATAGCGGCTTAGCTACTTTCGAGCAGGAAACATCAAACTGGCATAACTGGCATGAGAAACATTTACCTTATGCTCGTTTAGTTGCTAAAGATGGACAGCAAGTGGTTGGCTGGGCTGCCCTCACTCCTTATTCGAATAGAGAGGTATATAAGGGCGTTGCGGAAATAAGTATTTATATTCTCAATGGATATCAAGGAACAGGGATTGGCTCAATATTATTATCAAATTTAATCATTGAAAGTGAGAAGCATGGAATCTGGACTTTGCAAGCCAGTATCTTTCCACAAAACCATGCAAGTCTCTCTTTACATAAAAAACACGGATTTCGCCAAGTAGGAATCCGTGAGAAAATCGCCAAGCATGTAGACGGATGGAGAGATGTGATTCTTTTAGAAAGAAGAAAGAAAGATGAGTGAATTCAACAGCTTATGGAAAATAATTAAATTACACAGAATCCTTCTGTCGATCTAGCTCCTTTTAAAAACCTCAAGCTATCGATATACATTTTATTTATGCCCATAGCATCCTCTACTTTGCTTGTAATCTTGGCATATAAACACGACTTGTGCATGTTCTCTGCCTGTCTTTTGCGCGTTTACATAATTTGCGCACAGTTCTCTGCCTTTTTCTTTTGAATTGTGCGCGTGTACACTACTTGCGCGCAATTCTCTGCCTTTTTCTTTTGTCTTGTGCGCGTATACATTACTTGCGCGCAATTCTCTGCCTTTTTCTTTTGTCTTGTGCGCGTATACATTACTTGCGCGCAATTCTCTGCCTTTTTCTTTTGTCTTGTGCGCGTATTCACTACTTGCGCGCAATTCTTTGCCTTTTTCTTTTGTCTTGTGCGCGTATTCACTACTTACGCGCAATTCTTTGCCTTTTTCTTTTGTCTTTTGCGCGTATTCACTACTTACGCGCAATTCTTTGCCTTTTTCTTTTGTCTTTTGCGCGTATTCACTACTTGCGCGCAATTCTCTGCCTTTTTCTTTTGCCTTGTGCGCGTATACATTACTTGCGCGCAATTCTCTGCCTTTTTCTTTTGCCTTGTGCGCGTATTCACTACTTGCGCGCAATTCTCTGCCTTTTTCTTTTGTCTTGTGCGCGTATTCACTACTTGCGCGCAATTCTTTGCCTTTTTCTTTTGCCTTGTGCGCGTATACATTACTTACGCGCAATTCTCTGCCTTTTTCTTTTGTCTTTTGCGCGTATTCACTACTTGCGCGCAATTCCCTTCCCTTTCCTTATCATTTGTGCGCGTATACGTTACTTGCGCGCAATTCCCTCCCTTTCCTTATCATTTATGCGCGTATACGTTACTTGCGCGCAATTCTTTTCCTTCTCTTTTTGTTTTCTGCGCGTATTCACTACTTGTATCTGTCTCCGTGTGTGCCTGCTAATCTGATTGGTCACATTCTGCAAATAACTGATCGACTTTTAAATTTCGAGAATTTTTGTTATTAAAATAAAAAAGCAATGACCTCACTAATCAATCAGTTGAAGTCATTGCTTTTCATTTTTATTTTTTTCCTAAGAAATCTGAAAGGGATTCTGCTTTTTGATTTTTCCTTCTTTTAATCAGCAAATAGATGACAAACAAAATAACGAGTACTATACCAATTGGAACAAGATATTGGTTTAGTATTGGTTTTACATCTGACCAATTTTCGCCTAATTGTACACCTAAGTAAACATAAAAGAATGTAATCGGGGTCATCGCTAATAATGTATATAGTGAGAAAACCCAAGGATTCATTTTTGCCATCCCACAAGGGACAGAAATCACTGTTCTCACCCCTGGAAGAAAACGAGCAGAAAAAGCAACAAATGCCCCGTGTTTAGCAAAAAACGCATCCGCTTTCTCTAAATTCTCTGGGGACATAAAAAAATACTTGCCGTACTTCTCTAATATAGGTCTACCACCGTAACGACCCACTGCATATAATGTAAGCGGGCCGACAACACCACCTAAAGAGCCGGCAATGACTACACCCCAGAATAACATGTCTCCTTCAGACACCCAAAAACCAGCCAATGGTAAAACAACTTCAGCCGGAATAAATTCGATACAAAGAGCAAGAAAAATACCTATATATGATAAATCTTTAAACCAATTTACAAGATCTAATATCAATTGTTCCATCCTATACCTACCTTTTATTTATAAACTGTTTATCATGCTGTAAACAATGTCCTATTCTTTTCACCAATACCATATTATAAGAAAAAAGAAAGAAAGGGAAGTAAGAACCTTATTCCTTAATTAGAAATAAAGAAATGGTAGGTTTTCCTTCCAAGAAAAAATAAAGCTCTTAATGGCCATAATAGAATCTCAGGGATCCACAAGACGATTTCAAATAAAACATCCCAAATGGATTCTTTCTTCTTTTTGCTCTTTTTTCTTTTGATCAACCTCATTAATCAAACACCCTCCCATCATAATGATGTACGAATCCCACAAGTGAAAGTTTCAACTTCTAACCATTTATTACAATTTTCACAAGAAAACCCTTATTACTTACTATTTAATTTCCATAGTCTTATATTTTTCACCACTTAAATTCATTAGTGAGATAAAGTGTTAGAAATTACATACTTCCTATGATATATGTAGGTTTGTCTACTTCTTTTAATCATCAGAAAGTGTATAATTTTGTAGTATAATCTAAATAAATATATTTTTTTTAGAGTTCATCACATAGTTTTTTCCTCGTAATACCCTTATAATTTTCAAAAAAGTTAATCAACAAGGAGGGTATATATGAGCGCAATTCCAAAACAACAAGCACCTTTACCTGCTAAAAAGAAATTAACTGATCGATTCCTCGATAGCATTGAAAGAGCAGGAAATAAATTACCAGATCCTATCACACTATTTGTAATCATGTCAGGTATGATACTTATTTTATCTTTTTTACTTGCTAAGATTGGTGTTTCTGCTACTGACCCTAGTTCTGGAGAACCGATAGAAGTAATTAATCTTCTCAACCGAGCAGGGATAGAACAGATTCTCACCAATATGGTTAGCAATTTCACCACCTTCGCTCCACTAGGACTAGTACTTGTCACTATGCTTGGCGTAGGCGTTGCAGAAGCCACTGGTCTTATACAACTTGTTATGAAAAAATCAGTTTTAAGTGCACCTAAGAAGCTCATCCTTCCAGTCGTTCTTTTTACAGCAATTGTGGGTGGCGTAGCCGCTGATGCAGCATTTATTGTATTCCCACCTATTGCTGCACTTATCTTTATGAGTGTCGGCAGAAGCCCGCTAGTAGGTTTAATTGCTACGTATGCTGCAGTTGGTGGTGGTTTTTCAGCTAATATTCTACTAAATTCACTTGATGTATTGTTAGCTGGTATTACCGAACAAGCTGCAAAAATGGTCGATCCTAATTATATCGGTAATCCGACAATGAACTATTATTTCTTGATTGCCTCAACCTTTCTACTCGTTGGACTAGCTACGTGGGTAACCGTTAAGTTTGTCGAACCACGATTTAGTAAATACGATGGTAAAGTAGAAGCGATTGCAGAAATTACAAGCGCTGAAAAACGGGGATTAAAATGGGCTGGTATCACAGTTTTTGCTTATATCGCCATTTTACTTATCGCTGTTATTCCTGAAAATGGATGGTTAAGAGATGCTGAAACAGGTTCTTTTATCAATAGTCCATTTATGTCAGGTATTGTACCGATTATGCTATTCTTATTCTTACTACCAGCTATTGCTTTCGGCATCGGAGCAAAGACGATCAAATCTGATAAAGATGTCGCAGATAAAATGTTCAAATCCATTGCTGATTTAGCTCCATTTATTGTATTGGCATTTGTCGCAGCGCAAATGATTGCTTTCTTTAATTGGAGTAATATTGGTCCTATTCTTGCTATTAAAGGCGCTGAGCTCTTACAAGCAATGAATTTCACAGGATTACCAATGTTAATTGGTTTTATTATTATTTGTGCATTTATTAATCTTTTAATTGCCAGTGCATCAGCCAAATGGGCACTTTTAGCCACTATTTTTGTACCAATGTTTATGTATTTAGGTTATAGTCCAGCATTTACACAAATGGCTTACCGTATTGGTGATTCCATAACGAACCCGATTACGCCAATGCTCGCCTACTTTGCTATTTTATTATCTTTCGCTAGAAAGCATGATAAATCAATTGGGATTGGAACATTAATCTCTGCCCTATTACCTTACTCAATTTGTTTTGCCATCGGATGGATTATTCTGTTCTCCATTTGGTACCTTCTTGGATTACCAGTTGGACCTGGTGACTCAATTTTCCTATAATTATACTATTCAATTATTTAAATCTTTTTGAAAAGAGGCGTTCACGTAATGGAAAAATTATTTGCTTTATTAAAAGAGTACGAAGAAGAAATGATTTCTATCCGCCGGTTTCTACATGAATATCCTGAAATCTCGTATCAAGAAGTGAAAACACCTGCTTATATAGCCGATTATCATGAAAACCTCGGTCATGACGTCCGTACCGGTGTTGGTGGCAGGGGTGTTGTGGCTACGCTTCGTGGTGGAAAACCAGGTAAAACAGTTGCGCTTCGAGCTGATTTCGATGCATTAGCCATTCAAGAAGAAAATGACCTTCCATATAAATCAAAAATCGACGGTGCGATGCATGCTTGTGGCCATGACGGACACACAGCAACTTTACTCGTTTTAGCTAAAGCACTTAATAAAATCCAGGAAGACATTGAAGGAACAATTGTTTTTATTCACCAATTCGCTGAAGAAATTGCCCCTGGTGGTGCAATTTCTATGATTGAAGATGGTTGCTTAGATGGTGTTGACGCCATATTTGGCACACATATTTGGTCAACCTTCCCTCTTGGCACGATACAAGTTAAAGAAGGACCTATTATGGCTGCAGCAGACCAATTCGATATTCTCATCCAAGGACAAGGTGGTCATGGATCTGAACCACATTTAACAAAAGATGCAGTGATGGTTGGCTCCCAATTTGTCGCAAGTGCACAGCAAATTGTTTCTCGCCGAGCGAACCCACTTCATCCAGCAGTCGTCTCAGTTGGTCATTTTGAGGCATTAAACCCTTTTAATGTCATTGCTGATACAGCTAAACTAATCGGTACAGTAAGAACCTTTGATGAGGATACACGTGATTTAATAGAAAAAGAGCTTGATAACTATTTAAGTTCAACATGCCAGCTATTTGGGGCAACTTATGACTACCAATACAAACGGGGCTACCCCGCTGTTGTTAACCATGCAGAAGAGGCAACTTTTATTGCGAATATCTCTAAGGAAATTGAAGAAGTAACAGAAGTAGTAGAATGTGCTCCGCTTATGGGTGGAGAAGATTTCGCTTATTATCTCCAACATGTAAAAGGAGCATTCTTCTTTACAGGGGCACAGGATCCTAATTGGCAAATTACCTATCCCCATCATCACCCACGATTTAATATTGATGAGCGCTCCCTTCTTATCGCAGCTAAAACACTAGGAACAGCTGCTTTAAAGTTTCTTGAAGGAGCAACAACAGAAACAACTCAAGATTCACTAACCAAATAAAAAAATGAACCCAGTCCGCTTCTTTTTTGCGAACTGGGTTCATTTTTTACTTATTGCATAGCATCAATACATTTTCATCAGGGTCAGCAATGAGGAAATAAGCCAAATCACCTACCCATTCCATTTCTTTTACTATTTTTATATCATTTGAGATGACAAATTGATAAGCCTTATCAATATCACTGGTGTACAAATTAAACATCGCATGTGAAGCCGGTTTAAAAACAAAGCTTGGGTCTTTTGTATGATCATCAAGGGTCAATCCTGTTTCACCTGTAACAGGTAAATTAAATACAGGAGATTGAATTTTTTCCTGATTAATTGTTAACCCCATCAAAGTCGCATACCATGTGGCTGAGTACTTTAAGTTCGATACATGAATAAAAACATTATTAATCTTACTATCAATCGTTAAACTCATTAGAAACACCTCCATCTTAGTACGAGCATTCGTTTTACTAAAAATCATATCTTATTATGAGAAATAATCTACCAATATACCGGCAATTATAATCTGCACACCAAATGAAAAATGTACCTTCTGATTGTTAATGCCCGTTCGTTCCAATATAAAAATCACTCCACCTGTTAAGAAGATATAGAGTAAGCTATTGAAAAAGGAACCATTACCTATGAATAGTTGATAGAGTTTAGACATTAGCCCCATCGTCAATAAGATTAAAGGAATTCTAAGCTTCCACCTCATTCCTTTACACCATCTTTCACGAAACAATCTTAAAGCCAGTTCTTATCTTTTTAATAGACTTTTCCTGAATACTTTACTTCTCTTCTCTCCTAAAAAACTCCTTCCCTTTTATTCATGAAGTACCTCAGAATAGATTAAGAATAGCATTGACTTTTTTATCCCTTCTGCTTTTTTAAATCGTAAAGATTGTTGCTTTTATGTAGAAATACTTTGGTATCAACTGGAAATTATTAAAATGACATAAGAAATAAGCAAGTTAAAAATAGAATTCTCATGCCTTTAAATTATAGAAATTTTTAAACACGGTACTATAAGGTAGTATTTGCATTATTTATAGATTTATCGCGGCAGTTTTTTAGATTTCAGCGTCTTCTATTCGAGCTTTTCGCATCGATGAAAGACTAAACCATAATCCGCATAAAATGAGGCCACCTATCGAAATCCATAAAGCTGTTTTGAAACCTAGTCCGTCAGCGAGGGTTCCTCCTAGTGGAGCGCCAATCACGACTGCACTACGGTTGATGGATCGTAGTGTGGCATTCATACGACCTTGGAAATGTGATGGCGTGACATATTGTCGATATCCCATTTCAAGAGGACCTTCAATTCCCATAGCAAAGCCATAAAAGAGCTGGCCTATAATCACAAACATGAGAGCTATGTACGACGAATCGGAGTTGTTAGCTGCTGGAGCTAGAGCCATCAAGATCACTGCTGGGCCATAGAGAATTCGAGAAAAAGCCATTGCACGCCCGATACCAAAGCGCACCCCGGCTCGAGAAGATAGTGAGGTTCCTGCGACAGCACCAACACCTGCAGCGGCAAGGACATACCCTAAGAGTAAGGCATCGAAGCCAAGTTCAATTAAAAAAATGGATACTAGAATCGTCATCGTCATGCTATGAAAGAGAAACCAGGCGTGGGTGTTTAGAGCGAGAGGACGAAGGTATTGGTGTTGATAGACCCATCGCAAACCTTCCTTGATTTGCTGACCAAGTGATCCAGTCTTCACTTTTTTTGAGGTCTGGTGTTTAATTGATGCTATTAATACACTCGAAAACAAATACGATAAGGCATCAAAAAGAAGGGCAAATGGTGCGCCAATCAATGAAACAAGTCCGCCCCCAATGGCTGGACCGCTCGTTTCAGCAACCGCTGAGCTTTGTTCCAATCGTGCATTTGCACGTGTTAATAAAGGACGAGGAACTAATTGTGGCACAAAGGACTGGTAGGCAGAATCATTAAAAAGAGACAAAGTACCAAAGAGCACCAGCAGGAACATGAGTAAGCCAATACTGATTACTTCTGTAATAGACATAAAGCAAATGAAGGTAAGAATCATGCCGCGTCCTATATCTGTTACCACCAATACCGTCTTTCGGTGAAAACGATCAACCAAAACCCCCGCTATTAATCCCAATAGTACATACGGAAGCCATCTAGATGCTGAAACCCAGCCAACATCAACAGCACTGCCTCCCATATTACTAACCACTAATACCTGAAGAGCCAAAGTTGTAATATATGTGCCAAAGCTTGAAGTTGTCGATGCAATCCAAAAACGAACAAAGCTTCTATGCTCCCTTAATTTCATCAGGACTTCACCTCTTTTGCCAAATTATCCATCTTATAAATATAGTAATCTATTCTCGACTTTCAAAAAAGTGTAAACATAGAGTTTTATATGGGACGGGCCTTGGGGGAATTATGGGTTGCCCTCGTTTTTTATGGAACAAAAAGTAAGTTAGCTGAAGAAGGAATGCTAAAAAGGCAATATCATTTATAAGATTTGCTATTTTTAATATAATTTTGTATTCCCTTTTTATTCTCCATACAAGAGTATATGACCTTGCAATGATGACTTACGAGAGCCTTTAGTAATATATCCATAATCAAAACAAATACATTGGAAAAGATGATCAATAATACAGCACTTTTTCTCATCAAAAAGTCTTACTGTATTAATCTACTCTCAACAGGTGAAGAGAGTCTAATCAATGTGGAGGTCTGTCCAAATGACATGGAAGCATCAATAAAGTTTTCCAAAGATTGGACAGAATCAGTTAAAACTTTAATTAAATAATTATATGATCCAGCCAGTTGATGACATTCAATAACACTAGAATGATTTTTGCAAAACTCTACAAATTGTTCACATTTGGTATTGTCGTATAGTATAAAAGCCCTTATGGGTTATTCTACTTTTTCTGGATTAATGATTGCTTTATAGCCAACTATTATCCCTTTTTCTTCAAGCTTCTTAACTCTCTCATTTTTTATATCTTAGCTAGTAAATTGAAGGTAATACTAAGTGAATTTTTGCTGAACAACAACAATCGAAGCGAAAAGAGCCTAAAAAAAGACGAATACTGCTCATTATTTATGTTATAATGACTAGCGACAACTTAAGTCAAATTCCGCTTAGCGGTAGAGGTTCTAGCTAAACCCTCTCAAAAAAACTAAGGAAAAACAGCGCCATTTTCTTAGTGGTGCTGTTTTTCTGTTTAAAAGGAGATTAATTATGAAAAAAAATGAAAAAGCCATTGTCGTATTTAGTGGCGGGCAAGACAGTACTACTTGTTTATTCTGGGCTTTGGAACATTTTACTGAAGTAGTCGCTGTAACGTTTGATTATAACCAAAGGCATGCAATTGAGATTGACTGCGCCAAGGCAATTACAGCTGATTTACAAATTGAACATCATATTTTAGATATGACACTGCTAAATCAATTAGCGCCTAATGCGTTGACACGATCAAATATCGATGTCAAGAATGGTGAAGATGGGGCATTACCTTCAACCTTCGTACCAGGTAGAAACTTAGTATTTCTATCCTTCGCTGGCATTCTCGCTTACCAAATAGGGGCAAGGCATATCATTACAGGTGTATGCGAAACAGATTTTAGTGGTTATCCGGATTGTCGTGATCAATTTATTAAATCATTAAATGTCACTTTAAATTTATCTATGGAAAGGCCCTTTGTCATACATACGCCCCTTATGTGGCTAAACAAAGCGGAAACATGGGCGATGGCTGATGATTTTGGCAAACTTGATTATGTTAGAAATAAAACACTAACTTGTTACAATGGTGTCATTGCAGACGGATGTGGCGAATGTCCTGCTTGTGAGCTTAGAATACAAGGCTTGACTCAGTATTTGCAGGTGAAAATGTCATGAAGGATTTATATGGCTTTCGTATAGTTGAGGAACTCCAGAAAATAGATGAGGATATTCAGAAAGACCAATTAAAATATCATCACAAAAGGGTACTCGTGAGTAAATCCTTTACATTTGATGCAGCCCATCATCTTCATGCTTATGAAGGGAAATGTAAAAATCTACATGGTCATACTTATGAAGTCATATTCGGTATTAGTGGCTTTACTGATGATCGTGGAATCGTTGTTGATTTCGCAAATATTAAGCAACTTTGGAAAGAAGAAATTGAAATTCACCTCGATCACAAATATATTAATGAAACACTACCACCCATGAATACAACAGCAGAAAACATCGTTGTATGGGTTTACGAAAAAATGAAAGAATCACTAATAGATAGCCCGCAAAAACTTAGAGTGGAATATGTCAAACTCTATGAAACTCCTACAAGCTTTGCTGAAGTAAGAAGGGAGTGGATGGAAGATGAGTAAAATACCTGTAATGGAAATATTCGGACCAACCATTCAAGGTGAAGGCATTGTTATTGGCCAGAAAACGATGTTCGTTCGTACTGCTGGATGTGATTACGCTTGTACTTGGTGCGACTCTTCATTTACTTGGGATGGTTCTAGTAAACATTTGATTAAACAAATGACAGCAACAGAAATTTGGCATGAGTTAAAAAACATCGGTGGAGATTACTTTGATTTTGTAACTATTTCCGGAGGCAATCCAGCATTACTAAAAAACCTAGGTGAATTAGTGACGCTTCTTAAAGACAAAAAAGTGCAGACGGCTTTGGAAACACAAGGTAGCAAGTGGCAAGATTGGTTTAAGGATATCGATTTTTTAACATTATCCCCGAAACCACCAAGCTCACAAATGGAAACAGATTTCAATAAGCTAGATGAGATTATTGCTCAACTTGAAGAAAAGCAACCCAATTTAAAAGTTGTGGTCTTTAATGAAGAAGATTTAGCTTATGCAAAAAAAGTCCACTTACGCTATCCAAAACTTTCCTTCTGCTTACAAGTTGGCAACGATGACAGCATGACAACCAATAACGATGTGCTAAGAAGTAACCTACTAGCTAAATATGAATGGTTACTAGAGAAAACAATGCATGATAGTGAGTTTAAAAATATAAGAGTTCTCCCCCAATTACACACATATATATGGGGAAATAAGCGCGGCGTTTAACGATTGTTTTTCTCCTATTTCATATTGGTTCATCTGATGACCCATATGAAATAATGAGGTGAATCCAATGACCAAACAAATCATAAATAGTATCTACCTCGCTTCTATGATTACACATATACCATGGCGCTGGTTAGGTATATATCTGGTGGGGCTACCAGGACTTTGACCTCCTGGATGGACTTCTTGGCCTTTAGACCTCATAAATTACAATTAATTAGACATATACTTTTTTCACCTTAAAATCAAACACGAATGCATTCTACTTAGGGAGCATGTTTTTGCATACCGAACATAGAATGACATTCGTGTTTATTTTTCATTACTATCCTAGCATCACTTTTTCTGCAGCAGACTTACACCTTTCTTGCCATTGCTAACGTAAATCTTCACTATCTAGAGCCTTTCATTTATTTTTATTTTACAAATGCTTTAGTTGATAAAGATCAAGTGCTATTTTCACATTCATACAATCCTCCAATGAATCAAGATTAATATTAAGCTTCTCTTCTATTTGCTGAATGCGATAATAGACTGTATTAGGGTGTAGATGCATCTCTTCGGCTGTTTTCACTGCGTTTTTATCTGTTTGTAAGTATGCGGTAAGCGTTTTTAGCCAATCATTTTTATTTGCTTGTACAATCCCTTCTAAGAATATCATCACAAAAGCAGTAGCATCATCATCTGATACATCGTTTAAGTATCTTCTATACCCTATCTCTCTAAACCCTATGACTTTACTGGAATTTTTTCCTTGCTCAACTAAAAAATCAGGCATGATTTGTACATCTTTAAATGAAATGTCAGCTTGTCTTAATGAATCGACAGGTCGTCCTATATATATTAAATTCGGATGATAATACCGTTGAAGTCTCTCTGACCTCGTTTTTAATTCTTCTTCCCTATTCAATATAGAATCTTTAGAAGTGAGCATCACATAAACCATATCCCTACCTGGAAAACAAATAGTTAGAAAGCGATCCTGAAATACTCTTTTCACCTGATTTTCTATTGAACTAAAGCTCTCTAATACTTCATCATTCATCAACCGTTCGATACCAATAAAGATACACTTGTCTTCGATACTAATCCCATATCTCTTCAAAGCTCTTTGTACTTCTTGAGTAAAGTTATTTTTCAATATATCTTTTAATAATTCTTCTTTTTCCGTGAGTTGATGCTTCATTTGTTCTTGTTGTTTCATTTGTTCAATGGCCATAATAGATGCTGCGTGCTTAAAAGCCAATTCACCAATTAAATCTAATTCCTTCTCCTGTTCAATTACCACCAAAAAACCAATTGTACCGAAAGAAGACATCACCCCGATTGCTTGACCTACCCATTCTTCTTTTTTATAGATATCAAGCAATCTTGGAATACTTAATTTCTTTGCATTTTTCTTTAACCATTCTTTTATATAGAAATGATGATCTTCAGAAGGCGGATAAGATGTTTTCAAGCGGTAAAGTGAATCAAAGTAAAGAATCGATCCGCTGAACTTTTCCGCTAGCTTCTTTACTAAAGAAAATGTACCGTCCCCTTTTAAAGCCACATGATTCAACTCATTATGTAAAGACAAAATGGTTTCTAGTTCTTTTGTTTGTTTTTCCTTTTCTTGAAAAGCTCTAGCATTTACTATAGAAATTGCAATTTGGTGACCGATGGCTTCTAAGAACGCTAAGTCCTCATCACTAAAAAAACCATCGTTTTTAAAATTATCTATCGTTAAAACACCGATTTTCTTATTTTGATGAATCAATGGCACAGACATACAACTTACAGGAATGGCTGCATGTACGGTTGACTCTAAATAATAATGCAAAGTTTGATTACGCATATTTCCCATTGCCTCTTTAATCTTCTCTGCCGTATGAATCATTTTGCTACAACCCTCTTCAAAAACAGAGCCACTAATACCTTCACCTGCTAAAAGCTTATTTTGTAAATACATCTCCTCTTTAAAGTTGTAGGCTCCTTCTATTTCTAAATATTCCATCTCTTCATTCCATATAAGAAAGAAGCCCGCATCGGCCTTGTCTATTGATTCAATAACGGCCTCAATAATTTCTTGTACTAATTTTGTTAAACTCGTATTCGATGTAATATTTCTTGATACGTTGATAAATGTATTTAATCTTTGTTTTATTTTTTCATTTTCATACACAGTTATCATCCTAAATTGTTGTCATCATTTTATTATCATATATAAAACTTATCATCGCAACATAACGATTCATTCCCCTTCATATGTTAGTTCCTAGGAGGTGTATGTGATGAATACATTTAAAATACCAGTTGGTATTCAACCGATTCATATCAAACATGATCGTGTAGATATTTTCAAACCACAAGTATCTTCTTACACGCCACCAGCTGCCCAACAAAAAATGAATCATGCCATATCAGATAGCCTAAATCAATTAATGAAAGAGCAAGGTTACGGACAACCACAAACTGAATTAACTGGTGGATTTGACTTAAAAAACAACCAAAAAGGTGTCTTAAGTTTAACTCTTACAGTTTATTCATACTCAGGGGGTGCACATGGCCTTACTTTTACACGCGGGTTAACATTTAACAGTTTGACTGGTAAGCAATATACACTTGGAGAACTCTTTAAAAAGGATAGTAATTACAAAGTAAGGCTTAACACTCTAATCAAACAGCAGTTGCAGGAAAGAGGTTTAACCACCGACCTTCTCGTACCCTATCCCGGAATCACAGATACACAATCCTTTTATACCGCTGACCTCACATTGGTCATAATCTTTGATGTGTATAGCTTACTTCCATATGTTTATGGGACAATTTATTTCCCAATTTCACTTTATTCTTTGCAAGATATGATTAATGATGAGGGTCCGTTAGGTAAAATGTTTTCTTAAATTAGAAGGAATCCTCAGTTGTACTTTTCTCAAAACTGAGGATATCTCTTCATTTGATAGCCAAAAAGTCAATATTCCCCTAGCTTATATCCATAAAAATGCAGATCGACCGCAAAGATTTCCTCTACTAATGCCTTCGTTTCTTCGTTCAATAAACTATTAACTGTAGGTAAATCTTCATCATAGACAAAACTAATCACTCTGTTTGCATAATCACCCTCTAGCTTCATTCTTGATGAAAAATGATGTGAAGATCGTGCAATCTCATTCATTGGAGAGGCTTTTAGCCCTGCAATTCTTTCTAAATCCATTAATTCGTGTTGTAAATTCTCTAATCTCACATAATGAATAGGTGTCTGTTCCTCTCCAATGGTATATTGAGGTGCAATATGTTTGTCTAATTCATGTATACTTTCGCCGAAAGATTTCAATTTTAAGAGATAGCTTGTAAAGGACATACCTTCTAGAACAGTACTGCCTAATTGTTTAATTAGCCAATCCCCACTCAATGCATGATAAAAGGAACTAACCGCTCTCCTATATGGATTTCTAACAATTTTCACAATTGGTTTTTCACCATTTATAAGTTCCTCTTTTAATTCAACGTCGTAACCTGATCGTTTTCGAAGGACAAATTCACGATAGTTATGCGTCATTTCGACATTCAACTGAGACAAATCCCCAGCAGCTCCAATATGGTACATAAACCACTTATTTACAATTGTGCACCCGTTTTTCGGTACCCATAAGAGAACGTATGGAAAGTTGGTAGAAAAAAGCGGGATATAAAAAGGCATCATCATATTTTTTGCTACTATTTCAGGCATTCTTTTTGTCAATGTTCGTCGAACCCCTTTCTCCTACTTATAGAATATGAGAAAGGGAATAAGCGGTTACGAATTTGGTGATTTTCAGGCGAATGACCTGTACAAGCCGACCTGAAATACATATGCATAATAATAAGTGAGACAAATATCAGATTGGAGGTTATTTTTAAATGGATAGTAGAAAACACATCACTTGGTCTCAATCACAAGTCTCAAAAGAAAATCGGCAAAAATTACACAATCATAAAAGTTGTATGGTTTGGTTAACTGGATTATCAGGTTCTGGTAAATCAACCATAGCAAATATTGTACAAACTAAATTATACGAATTAAATATGAGTACTTATCTATTAGATGGTGATAACTTACGGCACGGTATCAATAAAAACTTAGGATTTAGTAGTGAAGATAGAAAAGAGAATATTCGACGCACAGCTGAAATAGGCAAATTATTTGTAGATGCAGGTATTGTTGTTTTGGCAGCACTAATTTCCCCGTTCGAGGAAGATCGAAAGCTAGCCCGCTTTCTTTTTACCGAAGATGAGTTTATTGAAATATATGTGGAATGTTCTTTAGAAGAATGTGAATTACGAGATCCTAAAGGACTTTACAAGAAAGCCCGTTTAGGAGAAATCAAAAATTTTACTGGCATTGATCAAATATATGAACCTCCGCAGTCTCCAGACCTTGTTATTTCGACTAACTCAAAATCACCTGAAGAGTGTGCAAATGAACTTGTAAACTACTTAATTGAGCGACTTAAGTGAAGGAGGAATAATAGAAATGACAAACTCTATTCCACATGGTGGACATTTAATAAATAGAAAAAACATAAATGCAAACACGAGCCATATCACTAAGCATATCAATCTCGATGGTACCTCTTTATCTGACCTTGAACTAATTAGTAATGGTGCTTATAGCCCTTTAGAAGGTTTTCTATGTTCAGCTGACTATTATTCTGTCCTTCATGAAATGAGACTAGCCAATCACCTTATCTGGAGCATTCCAATTACATTACCTCTATCAAAAAAAGAAGCCGAGTTGTTAAAAATCAATGATAAAGCGAATTTAGTCTATGATGGTTGTGTTTATGGATATATTGAAATTAACGATATTTTTCTGCCAGATAAACAAAAAGAAGCCAGTATAATTTATCAAACACTCGACCGCAATCACCCAGGTGTCGACAAACTTTTTAATCGTGGTGAAGTTTATGTGGGTGGCAACGTCACATTGACAAAAGAAATCAAAAAACCATCTTTTCTTCAAGGGTTTCAATTAGAACCAGCAGAAGTAAGAAAATATATTGCTACCCAAGGATGGGAGACGGTTGTGGGATTTCAAACAAGAAACCCCGTTCATCGCGCACATGAATATATTCAAAAATTAGCATTAGAATTAGTCGATGGCTTACTGCTTCATCCCCTTGTTGGCGAAACAAAAAAAGATGATATTCCAGCAGAAATAAGAATGAAAAGCTATCAAGTTTTACTAGCACATTATTATCCGCAAGAAAGAGTTTTATTGTCATCTTATCCACAGGCAATGAGGTACGCGGGCCCAAGAGAAGCACTTCATCACGCGATTGCACGAAAAAATTATGGATGTACACATTTTATTGTTGGCAGAGACCATGCTGGTGTTGGTGATTATTATGGCACATATGATGCCCAGAAGATATTTTCAACATTCCCTAAGGAAGAACTAGGAATAACCATATTACCTTTTGAACACACCTTTTATTGCATTAAATGTGATGGCATGGCCTCACATAAAACATGTCCTCATGATACTTCTTTACACCTTCATCTTTCAGGAACAAAGGTAAGAGAAATGTTAAAACAAGGAACTACTCTCCCGAAGCAATTTAGTAGGCCAGAGGTTATTGAAATAATTATGGATGCTATGAAAAAGAAGGATTAAAGAATGTTTTGGGTTTTTCCATTCCTCATGGAGATAACTTCGTCTCAAAATTCTGTAGACCCTTTCATACATGCATTTGCTATTGGTACCTTGTCCTTATAAGCCAGGAATTAAAATCTCAACCAGCTCTAAATAGTTATCATGTATATAGTATTTATCTAAGGGTTCCTGGCTGATTTCAAACAATTAGTACCATCGCCTTTGAGCAAATACCTCCTTCATCTTTACCTATGCTGCCATTAATCAATCCGCTTATCTGGAGGATTTGTTCTTAGCTTATTGGACATCCTCTTAATAAACTCCCTTATAATTCTTGAAAGCCCATTATTCTTATGATAAATATAACCAAATGCATACGTATTATTAAGCGGGGGAGCGAAATCGACAATAACAAACTCACTACTTTTTGATAAACCGACATCTGTCTTAAAAGCATAATCAAATCCAATGTTGATTGCTGTATTGTTCTCTAGTGAATTCTTAATCGTATCAATATTATTTGTTATAAGACGAATATCTAAAGCGGGTAAATTAAACCTTTTCATAAAATCAGATATATAAATATCATCATACAAGATGATTGGTTGTCCTTTAAGCATTTCTTCAGTAATTTGGCTGTATTTTGTTAGTTGAGAATTCTTATTTATTGCAGCTACCATATGTCCATCCAATAACTTATTAAAGATCAACGTACGATATTTATGTTCTTCCTTCTCGTTATAAGTAATAAGGCCAACATCAACCTCACCATCTTGAACTTTTTTAATAATTGCTTCTGTACTATTCTCATAAACAGCCGTTTTAATATCCGGATAATCCATTTTTAGTTTTGAAATAACTTCCACCAAAATGCCCATGGGGCCAGGGTAAGTAGCAACTCTTATTTCCCCACTCATTGTATTTGTATAAGCTTCTGCTTCATCAATAAAATCTTGGTATGCTAATAGGACATACTTTGCTTTTCCGATAAGTTTATGCCCTTCCTCAGTAGGTACAGATCCCCTTCGTGAACGATGAAACAAAGTAATATTTAATTCACTTTCTAAACTTTTAATCGATTGACTTAATGCAGGTAAAGTCAAATGTAATTCATCTGCTGCTTGTTTTAAAGAACCTGTTCTAGCTATCACAACAATATATTTCAATTGTTCAATATTCATAAGAAGCATCCTCTTTAGTTAAGTTTTGATTAACCTTAGTTAATAATAACTAAATTTATCATAAGGTAAATTAGTTGTATACTTTTAATCGTAACAAATTATACAAAATATTTAGGGGATGTAATGATATGAAAGCATTAAGATGGCATAACCAAAAAGACATTCGTCTAGAAGATATTGACGAACCTATCGTTCAATCAGGGCAAGTAAAAATAAAAGTCAAATGGTGCGGTATTTGCGGAAGCGATTTACATGAATATCTAGGCGGACCTATTTTTATACCTGTTGATAAGCCACATCCATTAACAAATGAAACAGCTCCGATTACACTAGGACATGAATTCTCTGGAGAGATTGTCGAAATTGGCGACAGTGTAAGTAAGCTCAAAGTTGGTGACCGAGTAGTAGTAGAACCAATTTTTGCGACACACGGACACCAAGGTGCTTATAACTTAGACGAACAAATGGGATTTTTAGGCCTAGCAGGAGGTGGCGGTGGTTTTAGTGAATACGTAGCCGTTGATGAAGAGCTACTTTTTAAACTGCCAGATGATCTCTCTTTTGAACAAGGAGCCCTTGTCGAACCTGCTGCAGTAGCTCTCTATGCAGTACGATCTAGTAAAGTGAAAGCTGGAGATAAGGTAGCTGTATTTGGCTGCGGCCCAATCGGTTTACTTGTAATAGAAGCTTTAAAAGCCGCTGGCGCAACAGATATTTATGCTGTTGAACTTTCACCTGAACGACAGGCAAAAGCAAGAGAATTAGGGGCAACTATAATAAACCCAGCCGAAGTAGATGACACTGTTGCGGAAATTGCTAGATTAACTAATGGTGGTGTGAATGTCTCTTTTGAAGTTACTGGCGTACCAGTTGTACTTAAACAAGCAATTCAATCTACTGGAATTGGTGGGGAAACAATTATCGTAAGCATTTGGGAAAAAGGGGCAGAGATCCTTCCAAATGATATTGTAATGAAAGAACGGACTGTTAAAGGAATCATCGGATATCGTGATGTTTTCCCTGCCGTATTATCACTTATGCAAAAAGGCTACTTCCGAGCCAGCCAACTCGTTACGAAGAAGATTACCTTAGACGAGGTAATTGAAGAAGGTTTTGAAACATTGGTTAAAGAAAAAGCACAGGTCAAAATTTTAGTAAAATCTGAACAATCATGACATTACCACCCTAGCCAGCTATTTTAGCTGGCTACTTTTATATGAATTTAGATTCATTTCTCTTTAGCAAAATCCTCTATATCATTTCCCCATAAATGAGGTATTCCATTTGAGAAACACCTCATCTCATACACTTTCCATGCACTCTTGTACAAAAAAATCATATGTTAAATTAGATTACTTTTAAAGGGGAAGGACTATGAGGAAACTAATTATTTTTGCCTTTATTGGTTTTTTTGCACAGTTAATAGATGGCTCCCTTGGCATGGCGTATGGCGTAACTTCATCAACTCTTTTACTTACTTTTGGAATCGCTCCTGCTGTCGCCTCAGCATCTGTCCATTTAGCCGAAGTTGTAACGACTGCTGCCTCAGGTGCATCACACATAAAGTTTGGCAATGTTGACAAACAAGCGGTTTTTCGTTTAATTATTCCGGGATCAATTGGTGCATTTATAGGGGCTTGCTTCTTAAGTCAACTACCTGGTGATGTGGTTAAACCTTATATTGCTGGATTTCTACTTCTTTTAGGTTTATTTGTTTTTTTTCGGTTTCTTTTCCAATACGAAGTAAAAAGACAAAAACAAACTTTACATTTATCGCGAAAGCAAGCAATTCCACTTGGACTTATTGCCGGCTTTGCAGATGCAACAGGTGGTGGTGGATGGGGACCAATTGCCACACCTGTTTTACTATCCAAAAAAGGGATATCTGCTAGAAAAGTAATTGGCACAGTGGATACTAGTGAATTCGCCATTGCACTGTCTGCTAGCGTTGGTTTTTTCATTGCTTTAGGCTGGGAGGAACTGAATTGGACTTGGGTCATTGCTTTAATGATCGGTGGCATTATTGCTGCTCCTATTGCAGCTTGGTTAGTTAAAGTGTTGCCACCATATCTATTAGGAGTACTCGTTGGTGGATTTATTGTCCTTACTAACGCCAGGACGATCTTATTGACCTTCCAAACGCCTGATATATGGATTTATCTAATCTATGTCGTTATTTTCTTACTTTGGATTAGTGGTATTATTTTTGTCATCAGCAAGAATAAAAGAAATAAGAACTAGTCTCCATTACAAAAAAAGTCATCTTCTCTCGTTTTGGAAGATGACTTTTAAAATGGAAAAGAATGTGAGCGATAGTTAATTCCAAGTTCATTGAACCACTGATTGATTCCAGTCCAAAGATGCTCACAAGCTTCATATACAATTTCACTAATGTCCCAATCTCTTTGAAGAATAAGTTTCACTAATTGTTCATAGCCATGAGGTTTGGTGGCAATTCCTAATGATTCTTCAAGCATCCTTGTTTTTGAACGAAAATAATAACGATTAGCTAAGCCAATTAACTTAGCACCTTGTTCACAAAACTCCACTGCATTTAACAACAATGATGTTTCATCCTGAAGGAGCCTTAAGTTTCTTATTTTAGCCATCTTCACGTACAACTCTTCAATCATACACTTTTTCATTACATCTTTTATCTCGTAGCTAGATATTTGCAGGGGGATGCTTTTCATTTTTGAGAAAAACATAATCGGATCATAGATAGGCATCGTATGTATGAAACGTGCAACGTTTAATGACCAATCTGAATTTATTTCTTTCGCAGACGTTATATATTGCTGTTTTTGCAGCGACTCAATGGTTACCTTAAACGGCGGATAAATAAACTGAAAATCATCGATTCGTTGTCCATCAAAAACAATCACTTGAAAATTTATATCTGAATAAGGACCATCCTCATCAAGGGCAAATGAGCCATAGACACCGATAGCCATGATTTTCTCATCATATACTTTTAATAAACGTTCCTTCACAATATCGATGAATCTGTCTTTTTCAATTCGAGATGTTGGTTGTGGAAGTAAAAACATGATATCACTGCTTTCGTTGACTGAAGATTTCCTTTAGAAAATGATAATAGGATAGGCATTCACAATATAGGATGATATTAACCGGTATACTTCTCTTCTATTATCGGTTAAATTTGAAAATAAGTCATCATTTTTGCAGAAAACTTACTTTGTCAGTTTGGCTCTTTTTACTCTATGGCTCTATGAAGGTATATATTGATAGTGAAGTAAAAATACAACTTCCATAAAAACTTTGCACGGTAAAAAATTCAAAATATTTTGATTTATTTTGAAGAACGAGTTATAATAAACAATGTATCATTAAATTATTATAAGGAGGATTATTAAAAATGGGTCATTCATATGTCAGACTTCGTATCTCAACTTTGAACTCATAAATTTAATACGTTCAAAGGCTCTGTTTTGTGTATACAGAGTAAACGGGATTAGTCTGCCCTTTTTAAATAATCTTCATTTCCTACAAAAAATATGTAATGTGAAGAAAGGCTGAGTTATGCTTTTCTTTTTTTACGTATGATTACCTTTCTTTTTTAGCAAAAAGTAGGTTTATTTGGTTGCGACTATCTAGGATTTCCCCTTATCTTATGAAGATAGGCTTTCTTCCCTCTACTCTGAATCACAGGCAGATCCCTTTGATTTATTAATTTTCGAAGGGAAGAGATAGTATGACGAGGAAGAGTAAGAAGACCCATAAATACTGTGAAAAAAAATTAAAAAGTATGAAGTTCCCCAATTTTTCTGGCCAGCATCTGATGAGTAATAAGAAATTACTTAATGAAATTATTGAACGAGCAAATATAAATAGTAGTGATATAGTTTTAGAATTAGGAGCTGGGAAAGGAGCTTTAACCTCATTATTAGCGAACAGTGCAGGAAAGGTCCTTGCAGTAGAATATGATTTGAAGTATGTCGAAATTCTAAAGAAAAAAACGGCACAGAATATTAACACGCAAATTATCCATAAGGACATTATGAAGGTTTTTTTACCCAATGAGCATTTTGTCGTTGTCTCGAATATACCCTACTCCATTACAACTCCGATCATGAAGATGCTTTTAAATAATCCATCAAGTGGATTTCAAAAAGGGGTCATTGTAATGGAGAAAGGGGCTGCAAAACGCTTTACCTCAAAGTCAGTCAAAGATTCTTATGTGTTAGCTTGGAGAATGTGGTTTGATATACACTATATCAAAGACATCTCAAGAAATAATTTTTCTCCCCCACCCAAAGTAGATTCTGCAATGGTTCTAATAACTAGAAGGAAAGAACCCATTGTCCAGAAAAAATATTATTTAGCTTTCCTTGGACTGGCACAATATGCCCTAAAGCAATCTAATGCCCCTTTAGATATTGCTTTGCGAGGAATATTTACACTTCCACAGTTAAAACATATAAAAAAAAGCTTAGGTATTTCAAATGGAACACCCATTGGTTCTTTAACAAATACGCAATGGGGGATTGTGTTCAATACGATGATTAATTATGTTCAACGACCTTTATGGCCAAAAGTTAAAAAGAAGTAACTGGCTGAGGAAGAAACGAGTTATCTCTCTAATTCAAAGAAATGATTGAAAATTGAAATGTAATTATTGTACACCTATGTCAATAATTAGACCCATAAACCTGATGTTCTTCGTTTTAGTTATTTTGTACTCTAAGGAATGTCTAACTTTTGTAGACATTCCTTAGATCAATCTAATAATATTTTCCCCTTCTAAAACAAACCCGCCCCCTGCTTAAGTACGAAGTTTCACAATGTGTTCATGTAATGTTTAAATTAAAGAGTTTCTTATGAGTCGCTTAGTACAATTTTTTTAGCAGATTGGTTTTTATTGAGGGATGGCTTTAGCTCAGCAATTAAGATTGCAATCATAATTAATACCGCACCCGTAACGGGTTTCAATAGAGAATTGTGCATTCCGCACATCCTATAATGTGTAAACCCGACTAGCAGACCAAAAAACTACTACAGTAGCTAGTGACTGCAGCATTCACATTAAATTTAAGCGATAAAACGAATCATGGCAATCTCGTCACAAGCATCATTTTTAGGGCATGACATACAATCTACCCAAACCTTCTCTGGTAGTGAATGGCGAGACACTACAGTAAAATCACATTTAGCAAAGAATTCTTGCTCATAGGTTAATGAGATAAGCCTTTGTATCCCTAATTTCACAGCTTCTTCTGCCACTTTATTGACTAGCAGACGGCCGATTCCATTACCCGCATATTGATCATCTACAACAAGGGAGCGAATTTCAGCTAGATCTTCTCCCAATACATGTAAACCGGCAACGCCGACAATCTTCCCCTCTTCTTTCATTACATATAAACACTGTAAATGTTGATAGAGTGATAGATATGACCTTGGCAGGACAATGCCCTTATCAGCGTATACTTTGATTAATTGATGAATTTGTTTCACATCCGTACTAACTGCATTTAAAATTTCCATTGCCGTGAACCCCTTTTATGTGTAATATAATAAAAATACATCATAACGGATTTTTATTCAATATAATAATATGAAAAAAGGGAAAATTCAAATAAAAAATACAGATAGCTAAAAAGCTATCTGCAACTTTGTATTATTATTTTTCAACTATGCGCTTCATTGCATGAATTTGACCTAGATGATTTGCTTCATGGTAAGCAGACAACATTGCTAGTTGGCCTACAGTTTTTTGCCCTAATATTGCCTCAGGTAATTCTTGATTGAATACATCATTGGGGATTTTATTTATTCGAACGATTTGATCTTGTAGTTGATCAATTAAAAAATTTACAGACGGGACTTCTCCTGTCCAATCACTCGGCTTTGTGCCGTAACCAAATAACTGCAAATAATTCTCAGAAAGATGATCTGTGTTGTTTGGATAATTCATTATGAATTGCTCAGTCACTGTTAGAACATGTCCAATATGCCAATGGATTGTGTTATTGAAGCCTTCAGGTTGAACATCTAATAAATCTTGCGGGATGTTTTTTACTTCTCTTAATAGATTGTTTCTTGTTAATTCTAGTTGATACTTGATTGCTTCACTCATTTGTTAAACACTCCTTAAAATAAAATTTAACAGCTGCCATCTGTGCAAGCATCGCCTTGTTTAATTACATTCAATGGTTGGCTTTGCTTTTCCTCTTCGATTACTTTTGTTAATACTTCAGAAAAAACATTTGAAGGTTGAGCCCCTGAAACGGCATACTTGCGATTAAAGACAAAGAATGGAACACCTTGCACACCTAACTGCACACCCTCTTGCATATCTGCCTCTACTTCTTTTTTATATTGATCAGAAGCTAGAACAGATGTTACCTCTTCTTTATCTAATCCTACAGCTGCTGCGATATCAACTAATGATTCTATTTCCCCTACATGTTTTCCTTCGACAAAATAACTTTTAAGTAATTGCTCTTTCATTTCGCTCATCTTACCTTTTTCTTTTGCTAGGTGGATTAGGCGATGAGCATCTAAGGTATTTGTCATTTTAGCATCGTTTAGATGATAATCTAAGCCTACCTCATTCGCTTGTACCGTTACTTGTTTTTGCATTTGTTCAACTTGCTCAACAGACTGGCCGTATTTCTTTGCCAGCATTTGATTCATCGTTTCTGTAGTATTTTGTGGAGCATTTGGATCCAATTGAAAGCTTTTATACACCACTTCTACCTCATCTTTTTGATTGAAGCCATCAAGTGCATGTTCAAACTTTCTTTTGCCAATATAACAGAAAGGGCAAGCAATATCTGACCAAATTTCTACTTTCATTCTATTCCCTACTTTCTATAAACCTTTTAGTATTTGTTTAGTGACTGATACTGCATCCATTACACGATCACTATTTGTTTTCGTACTGCTCATTACATTTATACCTTGAATGATCACCATAAGAAACCGCGCCAACAACAAGCTGTCTGTATGCGAAGTTATTGATTGATCTTTCTTTCCTCTATCAATAGCACTAATAAATACTTCTTCTATTTCTTGAAATTGCTCATTAATGAGCTGACTAAACGCTTGATCATGTGGACCCATTTCAATCGCTTCATTGCTTGTCATGCAACCACATGGTAAACCATCCTCTGCATGAACAATTTTTAATAAGAAGGTTTCTATTGCCTCATAACCATTATCGCCATTTTGTATGATGTCCTGAAGTTGTTTGAGCTGTTCCTCATGATACATACGAAAGGCGGCTATAAATAAGTCATATTTATTACCGTACGCTTGATAAATACTACTTTTACTTAAACCGGTGACTTCTTGTAGATCAGAGAGAGATGTTGCATGATATCCTTTTTTCCAAAACAAGATCATGACAGCTTTTAATTTTAATTGCGGATTAAAATTTAATGGACGAGCCAAAATGTCCTCCCTCCTTAATAAATGTAGTATACCAATTAAGTACCGATTAGTCCAAAACTAAAGTTACGACATATATATAAACAGATCCTTTTCTATGCAGGTCTGTATAGAAAAAATTCCTTATAGCAAAAGGTTAATATTAAATGACCCGCATTGAAAATATAATTACAATTTTAGGAGAAGACGCCATACTTCCAAAAAATTGCGGCATGCTATAACAAATAATTGTTGATTGAAACCATTATATTATACATATAAAAGGTAAGATAAATAGATAACTAAAGATACAGTTAAACTGCTTAATAATGTAGAATAGAGCACAATTTGAGCAGTCAACTGAGGTTCCACGTTATATTCAAGAGCAATTGTAGCTGTATTTCTTGAAGTAGGAAAAGCACTGGCAATAAATAATGATTGTGCTAAAATCCCTTCAATTCCAAGAAGTGTAATAATAAGAAATGAAAGAGCTGGTCCTAATAATAAACGTCCAATTAAGCTCCACGTAATCACACGATGAAACATTTTTAATTGTATTTGTGATAACTGTGCACCTAACAATAATAAAGCTAAACCAATAAAACCAGCTGCCAATTGATCTAAAGGAATCTCTATAAAAGTGGGAAGAGGGATGTTGAATAATAAGAAGAGATATCCTAATAGAAGGGCATGAATCACAGGCAATTTTACGAGCGACAATAGAAGTGAACCTATCGATCGGCTAGTTGAAAGAAGATTATACATACCATATGTAAAGGTTAAAATATTTTGCACTACAATTATAATAATTTGTACGGAAACACCTAGTGGATTAACAGTAAAAACAAGTTGACTCACAGGCAAACCATAATTATTAGAATTCATCAAGGAAATACTATTTTTTAACGTGGCTGCCTCTCCCTTATTTAAAGATAAACACTTCGCCATGATTTGCCCGATAATCATTAAAGCCACCGTAAAAATAAACAAATAGCTCAACAGTTGGCCTAATAAACTCGCATCAAAAGATGAGCGATAAATATGTAAAAAGATAGCTGCTGGCATAAAACAATTGGTTACTAACGTAGATAGTTGCTTCAATTGAAAAGAAAACTTTCTTTGCAAGAAAGCACCTAATGCCAATAAAAGAAGAATAGGGAAAATAATTTGCAAGAATATCTCAATAAAAAATGTCATATAGAAAAACACCTTTCCATTATAAACCTTCTATTCTTAGCTTAAGCAACACTAGGCCATAAGTAAATTCAATATTTATTATGTTTTTCAATAATTTTTTCTAATGTTCTGTTTGCATTTCTCAATAAATTGTTTGACAAGGATGGATTGTTCCTCGTTTTTACGTGTACAAATGGCAATTCTATGTTGTACAGAAACGCCCTCTACATAAACCCTTGCTAGTTGCCCATTTTTGATATGGTCTTTGACAACGAGTGAGGAAATAAAATTTGCTCCATATCCGGATATGACCGTAGAAATTGTTTCACTTAGTCCATCAAATTGCAGGGCAACCTTCGGCGGATTTAATTGGTTAGCATAACAAAGCGAGACCAAATGCTCACGCATGGAACTGCCTTCTTCTCGCATAATGAATGGCTCTTTGACCATTTCTTCAAGTTTAATCGCTTGATTGGCTAATCGATGATTTGCCCCTACAACAAACCATAGTTCATCTTCTAATAATTCGTACCAATCAACATTCTCCGGGCGTTCACCAATTCCACCATATATAGCAATATCTGCTTTATAATGTTGAAGTTGATCAAAAGCATCTTTCGTATTACTTGTAGAAATGACCAAATTGACCTTTTCATGTTCACGCTTAAAACTGGCTGCTAACTTAGGTAATAATAAGTTTGCAGGTAAATAGGTGGTAGCAATCCTTATCGTTCCTTCCTCACCATTACGGTAATCATCTATAAATGCTTCAATTTGCTTTTCTAAAGAAAACAAATGCTCTGCTTTACCAGCCAAAGCTATACCAAATTCAGTAAGAACGGCTTTTCTACCATTTTGTTGAAATAAAGGCACACCAATTTCATGTTCGAATTTCTTAATTTGGCTAGAAACAGCCGGTTGGCTAATATTTAATTGCTCAGCCGCTTTAGTGAAACTGCCGATTTTTGCCACTTGATAAAATAATCTTAATCCATGTGTGTTCATTCAATCACCCTTTATTATAATTATTATTTATAAAACTATAAAAATAATATATTTTTTTTATTATAAATCATAACATATACTTAAAATAAAGAAACATACATTTTTCATAAAAGGGGAGATAATGATGGAAGATAAAATTGTGTGGTCTGATGTGGATGATTACTTAATCGACAAATTAATTACTATTGATAGTGAGCTCGAAGATATACTACGAGCAAATGAGGAAGCAGACTTACCTGCCATTGATGTATCACCAACTCAAGGAAAGCTTCTTTACTTAATCACAAAGTTACGTTCCCCTAAAAACATTCTAGAAATTGGCACCCTTGGAGGCTATAGTAGTCTTTGGTTTGCAAAAGCACTCAATAAAGGGGCTAAAATTTATACATTAGAAGCTAATTCAAAATATGCCAATGTTGCTCGTAAAAACATTGAACAGACTCCATTTTCAGATCAAGTTGAAATCATTGAGGGTAAAGCTTTAGAAACATTACCTATTCTTGATGAAAGAGAAGTGCAATTTGATTTAATATTTATCGATGCTGATAAAGAGAATAATCCAGCATACTTAAATTGGGCCTTAAAATTAGCTAATAAGGGAGCAGTAATTATTGCCGACAATATCGTTAGAAATGGAGAAATCATTGAAGAACATAGTACGGACCCTCGCATACAAGGTGTACGCTCCTTCTTCGACCTTCTTGAAAATCATCCCCAAGTAGAATCTACAGCTATACAAACAGTTGGTCAAAAAGGTTACGACGGATTTGTATTAGCCATTGTTAAATAGAAAAAAACTGAGTGATGATTATCACTCAGTTTTTTTATTAGTACAGGTATTGTCGGGATTCCTTTTATAGCTTTCTAACTTTTACTTCTGTCACACTATGGCCTTCGCCTTTTTCAATAATTAAATCAGCACGGTTCTTCGTGGGTAATATATTCTTCTTTAAATTTGTATGATTCGTTTCCTTCCAAATTCGGTCAGCAATTGCTAAAGCTTCCCCTTCACTCATTTTGGCAAACTTATTAAAATAAGATTTCGGATTTTTAAAAGCCGTACTCCTAAGTAGTTGGAATCTTTCTTTGTACCATTTCTCAACATTCGCTTCCTCAGCGTCGATATAAATAGAGAAGTCAAAGAAGTCTGAGATAAAGGGCTTATCTTTACCTCTCACATTTTTAGGTGGCTGTAAGACATTAATTCCTTCAACAATGACAATATCAGGCTCCGTAAGCGTTTGCATCTCATCACGAACAATATTATACGTTAAATGTGAATAGACAGGTGCCTGCACAACTGATTGACCCGATTTTAATTCAGAAAGAAACTTGAAGAGCTTACTAATATCATAACTTTCTGGGAAGCCTTTCTTCTTCATAAGTCCCTTTGATTCTAATATTTCATTTGGGTAGAGAAATCCATCCGTTGTTACTAGGTCTACCTTAGGCTGTTCAGGCCACTCCGAAATCAAATATTGAATCATTCTAGCCGTTGTACTTTTACCAACTGCCACACTTCCTGCAATACCAATAATATAAGGAACCTTCTTTGTTTCCATCTGTAAGAAATGATTGCTATCTTTATGCATGTTTTTTGCATTTAAATAGTACAAATTCAAAAGTTGGGAAATAGGCTGATATACTTCTGTTACTTCTGACAATGATAATCGGTCATTTACCCCTTGTAATGACTGCAAATCCAAATCCTCTAAAGGAATGGTTGATCTCCTACTGAGTGCTGACCATTCACTTCGATTAAAAGTTAAATAGGGTGAGTAATCCTTTGTTAATTGTTTATTCAACTTTTTGTCCTCACTAACCTTAACATTTTCAATTCTTGAGTTTATTTTAACATATCATACAGTTTTTTCAGCTTTTTTATTTTTCCAAATGGAAAAAATCGATTTTTCAAGCGTTTATCTATTATCCCGTACTACAACGTCACTATGCTTCTTACTTTACTCCGAATATAAGATTTTAATCATATCGTCATTACTTTCCCCATTCTTTCACTCCACATTCCAATTACCATATCTAACCTTAATTTTCGTCTTTTTCTTACATGTCTTATATGGTTTCACCCCTCATTCTCATTGTTGTTAGGTGTTCACTATATATCATCGAAAAAAAAGCACTGCGACATGCAGTACCTTTTTCAATATAATTGTTAATTATTCTTTAATCTTATCCCTACTAAATGGCCACCTCTTTCCAGTGGGCCGTTTCGCATAATCAAGTAGGATAAAGCCATACCGCATAAACCAGCGAATCCTAATATGTGAATGAATGTAAGTAAATGATTAATAAATAAGTCAATTATTTTACCCATTCCTTCATTTGTAAACCAAACAACCAATATGCCACCGAAAATCGTTATCCCAATTAATAGCCTAATTGTACCTAAATAAAACCATAGACTATTGACTAATAATAAGACACCAAATAAAAACACACACAGCACAACATCAGCCCACCAATAAAGAACTGGATTATCACTTTGAAATAATAAGCCAACATGTTGCAATTGAACTGGATTAACATTGTTCTCTGATAAATATAAATTTAACTGATACATCACATTAAGAAAAGCCGTATTAATACAGATAAATAAAACTGTATTAATTATTGTACTTAAAAGATACTGCCGCCTTGTTCCTCCTAGTGAAAGAACATACTTATATGTTTTATTATAGAGTAAAAACGGATAAATGAGAAAAAATCCATATATAGGTCCAAAAATCGCACCAGTGAAATTCTCACCAATTAAATAGCCACTAATAGAAAATAGAATAAGTATGCTCACAGTAATAGAGAGAATAATAATTGTCTGTTTCTTCAAATCTTCGAACATTAATTTAAACGGTCCATTAAATGTAGAGAACATGTTAATCTCTCCCTTCCTGCGTCATTGTTTTTTGCACCAGATAGTCTTGCAACGAAACATTTTCTAGACGAACCTTATTTGCATTCGCGATTGTGTGCCATTCATCTGTTATTACATCATCAATCATTACTTGCATTTGGTTACGTAACTTTTTCTGTTGAAGTATTTGGTGGTGACTCTGCACTAGCTTTTGCACTTCTTCTACAGGCCCAGTTAACATGAGCCCCCTTCGCTTTAACTCTTCCGTATCGGTATAACTAGCTAATGTTTTGTTATGAATAACAGCTATTTTCTCACATAGTGGTTCAATTTCCTCTATATGATGAGAGGAAAGTATAAACAAACGTGGATGGTCTTCATATGTCTCTAACAATACATCATAGAATTGTTTTCTTCTAAATGCGTCTAACCCATTTGTCGGTTCATCCATAATTGTTACTGGCGCCTTACTAGCCAAGCCAATGACGATTTTTATCATTGTTTGCATCCCTTTAGAAAATTTCCTTATCAGCTTCTTCTTAGGTAATTCAAATAATTCCACCAGCTCTTCAGCATATTGCTGATCCCAATTTGGATTGAAATACGCTCCAAACATTAATGCATCTTTCACATTCCAAAACTCAGAAAACGGATGATTTTCCTGCATATAAGCAATATACTTCATCCCTTCTGAATGATTGTAGGGCGAGATTCCATGAATATCAATGACGCCATTTTTGGGTTTCTCCAAACCTGCCAACAGCTTCATTAATGTCGTTTTACCTGCGCCATTCCGACCCCAAAGTCCCATAATAATGGGCTCTTCTTCTACTAAGTTTACATTCTTTAAAGCAAGTGTGGATCCGTAGTTAAAATCGATCCCTTGAATCTTAATCATTATTCCCCCCCCTTATAAGTCGAAGAATTTCTTCTTCTTTTAAATGGATGCGCTTCGCTTCATCTAACATAGGTAGCACATATTGTTTATAGAAATCTGCTTGCCTTTCTTTTAATAACAACGCCTTCGCTCCTTTCGCTACAAACATACCAACACCTCGCTGTTTAAATACCAGCTCCTTATCTACAAGAAGCCCTAAACCTTTTTGTGCTGTTGCTCGATTGATTTGATAAAACTGAGAAAGCTCTGTCGTCGAAGGTACTTGATCTCCCTCTTTTAAGTGACCATCAACAATATCATCTGCTATCGTTTCCGCCAATTGTTGAAATATTGGCTTAGAATCATCAAAGACTGATTTCACTTTTAACCCCTTCCTACCTAGTTGATAGGTTGATTACTCGTGTAACCAACTATACATCATTTTATGTACCTTGTAAAGTCAACGTGAATACTATTTGTAATAACCTTTTGATCACTATCAAGAAAATATAAGAAAAATAAAAAAGAACTGCCATTAATGACAGTTCTCAAAAAAATTTACCAAGGTCTTTTAGGACCCCAACCGCCTGTTTGACAAGGGTTGTAAGGCTGACCACACATGATATGTTGTTCTTTACACTCATTTACAACGGATTCAGTGTGTGGGAAGTAATGTTTGTGCGTAATACAGTGTTTATTAACATTTGTAGTATGACTAGGGTGTACATGATTGATATTTGTGTTTGAATAATTCGGCTTTACATATTGCTGAGTTGGAGAAACTTGAGTTGGACCTTGTTGTGCTGGTGAATGAGATGGGGATAAGAATTGCGGTTGACCACCCCATGGACCAGTTTGAGCACCTGCTACTTGGTGAGGCAATTGTGCACCTGTTTGCGCACCTGCCACTTGATGAGGCAATTGTGCACCCGATTGCGCACCTGCCACCTGATTTGGGTTATTCCATTGTTTATAGCTCACGCTAAGACCTCCATTCTGTTTTATTCCTTAATAAGGTATGTTGGAAGGTGATAAGTTGTCTAATACAAACACCTATATTAAGTACAGAAATTTCATTCGGTCCAATTGCTATTTAGCTGTAAACGCATAAACAGATAATGGCGTGATTTCATTCGTCACGCGAAAATCTTCTAACATGGACATTTGTGACAAGATAAGCGACCTTAGCTTTTCAGGTATTTCTCCTAATTGCTCTAACTCAGTATGCAAGTCCCTTACTAATTTAGTCACTTCCCATTTTGCATCTTGCAGCTCTGGTGAGAAAATAATATGTTCTTTCTCTATATCCCAGCCTGCCTCCCTCACCACTTTTTGTATATCAAAAGGGGTAAACAATGTACGAATATTAGCGTCACTCTCTTTTTTGAAAGACTCATATTGTGCCTGAATGAGAACTGATAATAAATGTGGATACTGTTCAACTACACTTATTCTCGTATCCCACTCAGCGAAACATAGGTTCTTTTCCCATTTTTTCACTTTTTTCATTAATGCGGCAAACTCCTCAATTGAGTTCATATACCATGCACAATGTGAAAAAACGATATGATCAAAAGATTTTTCCAAGAACTCAATTTGGTCAGATAATAAATCCATATGGAAATCGATATGAATTTGTTTGCCAATTTTTGAATTTAACAAATAAGATATGGATTCACCGAGTGTAATAGGGGTTCCATAAGTAGGAGAAGCAATATCAATACCGTGAACAAACCCTTCCTCACCGACTAAATAAGCTAGTACTGCTGTGGTGTCACCTTGGCCACTACCTATTTCTAAAACACGATCGCCTTCTTTAATGCCCCAAAATTCTGCCAATTTCAACCGATGTACTGTTTGTACCTTTTGTATTTCAAAATTTGTCGCCATACAATCTGTAATGATGTCGACACCATTCATAGGTCCACCTGCCGCTTCAAATTTTATAAGAATATTTGCTATACTTTAGATAAGTATACTTCATTAAATAAAAAGGGGGTAGAAAAATTTGCAAGCACTCGCAGTCTTTTGTGGTTCAAGCCAAGGGGCACATCCCTCTTATATGAAAGGGGCACAGGTTTTAGGAGAGCAATTAGCTAAAAGAAGCATCACACTCATATATGGCGGTTCAAGTATTGGTTTAATGGGGGCAGTAGCAGATAGTACATTAGCCAACGGCGGAAAAGTAATTGGTGTCATTCCTAAATTCCTTCAAGATAAAGAAATTGCCCATCCGAACTTAAGTGATCTAGTCATCGTTGATTCTATGCATGAAAGAAAACATAAAATGGAAGAACTTGCCGATGGATTTATTATGCTTCCAGGTGGCTGCGGAACATTAGAAGAATTTTTTGAAGTATTTACTTGGGGACAGTTAGGATTACATCAAAAACCTATTGGTATCCTCAATATTGATCACTATTTTGACCTCTTAATTTCACTGATTGCTCATATGAATGAACAACAATTTTTACAGGACAAATTTTTAAAAATGGCACTAGTTAGCGAGAGTCCTGCTGATTTAATTCAGCAATTTTATACTTATACGCCTCCTGAGGTCAAAACATTTATTAGAAAGAGCCAAACTTAAACCCTCATTTTTTTGAATAGATTTTAAAAAAAATGTGTAACTCATCAAAAAAAGGTTATATATATAGTACAATCTATTTCTAAAAAGGAGACGATCCAAATGGCTAAGAAATTATTTACAGCAACAGTTACAGTAAGTGGTGGTCGAGAAGGTACAGCGGTATCGGAGGATGGTAACTTTAATGTCGCAATAGCAATGCCAGGAACACCTAGAGCGAAAGAAATGCCCGAAGCGACAAATCCAGAACAATTATTCGCTGCAGGATATGCTGCTTGCTTTGAAAGTGCCCTGCAAGGTGTATCTAAAATGGATCGGACACCGATAGATACGGAAGTAATTGGCAATGTCAGTCTCTTTAAGGATGAAAAAGAAGGCTATAGCTTACAAGTGAAATTAAATATTAAAGCAAAAGGAACCGATCAAGCGACATTAGAAAAACTGGTTCATAAAGCGCATGAAACTTGTCCGTATTCTAAAGCTGTACGCAATAACATCGAAGTCATCTTAGAACCGCATGCAGTAGAACAATTATAGTAAATCAAAGTTAAAAAAACTCGCCAAATGGCGAGTTTTATTTTGTTTCATCCTCAACATATACTCTTTTTACAAAGAAAGATAAAACCAGTCCGATGATTGAAGCAATTAGCCCAAGATAAAACGCTGTTTGAACACCAGTTGTTAGTGCTTCAGCTGCGATAGCTGTATTTGCCATACCTTCTTTAGGTATATAGCTGGATTGGCCTGCTGCCATTAAACTAATAGCAACGGCAGTACCAATAGCACCAGCAATTTGCGATAGTGTATTCATAATAGCTGATCCATCTGGATAATGCCTTCTTGACAGCTGATTTAATCCATTCGTTTGAGCTGGCATCATAATCATCGCCACGCCGATTAACATCACCGTATGAAGGAAAATAATCAAAGCTGAACTCGTTTCCGTCGTTACTCTAGTAAATAAAAAGGTCATAATCGTTGTTAAAACGAAACCAGGTATAATTAAATACCTTGGACCAAACCGGTCAAAAAGTCGCCCTGTAACTGGAGACATTAAACCGTTAATTAAACCACCTGGTAGTAATACAAGACCTGCTGCTAGTGCAGTTAGTAATAATCCACCTTTTAAGTAGAGTGGTAATAGGATAGCAGACGATAAAATCATCATCATACATAAGAAAACCATAATGGTTCCTAAAGAAAACATTGGATGAGCGAAAACACGTAAATCGAGCATTGGCTCTGGACTACGTAACTGGCGGATAGAGAATAACAATAAACTAATTACACCAATTACAATTGGTAAGAGTACCAAAGGACTAACCCACGAACCATTTCCCTCTCCTGCACTACTAAACCCGTATACAACGCCACCAAAACCAATCGTCGATAATAACAATGAAACAAAATCAATTCGGGGCTTCGTAATGGTAGAAACATTTTGCATAAAAGCCATTCCAACAACTAAAGTAATGATTAATATAGGTAATGATAACCAAAATATAGAATGCCATCCCCATTGATCAATTAATAACCCTGAAATGGTCGGACCGATAGCAGGTGCACACATAATGACTAAGCCCATAAGTCCCATCACACTTCCACGCTTATTCGCAGGGAAAATAAGTAGGATCACATTCGTCATTAATGGTAATAGCAATGCTGTCCCTATCGCTTGGATCACACGACATATTAATAGCATAGGAAAACTGATTGATAACGCGCCAATCAATGTACCAATAATCGAGAATATAAGGGAAGCAGCGAATAATTGCCTCGTACTGAACCATTGAATAAGTAATCCCGAAACTGGTACTAAAACACCAAGTACTAATAAAAACCCTGTTGTCAGCCACTGAACCGCATGAGGTTCAATCTGATAGTCCACCATAATATTCGTAAAAGCCATGTTAAGTGCCGTTTCACTAAATAATCCAATAAAAGCAGCAATCATTAACACAATTGCAATCGGCAAAGGCTTGATCTCGACTTGTTGTAAATCATTTATCTTCTCTGTCATTTTCTTTCTCCTTCTATAATATCTCGAATAAAACACCATCCCTCCTATTCTACATGATTCACGCCGAATTTGCCTATCAGTTAGCTCATCTTTTCAATTTGCAAATATATGCCACTTTCGTCTCTATAGAAAAGTCAATTTCCTTTTAGTGTTCTAAATTACGGTTATATAAGACGGTTGCGCTAAGCTCTTCTGCTTTTTCAACAAGTTTGACTTCTTTAAGACACTTGAGGTAACTACGCTTCTCCTGAGAGCCGTAGTCTCTCCTTTTTTGAGAATCATATTCTAAATGGTTACACTCTAATACTCCAACATATTATAGACTTTCAACTTTCCAAAAGAAAAAGCCAGCTCATCGCCGACTTCTCATCCTTTTGACATATCTCCAAACCCCTCACCAAACACATCGCGTACATCATGTATGGCAACAAAGGCTGTGTGATCCGTTGCTAAAACAATTTTTTTCAATTTCATAATTTCTTGTTTACTAATGACAATATATAGTACTTCCTTTGCTTGCTTTGTATAATATCCTCTTCCGTTCATTACTGTTACTCCACGGTCGAGTTTTTGATTGATTTGTTGGGCAATCGTGTCTGACTCTTTTGATATAATTGTGACAGCCTTTTTAGGATTTAATCCTTCAATAATAAGCTCCATCACTTTTGTACCGACATATAACATAATAAGTGTAATCATTACTTTCTCTGCACCAATAATGAAATAAGAACTTAAGACAACAAGAATATCAAAAAATAATAAGCTATAACTAATACTCCATCCTAAAAACTTATTTGTCATCTTCGCAAGAATGGTTGTTCCAGCTGTAGTACCACCAACACGAATAATTAATCCGATACCAACTCCAGAGAATATTCCTCCAAAAATGGCATTAACTAATATCTCATTCGAATCAATGTTCCACCCTTCAGTTAAATGTAAGGAAAGAGAAAGCGAAATAACAGCAATAATCGTATATATAACGGTTTGTTTCGTTAAAAATTTATAACCTGCAATCAATAAAATGGCATTTAATATGAAACTCACTAATCCTGGAGACCATTCAAAAAGATAATAGAATATAATTGTCAATCCAGTAACTCCGCCCTCACTAAGTTCACTCGGGATGACAAACAGATTAATAGCTAATGCAAAAAGAAACGCACCAAAGACAATGACAATACTATCCCATATATATTTTTTCATGGCTTCTATCCTCCATCATTCAATTCGCTCTCTATTTGGGGCACCACTGCATTTTATCATGGGGTGATTAGTGACGACAATAGATTTTAGAAATAATGAATGAAAATCATTCATTAAAAAATAATTATGAATTATCTTTTAACTCAAAGATAAGGGAAAAAAACTTATCATTACTTTATACAATTAAAAAGTTGCGAGTGCCGAGCATCTCGCAACTTTTTTACACATCTTAAATGATGATATAGTTTACCTAACTCTTTTGTATCTCATGTTGACTGACAGCTAATCGCTTAACTATTTGTTCACTATCATCGTTTAAACCTCGAACTTTAACGGAATTTCCGTTTTCTTTGAGCTTCAAGATCGCTTTATCCAACGCACCAACACCTGAATCATCCCAAATATGAGCTTGAGTGAAATCAAATACAATCGTCTCTTTTTTTACGTCAAAATCTATTTTTTCTAAAAAAGCATCAACAGAGACAAAGAATATTTGGCCTTGAACCTGATAATTTGTTAAACAATTTGTGTGGTCGATTGTCTTTGTTATTTTTACCTTTGATATTTTCGCTGCGAAGCATATAGCACTTAATATGACACCTGCAATAACACCTTTAGATAAGTCATGTGTGTACACAACGATCCCGACTGTAACTAACATCACTAACGAATCAGATAATGGTGCCTTTCTCAAATAAGCAAAAGAAGACCAATCAAAGGTACCTATAGAGACCATAACCATAATACCTACTAACACAGGCATTGGAATTTGGACAACGACTCCTCCTAACACAAGGATTAAAAACATTAATACAAGTCCAGCTATAAGCGTTGATAGACGTCCTCGACCACCCGACTTCACATTGATAACGGATTGTCCAATCATTGCACAACCTGCCATTCCCCCAAAGAAACCCGTTACAAAGTTAGCAATCCCTTGCCCTCTTGCTTCTTTATTCTTATCTCCAACAGTATCAGTCATATCGTCAACAATTTGAGTAGTTAATAATGACTCAAGCAACCCAACAATTGCCAAAGCAACAGAAAAGGGGAGTATAATCATCAATGTTTCTAAATTAAATGGGACATTCGGTATGAAGAAGCTTGGTAATGTTTGTGAAATCGCTCCTAAATCCCCGACCGTTTTCATATCAGCTTGAAAAAAGATAGCGGCTGCTGAAAGGAAAACGATCGCAATGAGTGGAGCCGGTATGACCTTGATAAATCTTGGTACAATATAAATAATTAAAAGAGTAATAGCTAAAAAGATGAAAGTCATATAAGACTCTCCTAAAATATGGGGCACCTGAGCCATAAAAATGAGAATGGCAAGTGCATTAACAAACCCCATCATGACTGCTCTCGGGATAAATTTCATTACCTTAGCTATTTTAAATACACCGAATAAAAACTGAATGACTCCTGTTAAAATAGTTGCAGCAAGTAAATAATCCAAACCGTATTCTTTTACTAAAGGAACCATTAAGAGTGCCATTGCTCCAGTTGCTGCAGATATCATTCCGGGTCTCCCACCTGTAACAGAGATAATAATAGCAATACAAACAGATGCATATAACCCTACCATTGGATCAACACCAGCTATAATAGAAAAGGCGATTGCCTCTGGGATAAGTGCGAGTGCAACTACAATGCCTGATAAAATATCTCCTCTAATATTTGAAAACCACTGTTCTTTCCATGTGATCAATCCTAAACACCTCATTCACGTCTTTTTTTAGGCAATGAGAAGATTTTAACACAAAAAGTTTCATAAAGGAACGTTTTTGGGATTAATTATGTCATATCAAGAAATTTTCAGGTGATGTGATATGATATCTTTAATTACGTATGCAACTATTAGTTCTTATTCATTTTAAGAAGAAAAGGAGCAATGATTATGTTCGCGGGATATTTACGACCTCTACATGATTTAGATATAGATGAGCAATATACTTACTTAAAAGATTGCGATATATACTTTCAAGAAGCACATACCTCACCAAAAAGAAGAAATAAATTAAAGGATTTATTAAACCATTTGCAAAAAGGTGATACAGTGATTGTCGCTAGACTGAACGTATTGGCTGACTCCACTAATCATCTCGCAGAATTATTAAATGAGTTAGATGAGCGAAAAATCTTTTTCCAAGCAATACATGAAGAAATCGATACAAGTGATGAAACGGGTAAGCATTTCTTACCAATGTTAAATAAGCTTATTTCCTTTCAAAGTGACGTAATCAGTGAAAATACCAGAAGGGGATTAACAAAAGCAAAAGAAAATGGAAAATCGAGTGGTAGACCAAAAAAGCCTGATGAGAATGTTAAAAAAGCGATCGAAATGTATCAAACAAAAAATTTCACTTTATTAGAAATTAAAGAACAAACAGGGATCAGTAAATCTACATTATACCGATATTTAGAACAATTAAGTTAAAAACAACTGATTCAATGGCATACTAATAAAAATAGTTATTTAATAGTTTGTTTATCTACAAGTCCAACAGGGAATAACATGACTATCCGAGAAAAAGGAGAGGTTTAAATGGACGGTAATAGAGAAGCTTACTATATCAACCTTGAAAACGGTACAATACTTGACACAATGGATGGTCATGATTGGCAGTTTAGAGTATATGCAACAGGTGCTGAAATTGCTGAGCTAAACCGCTTTTTAGATGAGAACTATAATGCAGAGTTAAAAACCTTTGCTAGAGCTCAAGTTCCTTTTCTTGAGTATCATAAAAAATCGCCTAACCCTGAATATGATCAAATTTTGATGCGTCTTTATGAGATGATCTATCAATTAGGTGATCAAGAGGCAAAAAATCATATAAAAGAGATGAATATTATCGATACTGATAAGATATAAAAAGAAGCCACCTTCAATAGGGTGGCTTCTTTGCTTCTATTAACTTTCGGACGACTTTTCTTCTTCTCTTGTATACTTCTTCACTGCTGGAATAATGTCATTCCCAATAATCTCTATATTTTTCATTACATCAGCGAAAGGTACTCCACCAAAATCGATTTGTGCTAAAAACCTTTGCATCCCAAATAATTCATATTGATAGAGGATTTTCTCAATAATTTGCTGCTTACTCCCAACCATTAAAGCATCCCTTACATCCGGCGCTTGTGTGAATTGCTGAATAGGGTAACCCCCTCCACCTCTGATCGCTTGAAAGCCACCATTTAGATAAGGATACATTCCTTCAAGCGCTTCTCTAGTTGTATCTGCAACATAAAACAAACTCGTTGTTGCAATTGGATATTGGTTGGCTTGGAATCCATTCTCCTCTAACGTCTGGCGATAAGCATCTACCGATATTTTGAAATTATCTGCTGGACCACCTAATGTTGTTAATACCATTGGAATGCCCATTTTACCTGCTTTAACGGCACTAGCTGGTGGACCGCCAACACCTCTCCAAATAGGAAGTGAACCATTCAGAGGTCGTGGAAGCACTTCAGCATTATCTAATGGCGCACGGAATCTTCCCGACCATGTCACCCTTTCTTCCTCATTCAGTTGCTTTAATAAAGCCAACTTTTCCTCAAAGATATCTTCATAATGAGCCAAGTCTATACCCAATAATTGATAAGCTCCTACTCTAGAACCTCGACCCGCGACAATTTCAGCACGGCCACCTGAAAGCAAGTCAATTGTAGCAAAATCCTCATATACCCTAACAGGATCAGATACACTTAATACTGTTGCTGAACTTGATAATTTTATTTTTTTCGTTGCCTGGGCAATCGCACCAAGTACAACGGTATGTGCTTGAGTTGTAAAATAAGTTTGATGGCTCTCACCTAGGCCAAATACATCAATACCTGCTTCTTCAGCTAATTGACTTGCCTCAATGATTTCATTTAGTCTCTTTTGCGCGGATATTCGTTTGCCTGTTTTACCACTAGGAATGTGATCACCCAATGAGTACAAGCCGAACTCCAGACCATTCTCTTTATTTATCCGGTATTTTTCCATTATTCATTCTCCTCTATAGGTTTAAGCATCTTTTCTATTTCTTCTCGGCGTTCTTCGAGGAATGGCGGAAGATCTAAAGTTTCTCCTAAATGCACGAGATCGGTATCAATTGTGAACCCGGGACCATCTGTCGCAATTTCAAAAAGGATACCATTAGATTCTCTAAAGTATAGGCTTTTAAAATAATAGCGATCGATAATACCATTTGTTAAAAAACCTTTTTCTCTTACTTTACTTTCCCAATATTTCAGTTCCTCTTCGTCTTTTACTCGGATTGCTAAATGATGAACACTACCTCGTCCTGGTCTCTCATCTGGTCCATCTTTTTCAATCACCACAATTTCACCGAACGGTTCTCCTGCTAATGATTGATAGACCGTTAATTTTTCTTCTCGATAAGAAATAGAGTAGCCAAACATATTCACTAGCGTGTCCTGTAACTTCTCGGGTCTTCTCACTGTCATTTCAACTGGGCCCATGCCCATAATTTGATGCTCCTTAGGGATAAGTGATTGAGACCAACCTCTCCAAAATGACAGGCTTTGCTCAGAGACAATAAGCACTAATTGCAAGCCATCGGGATCTTCAAATGATAGACTGGGGCGTTGCGTATATTCTGTAATTTCTCCATGTTTTACTTTTAATTGCTTAAAACGTTCAGACCAAAACAGTAAACTCTCATAGGATGGAACAAGTAATCCAATGCGGGTAATACTATTTGTTCCTTTATGGGTTCTACCTGCCATCGGTATTTCAAAAAATGTTAATTCTGTGCCTGGACTTCCGATTTCATCTCCGAAAAACAGATGATACATAGAGGGATCATCCTGATTTACAGTCATTTTAACCCGTCTTAAACCAAGTATATTCTTATAAAAGTGATTATTTTTATTCGCATCCTTTGTAATCATCGATGTATGATGATGACCTGCAATGTACGTCATTTAATCCTCTCCTATATAATGGATTTTTTCTTCTGATCACTATTTTTTTGTAGTTTTGATAATAACTGATAAAGAATCTTCTGCTCATCCTGTGATAGTGATTCATCAAAAAAGGAGGTTTGAAAATGTAATTGAGCCTCATATGCAGCAGCTAGTTTTGTCTTCCCTTTTGCTGTAAGAGAAATTTTTTTTGTTTTCCATTTTACTTCTTTTATAATCAATCCCTCTTTTTCTAGTTTTGAAAGCATTCTAGATACCCCCCCTTGGCTTACGGTTAATTTATCAGCTAGCTCTTGTTGGGTAATGGGTTCGTAAGCTGCTACCTGTGTAAGAACATCAAATTGGGAAGCAGTTAATTGATATTTTTTTAAAAACTCATTAGATAATAAGTTACTTTGATGTGTAAATCTAGCTATCCTCATCCATAATAAAGACCCTAAAGTATGCTTTTTCATTTTTAAAGTCACCTCGTTATATTTATCACTTTACCACTCAAATGATTTATCTTCAAGTGAAATATCTCGAATTAATAATATATTTTTTTCTATTTCATGCTACATTTACAAATAAAACGGGAAGTATGTACATATGAAAGGGGGAATGTAGTTATGAATACTGTAGCGATTATTTTAAATCCTAATGCAGGGAACAAGAAATTAATGAATCAAATTGAAGAAATTGAAACAGAATTAAAAGAAACTTTTACAAATGTGAAAATATATCAAACAAAACAGGAGGGTGACGGCGCTAAATACGTGGAAAAACTTGCGTCTTCAGTGGATTTAATTATCGGCGCTGGCGGAGATGGAACAATCTTTGAACTAGTCAATGCATTAGCACCATTGCAAGAGAGACCAGCATTTGCTATCTTACCTGGAGGCACATGTAATGATTTTTCAAGAACCATTGGCATAAGTCAAGAACCAATATTAGCCGCTAAACAGATTAAAGAAAAAAAGATAAAACAAATAGATATCGGTACTTTTAATAATCAATACTTTTTGAACTTCTGGGGAATTGGCTTAATTTCAAAAGTATCAGAGCAAATGGATAATAATAGTAAAAAACTTGGTAAAATGTCTTACTATATTCAAGCGTCTAAGCTTATTTTTCAAAACGAAGTCTTCCATTTAAAAATTGAAAGTGATCATTGCACCTATGATGATGATGCTGTCATGGTGGTAATAGGAAATGGTTCTTATTTAGGCGGTATGCAATCCTTCTTTCCTCAAGCAAATATCCAAGATGGCTTACTTGATGTGTTAATTATTAAACAAGCCAGTATGCAAAATTTTTGGACCTGGTTCCAATCACAAGTAAAAGACGATTATCCAGATAAAAATAATGATGAAATCGTCTATTTCCGAACAAAATCATTAAAGATAGAAGCTCAACCAATTCAAAAAATTGATTGTGATGGAGAATTAATTGCCGAAACACCCACTTCAATTTCTATCTTACCTCAACATATGACAATGGTAGTCGGCGATGTTTGACTAGGAGAGTCTGCTCAACAAATATTTAGTAGGGCAGACTCTCTTGGCAACTCAGTAAGGATAAGTTTCTTATTTTAGTTGCTCTTGCTCAACTGCCCACTCCTTCCTGTATTCATTGTGAGGTGGGATAAAGACAGCTTCATGACTACCTCTTACGACTGAAAAATGATCAACATTATAGTGACCATGAAGGGTTTGATTATGGTGAGCAATTATTTTCTCAGCAGGTAAAACTGTTGAATCAATTGTCGAGTGTCCATCTTTAATTAAAGTAACATCAAAACCATTAACAGTTGCATATCGGACAGCTGTATCAATACAATATTCCGTTTGACATCCTGCAATAATTAGATGTTGAATATTCCTCTCTTTTAGGTAATTTAATAAACCAGTTTCGTAAAAAGCATTCGTCGCAAGTTTATTAAACATTTTTTTGGAAGATTTTTCAGGTACCTTAATTAAGTGATGTACTTGAAAGCCATCTCCACTCCCACCGCCTACATCTAGATCTCTTACAAATATAACGTCAATATCATTTTTCTCCGCTTGTTCAATTAATATATTTTTTTTAGTAATCAGCTGCTCTTTTTGATAGACGGGCGTTTGACCGTTTTCCCCCTCAATTAATGCTTCTTGTGCATCAATTATTAATAAAACTTGATTCACTTCACATCTTCCTCTCTATTATTACTTAAACTATACTCATTCCTGCTCTGATTGAAATACTCCTTCTTTACTTAAAGAAAAATTGAAAATTAAATGAAGTTCTCTTTCTTCACTATCAATCAGGAAATTTGCACTGTATCTAGGAAAAAAATATAGGTATAATAATAAAGGTGGCAATAATGTAATGTATATAATAGACTGCCGTGCATATAATAATAGAAAGAAGGGACAACCTCTATTATTTTTCTTTAAAAAGGAGTTTTCATATATGCTTGATTCAATAGAAAGACAATTGATGGAAAGAGAATTGCATTTTTTGCAAGATATGAAAAAACATATTACTAACCCCCAAGATCCAAGAATTCATATTATCGATGAACATATCTCTCTTTTGCAAGAAGTGATCGATACTGATCAAGTTGTCGATTAAATGTGGTGGTTTCCCAATGTCAAAAAAACTTTCTAGAATCCGTAGTCTTTAAAAAACTTGTCCTTTTATTGCTTGAGCGAGACATTTATTTGATCCATAGATGTTTCTATGACAAAGAAAACTTCTAATTTCCTATGCCCTAAACCTACTTAACTCCTCCATTACCTACCCACTTTATACCTTTTCGTAACTATTGATTAATCAATACAAGTTCAATCTGTGCAGATTTTCCATGACTTTTTAAATAGGTGCTCAAATTCTAATAAGAAGAGTTCCCCTCCATATTCTTCCTATCATTTGTCCATAAAGAAACTGCACCTCCATTTGTTAGATTCTAACAATTGAGATGCAGTCCAATTTGTTCAGATGAATGATTCATCCTATGCTTCTATACATTTATTTGTGTCTTTTCATCACGATTGGCAACAGTGAAGAAGAGGGTAAAACCAATAAAGGATGTAACGAACAAAATGGCTCCCATCGGTATAGCTGTTGATTCATTCAACCCTACTAATGGAGAAACCGTCGCTCCTACCACAAGAGGAAGCATTCCTAAAATGGCACTTGCACTGCCTGCACGATGTCCTTGGAATTCCATTGCTAATGTAAACGAACTTGTCAAAACCATTCCCATTGAGAGCATATAAATAAAGATTGGAATGACGATTAATGCAAGCGGTCCTTTTATAATCGTCATCAAAAGTAAGAATAATGTCGACGATGCAGCGACTGTGACCGCGATTTTTAACAATTTTTTCTCTGTCACTTTTCCACCTAAACGACCTACGATGGTGCTCCCGGTTATAATTGCAAGTCCATTTATGCCAAATAGAATACTAAATACTTGCGGTGAAACACCATAAATCCCTTGATAAACAAACGGTGTACCTGAGACATAAGCAAAACTTCCTCCATGAACAAATCCAACGATTAAAGCATAGCTAATAAAAGAACGGTCTGTACTCAACTCTGCCATTGTCCGAAACGTGGATTTCAAAGAGCTTGGTCTACGCTTCTCTACAGGTAAGGATTCCTTAAGTTTTAAAAATACAATTAAGAAAATGATTAAACCTATGATTCCTAAGCTTATAAATATCCAATGCCAACTCGCAGAAGGAAAAAGCAAAATGCCTCCCCCTGCAATGGGAGCGACTAACGGAGCAACCGCATTAATGACCATCAATAGCGCAAAAAATTTCGTTAGTTCTCTTCCACTAAATGTGTCTCTAACAACCGCTCTCGATAAGACAACTCCCGCAGAGGCAGTAGCTCCTTGCAAAAATCTTGCAATAACAAGGGTTGTAATATTAGGGGCAACTGCACATAAAAAAGAGGCACCAGCAAAAAGTAGAATAGAAATTAAAAGTGGTTTTCTCCTTCCTTTTGCGTCACTAATCGGTCCAATCACCAATTGTCCAAAAGCCAAACCAATTAAACAAGCCGTTAAACTCAATTGGACCATAGAAGCCGATGTCTCTAAGTCCGAAGCAATACTCGGAAAGCTTGGTAAATACATATCTATATTTAATGGTCCTAATGTCGCTAGCATCCCTAAAAGTAATGCTAGTATCAATCGTTCTTTACCCTTTGGATTATGAGTCAATGAACTCCCTCCTTTCTAATATAGGTAAGAGCTCGACTAACTTATTGATTTCATAAGTGGGTGTAATGTCTGTGTCATTAGCTACTTTTGCAACATTCATCCAACAAGCATCCATTCCAGCAGCAAGACCACCTTTTATATCAGCTACTAAAGAATCACCAATAATGAGTGCTTTTCCACAATTAAACTGATCTATACGCTGGAAACAATAATCGAAGTATGCTTTCATAGGCTTATGAAAACCAGTTTCTTCTGAGATAAAGATATTTTTAAAATAAGGAAACAACCCGGAATCACGTAACCTGCGATTTTGCGTTTGCGCTACACCATTCGTCATAATAAAAAGTTCATATTGTGTCGATAGTTGTTGAATAAGCGAAAGCGCTCCATCTAATTGTTCATGTCCTTCGGATAAGAAATTGCGGTAACTCCGTTCCATTGTTAAGCCGTCTACTTGCTTTCCATGAAGTCGGAAGAACTCGGTAAATCTCGTGTTTAAAAGTTCCTCTTTGCCAATCTCTCCCCGTTCATGCGCATGCCATAACCCTTTATTAAAGCGGTGATAATCCCCTTTTATGTCATCAGTTAATACGATATTTTCTTGTTCAAACAAACGCTCTAATGCCCTTTTTTCCGTATGTCTAAAATCTAATAATGTGTCGTCCACATCAAAAAATAAATATTGATACTTTTTCATATATAGCCTCTCCTGTTGTTTCATTCATATAGGGACGAACCAGCCATTTCCCGCAGGCCCTCCCAATCTTTAATCTGAATCCATTTGTCTTTTCTTTCAACTAAACCAAGTTCACTAAACTGTTGAATCACTCGATTTAAGTGGCGATAACTCGTTCCAATGAGATTAGCAGTATCTTTTAAATTTTTTGTACTATGCATACCCGTCACTAATGAGTGTTCCTCATCAAATGAATGCGATAATAAATAGCTAGCTAGTCTGACTTCTACTGGATAAAGCACATTCAATTTTAAAAAATTTGACTTTGCATTAAATTTATCCGTAATAACCTTTAGCAAAAACATAAGAAACGGTGAATATTGTTCGCAATGTTTACGGAGAAATTTATATGGGATTTTTATAACTGTTACTGAAGATACCGCTTCAACTGTATTGATAATATCAATGTTTTGGATATATTCAATATCCCCGATCAACTCAATCGGTGTTTGAAATGAAAGTACAAGTGTTTTTCCTTCCATAGATGTTGTAAATACTTTTGCTTTTCCTTTTACTACGATGTACAATGCCTTCGCCTGTTCTCCTTGTCTACAAAGCTGCTCTCCCTTTTCTACAGTATGCAAGCTCAGATGAGGATACAGCCTTTCCGGTAACACCTCGTGCAGATTATATTTATCCATATAAAACTGAACGTCCACTCGACTCATGTCCAACACCCATCTCCTCTTCATTCCTTTTCTTATTTAAAGATAACAAACATTTTTTGAAAAGGACATATGTCCCAATAATTCGTACTTTAATAAAAAAATAACAATAAAGAATGTAAGGAATCGATTATTTTTTATGAAGAAATTGTGGGAGGGTATGAAAGGGGGACAAACAATAACCTACAAAAAACGTGAGCCAAATGAAATTTTATTTAAAATCCTCATTTGCCAAATCACCTGAAACTGTTATAGCAGTACGCGAACCATCGCCAACAGCAATCGCTACTTGAGAAGGAGATATAAATGCAGCGTCACCAGTCGCATACACACCAAATATAGTCGTCCGATTATGAGTATCACGAACTACTCTACCATTTACATCTTTCTTGCAGCCTAATCCATATAAAATGGTGCCATTATGTTCCCATCTTGGACTGACAAAAAGGGAATCAACCCTTTCAGTTCTACCATTTGTAAAGAGTATAGCAGAAAGACTTCCTGCTTCTCCAACTAATTCCTTAATCGGAAAATCTATGATAAGGATTTGTTTACTTTGTAACTGATCCCTTGTTCTACTATCTATCGGAAAACCATTAGTACATACTACTATATGTTTAGTTATTTGATGAATAAGTTTGATCAAATGTAGCGAACCAAGATGATCGTATAAAACAGAAATTTTCTTCTCTCTCAACTCCCAACCATCACAATAAAAACAATTATGCACACTTTTTCCATACAAAGAGGCTAATCCTTTAATTTGGGGTAGTCTTTCTCTAATTCCGGTTGAAACGATGATTTTTCTTCCTTCGAATACTTCTTTATCTAACGTCACTATAACGAAAGATTGGTCATTTTTCCTTGCATGGATTACTTCATGATTTTTTATTGTAACAGAAGGGTAATGCATGATTTCCTCATAAGCTGTCTGTCTAAACTGTTCTACTTCTATGCCATCACGTGTCAAAAAACCATGTGAATAGGTGGTAAATCGGTTCCTCGGACGATGATGATCAAGTATCAGTACAGTTCTATTTGCTCGACCTAATACTAAAGCTGCGCTTAACCCCGCAGGACCACCGCCTATAATGATACAATCATACATCATGCTCGTCCAACCCCCTTATATATCATTCAGTAAAAGCTACTTTACCATCCTATGCAACGGCATTTTAAAATATCCTCTCCTTTTACTTAGAATCATATTTTGCATTCGAACATCGTTAATATTAATAACTAAACTGAATTCCATCAAAAAAATCTAAGTAATCGTGATGATGCACTGAAAAAGAAATGAAGAAAACATTTGAACTATTTTTTTGGAAATACTCACGATAAAAGTCCCCCATTATACAAAAATTCTTGTTCTTCTTTGTTATTCTAAGGAAATTCTATAACAAAAACCCTTCTTTTCTCCTCTATCAAAAAAAATAGAAAATAGTTACTATTATGTTGAAAAATAGATTATTTATTATATGGTTTCGAGTGAAGATTAAAAAATGAATACAGAGGAGTTGTGTCGATTTTGATAAGGAAAATTACTTTTTTATGTCTTACTATTATCCTCGTAATTTCTTCTTTACCAAGAATTTATCAGGCAGAGGCAGCAGAAACGAATCATTTTCCAAATCCTTTTAAAAGCAAAGTAGATATTCGCTTATTGGGGACGACTGATATTCACACCAACCTTTCCAACTACGATTATTATCAAGACAAAGAAGTGGAGGATTTCGGACTAGCAAAAACAGCCACATTAATTAAAGAAGCAAGGACGGAGGAGAGCAATAGCTTTCTTTTCGACAATGGTGATCTGATTCAAGGGAATCCATTAGGGGATTATAAAGCTAAGATCAATCCGATCAAACCTGGAGAATTACATCCGGTATTCCAAGCTATGAAGCTTCTAGATTATGATGCTGCTACTGTAGGGAATCATGAATTTAATTATGGATTATCATTTTTAAATGAAACATTAAATGATGCCCCCTTCCCTTATGTGAACAGCAATGTCTATCACGTAAAAAAAGGGAAAGGGAAGGAAAAGCAGTATTTCCAGCCATACAAAATCATTAGAAAAATAGTAAGAGATGAGAGGGGATTTCCTCACTTATTAAATATCGGTGTAACTGGTGTTGTGACACCACAAATAACTGAATGGGATAGAGCGAATTTAGAAGGGAAAGTCTATACGAAAGATATCGTCCAATCTGTTAAAGAAACCATTCCTAAAATGAAAAGAGCCGGTGCCGATCTAGTTATTGTCCTCGCTCATTCTGGAATGGGAACGGAAAATTATACAGAGATGGATGAAGATGCTACATATGCGCTAACAAAGGTAAAAGGAATCGATGCTATTATTTCTGGTCATAACCATAAGCTCTTTCCAGGAGACTTTTCAGACTTACCAGGAGTGAATGAAGAGAAAGGGACAATTAATGGTGTACCCGTTGTTATGCCTGGTAACTGGGGTAATCATTTAGGCGTCATTGATTTATCACTTACCACTTCCTTTGGACATTGGAAAGTAAACAATGTCCAGTCTGAATTGCGAAGCGTATATAATTCAGAAAGCGAAACCAATACAATTGCCGATCCAGACATACTCGATGCCATCCAACTTTCTCATGCACAAACTTTAGAATATGTAAGACAACCTGTTGGCAATACGACTGCCAATATTCATAGTTACTTTGCATTAATAAAAGATGATCCCTCCATTCAAATTGTTACAAATGCACAGAAATGGTATTTAGAAAAACAACTAGCTGGCACACCAGAAGAGGGTACTCCGATTTTATCTGCTGGAGCTCCTTTTAAAGCTGGCGGACGTAATGGAGCAAATTATTATACTTATATACCTGAAGGAACGATAGCGATTAAAAATGTCGCTGATTTATATTTGTATCCAAACACGGTTGCAGCCATTAAAGTCACCGGCGCTGATATAAAAGAATGGTTAGAAATGTCTGCTGGTCAGTTTAATCAAATCTTACCTGGTGAGGAACAAACACAACCTTTAATAAATGAGCAATTTCCAACATATAACTTTGATGTGATAGACGGAGTCACTTATGAAATTGATGTAACAGAGCCTGCCAAATATGATACTGAAGGAAAGTTGATCAATGAAAATGCGAATAGAATCAAAGGTTTAAGCTATAATGGTTCACCGATTAATCTTGAGCAAAACTTCATTGTAGCGACTAATAATTATCGCGCAAGTGGGCAGTTCCCAGGTGTAAGAAACCAACAATCAGTTACTATGTATCCAGATGAAAACAGACAAGTAATCATTGATTACATTCTTGAGCAAGGCACCATCGATCCTACGGCAGATAATAACTGGACATTCACGTCTGTTTTAAATACACCAAATATTCAATTTGAATCGTCCATAGAGGCTAAAGATTTACTTAATGAAAATAGCCCCATTCAATATATTGGGCCAAGTAATAATGGATTTGGTCTATACTCCATCACAATAGAATAGAGAAGTATTGTTTTATAAAGAGGCTTCGAGTAATTCTCTTAGCCTCTCTATTAAACTAACAATCATTTGAGAGGAGCGATTTTACATCAGATGACTACGACAAAGAACTTTTCTATCTTGCCCGAAGAGAATCGATTAAATAATATTCACCTCCACCAGATACTCCTAAATATTTCTGATGGCTGCTATTATTTAAACAAGGATATGCAACTTTTATTTGTTAATCGTTCAGCAGAAAATATGTTTAATATCGTAAAAGACGAAATACTAGGCAGAAATATTTGTGAGGCTATACCAGATTTATGTAGGAAAGTATGTAAACAGTTATATCAATCATACAAGAAGCAAAGAGGGATTAGTTTTGACCTCTCATACGCAAATACTAATTATTTTAAAGTGAAAACAATACCCGATACAAAAGGTCTTCTAGTGATTATGCAGGATATAACAGAGACGAAGAAAGAAAATGAAAGAAGAGCTTATTATGAAAAATTACGGTTGATTGGGGAAATGGCAGCTGGTGTAGCGCATGAAGTGCGTAATCCACTAACAACTGTGAAAGGCTTTCTTCAGTTAGTAGAAAAAAATGAAGATTTACTAAAATACCAAGAAATTTTTCTATTAATGATTAATGAAATTGATCGTGTCAATTCCATTATTAGTGAATTTCTAGATATGGCCAAGAATAAGCCTAGTCGAAAAGAGAAGGAACATCTCAACGAAATTATTCAATCTATCTATCCATTGCTAGAGACGAGAGCCATTAAAGAAAATAAAAAAATCCATCTTCAGCTGCACCCTTTACCACTATTAAATTTAGATCAAAACGAGATTCGTCAATTAATTATTAATATGGTAAATAATTCTTTAGATGCAATGCATGCGAAAGCATCTATACATATCAGTACATACTTAGATCGTGGTCAAGTCGTATTATCTATAACAGACGAAGGTACAGGAATTGCCCCTGAAGTAATGAACAAGATTTCTACCCCCTTTTTTACAACAAAAGAAAAGGGAACTGGTCTAGGGCTAGCTATCTCGTTTGCCATTGCCAAAAGAAATAATGCTAATATTGATTTTACTACAGACTCTTCTGGGACAACCTTTTCCATTCGTTTCACGATTCAAGATCATTACTAATTATTCAAAGGGGTTGATTTTCATTCAACCACTTTTTTTATTCCCAAGTTCTGCTGCGATTAATTTCACTCTTTTGTACAAAGGCTTTCTCTAAATCTATATCTAATTTATTCGCTAGCTCGCACACATTCCATACTACATCATATAGCTCTAAACCTAGGCGTTCTTTCACCACTTCCTTATCCTCTTCCCATGAAAGTGATAATACTTCCTTTGCCACTTCACCTACCTCCGTCATTAGAAAGAGTGCACGAGCCTCGACGCTGTTTTTATCAAAGCCTTTTTCTTTACTAAATTGTCCAACCTCTTTTTGTAACTCTGCTATATTAATCATTCGATGCTTACCTACTCCCATGTTTTATTCAATTGCTCGCGATAAAAATGAATCGCTTCTTGATAAGCAGTAATTGATTCATCCCTTGAAGTATTAGCCAATAATCTCAACAAATGATTCATCGCTAATTCATGTTCCCCTAAGTTATATAAAGTCATCGCTAAAAATGTCACTAGTGCTCCGTTATGGGGAAATTGATGGAATCCTTCCTCTAATACTGCTTTAGATTTTTCATATTCTCCTAACGTTCTAAGTGTACTGCCTAAACCAATATAAGCCCCTTCCAGGTCCTCTTTCAATCCTTTTTGAATGGCTTTTTCATAGAGGGGCACGGCTTTTCTTTCTTCACCGAGCAAGTCGTAACTCCAAGCACTTTGGTATAAAAGGTTTGCATCATCGGGAAAAGATTCCAACATCTTCAAAAAAAGCTGATTAGATAATAACCATTCACCTTGCTTTCTTAATCTTAACGCTTCCATTATCTCATCTTGCATACTTGCCTCCTCCCTTCATTTAGACTCTATGAGGCAGAATGTTTAAATAAATCCAGGGATTATAATGTATTTCCACCAGCTTCAATTTTATTTTATTTTTCCGACGATCACTTCAAGGTCAACCGTAATTTGATTATGATCACCCTCAATAAATAACCTCTTCGTATTTTCTTGCCCACTCCATGTGAGGGGTGTCATTTTTACAAGTTGTTTCTTCTCTTCACTACTAAGTTCTACAGTGTAATGCAAACTTTTTTGACTGATAACATGAAAATGTTCTTTAAACAATTGTAGTATCTCTTGATTATCATAGTGATTATTTTTCGATAACGCACTTCTTAACTCAAATAAATAATTAGGACGGGGGACAACCTTAATTACGATGCCACCCTCTCGTAACACCCTTTTAAACTCCTGATAATTAGAAGGTGATAGAATATTTAATAGCACATCTACAGAATGGTCGGTGAAGGGTAGATTCGCCAAATCCCCAACAAGCCATATCCACTCATCATCATTGCCCGCTGCCATTTTAACTGCTTCTTTAGCAATATCTAAACCGACTCCTACATACTTTTGCTCAGTTACATTTAGCTTTTCTAAGATCATATGTAAATGCGAGCCTTCACCGCAACCAGCATCAGCAATCATCTGTCCTGGACTAAGCTCCTTTATATGCGAAATGATTAATTGTTGTAACGGATTGTATAGTTTTGTTTTTGTGATGATTTGTTTTCTTGCTTCAAATAACTCCTTATCATAATGACTGTTTACTTTATGAGTTAGGACGTTGATATAGCCCTGCTTTGTAATATCAAAACTATGAAGGTGGCTACAGATTAGTCGGCTATTGTCTTCTACCTTCAAATCTCCCTTACAAATAGGACATCTTAATGGTGAATGCAAACGTGTTATTTGCTCAATTCTCTTCTGCTTTTTATTCATGGTTCATTCCTTTCTCAATTTAGTGGGTTATATAGTTAACGTCGAACTAATAATACGCCTCCACAATGAGAGATTTGCTTATAATCTACTTTAAACTTTAATGCTATTAATTCTTCCTTTATTTCCTCATAGACGGTATAAAATTCACTATGATCCCAATCCTCATAACTTCTGTTTTTACATTGATCATGCGCACTTCTTGTTTCAAAGGCAATATCTCCAATAATAATTGACCCTCCTTCATGCAACGAAAAGGAGAGCTGTTGAATCCATTCAATTTTTTTTCTATCTGTTACATGATGAAGTGCATAGGTAGAGATAATGGTATGAAATTTTTCCTTCTCAAATTCGAATGGAAGACCTTCTTCCATATTTTTTTGAAAAAGATTAGCGTTAGGCATTTTTTCCTTAGCAATGGCTATCATTTCTTTTGAGAAATCAATTCCATAGATGTTATGGCCGTCAGCGTACAATCGCTTTGTTAATGTCCCCGTACCAAACCCTACATCTAAAATGGTTGATGACGGTTTATGTCCTGCCATATGATATACAAGATTAATTACATCTTGATAACCAGCAAAAGGATAAGCCTCTTTTCCCTCAGATAATCTTACGGATTGATCATAATCCTTCGCCCATTCATCGAACCCTCTATGATTTAATACCAATTAACATTCCCCCGTACCTCTATTATTTTGTCACCTGCACATATTTAATAATTACTTCCTGTTTCATCTCGAACACTTCTCTCCACTTTGAATATTTTTAGTTTATCACATGCCACGTGAATAGTGGGATAACCGGTAATAAATTGCTTTAATACTGTCTCGACAAAAGTTTTTGTGAATGAACGAATACAATAAGACAATCTTTATTATTCAATTATAAATACCATAAGCAGTTTGATTAGAAACTCCCCCGCGCAAATTAGTTGAGGAATAATTTATAATTAAAATGAATGGTGTAATAAAATTTCTATGAATGTTTAAAAGTATCTCATTGTAAAGGAGATTTTGGAATTGAGAATACCGATTTATCAAATTGATGCATTTACTAATGAACGTTTTAGAGGAAACCCAGCGGCGGTATGTCCGTTAAATGAGTGGATCAAGGATGAACTCATGCAAAAAATTGCAAATGAGAATAATTTATCTGAAACAGCCTTTTTTGTAAAAAAGGAGAATGAATATGAGTTAAGATGGTTTACTCCAAAAGGAGAAATAGATTTATGTGGGCATGCCACATTAGCATCAGCTTATGTCATAAACTCATATTTAGATGAGAATTTAAAAAATATAAAGTTTACAACTAAAAGTGGAGTTCTAGAGGTTATTAATGAAGACGGCCTTTATACTTTATGTTTCCCTTCAAGAAAAGGGAAACAATCTAATCCCCCAGAAGCTTTGATTAAAGGCTTAGGTAAAGTACCTGAAGAGGTCTATAAATCTAGAGATTACATGGCAGTATTTGAGACAGAGCAGGATATTTTAACTCTTGAATTAAATATGGATGAACTAAAAAAATTAGATGGTTTTGGTGTAATAGTGACATCTAAAGGAAAAGAAGTAGATTTTGTATCAAGATTTTTTGCTCCAAAGGCTGGAGTAGACGAAGATCCCGTTACAGGATCTGCTCATTGTACTTTAGTTCCTTTTTGGAAAGATAGATTGAATAAAGATAAGCTTATCGCATTACAATTATCAGAAAGAGGAGGAAAACTATATTGTACTGATTTAGGTGAGAGTGTAAAAATAGCTGGAGAAGCTGTAGCTTATTTAGAGGGGTATATAGAGGTTTAAAAAGAGTTTCTAAATTTATGTTCTAAAACAACAGACAGCGTTAGCACAACCATAAATGATTTTGGTTGTTATTGTAAATGAGGCCATTTGTTGTACAAAGGGAGGATAGATTGAGCATATTTTCTATACTCAACTATCCTCTTTAAACAAGTATTATACCCATTAATATCAATAGTATATTAGAATGCTGCTGTCCAACCAGCATCAGCAGTAATGACCGTACCATTCACGAAGCTAGATTCATCCGAAGCTAAGAATAAAGCCACTTTCGCAATTTCTTCCGGCGTACCAACACGTGGCATGACTGCAGACGCTAAACTTGTACGACTCATTCCGAATTCATTTGGTTGTTTTAAGGCTGACGCAATATTTGTTGCCACCCCACCCGGTGCAATAGCATTACAACGGATTCCTTCTTTTGCATACATGAAACCAGTGTTTTTTGTTAAGCCAACAACTGCATGCTTAGATGCACCGTAAGCTGCACCAGCATGCGCACCGTTTAAACCGCCTGTTGAAGCTGTGTTTACAATCACGCCTTTTCCTTTTTCGAGGAAAATCGGAATAGCTTTGCGCATAGCTCGCATCACACCTTTTGTATTGATATCAAAGATAAGATCCCATTTTTCATCTGTAATATCTCCTACAGGTTCCATTGCATCCATGATACCTGCATTATTGACTAGAATATCTAACGTACCGAATTCTTTTACCGCAGCATCAATCATTCCTTCAACTTCATCTAATTTAGCAATATTCACACTAAGAGCTATTGCTTGACCACCATTTGATTTAATGGTGTCCACAACTGCTTCTACACCCTCTTTATTTAAATCGGCTGCAACCACTTTTGCACCTTCTTTTGCGTATAACTCAGCAATTGCTTTTCCCATACCAGATGCTGCACCTGTTACAATGGCTACTTGATCTTTTAGTTTCATAGAAAATTACCCCTTTCATTTATGCACTTTCATTAAAGCGCTATCAAAATAGTTTGTACTCTTTCAGTTTAATCTTCTATAATTTAAGTAACAATATGCAAAACAGATAGCATTTGTTCAATAATAAATACATTGGCTATCACTTGTATATTAATAAAAGTTAATCAACAAAGGGAAGGTGAATTGTTGATGAAAAATGATCGAAGAATTCATAAATCTAAAAAAGGGCTAAAAGATGCTCTTATTACTCTAATGGCTGAAAAAGAGTTTGAAAAAATCACAGTGACTGACCTTGTACAAAAAGCGGATTTAAATCGCGGCACCTTTTATAAACATTTTCAGACGAAAGAAGAATTATTGGAAGAATTAACTAACGATATACTAGATGACCTTATTCGGAGCTATCGCGAACCATATATCGGCATTGGAAAATTACATATTGAAAATTTAACAACATCAAGTGTAAAGATTTTTGAACATGTATATCAATACGGAAGTTTCTATTCAGTTATGATTCATTCTCACGCACTCTCTGGATTTCAAGATAAGATTATTTCCGTTTTAACACAGCTTTCCTATGATGAAATTGGCTTTGATCATATCCCAAATGCCATTAATCATGAATTATTAACAAACTATCATGTATATGGCCTCTATGGACTTATTATATCCTGGGTAAAAGGAGGCTTTAAATATAGTCCGACTCATATGACGGAACAGTTGATAGAAATGCTGAATTATACCTCTAAGCTGCCAATCGTTAATATTAAACAGAAGGAAGAAAGAAAACCTTAAAACATTCGGAAGTCAGGGCGCTACTTTTACGCCATTAACTATTTGTATTGATGAAAAATTCAATTCGCTCACCTGAAGGATCCGGTAGCATCTGATCTATAAATAATGGTTAAAGAAAATAACTCGGCGACTTGACACTACTTTTAGTCGCCTACTCGTCAGGTATCCAATTAATTTTTTCTACCGTCATGGATTTTTGACGCGTTTCTTACCTTTTCCTATCAAATTTTTCTCTCGACACGGATTTTTGACGCGGTTCTTGTCTTTGCCAATCAAATTTTTCTCTCGACATGGATTTTTTGACGCATTTCTTACCTTTTCCTATCAAATTTTACCATCGACTCGGATTTTTGACGCGGTTCTTACCTTTGCCAATCAAATTTTACCATCGACTCGGATTTTTGATGCGTTTCTTGCCTTTGCCAATCAAATTTTCCTCTCGACATGGATTTTTGACGCGGTTCTTACCTTTTCCTATCAAATTTTCCTCTCGACACGGATTTTTGACGCGGTTCTTACCTTTTCAAATCAAATTTTACCATCGACACGGATTTTTGACGCGGTTCTTGTCTTTTCCAATCAAATTTTTCTCTCGACACGGGTTTTTGACGCGTTTCTTACCTTTTCCAATCAATTTTCACCATCGACACGAATTTTTGACGCGTTCCCCCCCTATTCTGATCATCATCACATGCACTAAATGCGAACTAGAAAGAACAAACATCGAACTGCCCACTGCCCAACTTGCACAGCAAATAAAAAAACTCGAACACTGTATTGTTCGAGTTCAAATGATGCTAAGATCGCATACTTAATTACTTCAAATTAAAAATAATCCCTACTAAAGAATAAATAATTACCGTTGAAAAAAGGACTGTCATATGGATAAGTGAATAGGCGAATAAAGCGTTTGCCCATTTCTTCGGATCCATCTTCTTATAACCATAGATACTAAGAATTAACCAACCAATACCAAGTAACAATGATACAAGCGTTAACCCAGGGCTTAATGGCCAAAATAAAAAGCTTGTTAAAATTAACAAAACAAGATAGACATTTGTCTGTAAATAGGTGCGACGTATTCCTTTTACAACAGGTAACATCGGAACATTTGCCGCTTTATAGTCATCATGTTTACGAATGGCAATCGCATAAAAATGTGGCATTTGCCAAATAACTTGAATGACGAACAAGCCTAATATTGCCGGGTGTAAAATATCTGGATGAATAGCAGCCCATCCAATTAAAGGAGGCATTGCTCCGGAGATACTCCCAACTTCCGTATTATAAATGGTTCTTCTTTTTGTCCACATAGTATAAGGTACAACATAAAAAAACCAACCTAAAAAACCGAGCAATCCTGCTAGCGGAGTTGCTAATGATAACAAAATAATACCTACTAATCCCATCACTGTCGCTAGAATTAACACTGATTTAGTAGTGATATCTCCTGTTACTGTTGGTCTAGTCTTCGTACGCTCCATGATAGAGTCAATATCTCTATCATAAATATTATTGAAGGCACCGGCAGAGCCGATAATAAAAATAGAGCCAAATAAGGCAAATAATATTGCTGGTATCTTGTCTAAAATACTATAATCATACGTATATAAGGCTAGCGTTAACCCTGCGAACATCGGAAACAAATTGGATTTAATAATCCCTGTTTTAATGGTAGCAGCTAGAATTCTTGTAATTGGTTGACGCTTTTCGAGTTGCTGCATTGAATTATTCATGCTAATACCTTTTTCCATAACAAGAGGAACTTTCCCTTCCATAAGAAATTTCAATTATATTGTAACACTAAAAAAGTATTTATAACTTTTTAAGTAAACCTTTTCACAATATCTTCAAAAAGAAGTGACAATCTATAGCTATAAAAATACAACCTCTTCCATTATAATCATAAGAAAGACATTTGACTAGATACCCCTAGATGATTGAATAAGTATGAGAAAAGGAGAACCTCATGACTGTATTATACGGCATTATAATCTTTTTACTCATTGTTGCTATTGTTGGTACTTTGTTATTGACAAGTCGCAGTGATGACAATTATCGATCTTCTACAAAGAAAAACAGTAGAAACCTTTCACTTATATATATTATCCTGATTATCCTATCTATTATTGCACTAGGTTTATATATTATCATTTACTAATACTTCTAATGAAGGAGATGATTATGATCAACCAACAATTAACTGAAGTGACTACCATTCATACAATGCTCCCAAACTATTGGCCACATTTTATCGCTTCACCTTATGCCTATTATGATCATGAGTCTGTTTGTTTATATCATCATCCGCATTTTAATGGTCAAGAAGTCATACTCCCATGGAACAATCAATTTACGGGCTCTACCTCAATAATTTTCGAAAATGAAGTAACAGCCATTGTCGACATAAATAATCTTAATAAAGAGGAAGTATACGCCACCCTTATTCATGAGCTTTTTCATTGCCATCAATATCATAAGAAAGAAAAGCGTTTTCCCAATGAATTAGTAGGAATTGCTTATCCTCTTGAAAGAGAAAATATTCAATGGAGAATCCAAGAAAGAGAGTGTCTTAACCACGCATTACGTATTACTAATATCAATAGACAAAGAGAAGCGATTCAAGCCTTCATATATTGGCGAGAAAAAAGAAAAGTGCAGTACAATGAGTTGGTACAGTATGAAAGCCGTATTGAAACAATTGAAGGACCGGCGTTTTTTATCGAATTCCTTGCATATAAAGATATCGTCAACCAAACAGATGAACTGGTACTTGAGCGTTATATTAAGTCATTAACAGACTACTCTATTATGACAAATAGAATAAGACATAGTTGCTATCCCTCAGGTTTAGCTCTTTGTTTATTACTTGAGAAATTCTCTCCACAATGGAAAGAAGAATTATTCGAACATCAACTAACTATTTATGAAATCTTACAAAAAGAATTTGAACCAATAGCTAGAGCACCAAAGAAAATGCATCTGCCATTTTCCTTAGACGATCTTATTCAGGAAGCTGAAATGAATAAAGAGCTTGAAATTAGCAGTTTTAAAAAAACAAATGGGTTCCTTCTAACACTGATAGGCAAAGGAAGGATTCAACAATTTGACCCTATGAATACCATACAATCGCATAAAAACTTCCTTCATAAAAACGGTATGACCATACGTCTTCAAGAGCAGTCCATATATTTTTCACGACCTGTATTAGCCTTAACAGAAAATAGATTAAACGATGTGTTACAGCTACAATTTGTCATTAATCACCCTCCGGAACAGACAATAGATGGCATCTTTATAGAAGGGATTGGCCATTTTTTGGGAGAGATCAAGCAAGTGGGTAATAACATCTATATCATATTAAGTAATTAACCTATGAATCAATATTGAACATAGTTTTGGAGAATTTCCTTCCCCTTATCCCATATCATCTTTAGCGCGTTTTTCCTTAGCGAATGACGCCTAATTTTTTTCTGCTCGGATCTTCTTTTTAGCTACAATTCTCCCTTTTTTTTTCTTCTTGAGTAAGATATACATCTGTTTTATATTTTCACGTAATCAATTTCCACTTACAATGAACGGCAGATTACATTGAGATTATTTCAAGCGACACTTCTACTTTTACGGCCATTCCATTTTCACTTCTATAACCTGACCCTTTATCTCTTTTTTTATAAATCACAAACCTCATCCTTTCCAAAAATAATTGCCTTGGTATCAATGACCAAGGCAAAACATCATTCATTATCTTAAGGGGTCATAAGGAGTTAGATCAAATGGTAAAGTATGATTCAAAGCGATTTCACTAGCTACTACGCCTATGTAAGGCCCCATTGTTATCCCCGACGGCCCCAAGCCTGTGGCTATAGTGACATTATGATGTCCTTGCAGTTTACCTAATAACGGAAGGGTGTCGGGTCCCATTGGTCTAAAACCTACACGCATCTCGGAAATTGAACTATTTTCTAATGATGCTGCCATCTCCAGTCCTGCTTCAATTACTTCTTTCACTCCTCCAGCTGTCAATCGATAATCAAATCCTGCCCCCGTTTCTCTCGTTGCACCTACAACGATTCTTTGATCATCAAAGGCAAGCATATAGTAACTAGAATCCGGTATAACAACTGGCCATTCTGAAGTAATATGTTCCTTTACACCGAAATGAATAATTTGCCCACGTTGTGGTTTAATAGCAATAGAACAATGAAGGGGTGAAAGAAACTCATTTGTCCATGCGCCAGTCGTTACAATGATTTGGTCACACGCATATAATTCTCCATTTACCTCTGCACCAACTACATGCCCATTCTTTAGAGTAAGACTTGCTTTGCCTTCTACAAATTGAGCCCCATGTAAGGAAGACGCTCTTTGCATCGCTTGACAAAGTAAATGTGCATCCACTCTAGCTCCCCCACTCACATAAAGTGCTTGATATTCTATATTCAATAGCGGGAATAAACCTCGTGCTTCCTCCCCTGATAAGCGCTTAATATCTCCTACCTCAGGCGTAGCCGCAGCTCGTTTGCTCATTGCCTCCGCTTGAAATTGTTTTATTACCTCATCCTCTTTGCTTATTGCCAGTGCACCAACCTGTTTATATCCTATATCCCATTCACCATCATTTTCTAATTCTTTAGTGAGCTCTCCATAATACAAAGCTCCCCTTCGAGCCAATGTATACCAATCTGGATGTTTATGATGAGTAATCCATGGACAAACAATTCCAGCTCCTGCAGCAGATGCCCTACCTTCATGGTTCGCATCAATTACAGTAACATCGATGCCGTTTCTACTTAAATGATAAGCAGCACTCGCTCCAACTATGCCTGATCCGATAATGATCACCTTAATTGTTAACATCTCCTTAATCAAACTGTGATATTTGCCGTTTTTTTATGAACGGCACCCTTTTTTTGAGAGGATTCACTATGTATACATATACTAATATAAAGGCTACTTCAGAGGTCCATTACAAATTTTATAGAAGGAGGAATGTCCATTGATATCTTTTAAAGTTCTACTTATCCTTCTCATCTTTTTATTTTCGATCTTGATAAGCTTACTTTTCAGAAAACTCACCTTTCAGTACTTTGATAGCATTGTCTTTCTTCTCATATCTATCGCCTCTTGCATTTCTATATTTTTCCTAAAAGGGAGTCATCAATATTTCTTCCTAATAGCCTGCATAAGCAGCTTTTTGCTTTCCTGTATATATTTTTTTCTCTCATTCTATGAATAAGAATTATATATTTTGTTTGATTGTTAAAAAAATTTTTTCTATTACTGTTTCTGGTATAACCGTAACTGCATCACCAAAACTAATTTCAGCAAAATACTCGTTATCTTTCTTTTGAACTCTAGATGTGATACCCACACCGCATTCCTCATACACCAATTTCAACAATTGTTCTATATCCTCGATGTCTTTTTCAAAATAAAGATGGAACATATTTGATTGGGGTATTTTTGGTTTTGTATATAAACCATTTATTTGATTAAATCGCACAGCGAAGAATCGTGATATTTCATAATATCGCTTCATTTTATCTTTTCTTTTTTCATAATAATAGTCTGCTGGAATGATATAAGGGTAAAGACTAATGAGATCTCCGCCGAACCTTTTTTTCCAAATCTTTGCTTCTTCAATAAAAGACTCATCACCTGCTAAAATTGCTCCAGCTATCCCACCTACACCTTTATAAAAAGAAAGATATACACTGTCAAATAATGCACTTACTTCTTCTGCGCTCTTTTCATAATAAGGAAGCACTTCTAATAATCTCGCACCATCTAAATGTAGTTTAATATTATTCTCGCGGCAATGATTCGCCATTTGCAGAAGTTCTGAAAATGGGGGTACGGACCCGCCTATTTCTCTCTGTGGCAACTCTAATAACAATGCAGCGAACGACTCATCTAAGTGACTAATCTCTTCATAGCCTACAGGTCTACTTTCTTCACTGACGAATGTTACATCAAACTCGTGTAGCATCTTAGGACCATCTTGTTCATGAATTTCTAGGTGGCATAATGGATGATAGGCAATTTTTTTTGATTGTTTTTTATCACTCCAGATTCTCAGAGCAATTTGTTGCGCCATTGTTCCACTCGGAAAGAAGACTGCTTTTTCTTTTCCTAATAATGTTGCCATCTTTTTTTCAAATTCTGCAATGATTTGACCTTCCCCGTAAAAATCGCTAGTGACATCTTCTGGTACATGACGGAAGGCTTCTTTAAGCACTTCCACTTGTCGCACTCCATGACCGCTTAAAGTGTAGAGTGATTTTTGATAAATATCTTGCAATAGTGTCAAAGGTAGCGACCTCCTTATTCTGAATTTTCATGAATTATTATAACATGCCTAGAGGTGATTGGTAGGTAGAAAACTTCGCGTTACGAAATGATTGTAGTTATTTTATCAAACTCTAAAAAATCTTAACTACTTTTATCCTCGATGGCAGACAACAATTTCCCCCTGACAGTGACCATATTGTTTTTTTATGTGGGCTTTTTGTATACCTTCAATATTCAACGGATACACATGCGCCAAAACTGGGGTTAGATTACCTTTTTCTACTAATTGTTTTATCTGTTCTAACCCCTTCTTAATTGAATATGTAGTAATATATCTTATTGACAAACATTCTTTATCAACGACTTGAAATTTCGGTTTTGTGAATTTTAGCACTTCTGCTTCTGGCTTCAACCACCTTAACGCACTTAAATATGGATAGCCTTGTCCAATTGTATCAATTAGTAGATCAAAGCGTTGTTGCTTATGAATAGGATTCAGACAATCCCCATCAATATGAATGACATCTTTCTGCTTTATATCTTCGGAAAGTATGCCTACCACTGTGCCCATTGCCCTTAATAATTGAATGAGCATCAAACCTACATTCGTTTGACTACCTAAGATTAGAACATGGCTTCCTTCCCTCACCCTCCCCTCAACTGTTGCTTGCCATGCCGCTATACTACTTTCTAATAGAGCAGCCGATTCAATAAATGTTAAATTATTAGGCATGAGACAAACATTAGATGATGGTACTAACGTTTCGTTGGCATATGTCCCATATGTAGAAATAGTTGTTAGAAAGAAAACTTTGTCACCAGCTTTGAACTGGGAGACGTCTTTTCCAATTGCTTTAATGATTCCGGCTCCCGAACTTCCTAGAATGACCGGTAAGTTAAGATTGTCACTCAAACGTTGCCCCGACCTTAATTGCCAGTCACTCTCTAACACGCCACTCGCTTTTATTTGAATTAATATCTCGTCATCACCAACTGGTGGTGTTACTAATACAATTTCACGTAATTGGTGAATATCGCCATATTGAAGAATGCCAATTCCTTTCATAGAATGCCTCCGCTTATTATTACTGTTTATATTGTTCATTTTTACCAACTAGATATATTCTTAAAAATACATCTTGCACACATAATTTTATTGATGTATCACATTCTAATGATAATAATGTTTTTAGAGGAGGGTAAACTTGAGTGCAGCTAATTTCTTTCGTGTATTTAATGCCATCATCTTATGGGGAACGATGTTTTTTATTCCTGGTAAATCAATTAAAAGGTTTCTTCCTGTTACTTTATTTTGCTCTTGCATCCTTTTAATTGAAACATTATTTTCGTTTGTTTTTAAATGGTGGAGGGTAAAGGGCGGAAAGAAATACATGCTTTATGATTCAATTGCCTTTATATTGGGACCCTTATTCACAATTAATATTTGGGTGTTCCATTTAACATACGGGAAGTTTTTTCGATATGTCGGTCTTAATCTAATTATTGACCTTTTATTTGCCTATCCTTTCAATGCTTTCTTTCAAAAAATTGGTCATTATAAACTGTATAAATTCACATCATTTTCATTATTTATTTCTGCCTTCGCCTATGCATTAATTAATTATGGCTTTCAAGTATTATATGAACGATATCCGAAAGAATATATAAAAGTGGATAAGGTGAGTAAAACAGAACCTACTGTTAAATGACCTTATCCTCTTTTATTCGGGAAAAAAAGCATTAGATAATTTTTGCTATTTTTTCAAGAGAAGTATTGATGGTAGATATTTGCTGTTGAAGAGAACATAATTGTTCATACGAATAAGTATTAAATAAGGCATTAATATAGGCCGCTCCCTCTTGTGTTAAACGAACACTAACAATTCGACGGTCATTATGTGCTCTACTTTTAGTTACAAAACCAAGTACCTTTAATTTATCACTCATATTCGTTGCAGCTGCTGGGGACATATAGAAATCTGTAGAGATATCCGTGATTTTCATTTCACCACGCTTTTTCAACTTCATCATAAGCCAAATAAGGTTATCATTGAGCGTTTCTTGTTTATGCAATAACACATTAATAAAGTATTTATTACTGGCCATTTCCCCAATTAGGTGCTGTATAATTATTTCATTCCTTGCGTTCATTTTTTCATTTCTCCTAATCTTTTATGAAGTAAAATAATTAAGGAAGGTTGACGCTCGGCTGTATAACCGAACGCCTATACAATTATTCTTCTGTCAATATAGTTTTTGCTAATGTATCATCTAATTCTTCAAAATCATCATAGCTGATTGTTTGATATAGTTCTTTTCTTGTTTGCATATTAGCAAGTGCATCTTTTTGTGACCCTGTTTCTTTAATGATATTAAAAACGTTTTCATATGCCTTCGCTGCCACTCTTAATGAAGTAACAGGGTAGATAACCATTTGAAAGCCCATTTGTGAAAATTCATCCGCTGAGTAGTAAGGTGTCTGACCAAATTCAGTCATATTTGCTAGTAAAGGAATTGAAATCGCTTGTGAAAATAGACTAAACTCTTCTTCCGTTTTTAATGCTTCTGGGAAAATAGCGTCCGCTCCAGCTTCTGCATATGCTTTCGCTCGTTCAATCGCTTCATCAAGTCCTTCCACCGCTCGTGCGTCTGTTCTTGCTATTATCATTAGATGAGGGGCAACTTCTTTAATTACTCTAATTTTTTGTATCATTTCTTCTGATGTTACAAGCTGTTTTCCATTTAAATGGCCACATTTTTTCGGTAACTTTTGATCCTCTATCTGCACAGCAGCCACTCCAGCTTCTTGCATTTCTACAGCTGTTCTTGCCGCATTTAATATCCCACCGAACCCTGTATCAATATCAACAAGTAATGGCAAATTAGTTGCTCGAATAATTTCTTTCGCCCTTTCTGCCATCTCAGTAGATGTAACCATACCTAAGTCTGGCAGTCCTTTACTTGCCATATATGCAGCGCCTGATAAGTACAGAGCATGAAAGCCTGCTTGTTTTGCCATTAAGCCTGCCATTGCATCATGCGCCCCAGGTATTTGCAATATATTCTTATCTAGCATTTTTGAACGAAATTGCTCAGCTAAATCTTGTTGAGTCACAGGTTTATGAACAATCCATGCCATCTTGCATCCCCTCCTAGATTAAGAATAAATTCATAAATTCATTTACTGCCATCTCTTTTAACGTTTCTTGATCGGAAATAGCTCCAGCAATGCTTTTTTGTGCCTTGTTTGAAAAATGAGTTTTAATATTATACTCGAATTTCTGCAATACTTTTGGAATCGCTTCGTCACGGCGGAATCGATGACCTAATGGATATTCACATTCAATCTTCTCAGAAGAAGTTCCATCCTTATAATGGATTTGAACTGCATTAGCGATTGAGCGCTTGTTCGGATCTAAATAATCCTTCGAGTATTGCAGATCTTCCACTACCTCCATCTTCTCTCGTAAGGTGTCTACTCGGGGGTCGCTAGCTACATCATCCCCATAATCCTCAGCGCGAATATTTCCTTTTAATAAACCAATAGCTGTAATGTACTGAATACAGTGATCGCGGTCAGCTGGATTATGTAATGGACCTGTTTTATCGATAATCCTAATCGCTGATTCATGTGTGGTAATCGTAATTCGATCGATATCGCTTAAATCACCCACATCGCCATTTTGATGAAGTGAAACGGCACACTCCGCTGCAGTTTGCGCGTGAAATTCTGCCGGATAAGAAACTTTGAATAACACATTTTCCATTACATAAGCACTTAACTCTCTTTGTAGGGTAAGTTTTTGCCCTTTAAACAGAACGTCTTCAAATCCCCAGTTAGGTGCAGATAAGACACTGTTATAGCCCATTTCACCTTTCACAGCCATCATAGCTAACTGAACACCCCTACTTGTCGCATCTCCAGCAGCCCATGATTTTCTTGAACCCGTATTTGGCGCATGACGATATGTCCTTAATGCAGAATTATCCACCCATGCAAGTGATAATGCATGAATCACCTCTTCTTTTGTTGCACCAAGCATCTTTGCCGTAACAGCAGTTGTTGCCACTTTAACAAACAGTACATGATCTAAACCCACGCGATTTAAACTATTATCTAGCGCTAATATTCCTTGAATTTCATGAGCCTTGATCATCATTTCCAGGACTTCAATCATTTTAACTGGCTCTTTACCAACTGAAAGACGTTGCCTACTTAAATAATCTGCAACTGCCAAAATACCACCAAGGTTGTCAGAAGGATGCCCCCATTCAGCAGCTAACCATGTATCATTGTAATCCAGCCAGCGAATCATACAGCCAATATTAAATGCACCTCTAATGGGGTCTAATTCAAATGATGTACCAGGGACTCTTGTTCCATTAGGTACAACCGTTCCTGGCACAACAGGACCAAGTAGTTTTGTACATTCAGGATAATCAAGCGCTAATATTCCACAACCAATTGTATCGAGCAAGATATAATGTGCCGTGCGATAAGCCTCTTCACTTGTTATTTCATAATCCAATACATAATCAGCAATTTCCGTTAAAATAACATCGGTTTCAACCTTTTCATTCGTTTTCAGCATTTACTCGTACTCCTCCTCAATTTGGTAAAGTATGACGTGCACCTGAATAAATGACCCGCGGTCTAAATAAGCGGTTGTTTTCATGCTGTTCAATGACATGGGCACATAAACCAACCGTTCTTGCACTAAAGAAAATCGGTGTGTAAAGTGGGATAGGAATTCCTAACATGCCATATACCGGTGCGGCATAATAATCTAAATTAGGGTATAGCCCTTTCTCAACTTCCATGATTCTTTCTCCTGCTTCACATTTTCGAAGCAACGAATCATCTCCATTTTGTATGGATAACTCCTGTAGAGCTTCCTTCATCATTAATGCTCTTGGGTCCATTTTTTTCATATAAACTCTATGACCAAAGCCCATAATCTTTTCTTTTTTAAATAGTTTTTTATAGAAGAGACCTTCCAAGCCAGCGACACTTTCCGCTTCATTCAACATGTACATAACCGCTTCATTTGCACCGCCATGCAAGCTACCTTTTAAACTTGCAACTGCGCCCGTTAACGCTCCAAATAGATCGGATTGCGTGGAAGCAATTACTCTTGCTGCAAATGTTGAGTTTGGCATTTCATGTTCACTATATAAAAGTAATGATTGGTCAAATACTCTTTCTTCTAAATCGGAAGGTACTCTACCAGTTAACATATAGAAAAAGTTGGCACTATATGATAGGGTTTTATCCGGTTCAATTCTCTCCAGACCTTGTAATATACGATAACTGTTAGCTACAATTGTCGGAACTCCGCCAAGTAGACGATAAGCTCTTTCCTTATTTGCTTGCTTCGACCTATCTTCTAAGGTCGTATCATACCCAGCCAAGCTTGAGATGCCAGTGCGGAGCCCATCCATTGGATGTGTTCCTTTTGGTAAATGAGTAAAAACCTCCATTACGGCCGTCGGTATTTCATAATAGGACTTTAACGTATTAGCTAATGAATTTTTTTCCTCGTCTGTTGGTAATTGATCTTCTAGAAGTAAATGGATAATATCTAAATAGCTTTTCGTTTTTGAAAGTTGAATTAAGTCATAACCTTTTATGACAATCTCTCCATGAACAGTATCTAAAAATGAGATGCTGGTCTCAGAAGCTATGATTCCCTCTAACCCTGGTATATACTTCTCCTCCATGCTCACAATCATTTTCCTCCCATCCAATTACATCGTGCCTGACAATGCTGTAAGCCCTTTCAGCATTCCTTAAATATATTTGGATCTTCTCTTCTTCTACAGAGAGTGTTCGGATGTCTTCTTTATACTGATCTAATACTCTTTTTAAACTATAACTCTCAGCAGAATAGCTGTTCATCATGATCGTTGATTTCATTATGTTCACATAATAAGGAACGGTTCCAAACAAAGCTTTTTCCTCCGTTCTTGCTCACCTTTTTACCATATCAATCCATTAAAAAAACAACTTCTAGAAAGAAGTTGTTAAGTTCAAACGAATACTAAAATAAACATGCGACCTTGGCATGTATTCATTACCCGTACTTAACACCTCCTATATCCACGTAGGAATTGATGTTTACACTAAACAGGCAGGTCTCCTGGCTTATGGTCAACATGATACGAAACCTTCCCATCTCCAATTTTAGGAAACAGTGGTATCTTTCATATCACTCGCAAATACAGTTGCGGGACAGCGACGGAATCCAACCGTACTTCCCTTTTAAGTAAATAGACAAGCGAGCATTCTATTTACACCTATTTTTGAAAATATTCAATTGTTCTATTTAAATATATCAATATTTTAGAAAATTGACAATTATTTTCTTAATCGCACTACTTTTCACTTTAAAATTAACACTTTTTATTATAACAATTTAAATGTCGCCTACAAACATATCTTAAAAGAAATACAATTTTAACATAACATTTACCATTTTACAGAAAAAAATCTATCGCCCATAGACAGACAAGACGGCTTTTTGTTATAGTATATTAGTTACCATTGATAACTATTTTAAATGAGGTGAATATTATTATTGCTAGCCAAAGGTTCTTTCATCACTTTATGATGCTTTATCGCCCTTTTGAGAATAGACTGAACAGCTTATTAACGAAACATCAATTACAACGGGCACAGTGGACAATCCTTTATTATCTCTACCATTTTGGTCCAACAACTTTAGTAGAGATTGCTGCATATCAAGGTGTCGAAAAGCCAACAGTTACGAGGACCATAAATCAGCTTGAGGAATATGGATATGTAGAAAAAATCCCAAGCATGGATAAACGTGAAAAGAAAATGAAAATAACGAACGAAGGTGAACGCATATACAAAAAAATCCGCATTCCGATTGATCAGTTCGAAATGGAAATATTAGAGGGAATCACACCTGAGGAACAAGAAGAATGTATTCGTATTTTTGATAGTATTAAAAGCAATTTGTAAGGAGGAAGAAAAGAATATGAGTTCAACAAAAGAAAAATTATGGACCAAGGACTTTATCACCGTTTCTTCCGTAAACTTTTTTCTAACATTAGTGTTTTATTTATTAATGGTTACGATTGCGGTGTATGCCGTTGAAGCACATCATGCGACCGCCAGCCAAGCTGGCTTAGTTACTGGCATATTTATTATAGGAACATTGGTAGGAAGATTGTTTATCGGTAAATATATTGATCGTATTGGACGGAAGAAGACTTTAATCATTGGCTTACTATTATTTAGTTTATCAACAAGTCTTTATTTTATTGAAATTGATGTCAATTTCTTACTTATTACCCGCTTTATCCACGGTTTAACATTAGGGATGGCAAGTACAGCAAGTGGTACAATTGTCGCTTCAGTTATACCGCAAACAAGGAAAGGTGAAGGAATCGGCTATTTTAGTATGAGTAATACTTTAGCGACAGCAATAGGACCTTTTATCGGTATGTTAATGAGTCAATACACAACTTTTCATACGATTTTCATTTTTTGTTTGATTCTTGGTATTATTGGCCTACTTATCGGGTTAACTGTGAATGTGAAAGAGTTAACTGAAGATCAAAAAGCTCAATTTCAATCATCTGTTTTTCAATTATCTAGCTTTATTGAACCAAAGGCACTTCCAATTGCACTCGTCACATTAACAGTCGCATTTTGTTATTCAAGCGTCTTGTCTTTTATTAACTTTTATGCAATTGAAAAGGACTTAGTAAATGCTGCTAGCTTTTTCTTCTTTGTCTATGCCATCGCTGTCTTACTATCCCGTCCTTTCACTGGTAAATTAATGGACAGCAAAGGGGCAAATTACGTGATGTATCCAGCGTTCATTTTATTTGGAGTAGGTCTATTCTTACTTAGTAATTCATCAAATGGTGTTATGTTATTAGTGGCGGGGGCTTTGATTGGCTTAGGCTTTGGTAATATGCAGTCTTGTACACAAGCGATTGCGGTCAAATTAACGCCATCCCATCGCATGGGGCTAGCTACTTCCACCTTCTTTATCTTTCTCGATGGTGGTTTAGGTTTTGGACCCTATTTATTAGGTTTACTGATTCCTATAACTGGCTACAGTATGTTATACATTTACATGGGGATAGTGTCGATTGCTTCAATTATTCTTTACTTTTTAGTTTATGGACGAACCGAACATAATGGGAGTAAACAGACACATCAAACAGCATCAATGTAAAATAAGGTCTGCTATAATGAAAGAAGAGACTCCACGTAATGGAAGTCTCTTCTTTCTAATTAAAATGGTTTATTCGGTTCATATGTCGGTTGTTGATTCGTCACTTCATACTCATAACTTTTCTCCATTGCTGCTTGTACTTCTTCTGACTGTTCTAATTCTGTATCCATTTGATTGTATTGTTGAGCTTCATTTTGAGCAGCAATAATTTTCTCATCCACTTGATTATCATACTTTTTTTCCATTGCTTTCACTCCCCTTTTATAAGATGTCTCGCCTATTTTCCCCCTCAAAAAAACGATTTATACAAAATAATAAAAAAGGAGACTGTTCCATGAAGGAATTAATTAAAAACCATCTCCCGCATCTTCAGGAAATACAGATTGAAAGCAATCATTCTGGTTGGGATCATCATATTTATATTGTTAATCAAACATATGTCATCCGAATACCAAAAACAAAACAAGTATTAGTGAAAATAAAAAAGGAAATAAAGCTACTTCACCAGCTCTCATATCTTTCTTCCATTATTGAAATACCAAATTATCTTCCATTTTATAATAAAGACGGACAAATGATTGGTGTTTTTTACCACTTCATTAAAGGACAAGCATTATCTCATTCATTGATTACTCCTCCTTTATATGAAGCCAAGCGGTTAGGAACATTTCTTACAGAATTACATCGTCTGGATATAGATGAAGCAAAGAAATGTAATATAGAAGAACTACATAGTGAAAATTATTGGGCGCAATTACATCAAGCCCTGATTAAAAAAATATTTCCGTTCTTAAAAGACGCAGAAAAAGAAGAAATTGATAAAATGTTTTTAGCGGTGTCAAAATTTAAAGAAGCAAAAGTGGTGATTCATGGTGATCTAACAAGTGCCAATATCCTTTATCATCCAAGCAAAAAGGAAATATCAGGAATTATAGACTTTACAGATACGCAAATAGGGGACCCGGCGTTTGACTTTGCAGGGCTATATTGGGATTTCAGAGATCAATTCACCAAAGAAGCTCTCGCATCTTATCAAACAAAATTCAATAAAGATGAAATGTATAGAAGAGTCACTTCCTTTTACGGCTTACAACCAATATTTCACAAATGGTTGAAAAACGTCAATGACCAGGATGAAAAAGTTGTTCGACAATCCATAAGTACAGGAATGACCAAAATACAAATTATGCACAGATAAGTTTAACAGTATTCTACAACTATTATTAGAAACCGGACAAATCCATATAATTTTGTCCGGTTTCTTGCTTATTATTACTTCGTTATTCCATCCACGCTGGCTTTCCAAATCCTTGAAACTCTTCGTCGATAATTTTTTCAAATTCTGCAGACTCGACCACTTCTTTTAAGTCTTTCGCATATTGTTTATCTTCAAAGTCTGCTTTAACTGCAACCACGTTGCGATAATCATCAAGCATATTTTCTAGTGCTAATGCACTTAATAAGTCCATATCGGCTGCCAACGCAAAGTTACCAGGAACTGCAGCAAGATCCACACCCTCAAGAGATCTTGGTAATTGTCCTGCTTCAATCGGTTGAAAAACTAAATTCTTTTTATTCTCCTTCACATCTTTTTCAGATACTGTTAGTGGATCGGCGTTTTCATCAATCGTAATTAGACCTTCGTCATTTAACGTATTTAAAGCGCGTGCTGCATTCGTTGGGTCATTTGGAATAGCAATGGTTGCACCGTCTTTAATCTCATCAATTGAATTAAACACATTCGAGTAAATCCCCATTGGGGCTGTTGGTACAATAATTAATGGTGCTAAGTCCATGTTATTTTCTTTCTCAAAATTCTCCAAGTAAATTGTATGTTGGAAAAGGTTAGCTTGTATATCATCTTCATTTAAAGCTTTGTTAGGTTGGATATAATCGCTAAACTCTACGACAGTTACTTTATATCCTTTTTCCTCTAGACCAGGTACAATAGCTTTTTTCAACATATCACTATAAGGACCGGCAGTAGCACCAATTTTTAGTTCTTTCGTTTCATCCACCTTTTCTCCACTCGTGTCTGAACCTCCGCCACATGCTGTTAGTAAACAAACAGTTGCAATGAATAAAACAATTAGCCACTTTCTCATTATGTTTCCTCCCCATAGCTGTAACCAGAATTTTAACCAATAAAAAAAGCCACTATTCATCATCTGAAAGAGGCATTGGTTTTATTCCGCCTTATCTTTCAGAATGAATGGATATCATTCTGCAGGAATTGGCACCTTCCCAATATTGGGGGTTGCCGGACGTCATAGGGCCTAGTCCCTCAGTCTCTCTGGATAAGCTTTTCATTTAATTTTTATGATATGATATTACTACTCTCTTTTATTTTTGTCAATGTTCGAAATAATGCTACATCCAATCTCCCAAGAAAATGGGTTTAGTGATCCAACTACCTTTCCTTTATTCTTTTAAAACAAAAAAGGAAATCGAATATTTCCTTTTATATAAAATTAACTGGACAATTTGTCTTTTTGGTTATAAAATGCGTTCGTATATAGATTAAATGAATGAAGGTGGATTAAAATGGAATTATCGCATCGTTTGAAGCAATTACCTCAACAATTTTTTGCTTCCCTTGTTCAAAAAGTTGCTGCTGCAAAACTTGAAGGCAGAGATGTTATTAACCTAGGACAAGGCAATCCCGACCAGCCAACACCTGCACATATTGTACAATCACTTCAGCAAGCTGCAGAAGACCCAATGACACATAAATATTCTCCTTTTAGAGGAATTAATGAATTAAAGAAGGCCGCCGCTTCCTTTTATGCGCGTGAATATGGGGTAGAAATTGAGCCTGAAAAAGAAGTAGCTATCCTTTTTGGCGCAAAAGCAGGTTTAGTAGAAATTCCATTATGCCTACTCAATGAGGGAGATTTAATGCTCTTACCAGATCCAGGTTACCCTGATTATGAATCTGGTGCGGTTTTGGCAAATGTAAATTACGAAACCTTTCCTTTAAAAGAAGCAAATCAGTTTCTACCTGATTACTCGCAATTTACAGAAAAACAAAAAAAGGATGCCCGCCTACTATTTTTGAATTATCCTAATAATCCAACAGGCGCGACAGCTGATTCCACATTTTTTGAAGAAACTGTTGCTTTTGCTAAGGAAAACAACATTACCATCTTGCATGATTTTGCTTATGGTGCTATCGGCTTTGATGGAAAGAAACCTGAAAGTTTCTTAGCCACAGCCGGAGCGAAAGACGTTGGTATTGAAATGTATACATTATCAAAAACATATAATATGGCTGGGTGGAGAATTGGATTTGCAGTTGGAAATGAACAAATCATTGAAGCCATCAACCTTCTTCAAGACCATATGTATGTAAGCTTATTCCCTGCGATTCAAAAAGCTGCAGCCGATGCATTAAATGGGGATCAAACAAGTGTAGACGAACTTGTTGCTCGATATGAGAGACGTAGAAATGCATTCATGAACGCTTGTGAAAAGGTTGGCTGGCACGGCAAGTCTCCTTCAGGATCGTTTTTTGCTTGGATGCCAGTGCCTGAAGGATACAATAGTGAAGAATTTGCTGACTACTTACTGGAAAAAGCTGATGTAGCTGTTGCCGCAGGAAAAGGCTTTGGGACCTTTGGAGAAGGTTATGTTCGGGTTGGATTACTTGTCGATGAAGAACGATTAATTGAGGCAGTAGAAAGAATTGGTCAACTCAAATTATTTTAATATAAGAGGTATGGCAGCCACAAACCTAGCCCATAGAAACATGTATAACTTATGTTCCTATGGGCTAGGTTGTGTAACTTGGAGGCTTTTATGAACGAACTCAAGCTTCATATTCTCTTCCTTTTAAATTCGCATTCCCGTTACAAGGTATCATCTTCATTGTTACATATGTCTTTACTTAGTTTTTTCGGAACGTATCGTTATCCGACAATCTTTTCTTTTAACAAAGCCAACCTATAAACACATGTGCAAACATATACATTATCCAAGTAGGCTCTCAGTTTAATAAATGTTCATATAGCATGATCATTTATCACTGATTGAAGAAAACTTTGTAACGATTGTTCCGTATGAACAACATTTCTTAATTGATAAGGCTGAAGTGTTTTTGCTAGACTCGGATTTATACCAATGAGTCTCACTTCTCCTCCTGTCATTAGAAGAATGCTCTTGATTAAAAGCTCTAAGCCGCTCGTTCCCTCTTTATATACTTTAGCAACCGCTGTTAAATCAATCAGTATCCACCTGTAATCATGATCTGACAGACGGGCAAGCGTTTGCTCCATAATCGTTGTAAATTTATCGCCCGTCATATCGCCAAACAAAGGAATATAACAGATCTCTTTTGTTAAAGAGATAAAAGGACCTGATAATTCATCCAACCTTTGCAATGTTTTTTCTAATGTTTCCTTCTGCTCATAAAGCTCAAAATCTGTCTTTGCTAATCTGTTTTGTAGGGCCTGTAATTTCTCCATTAATGGTTCATTATCATCATCTTTGAATAAAAATTGCATGGACGCATTACCTTGAAAATCCCAACTGATATGAATATCAAATAGTGCTATCGGTATACTTCTTGTTTTTAAATTAGCTTCAAATCTCATACTCTTTTCTGGTATGGCAGCTACCCTTTCAAACTTAGAGATACTCCCTTCATCAACTATACTTTTAATCGTACCTTCTGATAAATCAAAGACTTCATCCGCTTTAGATGTATAGCTAATGATTTCACCATTCTTATTAGCTAGTATATACGGTATCGGCAAATGTAGATCAATTAATCGCATTTTTCCTCCCCTCCGTATTAAAAGCAGTGATCCATTTATCTACAGCATATAAGTTTGAAATAATTTCCGGCTTAATAGCGGTAAAAGAAGCTAAATCATATAAATTTGTCAATCTTCCACCTAATAAAATCCTAGGTTTCTTTGGTAAATAAGAAAAAGCTTCCATATATTCCGTAAGTGCCGGTAAATGGGTAGCAATCGAAACTGATAAGCCAATTACATCTGGTTTCCAATCCTTCGCAGCCTGCAATGCATATTGTACAGGTAAATTTGCTCCTAAAAACTTGGTTCTCCATCCATTCTCTGCAAATATACTGGCTACCATCTTTAATCCCAAATAATGCTGCTCTCCTGATAAACAAAGAAACATGGCGGTCGGTGCATCCTTAACAGGTTTAAACTTGTGCTTTGCAGCTAATCTTGAAAGAATGAAATCGCAAACTCCAGATGCCAAATGTTCATCTGCAACTGTTATCTCAAAATTTTCCCATTTAAGACCAATATTAACCATAGCTGGTGTAATAATATCTTGATAAATTTCTATATTAGTCAAATAATCGAATCGCTCAATATATTCCCAAGCATCAGCAACAGCTCCAGATAAAAGGATTTCTGCTAGATCTTCTCCTCTCGTCACTGTGCCTCGCCTCCTTGAACATCTCTTAAAATAGACACAGCCTCTCCTAACAAACCAATATATGCAGAACTAATTTCACTTTCTACCACCGTACATTTCTCTAATTCCTCTTCTAAAAAAAGAAAATTATCAATCAAGGTTTGCGTCGTCATACCATATTTAATTAAGATACCTCTTAACCAAAGGGCATAGTCAGTGAAAATCTTTGACGTATTTAATTCCATTGCCGTCTTTAAATAATCTAAGTGATGCATATTATCAATAAATGTTTGATTTCTCCCACGTTCACCATATCGTTCAATTAATGTAGGGTCTTCTCGAAATATCCTTTTTGTTACTTCTTCTGCGATTATTTCATATTTACTCACTTTACCACAACCTTATATTGCGACACTTTTGGAATGACTGCTGCTAATTCTTTATCTGGATACTTCTTTTCAAGATCATGAATTCGTTGAAAATCTTTACTTCTTACCCAGCGTAAATAATCTTCCTTTGTTTCAAAAATTAATTGTACTGTCAATTCTCCTTTACGTTTATCATTCTGAAGCAACATAAAGTCGACGAACCCATCTGCTTTATCGACTAAACGTGAACGATTCTTATATATTTCAATCACTTCATCTGCTTTACTTTCATTTACATCAAAAGTTGAGAATACGGTATACATAACTTCCCCCTACACATTTGGACTTGTGTTACTTCTCCATTCCATTACAATGGTTGGAATACTAAATCCGAAAATGGAATCATTCATTTTTCCTACTTGTTTAAATCCTTTTGAATGATAAAAATCCAAAGCAGAATCATTTCGCATCACAACAGAAACCGTAATTTTATTGACATCATAAAAATATTCAAACATCGCTTTTAGTAGGGCTGTACCAATACCTCGGCGGTGAAAACTCGGCAATATATATAAAGCACCTAATTCTATTTCTTTCTTTATATTTATTAATGAAAAATGAACGAAACCAATAACTTCTCCTTCTTCTTCAGCAACCAATAAAACCGAAGTAGATAAACTTCTCATTAAAGCGTCTTCAGTATATACAGATAATAAAAAATCAACCTGTGTTCGCTCGGGAATTAAGCCTTCATATGCGTAACGCCAACTCTCCCTAGCAACAGATTGGATTTGTGTACTATCTTTTCTTGAGAATAATCTAATTTTCATGTTCAATACCCACTAAAAGGAAGGAAATTTCCTTAAACGTATTTTATCTATAATTGTAACAGGAAATGAGGTTAAGAAAAAGGCAAAGGCAAGAATGGTATTGTTCATAAAATAAACAAACGTAAGTTTTTACTCAAAGCTTGTTCCAAAAAATCATTCTATTGTATAATAGGACTAGATAAAGGCATATATTAGAAAAGATCGGTGGTGCGGCAACACCGTCCGATCTCGCAATAGCATTAGCCAATGAACAATTGACACCATCCACCTATACATGAGGTGGATTATTTTTTATCATCGTTTTTGAATTGTAGCACAGCCATTATTAAACTTGTAAATGTACAAGCAAACACCAATGCCTCAAAAACTGACAAAGCAACACCCCCCTTCTACGGGGAATAATGGCTAAATTGACTATTGCTATTCTTATTATAGCACCACTATGTATATTTTTGGAATTTTGTGAAAAAATCACATAGATGCGATCATTCAATAGCAATTCAGCAAAAAAAGAGTTGAAACGAAAGAATAAATTTTTCATTCCAACTACTTCTCATTTCATGATTATTTCTTAAGTCCCCGTTTTAAGAGAGTGATTTCTAACTTAAAATTTCTTAGTGCTTCTTCCTTTGATTGATCCTTAGAAAATGTTTCGATAATACTCCTTAGTAAAACAGATGTAAGTATTTTCATTAAATACTTAAACTCTTCCTGATTTGAGATATGCAATATTTCTTTATTTACCTTTGATTCGAATTGGATAAACTGCTGATTCGTTTCATATCCATTGAAACTTCGACCAAATTCATGTTCCACTTCATATGTCATATTTAAAAATAAATTTTTGAGAAAGTTCCGATTCTCATCTTGTTCAGTAATCACCTTTTCGAAAAAAGCAATCATCATTTCAAAAATATCCCCATTGTGCTTATTCAATAAAAAGTAAACTTCACTTTGATTCCTTTTTACTCTCTCTTCTAGCAAGTAAAAAAAAGCATCTTCCTTATCTTCAAAATATTGATAAAAACTCCCCCTTGGAATACGGGCAGATTTTACAATATTACTAATGGATGCTTGCGATAGTGGAACACGAGAAAACTCTTGCTTTACAGCATTGATAAGCTTTTCGCGTTTTTCAATTGATAAATTATAAAAAGTGATTTTTGGCATTATACTCCCCTCCCTAAAGGAATCAATCTAAAACGAGGAACGGCGCTGTTCTTCACGCAGAAATTCCATGAATTGTGCAAGCGCCATAACAGGCTTCTCATTAATTATTATGATATATCTTTTTTTCATTTGTTCAGTTGCTATTTTGCTGTCATTAATACGTTGGATCATATAATCAACGCTTGTTTTCTCAATTGCTTTTCTGCGGATTTTCGATTCCTTAGATAAAGCCATACCTACAGCACCTAAAATGGAGTAGATGAGCAAAGTAATCCAAGTGTTTTCATCCATGGGCATGGTGAAAAGAACAATGATGATATTCATGATTGAGAAAACAACAAGCGGAAATGAAAATAACGAAAATCGAGAAGCAACTCTCATCGCTGGCGCTAAACGTTCATTTAATAATTCAATTTCTTTCTTAACAAATACAGGCATATCAGTAAAAGGATTCATATTCATGTGAATGCCATCCTTTCTATTTTATTTAATCACAAATAGGGTTTTCCCCTATCTATAGTTTCCCCTCACCTAATGGGAATACTGCCGGTAAATACATGCCGATGTTACCAAAATCAGTTGTGCATATTCCTTAAACCTTGTGGCTTTTTACATATAGAAACCTTTATACCTTGCAAACGAAGTTTCTTAACGATTTGGTTTAATGGCGTATTCAATATTTCCCCTCCCGAAAATGACAGTGTGTCATAATTAATTTTAATTTTAAATGACAACGTGTCATCTGTCAATTGAAAAACGAGTGGATTTATTTTGTAAGTCGAAACTATTGTCAACTAAACTGGACAGGAGTATAATTTAACCATAACGTTATAGTTTGGAGGTATCATATTGGGAACGAGAAACTAAAAATCGGTGAATTAGCAGAAAGAGTAAATTTAACTAAAAGAACCATTGACCATTATACAAACCTTGGGTTACTTGAAGCAGAACGTTCTCCTTCAAATTATCGCTATTATGACGGATCAGCCATAGAAAGATTACATTTAATTGAAAAATGGAAATCAGAGGGTATGTCATTAGTGGATATTAAGAAAAAGTTGGATGAAAAAGATGTTCACGAAGCAGAAGAAATTGATGTACGTGAATTAAGAATTAAGATTAATGGGTTAAAGGATGATGTTTCAGAAGTGCTTGCCCATTTAAACAAGACTGATGTAACAAGTCAGGAGTATATTAAGAAAAATGTCTCTTCCGAAAGTATGTCCCTTATTCAAACATTGCTTTTACTCTTAAAATAAACAAATAAAAAGGCATTGCTTATAGGAAAGTTGGACAATGTAATGGTAAGACATGAATTCTCGTCACTTCCTGAGACTTACATTCATGAAGCAAAAAAATAGGAGGTGAAAGTCTTACCAAAAGTAAGACGATTACATTTTGACGGTAACGTTAAATTTAATATTACTTGTTATACTTATTGCTTTAACTGCTTTTTTCGTGTCGACGGAATTTGCAATAGTTAAGGTTCGAATGTCTAAGATTGATCAATTGATAGCGGAAGGGAATAGTAAAGCTGTTTCAGCAAAAAAAGTAGTCACCCATTTAGATGAATATCTATCCGCATGTCAGCTTGGAATCACTGTAACAGCACTTGGATTGGGGTGGTTAGGTGAACCCACAGTACTCAAGTTATTACAGCCATTATTTAATAATTTAAATCTTAATGCCTCTCTTACACATGTGATTTCGTTTGGTGTATCATTTGCGATTGTGACTTATTTACATGTGGTCCTTGGTGAATTGGCCCCAAAAACGATCGCTATTCATAAGGCAGAAGCCATTACCCTTGGTTTTGCTAAACCTATTATTTGGTTTTATCGCATTACCTATCCTTTTATTTGGGTGTTAAATGGATCAGCCCGTCTAATTGTAGCGCTTTTCGGTTTCAAACCTGCATCTGAGAGCGAAGCAGCACACTCGGAAGAAGAGTTACGAATTTTAATGTCTGAAAGTTATAAGAGTGGTGAAATCAACAAAAACGAATTAAAGTACATGAATAATATATTTGAATTCGACGAAAGAGTAGCGAAAGAAATCATGGTACCACGAACAGAAATTATTACTTTTTCTATCGATGATTCCTTTGAAAACCTTAGAAATATTATTAAACAAGAACGTTACACTCGTTATCCAGTTGTCGATGGTAATAAAGATAATATTGTCGGTTTTGTTAATGTTAAAGAGTTTCTTACCGCAAACCTTCAGCCTGAACAAACAAAGAAGCTTTCTATACATGATTTCATTAATCCTGTGTTGCGTGTTATTGAAACCATTCCAATTAACGACTTATTAATAAAAATGCAAAAAGATCGTATACACCTCGCAATCTTAATGGATGAGTATGGTGGAACGTCTGGATTAGTAACCGTTGAAGATATTGTTGAAGAAATTGTAGGTGAAATTCGTGATGAATTTGACGAAGATGAAATTCCTGAAATTCGTAAGATAAAGGAAGGCCATTATATTCTTGATTCTAAAGTATTAATTGAAGATGTTAACCATTTGTTAGACCTTGACTTGCCAGATGATGAGATTGATACAATTGGAGGATGGTTCCTCACATTAAATTTTGATGCGAAACTTGGTAGTCAATTAGAGTTGGATGGATACTTGTTTACTGTAACCGAAATTGATGGTCACCAAATACATTATCTCGAGGTAAAAAAAATGGATGATCCTATCATGACAAACAAAGAGCCGCTTATTGATTAATGAACGGCTCTTTGTTTTCACTTATACTAACTTTTTATCATCGAGTTTGAGCTGTTCTTCTAATTCTCTTCTCATTTTATCCGTTTCTAATAAATAATTTTGATGTTTTAATTCTTCTAATTTTATTTGATCTTCAATTATTTTCGCCTTTAATTCGGTTTGAGAACTTAAATGGCTAGTAATAATCGCAACGATCGGTATACCAAAAATCATTATGACTGATACTAATCCAATAATCATTCTGCCTATCCCTCCTCTAACAAATCGATCTTATTTACTATATTCTATGTTCAAAACAGCATTTCCTTTACCCTTAAACAACAAATGAGGTAATGTTTCACTTTTCAAAAGGCAAGTCCTGACCTATATTAATTCAAAATATGAAGTTACTTTCTTGGTACGAACCTTTCTATATATACGGTTTGTGCGAAAAAAAGTTTCATCTTTCAGGTATAAATGACTATTTCAAAATAAAAAGGACACCGTCAATCGATGTCCATTCGTTAAATTTGTAAATTTTCAATAATGGTGGATATACCGAGTCCACCGGCGATACAAAGTGTAACAAGAGCATATTTCTTTCCTGTTCTTTCAAGTTCATGGATAGCCTTTGTTAAAAGAATTGATCCAGTTGCTCCAATTGGATGCCCCATAGCAATGGCCCCTCCGTTCGGGTTTACTTTTTCTATGGATAATCCAAGCTCTTTTATAACAGCTAGAGCTTGAGCTGAAAAAGCTTCATTTAACTCAATAATATCCATATCCTCTATTGTTAATTGAACTTGTTTTAACGCCTTTTGTGTGGCAGGTACAGGGCCTATCCCCATATATCTAGGGTCAACACCAGCAGCTGCTTGAGCAATGATTTTCACTTTCGGTTGAATTGAGAACTCATCTGCTTTCTCCCTTGACATCAAGAGTAATGCAGCTGCACCGTCATTTCTACCACTGCTATTACCTGCAGTGACTGTCCCTCCTTGTTTGAATACTGGCTTCAGCTGTGAGAGTTTTTCTATTGTCGTTACACGGGGGTGCTCATCCACCATAAAAGTTGACGATTTTTTTCTTTCATTCACAGTGTAAGGAAGAATCTCCTTTTCAAAAAAGCCAGCAGTAATAGCTGATCTTGCATTTTCTTGGCTTCTTAGCGCAAATTCATCTTGTTCCATTCTTGAAATTCGATACTTTTCTGCTAAGTTTTCAGCGGTCATCCCCATCGTTAATTGCCCATATTCTTCCACAGGTTGTGAACCAGGCTGACTTTCCGTATTAGGATCAAGTAAAAGCCCATTTCCTGACTTAAGGCCGAAGCGAATATTCCGCATATAATATGGTGCTGTGCTCATAGATTCCGCTCCACCTGCAATAACAACATCGGCGAATCCACTCATGATTTGTTGGGCAGCTGAGTGAACGGATTGTACTCCTGAGCCACATTGGCGATGTAAAGTATAACTTGGTATACTTTCAGGAAAACCTGCTCTTAATGTAGCTAGCCTGGCTAAATTAGAGGCATCTGCACTTTGTTTTGCTTGTCCGATAATAATTTCATCGATTTCATTTTTAGGTACCTTCATCTTTTCCATTAACCCTTTAAGTACATGGCTAGCTAAGAAATCGACCGTTTCATTACCTAAACTACCACCTAGTTTCCCAATCGCTGTCCTCTTCGCTTCTACAATCACTACATCTTTCATCGCGTTTGCCCCCCGTTATTATGGCAATCTTCATTAAAAGGAGCTTCCGTCTTTTCTCTTATTTCTTCAATAGTGCTATTTGGCATTATTTCTATACAGTATAATTCTCCATTTCTCACCTCAAAAACAGCGAGCTCGGTAATAATTAAATTGACACTTCTTGTGGATGTTATTGGATAAGTACATTCTTTTAAAATTTTGCTCGTACCATCTTTGGATGTATGAGACATGGTCACAATAATTTTCTTTGCCCCTGTAAGTAAATCCATTGCACCCCCAACACCCATAATATTTTTTCCTGGAACTGCCCAATTGGCAATTAACCCTTTGGCATCTACCTGTAATACACCTAATATCGCCACATCTACATGTTGTCCTCGAATCATAGCAAAGGACTCCGCACTATTAAAATATGAAGCTCCAATTGCTTCACCTACAGGTAACTTACCAGCATTCACTATATTTGGATCAATATCAGCCTCGTTAACATCCGTTACCCCTAATAAGCCATTTTCTGTATGGAAAAATATATCACCATCTGCAATATGATTGGCAACAAGAGTCGGAATACCAATCCCCAAATTGACAACTGAGCCACTTTTTAGTTCTTGAGCAGCACGTTTAGCAATTAAATTTTGCATTTCATTTTTATCCAACACTCTTCACCCCATCTTTCGTTAAAATCTTCGTTGCTTTCACGATCCCATTTACAAATAGATGGGGTGTAATGATTTCTTCTGGAGATAGTTCACCAGGTTGCACAATTTCGTCCACTTCGGCAATCACATAATCAGCAGCTGTCGCCATCATCGGATTAAAGTTTCTAGCTGTTTTGTAATAAACAAGATTCCCTAATGTATCAGCTTTCCACGCACGAACTAATGCTACATTTGCTTTTAATGCGGGTTCAAAAATATATTTCACACCATTGATCTCTTTTTCTTCTTTTCCTACGGAAAGTTCAGTGCCTACACCGGTTTTCGTGTAATAGCCACCAATACCTGCACCACCTGCACGAATCGATTCTGCCAAAGTTCCTTGTGGAAGAAGCTCTAGCTCTAACTCACCTCTTTGATAGGCATCTCCCACATCTCGATTACTCGTGAAATAAGAGCCAATTCCTTTTTTTACTTTCTTTTGATTAACGAGTATACCTAAGCCTTTTCCCTTTTCACCGAGATTGTTAGAAATGATTGTTAATCCTGAGACGTCTTTTTGTGTAAGTTCATCAATTAATGTCAGCGGTGCACCAATCAAGCCAAAGCCCCCAACCATGATTGTTTGATTGCTTTCCAATTTTTCAATTGCTTCTTTTGCCGTAGAAAAAATTTTCATTGCTCATGCCCCATTCTTAAAGAGTCGCTTGCTTCGAACCAAGCTGGAATACCGGCTGTCAATAAACAAATGGCACCTGTTTCAGCTAACTCGGGCTCTTCTGCCCCACTTCGTCTCGCTTTTTCCATCCACGTTCCCGCTATCTTACCATTGAGAACAGTAATATAAATACCGCTCATTAATAAAAGCTTGTTCTTACGAGAAACATGACCATCTCGGAGAATGACCTCTTCCATATCTCCGCCATCTTTTTTCGTTTGTAGCACGTTCTCAATAAACGCAGCATTCTCACTACCGATCATTTGTATATATTGACACAATATTTCTTCAACAGTATCTATATTTATTCGGTCTAATGTCTCGTCACCGACTAACTCACAAGCATATTGCATGGACTTTAAACCAGTTAGAAGAGCTTGTTGTCCATTATATAAATAACTAACTAATAAATATTCTGCTAATTCCGGTAACGAAGCGCCACCATCTATAGCACCCTTCGTATGGTAGACCATACTCCTTTCATATAATCTCGCCGCATTCATACCGACAAGTAATATATCTTTTTCTTTTACAGATAAAGCCCCCGGTTTCATAATGTCCCCACGGAGACTTGTATACTGATCGAGCATGTTTGGACTATAATCATGCATCTGTTGTACCCATCCAGGAACTTGATCATATACTTTTTTAAAATAGTCCAATCCCTTACTACTCATATTAATATCCCACCTTTTTATAAATGTTTATTTATACGCAAAAAGGCTACTTTAAACGAGACGCCTACAAAAAGGGTAAGAGTCTGAAGAGTTTAAAGTAGCCAGTATGTCCAATAGCTTAATTAAAAAAGTTCGTTTTCTAACGGCTAATGAATAGGCTTTCATTCTGTTTGTTTTTATTTTACACCACTTTTGAAAAATTTCAACTAGTCGCATCAATATTTCTTAAAAAAGCTTTTATGCTATTGTAAATTTCTGGTCTTGAAGTAAACACTAATGTATAGTGATTGCATGGCGTCGTTATTTTCTCTATTTGCTTAGCATATACCATTGTATCAATATAATCTTCTGCATGAAATAACGGGTCCATTGCACCAATTCCACCCTCTGCATGAACAAGAAAGACTGGGCAATTCACTTCTTTAAATATTTCTTTAGGATCAAATGTATAGAAACTGTCAAAATCGGTTTTAATCTTTCCTTCACTTGCATGATTTCTCCACTTTTGACCGATTTGATGAATCTCATATAAGCCAACGTTTTGCATATGCTCATCCCAAGGCACACCTAAGTTTTGATAAATTTGTTTAATCTCATCTAAGTATGCTTGTTCACTTTCATACGCTTTGCTCAATCGGGCAAGAGAGGGTTCAACAATCTTCTTTTGGTGTGGTGTACATGTCGCTGCACCATCTAGCAAGATTAATCCTCGAACTTCAGATTGAAGTCTACTGGCCACAATAGAACAGATAAAAGCGCCCATACTATACCCCATCAAAATTGGTTGATCAATATTTAACTCTTTAATCAATGCTTCAACATCTAAAGCATGCTTCCATATGCTCGTATCCTCATCTGCATCCGCACTTTGCCCTCTACCTCTGACATCAATACTTACAATACGATAATCTTTTAAACTTTCTGCATAATAGTGCATTTGCATATAATTACCCGTTAACCCATGGACAGCAATTATCGTCCCTTTCTCACCTGGGTAATCAGCTATTTGTATACTTCGACCATTAATATTTTTTTGATAACATTCCATTATGACACCTCTTTATAAAAATATAAAACTAGTTATACTCCTTATTATTTGAAATGTCAAAAACTTTTCCCATCGTTATATCCTGTAAAATCCCTTGCTGATGTTGATGGTTATACTATAAATACCACTTGTTTTTTTGAGCAATTATAAGAATAAAAAATGATACGTTTAACTATTTACTTTTAGTCATCTTTTCGAATTTGATTAATAAATTATATTGAAAGTGGAAGAATCAGATGGATGATTTCTCTTAATCTTTTATTTTACAAATCAGCTAAAGTGGGTATAATGAATAGTAACTTGAAAGAAAGGTGGGGTACGGATGACTGGCAAAAAGATATACTCTTTTGGATTACTTATCATGTTCTGTGCATTTTTAGTTGTCCACTATCCTAGCGATCATTCAAGTTTGAGCACTTGGGGAGACCATCAGCATGCAGTCTTTAACGACTCCCATTTAAGTGATACCTCTCCATTAAAAGATGAGCTCAAAAAACATCCTCTTGTTTTCGAGCATGTTTCACTGATACTCATCAGCTTACTCTTACTTGGCATCTGCCAACTCGCTTATGTTTCTATGCAAAACAGTAGACATAAGCAGCCGATTTTCTTCCAATCTAATTATCTCTAATTATTCCTTAAATTTGTAAGAATATAACACAAATTTAAGGAGGATATGATAATGATTGTTCGTATGATTATGATTAGTATGTTTTCAATAACTGCAACTACACTTTTATTTTTCCAAGGATTAGAGATTTTTCAAGCTTTCTTCGACTATTATAAAAATAAATAAATACGTTAATTTAGCCGCTCACTTTACTTGAGCGGCTTTTATTTTATCACTTCTATTCCTTGTTTTTAGAAACAACCATTAGCAGGGTAACTAATTATTATTCTAAAGTCATTGCGATTCGCCTCATAAACCACTAGATATTTTTAATGGGCTTTGGTGGTATAGTAAAAAATGGGCAAAATCCATCCAGCCATACTGTTGAGATAGAACTAGATATTAAATTAAACAATAAAACAAGGTCGCCCATTCACTACAAGTAAAAAGACCAGAATAATTATCCTGGTCCCCTTCTATATAAAAGCTTTATTTCGCTTTTTCATGCCTTTTTTCTAAACGTTTTTCGATGACTTCAAGCTGATCTGGATTTTTTAATAACTCTTCTTTATTACGACGAACTAATTCGATGTATGATAACTTTTTCTTTCTCATAAATATTTCTCTCCTTATTTAAATGACTTTATTTTCTGAAAATAAAGTACATATCTTTTTAGAAGAAAACAGTTTTGTAAGATTTTCTGACAAAATTAATTGTCCATACAAAATCCTTTTGAGTTTTCTTTAAATTCAGATTAATATGAAACAGAAGAAATGTCAAGACTTTTGAACCAAAATGCTATCTTTATATAATTATGTCATAAAACCTTCACAAAATTTTAACAATTAAACAAACCTTATTAAATACTGTTTTATAACATATTCAAACAATATTGAGCTGTATTCATATAGGAGAATTTTCTTAGACCCATCAAATATCTGGTATATCAAAAACATATTGACATAAATACCCTTTTATATTACATTTTCTTATTTATTGATGTAACCTCCCCTCTTTAGCTAAGGTCCCAGACATAGAAAATTAACTATGAAAGCCAAATAGGCAAATTTTCTGTGGTAGAATAATCCATAAATAACCGGTTTGGCTGGTTTAATAATACATTTAGCGATAAGGAGAATTTACCTTGGAATTTAAACTATTAGAAATGAATGATTTAACTAAATGCTCGGAAACATTTATTGAAGTATTCAATGATGAGCCATGGAATGATGAATGGACATTTACAAAGGCTAAAAAATATTTACTGAGTTTTTATCAGACACCTGGATTTTTAGGCGTTTTAGCAGTAGAAAACGACGAAATTATCGGCTTTATTCTTGGTGTAAAAAGAGTATGGTGGAGCGGAGATGAGTTTTTTATTAATGAAATGTGTGTAAAAACACAAAGTCAAAATAATGGTATTGGAAAAGCGCTGTTAAATCATTTAATAAAAGAGCTTCATAACAGTAATATAAGTAACATTACACTTCTCACAGATAGAGGTATACCTGCCGAAGAATTTTATAAGAAAAATGGTTTTGAAGAAATAGAAAGAATCATTTTCTTGCATAAGAACATCCAACTTTAGTTCTAGAAGTAGATTTATCCATTTTAATTGGTTAAGAAAAGACTGGTGTTATAACCAATTATTGATAATAAACACCCAAATTGTAAAAGAAGGTCTTTTACTAACCAGAGTTTCTTTAGTTAAAGAGCCCATCTCGATTGAGAAGGGCTTTAGGTTTATTCATCTCGATTATCATTATCATTCATATCTTCCGGGTCTTCCACCGCATCTTCTGGATCCGGATCACTATCTTTTTCATCATCTTTAAACATAGTATCATCTTCATCTACTCCAGGTATGTTCTCATCACCATTATTATCATTTTCTACACCATTATTGGTTTCTGGAGGTGGATTCTGATCTTGATCATCATTCGCTCCACATGCTGCTAACGAGAAAGACAATAAGATACTTGAAAGAATGAATAAAAACCTTTTTGCCATAACTTTCAACTCCTTTTAAATTATTGACTCTTAAGTCGTAAATATTTTCCCCTTTTATAAGAAAAATATTTATAAAAAAGTAAACCTCCCACTTAGAGGAGATCTACTTGGAAGGAGTTATACACCAATAGTATGTTCTTGACGTATAGAAAGTATCCTTTTAATAAGGTTATTACTCATACTTAAAATATTGATCAACATAATTGAAGTTGACATCGCTTCTTGTTAGTGCATCCAATACAGAAAAACGCATTCAGATTTTAGTACTAAAAGAGTAATATGACAGAGCCAAGCTGGTTGTTAAGTATCCGATAGAAGATGAAGTGAAGTCAACTAGACTAAAAACTCAAGATGGATAAACGTACTATGGATATTTTTAAAGAACTTATTTGAAGTAACACTTGAAAAACGTAAAGATATAGATGAAATCTCAATTCACGGACTACACACGGAAGTATTTTGTTTTATAAAGGTATTTCTCTCTAAGGCATGCTGATGTAAATACAACCAATACACGCAGTTTAATAAGGGAATTAAGAAAAGTTGATGAGGATTTTACAGTGAAAGTTCTAGCAGCTTTATAATTCTTTTAAAAAATACCATTTACAAACACTCCTAAAACCTGATATTATAACCTATTGTTGACGTGGTTCGAAACCATCCCACGATAAAAAACTAGGAGTGTAATCAAATGAATATTAGAATGATTGTAGCTAATGGTCTTTTGGCTGCTATGTATATTGCCATCTCAATGGTATTACAGCCAATTGCTTTTTCAGCTATTCAGTTTCGTTTTGCTGAGATATTTAATCATCTCATTGTTTTAAATCGTAAATTTATTTACGGCATTGTCCTTGGTGTTTTCTTAACGAACCTATTATTTTCACCAATGAAGCCATTTGATTTAACATTTGGGGTCGCCCATTCCATTATCTGTTTACTAATTAGCTTAGTACTTTTTAAATTTGTTAAAAATATTTGGTTACGGATGTTAGTAAACACCATCGTCTTTACTGTAATGATGTGGATTATTGCCTTACAATTAAAAATTGCTATTGGTCTTCCATTCTTATTCACATGGCTCACAACTGCCATTGGCGAATTTGCTGTTTTAATTATCGGGATGCCTATTATTTACTTTTTATATAAGCAGTTGTATAAAAGTAATTTAGATTTATCTAATGATATGAAAAAGCGTTCAACCTTTTAAAGAGGTGAACGCTTTTTTAATAACTCCAATCAAAATTTTACAATTGTTCTTTTTCTTCCTTTAATGCCTGATCTAAACGGTCGTCGTCTCCAGCTCCATCTTCATCAATTTTTTCTTTAGATAAGAACCAACCGCCTACTGCGATAAGAATAAGAACGATGTAGAACGTTGCTTTCCAAGCGGTTGAATGAGAGAATCCCTCCGGTAATACAGCCAGTGCAGGGTGTGCAAGAGTCGTAACTGCTAACTTTACACCTACCCAACCGACGATCAAAAAGGCAGTAATTTCTAACCCAGGACGTTTATGAAGTAAGTCTACAAAGATATTAGCTGCAAACCTCATAATAATTAGCCCAATCATACCACCTGCAAATACAACGAGGAATTGTCCTGTATCCATACTTCCAATTGTACCAATACCAGTTGGTGGTAATGCCATCGCTAAAGCAATTGCTGCCAAGATTGAGTCTATTGCAAAGGCAATATCAGCTAACTCAACTTTAAGAACCGTCATCCAAAAACCTGATTTCTTTTTCGGCTTGGCTGAAGGATCAGGCACGTCATGCTTTTTGACCAGAAACTTCCGGAATATATGATTCGCTGCGATAAAGATTAAATAAATTGCACCTAATGCTTGAATTTGCCATACATCAACAAGAAATGAAATAGCGAATAATGAAGCAAACCTAAATACAAACGCTCCAGCTAAACCATAAAATAATGCTTTCTTTCTTTCCTTTTCAGGTAAGTGTTTGACCATAATGGCTAGAACAAGTGCGTTATCCGCTGCTAATAATCCTTCTAATACGATAAGAACTAAAAGCACCCAACCATACTCTAATAATAATGCTGCTTCCAAATGAATTTCCTCCTTCATTTATGTAACATCCCCTGCGAATATCATCTTCAAGTAAGAAAAACAGTATTAGCATTTACTTAACATTCCCTGTTTATTTCACTTAAAAACAAAAAACCTTTACCGATATTCGGTAAAGGTTTAAAACATAAAAGACCTTCACCGAATTTGGTAAAGGTCTTGCTAACAACGATCAGAATTGTTGCCAACAAAGCCGAGAGCATGATACTCCGAATTGACGACTTTGCTGTAAAAGCTACTCCCCTTTGGAGATGCTATTCATTTGATACCTCTATCATATGCAATCATACCTCAGCTGTCAATCATTTTTTTGCTGTTCATGTATTTTTATTAAATGGGCTAATAGTTTTGGTAAAGTTTCGAAAGCAAAAGGAATTTGCAGACGCTCTGTTTTTTGATGTGCATCCCTTCCCATTGGTCCAACATTAATTACAGGGGCAGTTATCTTTGCCATTTCCTTAAATGGGATTGAATACAATTTCTCTCCTCCTGGCAAATTATCGTTATAAATATCCATATCCTTTAAATCAGCATGTAGGCCCGCATAACTCAAATCAGATATCCCATTGAAATAATTGACTGGGTGAATACGCTCTTGATATTTTGTGTCAGCAAAATCTATTAAAGAAGAAGATAATTCAGCAATACACTCATTCTCACTAGAATTAACAGCAGGATAATACGGTGGGGCATAAAATAAAATAATCATCGGACCTAATTCTTGACACAGCATTGCCAATTGGTCGACAATTTGTATCGTTTGATCACGAATATCGCCCTCGGTCTCTTTGGCAATCGATTGCTCTAGTATATCTATATACTCTGCACTTGTTTTCTTGACTGCGTAAGCCCTGATTTCCTCATACAAATAAACGTGAATATGTGATAACTGTGACTCATCCAAACCATTTAATCGATATTTATCTCTTATAAATGCTTCCATTTTATCAGCGGCCTTTATAGCCACTTTCTTCATTTCATGCATGACATCAACAGGATTTCTTTTCATTAATAGCACATTATAAAGACTTGCTGAACGATGAGGAATTTGTGTCGTATAGCCTTTTTTCAAATCTCTTTGCCAAAGCAATGTCGGTGGAGGAGACATCACACCATTTACCTGTTCTGAAAGCTCTTCATTCCACTCAACTTCATTCGTTAAAATAGATGACATCCAACAAGCATTCATCCCAGAAAACGGCTCACCGACATGAGATTCTTTCCCAAAACACAATGCTCCCGGCATAATTTTGCCTATCGTTCCTGTATAAAAATAATGATTATTATCTTGGGGAACTTGAGAAAACATCGGCTCGGAATTTAAATATAATGTATAATTGAGGCAATGTTCTTCTCCAAGAGAAACTAATCTTGGAATCACTTCTCTCATACCAACTGAATTCACTTCCTCGTCTGGGACAGCTACTAATAACAAATTGATGTTCCAGTCTTCATTCGCCGCTTTTTCTAACAAAGACATATGTTGAACTAATCCGCATTTCATATCCATCATACCTCTACCAAACAACCAATCTCCACTAATTAAATCTTCTTTTGCATCTTCCGGTAAGGTATCAAGACGATTATGCAGCTCTCTCGTCAATTCAACAGGATTAAAAGCGAGATGCTGCAGGTCACCATAGTCTTCAATATCTACTACGTCAAAATGACTAATCATCACTACCGTTTTTTCTGCTAAGTTATTTTTATATAGAGCCGTTAATATAGAACGACCATCTGAAGTCGGATGATTCACTACATACCCGGGATATTTTTGGTAATAAGGTAAAGATTTTAATACTTGTTCCACTCTTAAAGGAAAGTATTTCTCTCCTGGTGAAAGGCTAACACTATCAATGGACACAAGCTCTAATAAAGTGGCCAACATTTGACTTTTAGATTGAATAAACATATCTGTGCTCATATCACTTGCCCCCCTTATTATTTTCATCACCTAGGTGGTTGCCCTGAGATACTATATGCTTATGAATTAGTATAATGATGCGTGTTTTTTACTACTGTTTAAAGAATATATTAGTCCTTTGTACCAGCTAAGTAAATATATTTTTAGAAAATTGGAAAACGGGGTATATGTTAAACAATTAAAAACTTTAACAGAAACTACTCACAGTATTCATTCACATTCAGTAACTTAGGTATAGATAACACAAAGAACCTGCATATACACTTTTCTACCAGTGTAAATGCAGGTTTCCCTACAGACCCCTAACATAGCTTTATCCAATTGGTAATGCGACCTCTGCAAAAAATTCTTCATACAATGCCTGAACAGCTTTCTTCTCATCTACTTCTTTAACCGCAAACATCATACTTACCTCTGAAGATCCTTGGTTAATCATTTCAATATTAACATCCGCTTTGGCTAAAGCATTCGCAGCCCGAGCCATCGTGCCAATGTTATGACGCATACCTTCGCCAACAACCATAATCAACGCCAAACTATGTTGAATATGTACTTCATCGGCTACTAATTCACTTTCTAAACGTTTAAGTAAAACTTCTTCTTCATCTTCTTGTAGTTGATTCTCTTTAATAATCACAGTCACATCGTCTATACCAGATGGTGTATGTTCATAACTAATCCCGAACTCTTCTAAAATGGCATATAATTTTCGACCAAATCCGATTTCACGATTTAATAAATATTTACTGACATAAATACTACAAAAACCAGTAGCACTCGCAATACCGACAACTGGCCCATTTTGATTTTCTCTTGTCCGTAAAATCGTCGTGCCCCTTGCCCTTGGATTATTCGTATTTTTGATTTGCACAGGGATTCCTGCTTGAATGGCAGGTATAAGCGCCTCTTCATGTAAAACAGTAAAACCTGCATACGATAATTCGCGCATTTCTCGATAAGTTAATTCTTTAATTTCTTTTGGCTGTTCAACGAAAGTTGGATTTACTGAAAAGACTGCATCCACATCGGTGAAATTTTCATATACATCTGCCTTTACCGCATAGGCTAAAATCGAACCGGTGACATCAGAACCACTACGAGAAAAAGTAAATATCCCTCCGTTTTGGCCATAACCAAAAAACCCTGGAAAAATAATCAGTTCACAAGACTCACGTAGACGTCTAAGCTTTTCATAAGATTTAGGTAACACTTGCGCATTGCCATGCTCATTTGAAACAATTAGCCCTGCTTCTCTAGGATTCATATACTTAGCTTTCACGCCTTGTTCTTGGAAATAGCATGCAACCAATTTAGCATGGTTATCTTCTCCACTTGCTTTTATACAATCTAAGTATTGTTCAGGGTTGTTTTTATCTCCAGCCAGCCTCACTAATAAATCATTTTGAATCGTCTCAATGATGGTTGGCGGTAGTATAAGGTCGTCAGCAATTTCTTTATACCGAGCGACCACTTGCTCAATATAAGGACTCGGATCTTCATTATTGATTGCATGCAAACCACATGAAATAAGTAAATCAGTCACCTTTGTATCATTCTCATGTCTTTTACCCGGAGCCGACACCACAATTATTCTTCTTTCATTGTCAGAATGCACAATATCAAACACACGCTTTATATGCTTAGCATCGGCAAGCGATGAACCGCCAAATTTAACAACTTTCATCAAGACATCTCCCAATTTATTCTCTATTTTATATCTTCATTCTACTACTGAATGAGAAATAATCAAGAACTTTTTCTACTCAGTGAGAACAAATGTATTTTTAGAAAGGACATAAATGTGATGAAATGAACAATTTGTTAGTAGATACCAATGCGAAAAATTCTTGTTTTTGTAAAAAAAATCAGTGAAAATACCACTCATTTTTCTTCAAATGCCAATGATATGCTTTTTCTTAACAACAGCTAGTTGAAAATAATTTTAGCACTACTTCTAAACAATCTTTAATCGATATTTTCCTATCGCAACTATTACTCCATTCCTTACTTCAGCACTTTTGTCTTTTACTGACAAACTTATCTAAAAACACCGTAGACATAGTCTACGGTGCTTCAGTTCATTCTTACGGGTATTTTATCAGCTATATTGATTAAATATATTGCTTTGGTGTTTGAGACTTCTCCGTCATCCATTCATATTGCTTCCATTTTAACTCAAATAATTTTAATGGATCATGGTAGACTTCTGGATTACTTCTCATTATCTCTAGTTCTTTGTTATCATTTGCAATTGTCATATGAGATTCTTTTACTGTTTCTTCTAATACCGCAAATGGTGATTGGAAAAACATTTGAATATCACGATCCAACGCTTTCTCAAAAAGTTCAAATTGCTGGATAAAGTTGTCTGTAATTTGACTTGCTACTTCACGATAGTCCTCATTGTCAACAAATTGTTTATACTTATTGTAAAGCATTGTTTTATTTTGTGGGATGAGTCCAAAGATCTTCCCTGCGCTTTTCAATAGCATTTGCGTTGGTGTATGACGTAGCATAATATTCGCTTTATCTAACCTTACAGTACCGTGAGTCAGGCGGTCAGCATCGCGCTTCCAATCTTCGAGAATACGGAAATCACAGTTTAATTGTAATTTTTCAAAGCCGTATAATTCATTGAAGCTATCCGCCATCTCTACTAAGAAAGCCTGGCCTGTCAAAAATTCTTGCTCACTTTCCATAATCCAAGCTTGAATGGATTCCCTATATTCCGGTAATACCTTTTCGGATATATACTGTTGGACTCGTTCATTCATTTCATTATTCAACTCGATATGAAGCTTACTAAAGTCACTATCTTCTCGAATCAATTGGCTACACTCACGTAAAATATCTGGAATAGCTGCGGCTAGCTTATCTTCCATCGTCTTTTTAATATCACGATAAGAGTGACTGATATTTTTCACTTTTTCTTCTTCCATATCTTCTAATTGATGAATAGCACCATTCAACTTTGTTAACATTTCTTCATGCCAGTTCATATCATCAATTAGCGCATTTTCTTTTTCTATTCGTTTATCAAGAAGAAACTTAATCGATTTTTGAATATAATGCAGCATCTTCTCTGTCCGCTCTTGCATTAAATGACGTCCTTCATTCAATCCAGCTAAAAATACTGCAAAATCTTTCAACTGTTCTGTTGGATCATATTGCGGTGAGTAAGCAAAGATTGTTGCTCTTGGAAAATAGGTAGAAACTCTATCAGCAGTTTCATCCATCCACTGCATGGCTTCTTCCTCACTACTAGCTGCATCCATATGATTTAAAATAAAATGCACCGGTAGACTAGGTGATTGCTCTCTAATTTTTACGGCAACATCTAATTCTCTATCTGTTAACGGATACTCTGCATTTAAGATAAATAACAGGCTATCGGCAAAATGCAAATATTGAAATACATCATTTCTAAACTTGTTACTGCTAGAAAGGCCTGGTGTATCCATAACCGCCATTCTTTGTTGCGATAGGAAAGGTAGAGAATGTTTATAATCGACCAATACTTGGTCCGATCGTTTTTCTCCTGTTCTTAAATCATCCATAGAGTCAAGCGGGATAATAGCAGTATCAGAAATGGAAGTGAGTTCTTTATAATCAGCATGCTTATACATCACAGTTGCCGTTGTATTCTCTGCTTTCACATAATCTCCAAGTAATTCTTGGACAAACTCAGTCTTTCCACTCCCAGACATCCCCGCAATGATGACATGATTTGTTTCTAAATCAAGTAGTTCTTTTACCATCCATTCAAATCTTGCACCCATTAATACATCGTGTTTTCTTGCCCACTCCATGATGGATTGGAATAATTGATAATTCTCTTCAAGTGTATGCTCCACTGGCGCTGCTTCTTCTATCATTCTTTCCGCATCATTCATCACTTCAGCATCAAAACTCTTAGTAAATAGATCACTCCATGCAAGAACTGAAGCCGATGCAATAAGGCGGTAAGTATCTGAAGAGATTCTCAACCAGTTTTGCAAATGAGGTGGAACGATTTTAGAAATCTCTTTTATTTGTTTTTCGCCATTTATTAATTCGAAATAAGTATCATGATAAATAACCGATAATTCGTTCCAATGATACCCGCTTTGTGTATCTAACTTTTGCATAAGTTGGTTAAATTCATCTAACCAATTAAAATAGTATTCTTCCCCTTTATAGCTTTGCCAAAATGCGACAGATACAGCTTCGAACTGGCGAACATCATTTTGATAAAGAATCGTTAACGCCTCAATAAAATACTTGGGAGCCGTTTTTTTCGTTTTCCCTTCTATAACATATCCCTTTAATGTGTGGAACCAGCTAATTTCTTGCGTTCTCATGGCTTCATTTACAGCTAATTCCACTGCATTTTGCCAATCTTGATGGTCTTCAAAAAAGACGCGTGCGATTCTTGTTACATCTGGATAATCCGGATTTAAGAAGACTGCTTTTTTAATAGCATCTACTGCCTTCTCTAATTTTCCCTGTTGTATGTATAGAGAGAATAATTGGAGGAGTACTTCTATCTTCAATACATCTGAATCTGTATCAATTGATAAATAAATTTCCTCTGCAGTACTTAATAGGTCTAATTCAAAATAGGCATCTGCGACATTTTTCCGTGCCCATGGTTGAAACTCATTATCTATATTTTCCCATTTAAAGATGGCCGCTTCATAATCTTTATGATGAAAATATACTTCACCTTGTGCAAACCGAATCATTGTCAGGTCTGGCGATTCTTTTAAATTCTCTTGCATATAAGCATTCCCTAATACTTCAACGGGATGTGTATGTTCATGATTAATTGTAAATGTGTCATGGAATTGTTTATTAATTAATTGATTTTCTATACTCATGATTGTTCCCTCTCTTTGCAATTTAGGATAGAACCATTATCCTATCTGCTTCTATCCTGTTATTCTAACAAAATAATCACTGCAAATAATTTCATTTAGCTATCATTTTTGATACATAAATGTTGAAGAATGTAATATTTTTAACTTACATTTATATTATTCGTTGCATTGTTACCTTTTTTGCACGTTGAATAGGAATTAGTTTTTGATAGGATTATATTTTTTAGAGTATGCCGAGTTTATACTATACATACCTCTCATCAATTTCTTTAAAATGAAACCTTTTTTATCCTGAAACGTCTATAATCTTAGTGAAAGGAGCGTCATACGATGAAGAAAAAATCGAGGGTTTTAACTATTATTACAACTATTACCCTATTATTCTCATTACAAACCACTGTTTTTGCTTCAACAGGGTCAGCCGATTCTGAGGAAAGTATTAATGAGAAATATGGATTACCAATTGTTGCCTATGGTGAGGCTTTAAGTTCAAGCCAGAAAGAGGAAACCAAAAAGCTATTAGGTGTAAAAGAAAACAGTAAAGTAGAAGAAATTATTATTACTGCTGATGATATTGTTCATTATATTAAAGGTGATCCCCGCTCTAATATGTATTCCTCCGCGAAGATTACGCGCACAGATACAGGTAAGGGTGTAATCATCAACCAAATGACACCTGAAAACATTACTGAAGTAACTGATGAAATGTATGCCAATGCCTTACTTACAGCTGGTATAGAAGAAGCCATAGTTGATATCGCTTCTCCGGTAAAAGTCAGTGGTCACTCAGCTTTAGTTGGAATATACAAAGCCTATGACCAAGGTGAAGGCGAGAAGTTAGATGAGGAAAGAACAGAAGTAGCTAACGAAGAACTAAGTATTGCGACAAATTTAGCAAAAAAAGAAGGTATGGACCAAGAGAAGGTAACCGAACTGCTCACTGAAATCAAAAAAGAAATAGCTGAGCAAAACCCTGCAACAAAGGAAGATATCCAACAAATTGTTGATGAACAAATGCAAAAGCTAGAAATACAGCTTAGCGAAGAAGACCGCAAGCTCCTTTATGACCTTTTTGAAAAAATGCGAGAACTTAATATTAACTTTGATAATGTCAAATCCCAATTAGAGGATTTGGCCAATAGTGTACAGGAAAAAATTTCAGAAGCAGTTGGTGATAAAGGTTTTCTTCAAGCTGTATCTGACTTCTTTAAGAATTTAATCGATTCTATAAAAGGAATTTTCTCCTAATAAATTTGAACCAACTCCAATTACGGAGTTGGTTCTTCTCTTTTTGAAAGATTTCGGTAGGACAAACAAGACCAATTTTGCGAAACTCACTTACTTTTTTATTTCTAAAGTAGTAAATGCATGATAGCTAACTATCAATATATAAGTGAAGAGACACCATGCGGGTAATCACAATAGATAGCTGGGGAAATCGAAGGTGCACGGGCTTCTTTGGGTATTCAGCATAGTTAGCTGAGCACAAATCGAAATTGCTCGGCCTTCTTGGGAGTTTTCAGCTTACTTAGCTGGACAAACCGAGATTGCTTGGGTTTCTTTAGAGTTTTCAGCTTACTTATCTGGGCAAAACTCATGTGTTTGGCTATCACTTGAATTTCTGGCAGCAAACCTCCATAACTTTGTTAATCACCCAAGGGGACCAAACGATTGACATATAGCCTTTCTTCATTGACAATCACCAAACGATGCTATTTCTAACTAAAAATCTGCCATCAAATTCAATCGGAACGCCTTTTCCGTCTTTTTCAGCATGAATATGTAGATGTGGTTCTGACGTATTACCTGAATTGCCAACTAAACCGATTGGCTCGCCTACTTCTACACTGTCACCTGATTGCACACGTACACTACCTTCTTGCATATGTGCTAGCAAAACCTCTACACCTTCACAGGATATAACAACTGAATTACCTGCTGCATTTTTAGGGTCTGCATTGGGAGGGACTAAATCTGCTAAATCATTCTCCGCTTGGACAACCTCTCCAGTACACGGACTTGTTAGCTCATCACCGAATATTTCGTATTTATCCAACTCATTGGGATAAATTCCAGTTGCTCGACTACCTAGCGCATTTAATTTCACGATATCTACCGCATAGGCTTGACTCTCATGAGCATGATGATAATTGATTTGGACATGACTGCCACCTTGCCCAACATAATAAACCCCATCATGCAGCGGGAAATCTAACTGTACTGCCTTCATATTCGTCGAGAACCCACTAAATGTCGATACATTATAATAACCAAAAACAAGAATAAGAAGCCCGTAAATGACCATTGATATTTTTTGCGATAAATTGAATTCTGTCTTAAACGTTAGTTTGTTCACTTTCTTCCAAGATAAAAATACAGCAGCAATGAAAAAGACCAAAATAAGAAATCGTAAGTAGTAACTAAACAAATCCCACGGAGAGGAAAAGAACAGCCAAAGGATGAGTAAACTTGTCATCGTAGCCTGTAAAAGCCAGTCTAGCTTACTATGAACCTTTCCTTTCCATAATGAAAAAGAAAAAACAACAGGTAAAACAAACTGAATAAATAATAAAAAAAGGATATCAAAGGTCATCGAATGTCTCCTTTTCTCGTAAAGTTATCTAAGATACGTCTGACGACTATTAAATGTTCCCCCTTTTTTTTATGAAAATGACTTTTACCCTGTAGAGCGACTGAATAAAGTACCTTCATTGCTCAGATATATTTTGTAATAACCTCTCCACTCTGTCCAAACTAATAAATAAAACAAGCATTGATCCTATGCCCCAAAAGTGCCAATATCTTGTATTATGGAAGAGTAGAACTGCTCCAACGAAAAACATTAGTAAGGAAAAAACGATACTAAGTAAGACTTTCTTATCTTTCAAAATAGTCGTTTTTAAAGAAACTCTCCTTTTTCTTACTACAATAATAGCCAAGAAACACATCCCTAAAGCAATAATATGCATAATTCCATTTCCGTTTCTACCTAATTGATCAACTGTTAAAGATAACAAAAAGCTTCCAACTACAATCATGCTCACACTTAAAATGACGCGCATTTCACCCCTCACTCCCTCTACTTAAACATCGGATCCACTCATATTCAATAGCAGGTAGCCCTTCTTCGTTATCACTACTATAGGCTATCTTTTTAAATCCTTTGCCTTCGTAAAACTGCTGTGCTTTTTTGTTTACTTCGAAAGTATATAACTTTAAACGCCCGCATGAACGAGCTTTCGCATGCTCTAATAATGCCCCACCAATCCCCAATCCTTGATGAGCTAAATGTACATATAGTTGATTAATCTCGCCTTCATTATAAGCAATCATGCCAATTGGCGTTTCATTTAGCACCGCTAAATCTACTTGAAATTGTTTTGTTAACATATGATTGAGAAAATAGATATGCTCTGTCATACTATGTATTTCCTTTTGCCCAATAGCAGCTTCTTTACTCTCCCTCCAAAAGCTAACTGTCGAGAGGGCATACTTCTTTTCATAAGCAATGATTCGCCAGCCTTTCACCATATAACTCTCCCCTTCATTGTCCAACCCTTATATATATTCATGACAAAAAGTTGATCCCCTCCTTATTTATATAGAGAAAAACTTTTTAAGCGCGCTTTTTTTGTATATAATAGATAGAATCAACAGGCACTTTATTTATAGGCTTATTCAGATTAAAATAAGGTAAAGAACAAGGTAGAAAGGCTGATATCGGATTGGAACAATCAAACTTTATTCGTACAATTATTAAAGAAGATTTAGAAAATGGAAAGCGCGACACTGTTGTAACCCGTTTCCCACCTGAACCAAATGGCTATCTTCATATTGGACATGCCAAATCCATCATTATTAACTTTGGTTTAGCAGACGATTTTAACGGGCAAACAAACTTACGCTTTGACGATACAAACCCACTAAAAGAAGACCAAGAATATGTCGATGCCATTAAAGAAGATGTAAAATGGCTCGGGTATGATTGGGAAGAGCTACATTATGCATCCAATTACTTTGATGAAATGTATAACCGTGCAGTGCTTTTAATTAAAAAAGGCAAAGCATATGTCGATGATTTAAACCAAGATGAAATTCGTGAGTACCGTGGGACTTTAACTGAGCCTGGTAAAGAAAGTCCTTATCGTAACCGTTCAATTGAAGAAAACCTAGACCTATTCGAAAAAATGAAAAACGGGGAATATGAAAACGGTCAAAAAGTTTTGCGTGCAAAGATAGATATGTCATCACCAAACTTAAATTTACGCGACCCTGTCATTTACCGTATCTCTCATGCGACTCATCACAATACGGGTGATACATGGTGTATTTATCCTATGTACGCTTTTGCCCATCCGCTTGAAGATGCAATCGAAGGTGTAACGCACTCATTATGCACGACAGAATTCGAAGATCAACGTCCTCTTTATAATTGGGTTGTAGCGGAATGTGAAATGGAAAACCAACCACAACAGATTGAATTCGGACGCTTAAATATTACAAATACAGTAATGAGTAAGCGAAAACTAAAGCAATTAGTAGATGAAGGAATTGTTGATGGCTGGGATGACCCAAGAATGCCAACGATATCGGGTCTGCGTCGCAAAGGGTATACTGCTAGTGCCATTCGTGAATTTGTTCAAGAAACAGGTGTCTCTAAAGGTAGTGGTGCAGTGGATGAAATGATGCTTGAGCACTATGTGCGCGAGGATTTAAAACTCAGTGCCCCACGAACAATGGGAATCTTGAAACCTTTAAAAGTTGTAATCACCAATTACCCTGAAGGCGAATCCGAGTGGTTAGAAGCGGAAAACAATCCTGAAAACGAGGAAATGGGCACAAGACAAATTCCATTCTCTCGTGAAATATATATAGAACAAGAGGACTTTATGGAAAATCCTCCAAAAAAATATTTCCGTCTTTTCCCTGGAAATGAAGTGCGCTTAAAGCATGCTTATTTCATCAAATGTAATGATGTGATTAAAGATGAAGATGGTAATGTTGTTGAATTACACTGCACTTATGATGTTGAAACAAAAAGTGGTACAGGTTTTACAGGTCGTAAAGTAAAAGGTACATTACACTGGGTTGATGCAAAAAGTGCCATCCCTGCTGAATTCCGTCTATATGAACCTTTAGTATTAGACGAGCAAATGAAAGAAGAAGCATCAGAAGACAAAGATTTCTTAGACTATATTAATCCAAATTCACTTGAAGTGGTGCAAGGATTTATTGAACCAAACTTGAAAGATGTTCAACCACAAGATAAATTCCAGTTTTTCCGTCACGGTTACTTCAATGTCGATTCTAAATATAGTACACCTGAAAAACCAGTCTTCAACCGAATTGTATCGTTAAAAAGCTCTTTTAAGCTAAATAAGTAAGATATTTTACACGAATGGTTCTACTTAATGAATCATTCGTGTTTTTCGTGATCTGATCTTTACACCGTTCACTTTATAGATTATTTACTTGTCCCTTCACTAAGGGAATGCTAAGGAACTTATAAAAAGACAAAAAGAATGTTGAAATTAGCTTGCATCAATATGCGAGAGCGTTAATTCTTTCTCACATTTGTAAGCCCTTATTGCCCTACTCATTTCTCTATTCCTCCAACTATTAGTCGTGATTTCTCCTTTTGCCCTACTCATTTCTCTATTCCTCCAACTATTAGTCGTGATTCCTTCATTTGCCCTACTCATTTCTTTATTCCTTCACTTATTAGTCGCGATTCTTCCTTTTGCCCTACTCATTTCTTTATTCCTCTAACTATTAGTCGCGATTTCTCCTTTTGCCCTACTCATCTCTTTATTCCTTCACTTATTAGTCGCGATTCTTCCTTTTGCCCTACTCATTTCTTTATTCCTCTAACTATTAGTCGCGATTTCTCCTTTTGCCCTACTC
>NZ_JAYEFF010000003.1:82504-132361 GCF_034651445.1 Cytobacillus sp. OWB-43 | reverse complement strand
ATCTCTTTATTCTCCCAACTATTAGTCGGATTTCACCATTTGCCCTACTCATTTTTTATTCCTTCACCTATTAGTCGCGATTTCTCCCTTTTACCCTACTTCGATTTCTCTATTCCTTCACTTATTAATCGCGGAGACCCTTAATCATCATTCTACTTCATCGCCCTATTAACTTACCTGGCAAGCCGGTTTTTTTCGTCTTTCAGATTGGCCAACATTTCTGATAATTCCAATGATATTTATGAAGCATTTTGCTTGCCAACACTTTTTCCTTATAAAAAAAATGGTTCGCTACCTTACCTAAATTACGGTACTTTGTTTTCTATATTTTTTGTATATGTGTTACTTTAAACCCTTCTTCATATTTAAGACCGTATCCTAAGGCTCTATCCATACTAATGTGAGCAGACCAGATCAAAGATACCATCAATAATATAGGTTCCTTTATTACAAAATAAATTCCTAAAATCAATAGGGGGAAAATAAATGTATGGCCTATATTATAGAGAATCGCCCCTACTTTTTTGTTGAGGAGATAGCCAAACATAAAGACGTCTGGTAAAAACAAGAAAATAACAAAGGCAAGTATTGAGAATTCCCAAGTAATATAAGCTACTACTGTTAATAATAGTAAAAGAATATATTCCCATTTAACAATAATGCGATTACTCATTTTCCACACCACCTATTTTCATCTGTTCATATACATGGTGAATGACTTGATCTAAGTTTCTTTGGTTCTCTTTAAAGTTTCCTTCCTTTATCATGAAACGAATCTCTTTTAAAGCTTCCAAAGCAACTGTCAAAAAGTGAAGTTTCTCTTCAACACTATCAACCTTTACACCTATTAACTGCTCCGATTTTATTTTACAATCCTCTGACGGCTGAGTCCGATCTAATATAAACAGTTCACTGATTTCTTGTAAAGAGAATCCTAATTGTTTTAACACTATGATATATTTGAGTTCTCTTTCATTTTTGTCTGTATATAATCGATAGCCATTTTCAGATCTTTCTGGAGTAATTAAACCGATTTTTTCATAGTAACGGATTGTCTCACTAGAAATATCATATTGAGAAGCGATTTGTTTAATATACATTTCCTTCCTCCTTTTCTTCTTATTTTGAAGATAACATTGGAGCTTACTACAAGGTCAATATATTTTTGAATTTTTCCAATCTTTATCTTGCATCACAGCGATACAATCATTTCTAAAAAATGTGATACGACATACATTTAATAAGATAAAGAGTTGAAAGGTGATGACCATGTACCCTTATTCATATAATGAAGTGCGAAACAAAGAACGAAGATTACATGTGAATGGTTTAGGAAGACTTTCCGTCCAACCTGATATAGCCACTATTCATATCGGTGTCATATCGGAAAATGAAGAAATACAGATAGCTGAAAAGGAAAATACACAAGCCACAGAATCTTTCCTTTCTGCTTTAAAACAAGCCGGTATCAATGAAAAGCAAATACAAACGACTCACTTTAATGTACAGCCCATCTACCATCAACAAGATGATTCTTCGCAGATTTCAGGCTATCAAGTGACAAATGAAGTCCGCGTTACCGTCAGTCAACTTAATCAAATAGGTACAATTATTGCTTTAGCAATGGAACACGGAGCCAATCAAATAAATAGTCTTGAATTTGGATTAACGGAGAAACAGAAGTGGTATTATAAGGCATTAAATGAGGCATTAGTGGATGCGATAAGTAAAGCCCAATCTATAGCTAATGTTTTAAATGTAACAGTAGATCTTACCCCGATAAAGATTACCGAAGACAGCAGACAAATACAGCCCTTCACACAGAAATTTGCTCTTCAATCTATTGCTTCTCCGCCCATTGAACCTGGTGAAATCATCGTGGAAGCCATAATAACTGCCGTTTTTCGTTATTCATAACATGCATCTTAATCATTCATGGTGTATGATGGTCGTATAGAAATGGAGGCCATAACATGTTTTATCGACTGACAAAAGAACAGCAACAACAAATGATTGAAGAAATCCAACAGTTTTTTCTTCAGGAAAAAGACGAGGATCTTTCCGAATTCGCTGCTGAACGTGTGTTAGATTTTTTTAAAGAATCACTCGCCCCTCACTTTTACAATGCAGCTATCCAAGAGACTCAATCCATGCTAAAAGAACAGTTTGCTAGTATTGAAGATGAGGTATTAACCTTAGAACGCCCCATTCGACGTTAATAAAAAAAGTGGCCAATTCAGCCACTTTTTTGTCTATTCCATTTATTGATAGTTGGATACAAATTCATCACAGAAATCGGTCATAACCACCTCAACGCCTTGGTTGAGTAGTGATTGAGCATCGGACCATCGATTAATTGTATAAGTACGTAATGGGATTTTGTTTTCTATTGCCTGTATACCATGTATGGATTGCACAAATTCTTTTTGACAATGAATAGCATCGGCTCCAATATTCTGAGCTACCTTAATTGCATTAGCATGTATACCTAGAATTAAATACCCTGTATTTATTTCATTATCTAATGTTCGTATTCTCTTCACACTCTCAGGGTTAAAAGATGAAAGAATGATTCGATCTCTTAAACCATATTGCTCAATTAAAGTTAACACCTTCTCTTCCATACCATCGTAACGAAAGACATCATTTTTCAATTCTACATTTATAACCAATTCATTATTCTCCTCTTTCGCCCATTGAAAAACCTCTTCTAATCGTGGGATTCTCGCATGGTTAAATTCGGTGTTAAACCAGCTCCCTGCATCAAATTGCACAATATCTTTATATTTAAAATCCCTGATAAACCCTGTACCATCTGTTGTCCGATTGATTTTCTCATCATGAATGATGACAAGTTCACCATCTTTAGATAATTGGACATCTAATTCGATTCCGTGAACACCAGCTTTTCTTGCAGCTTCAAAAGCAAGCATTGTATTCTCCGGAAAGCGACCACTTAATCCACGGTGGGCAAATATCATTGCTCAACCATCCTCTCCCTTTTCTACAATTGTATAAAAATTATTTAAACACAGTATGAATCGTTTGTAAAAAATTCCTTTTTATTGATGTTAAAGATTAATCGAATGTAAGCAGGGTATACTCTCATATAAAGACATGTAAAGGAGATAAAATCTTATGAGAGAGTATGATTCTGAGCAACATTATATGCCTATCACCTCAACAACGAGCGGTATGATTGTTAATTCTGCAGAAGGTGTTGATTATATAAACATTCAAATCGTTAATGTTTGTTTTGTTAAAACAGCAGAGGATGCATGGGTCCTTGTTGATGCTGGTATGCCAAAATCAGCCAAAAAAATTATTGAAGCTGCAGAAGAATTATATGGAAGGGGTGCGAAACCTGTTGCGATTATATTAACACATGGACATTTTGATCACGTAGGTGCGATTCATGAGCTATTAGAAGTATGGAATGTCCCTGTTTATGCTCATTCGATGGAATTACCTTATTTAACTGGTCGGAAAGATTATCCAGAACCTGATAATACAGTTGATGGTGGATTATTAGCTAAGTTTTCGAATTTATTCCCTAATGAAGGTATTAATATTTCACAACATATAAAACCGTTACCAAGAGACGGTCATATTGACGAAATGCCCGGTTGGCAGTGGATTCATACTCCTGGACATACAGAAGGTCATATCTCGCTTTACCGCAAAAGCGATGGTGTCTTAATTGCTGGAGATGCCTTTTGTACCGTTAAACAAGAGTCCCTTTTTAAAGTGATGACACAGGAGCAAGAAATTAGTGGTCCCCCAAGGTATTTAACCACTGATTGGCAAATAGCAAGAGAATCTGTCAGAAAACTCTCTGACCTTAATCCTCATATCGCCATCACAGGACATGGTATTCCTATGGCTGAACAAACTCTCCAACAAAGCCTTATTACTCTTGTAAGGGAGTTTGATGACATCGCAATGCCTGAAACTGGTAGATATATAAAAGACGACGAATAATAGTAATATTCAATATCTTTTATTTCGGTATCCTGAAGATTTTGCTATTATTAAGGGTAGACTTGAAAAATTTCTACCGATGGAGGATACCTTATGTCAAAAAGAAAAATGATTATCACACAAAACTTAAGCGAGGAACTTAAAACAGCCATTACAGAAATCACTCCTGATTGGGAACACATCATAGGGAAGGATAACGAGGTTTGGGAGAGTCATATGAAGGATGCAGAAGTGATTGTTGCTTGGAAACATCGTATGCATGATACCTATGCGAATAATGCTAACCTTCGTTGGATTCAAACATGGAGTGCTGGTGTGAATTATTTGCCACTCGAAGACTTTGACAAGAAAAACATCCTTCTAACAAGTGCAAACGGGGTACATGCTTATCCAATTTCGGAGACGATTTTTGCATTGATGTTAGGTTTAACAAGAAGTATCGACCGTTATGTTAAACAACAACAAGAAAAAGTATGGGATGGAACTGGTAACAAACTCGAAATGCATGGAAAGACCATCGGTATAATTGGTGTTGGAATGATTGGACAAGAAACTGCTCGAATTGCCAAAGCGTTTAATATGCATGTCATTGGTGTTAGACATTCAGGCAAACCTGTCGATTACGTAGATGAAATGTATACTTCACTGGAACTTGACGACATCCTACCTAAATGTGATTATATTGTCGTCACCCTGCCTTTAACGAAGGATACATACCATATGTTCAGTAAAGAACAGTTCAAACGCATGAAACAAACAGCTTTTTTTATTAATATTGGACGCGGTGAAATTGTTGATGAAAACGCACTTTATCATGCTCTTTCAGAAGGAGAAATTAAAGGTGCTGGTATTGATGTTTTTGAAAAAGAGCCGCTCCCTGAAGATAGTCCATTATGGGGATTAAAAAACTTAATCATCACCCCACATACATCTGGCTCAACCGAACATTACAACGAAAGAGTCATTAAAAACATCTTCATTCCTAACCTAAAAAAATATTTGAATGGCGATGCTCTCGATACGAATGTAGTGGATTACAAAAAAGGATATTAAAAAACAAAGTCCGAACGATTATTTAAACGCTGCTAAAGCTTCGAATAATCGTTCGGATTTTTCACCCCTTTTAAGAGGAAATTCATTTACAACCCTATTTGTTTGCCACGTTTTTTTCTTTTATTGGCTTCATCTTCTCTGTTCTTCTTTTTCTTAATAATGATTCAATCGCACCTGATCCAAGGAGTACACCAGGAATGATAAAGACAAGACCAACCCAATGATAAACCGTGATTTGCTCCCCTAAAAATAATGCCGACCCGACAAGAGCAAAGAATGTATTTAAGTTTAAAAAGATGGCAGCTTCAGCAGGACCAATTTTACTAATCGCATAATTGTAGCCCATTTGTCCAATAGCCGTTGCTAAAATGGCAGATGCTAAGAATAAAATCCATAAAGAACTTGGAGCATCTAATAAATTTGTAAATGCCAAAGGCTCTGAAATCAAACTTATGATGGCGAGAATTATGCCCCCAAAAACCAGCATATATCCAGTGAGTAGTCTACTATCAATAGTTTTCGCTGCCTTACTGATAAGAATAAAGCTGAACGCTTGGGATAAAATCGATAAGAAAATATAAATATCACCAAAAGAAAAACCAGATAACCCTCCATTACCGATTACAACGATAAAAGAAACACCAATAATGCCAAAGATAAAACCTATAATCTGCATACGTGAAGGCATGGTTTTAATGATAATGGCGGAGAGAATAGCCGTCAAGACTGGCCCGGAACCTAAAATTAATCCTCCGTTAGCACCAGTTGTTTCCATTAACCCATGTGCTAGGAAAAAATGATGAGCCGTAATATTAAAGAGACCACCATATATAATATATTGAAATTCCTTCCTATTTGGTCTTCTAACTTTCCCTATAACTCCGAGCATAAGAAAAACAAAAAATCCCGCAACTAGAATCCTGATAGCAGTAATCGTAATCGGTGGGAAAGATGAGACAAGGATTTTAATAGCGGAAACATTAAATCCCCATATCATCATTAATATTGTCATAAATAAAAATAGACCGAGCTTGTTCATTCCCATCCTTCTTTCCGTCTCTGTAATGAAGTAAATTTTAACATATATTTTCTTCATATGGATAGAAAGTAAGCAATTGATGAGCAAGAAAAGGTGGAAGCATCCGCCCCCACCTTTACAGAACTGAACCTTACCTATTTTAAATCCTCTTCAAGAAACATTTGTGGCTCTACCTTTTTCTCTTGTTGCTTTCTAGGTTTGATCATCCGATCAATTTGCGCTTGTTGATATACCGCCGTTCCAACAATACTAGCTACATCCTTTAGTTTTTCCTTACTAATTTTATCAATCGTATCATCTGGTGTATGGTACCAAGGTTCTGAAGGGCTGTGAATAAATAAAGCTGCTGGAATACCTACTTCGGCAAATGGCACATGATCACTGCTGCCGCCACTTCTAATCGGTGTCGCTTCTCCATTTAACCTCGAGCTAGTCTCTTGAGCTAACTCGGTAACAAGGTTTGGCTCCCCATCAATTGTGGCCAAAACTAAATTACCTGCATCTCTACTCCCGACCATGTCTAAGTTAAAATTCGCCACAATTCTATTTCGCTCATCTTCAGGTAAACTATTTACATAATGTGTAGAACCAAGTAATCCTACTTCTTCAGCACCAAATGTAATAAAACGAATTTCTGTATCAGTTGGGAATAACTTAAGTACCCTTGCCAATTCAAGAGTCATCGCTGTTCCTGAAGCATCATCATTGGCACCTGGTGCACCAGCTACAGAATCATGGTGAGCACCGATCACAATAATATCATTCGTATCTCTTAATTTTGAGGTTGGTTTTTTCGTCGCTATGACATTATGAGATGTTTTTTCTCCTGTACTTGCCCCTTCTATATTGATAGTCGCTTCTGTAACCTCTCCGGCTTCTATACTAGCAAGCAACGCATCTCCCTCTGCTTTTGACAAAGAAATCGCAGGAACAAATTGATCATTATGTGCTCCCAAAGTTCCATTTAAAGAGCCCTCACTATTATTATAAATAATTACACCCGCTGCCCCTGCCTCTCCTGCATTCAACACTTTCTCACTGAAGCTTAACTCTCCGCGTTTGATTAAAACAATTTTTCCTGTAACATCACCTAATTCCTCTGGTTTACCTAGACCGCCATAGACGATGTCCCCATTCACATTCCCACTAATAGAATACGTAAAGTATTCAGGGTTTAGTTGTTCATTATATCCATCGACTTGTAGTTCAATCGTATGTGGGGGTGTATACCCAACATAGGTAAACGGTTGAATATCTGCACGATAACCGTAATTCCTAAACTCTCTTTTGATAAATTCGACAGCCTCATCTTCCTCAACTGTTCCCGCAACTCTCGTCTCTTTTGCAAGATGAGCAATATTGCGATAGATTTTGTGCTCATTTACTAACTTTGTAATTAAATAGTCATAGAAGTGATGTGAATGACTCTGTGAATCAGCAGCTTCAACAGGTTTAACAACATAGCCATGAACCCCTAATGCACCAAATACGAGAGTAGTAGCCAAACTAAATTTTAAGATAGATTTCTTCATTTTTTTCCTCCTATTAATCGATTTTCTAAAAGTTTAGACTATTAATTCCGAGTTAATAAGTGTAGTATTCACTATCTTTCAATAGGGAAAAAATGCTAGTTTCTCATATACGAACCTTTTAACTACAAATGATAGATGACAAATGATGGATAGAAGAGGAGGGTTACTCTCAGGTAAATATAAATAAAAAGGAGTGATAATGAGAAGGTAATTTAATAGAGAGCTTATATTTAAACAATTTCATAGATACTTCCATTCCATAAAATTCCAAAACAAATAGTTTTCTAATACATTAAGAATGCAAAATCAGCCTTCAATTCTAAGTAAATAGGCATGTTCTCCAACAATCAATTTCAAATCAAAAAAGCTGACTATTACAGTCAGCCTACTTAAACAACTACTATTTATTTCAATACATCATGGTCAACATAACGCTCACCATTTATCTCACTAATTACATTAATAGCTACCTTCGCGCCATCACCAGCAGTAATAATTGTATGTACACTTACACCTGCTGTCGTACCTGCAGCCCAGATGCCAGGAATATTGGTTTGACCTGATGCATCTACATCAATAATGGTTTTTACTCTTGGCTCTGTTCCCGGTTTCGTTTGTACACCTGCTTTTTCGGCTAAATCAGCCAAGAACCCTGTTGCTAAAATGACATGTTTCGCTTCATAGCTACCTTCAGAAGTAGTAACAACGAAACCTTCTTCTTTTTTCTCAATAGATTCTACTGTTGCATCTACTAATTCTGCCCCAAATTTCTCTGCCTGTTTTTTCCCTGTGCTAACCAAATCCGGACCTGATACCTCTAATACACCATAATGGTTTTCAACCCAAGCCCTTTTTGTTACACCTTTGTCATTATCAATAACAATCACTTTCTTCCCCGCTTTAGCAGCAAATAAAGCTGCACTCGCACCAGAAGGCCCTGCTCCAACGATTAGAATATCATACATGTTCCATTCCTCCTCAAGAAATACTCTCTCTTTTCTAGAATAGACAAAATAATTAGAAATGTAAAACATTCTATCCTTTTAGAGGTCAAAGCTGCTTTTGTAAAATCACCATATGAATGAGTTGTTTACCACCCTCATAAATAGGGCAGTCATAATGTTTCACAAAGAAATCATCAATCTGATGAGAAATATGAAATCCACACGCCTGGTAAAAAGGGATCGTAAGGGGACTATCTCCCGTTCCTACTTGAAGCTTGCGGGCTCTCCCTTTATAGAAATCTTCCACAAGCTGAATCATCTTTTTGCCATATCCTTTTCGTTTTAAATGTGGGGCAACAGCCAGATTCTTTATTTCATATATATCTTCATTCTCCTTTGTTACAACACAAACGCCGATTAACTTTTGTTTTTCCTCGAAAATATAAAGGTCTCCCCGCTCTAAATACTGATCAATCATATTCTCTTGTTCATCTGCAAGCAGTAGCAGATCTATATATCTTTTCTTATCTTCATTAACGAGCTTTAACTTCATCATGTCACATCCTTACGTATTAATCTTCATCCTTTATATCCCGATCTTCTGGAATTGGTTCCTTCGATAACTCTTCCACCAATTTCTTATATTTTTCTAATTGTTGAAAATGGGTTTTAAATTGATCTTTATAAATGAGTACTGCTCCCTCGCTATCATGAATGACACGAATTTTACCTTGGAGGATCAACTCTTCTACATAACTGACTGATACCGATAAATATTGAGCTGTCTCTTCTATTGTTAAATACATGATTACTTCATCTCCTCCAACTAGTTTCTACTATTATAACTTATTTCTTTAACGCTTATTTCTCCTACTATCATACTTAATTATTAAAATACTCAATCTTTAATGGCAAAATTTTTCATAATCGATTACTATAAAGTATAGTGATTATTTGTTTTACAGAACAGGAGCATAGATATGAAAACAAAATTCTTAATCTTCTTTTTTTTAGGAAGTATCATTTGGGTCATTTCAACAAACCTACTCATTAGGGAATTTCATACATCATCCAACTTAATCTCCATGATACATATAAAAGAAATTTTATATATCTCCTTTACAACTTGTCTCTTCTACTATTTTATAAAAAGAATTGAAGAACTAAATACATCCAAAGAAGATAAAGAGAGATTATCCACACTTATTAATGCAATGGTCGATTTCGTAAATTTTAAAGACGAAAAAGGGAGATGGATCGAAGCAAATAAAGTCGCCCTTGAACTATTTAATCTTGAAGAAGACCAATATCGAGGAAAAACAGATATTGAACTCGGCGATCAAGCAAGAAGTTTTTACAAAAACTCCTTCGCTCATTGTATGATTTCAGATGAGGAAACATGGGATAGTGGAAAAATTGCGAGAATCGAGGAAAATATATTACAACCCGATGGAACAAAGAAGATATTCGACACAATTAAAGTTCCTCTTTTTCATGAAGACCGAAGTAGAAAAGGGCTTGTAATTATCGGTAGAGATATTTCCGAAAAAAAGAGATTGGATGAATTATTACAAGAAAGTCAACAGCAATATAAATCGCTGTTTTTGTACAGCCAAGATATGATCGTCATGATGGATTTATCCGGACGGATTACTCAAGCAAACCCCCAATTTAAGGAGATAACCGGTTATCAGCCAGAAGAAGTACTCCAACAACCTATCACCCACCTATTTCCTAAAGACTTACATGATGAAGTATTTAAAAGTCTTGAACACATACGACAAACGAATCAACATATACAATGTGAGATGGCGATGAACCATAAAAATGGGCCGCAAATCATCTTAGAATGTACAGCTGTGCCTATGATTATCAACAATAAACAAGCTGGTATTATTTGTTATGGGAAAGACGTCACAAAGCTACGATTAGCTGAAGAACAATTAAGAAAAACGGAAAAATTATCTGTAGTTGGTGAACTATCAGCGAGTGTGGCTCATGAAATAAGAAACCCACTCACTTCGTTAAAAGGATTTGTACAAGTATTAACGACAGAAGACAGTAAACATGAATTCTATTATCGCATTATGGAAGAAGAATTGGATCGCATCAATCATATTGTTAGCGAACTATTACTACTAGCCAAACCACAAGAGATTAAATTCATTCAAGCAGATATCTATGAATTACTCCATAATGTCATTTCACTATTAAAAACGGAAGCATCACTCCATAATATCCAAATTCAATTAAAGTCATATTTACGTACGCAAATTTCTATACTGTGTGAACCTAATCAACTTAAACAATTATTTATCAATTTAATAAAAAATGCTATTGAAGCCTCAACTGACGGAGACGGTGAAATCATGATTTCATTAGAAAAGGAAGAGGATACTGCTATCATAAAAATATCTGATAATGGCGATGGCATGTCTCCAGAATTATTAACAAAACTCGGCGAACCTTTTTATTCATCCAAAGAAAAAGGTACTGGTCTTGGTTTAACAGTCAGCAATAAAATAGTTCAAAGCCACAATGGTTCCATTCATTTCTCAAGTATTTTACATGAGGGAACAACAGTAACTGTCAAGCTGCCGATACAAATCGCTTCGCGTGTACCAGTTGGATAATGAAACAGCCAAAATGCCGGTTTAAAGAAGAACATCGGTATTTTGGCTTGGCTATTCTTTAGTCTTTTAACATAAGTATTGATACTTTCTAGACATGCTCTTTCAGTTCAATTATTCTTCCATCTAAAAAGGCACGGATAAATACTAAATTAGCATTTATCCGTGCCTAATGAATTATTTATCTTTTACTTCTAATAGTTTTAGCCTCAAGTCGTTTTCCATATGGGCTAGATCACTTTCCGCTTGTTTTCTTTTATGTCGACCTTCTTCTTGGATGCGCAATGTTTCTTCAATCGTTTCGACTAGGTTTTGCTGGGTTTTCTTTAATGTTTCTATATCTACTAAACCGCGTTCGTTCTCTCTCGCTGTTTCTATAGTGTTCATTTTTAGCATTTCTGCATTCTTCAATAGTAAGTCATTCGTTGCCTTTGAGACATGCTTTTGCGCTTCTACTGCATGGCGTTGGCGAATCAAAGTTAAAGCAATAGAGACTTGATTCTTCCATAATGGAATAGCAGTCATAATGGATGATTGTATCTTTTCTACTAGCGCTTGATTTGTATTTTGGATCAGTCTAATTTGTGGCGCACTTTGGATGGTGATTTCTCGACTTAACTTTAAATCGTATAAACGTTTATCCAATCTTTCAGCAAATTGGACTAAGTCATTCACTTCCTGTACTTTCATTTGATCCTGTGATGATTCAGCTTTCTTTTTTAGATCCGGAATCGATTGTTCTCTCATTTCCTCAAGCTTTAGTTCCCCTGCAGCGATATAAATATTTAAGGCATGGAAATATTCTTTATTGCTTTCATACAGCTTATCTAGCATAACAATGTCTGAGAGAAGCAGGTTTTTACTTCGCTCTAACTTCACACTGATGCGATCAATTTGTGCGCCTACCTTTTGATATTGCGACAATACTTCATGGACAGAACCTGAAAGCTTGCCAAATATTTTTGAGAAAAAGCCTTGTTTTTCATGCTTTAAATCATCCGGGTTCACTTCATTAAATTTTTGCATAAGTTCGCCCAAAATTGAGCCTACTTCGCCGACATCTTTTCTTTGCACATGGTCAAGCATCGCATGTGAAAAATTGAGTAACTTTGATTGAGCAGGCGTACCATATGAAATCATAGCTTGATGATTACTTGGGTCGATTTGTTCAGCTAATTGGTAAGCTTTTTGCCTGTTTTCCTCTGGAATGACATCAATCAATTTTACACGACTAGATGAGTCCTCACTTTTAACCTTTGTGACTGTCTCGTCGTCATTACCAAAAGGGTCCGCTAAAAGATCATCCAATATATCTGCACCAAGGGTAGGTTGATTTGACGTATTTTTTTCTTTTGTCATTTTAATCGCCTACTTTCATCATTCGTTTTCTCATCTTTTAATTTCTTAATGTTATGTTTGGCTACATCTATTTCATAATGAAGATCATCAATATCATTCGCTAGCACTGAACGTAAATCCTTATCTACATGAACCATTAGCTCTTGCAAAGTTTTTCTGGTCTCTGTTAATGATTGCTCAAGTTCCCAATCTTTCTTTGGTTGTGAGGAAAGAAAAACATATTTTTCAGCGAGTTCTACCGCTGAATCCAAATGCGAATAGAAGAATGATTCAGCTTGATAAAAGCGTCTCGGCTCCTTTTGCACAAGCTGGTAAATCCTTTTTGTCACTTTAATAAAATCTTTACGTTGACGACCAGATGGCCAATGGCGAATTGCCATTAAAGCACGATGTAAACGACTCATCTTGATTCGGGCATCATCTAAATTATCTTGGATAAAACGAAACTCTTTCCGCTTGAGTCCCTTACTTTTCATCCAACGATGGACAATAATTATTCCACTCAACCAATACGTAAATACACCCACACCAGCACCAATTAGTCCACTCATCCAAAAACCGTAATTCATAAAAAAGTAGCTAATTAACCATGTCAACACAGACACAGGTACAGTGATAAGTATCCGTAGAAAAAACACATAGAACGGGTTCAAAATTATCGACTCCTGACTTTACCGCTTATACTATTTACGTAATTCGTCTTATTTAAGTTTCAAAATAAGTGAACTTATTTTTACTTACCCTTACAGTATAAGAATACAACATTTGAAGGAGTTTTTTCCATGGACTAAGATTGTAATTCCAACTAAGCCTTAAGTCTTAAAGCAAATATTTACAAAAAAACTCGCTTAAATAGCGAGAAAGGCTGAAATAATGATCAAATATAAAAAAATGCATTTTCATAATATTAATGCATTCATTTATGTATCATTCTTAAAACGATGAATCCTTTTATGAATAGCCTAGTTCAACGGTTACTATTGTACCGCCACCTGGTTTACTATCAATCTTCATCGTTCCATTATGCTCTTGGATAATTTTATTGCTAACAGTTAGTCCTAAACCGATTCCTTTATCCTTAGTAGTATAAAAAGGGGTACCTAAATAATGCAAACGATCTGAGCTTATACCTATACCCTCGTCTTTAAAATTTATTCTTACTCTTTTATTTCTTAATACTTCTATAGCTATAATTACTTCTCCACCATTTGGCATTGACTCTATAGAGTTTTTTAAGAAATTAATAAATACTTGCTTTAATTGATTTTGATTACAAAGTAATTCAATTTGTTGATCTGGCTTTAAGAATCGAATTTGAACATTACACATCATGGCTTGTGGGTGAAGAAATTTGAATGTAGCTTCTAAAATCTCATAAAGGTCAAAATAATCATAATCAACTACTTGCGGCTTAGCTAAAGACATAAATTCGTTGACAATTCCGTCAATACGCTCTAGTTCATGAGAAATAATTGATAAATACTCTTTCTGTTTATCTTTCTCCTCCATATAATGTAATAGTTTTGAGAAACCCTTTAACGATGTCAGTGGATTTCTGATCTCATGTGCCACACTGGCTGCTAGTTGACCAATAATGGATAGGCGATCTAAATTTCTTAGAGCATCATCATTTTTCACACGATCAGTGACGTCCCTACCGACACAAACATACAATTGAATTTCATTAAATTCATTAAAAATCGGAGAAATATTAGACTCAATATATATGATATTCCCACTACTCGTTTTCATGCGTGATTGAAGAATTTGGGATTCTCCGGTATCATTAATTTTTTTATACAATAACTCACTGTACTCTCTTTCTTCTTTATTCATATGATCCATTACACCTTTCCCCAGATAGGTGCCTTTTTCCAACCCTAATAATTCCTCAAAGGACGGGGATACATAAATTACCTTCTTATCTAGTCCGTACAGTAAAATTAAATCTGACGTGTGCTCTGTAATTAATCGACTGATCCCTAAATTATTTGAGACAATATCCTCTATACATTCAGAATCCGCCAATTCTTTAATAAATGTAATCCCACCAGCAATTTGCTCTAACGAATCATAAATGGGATAATGCGATAATTCCAAATTAATAAGATGGCCATCTTTATGAATACCCTTTGCTTCCGCTTTATCTTGAAAGGGCTTTAATATATTGTCCTTCTTCAACCGCAAATGAGTATATAAATTCGTACCAAGTGCATCTTGTTCACGGTAGCCCAATAAGTCCGTATACGATGGATTAATTTTATTTATCCGATGATTTATGCTTGTCAAAACGATAGCTGCAGATGTATGGTTCATTAATAAGTGAGTAACCTCAATTGGGTAAACCACCTTTAGGCTACTATGATTTTGAAAAAGCGCATCATTCTTTGACATAGAAACCTCCAAACTTCCTCTAACCCAGTTTATTCTACAATTTTATTTCTTTTCAGTGGTCTTAAACTGAATGACTATCAATATGTTGAATGTTTTCATATAACATTTGATTTGTGGTTGGTTGTGCTAGCTTGTGCTTTTTATACAATGCTATTACCGTTCCCGCAAAAAGCTCCACTTCACTTTTCCTTCCAGCCTCGACATCTTGTGCCATAGACGGCTTACCCTCTGCATTTAATTGATTGAGAACATTTAGCCAATACGATAAGTCATCTTCTGTTAAAGTGACCCCTTCATACTGTGCTATACGGATCACTTCTCGCATTGCTGCAATCATCGTTTCTCTCGGCTCTCCCTCTACTTGAATTGTTCCATAATTCCCCCGATAGACTGCAACTGTCTGATTCACACCCACATTCAACATGAATTTGCCCCACTGCCTCTTTATCATATTAGTATCTACTTCATACGGAATACCTGTGCGATCGAAAAATTCAGCTACTTCCTTTGTCATTTTTGATGTCTCACCAGCCTCCTGATCGCCAAAACAAATCATCCCCATATGATGATAGCTTAGTATATTGTTTACTTTAACAGCATCCATCCCTTGGGCTACGCTATATAAAACTTTGTCTTCTCCAAATACACTACCTAATATGCGTTCACTTGAAATCCCGTTTAATAAAGAAAGAATGATTGTATGCTCATTGACAATTGGCTTAGCTAATTCAATGGCAGCATCCAACCCATCTGCTTTAACTGAAAAGATGAGTAAATCAACTGGTTTTTTTATACTTTCTGGTGTTCTATAATCAAAATCGCAAAACTGTTGGTTTGCATAAACTCCTTTCTCTTTATATTTTTTCACTCTTGCCTCATCAGCAACAAATGTAAGTGCACCTTTTGGTAATGAAAGGTTCATTTGGCTACCGAAAAGAACGCCCAACGCACCCAATCCAATAAAAGAAACTGATTGAATCCCCATTCATCTAACCCTTTCATACTTTTATTGAAAATTTTATCACAAAATTCTAAAAAAATAAGGGGCTAGAGAAAGTTAGTTTAATAATTTTATATGAATAAGGATTTCTTACCTATTTATTGCTCTATATTTTCGTCTTAAGACTATTTAACTCGCTCGGCATAAATAATATATCTCTCAGGTGCATCTCCCACAAAACTAAAAGGGTAACAAGTAGTAACAATTAATTCTTCTTCTGTTTGTTGCAATGTAATGACACTTGTATCTTCTTTATCGACAATTTTTGTTTTAGTAATTTTATAATCAAATTCGCCATATGGTACTTTTATAGTGAAAATATCATTTAATTTTAACTTGCCCATCCCTCTAAAGACAGTGTCCCTATGACCTGAAAGTACAATTTGACCTCCTTCATCGGGATATAAACTCCCTAAATAATGGCCAACTCCTTTAGCCAGATCATCTGCATCAACTCCCTCAATAATGGGTAATTCTGCATCAAGCTTCGGTATCAAAAGTATCCCTGCTGCTTCTCCTTTTTTCGGCAAATAAGCTTCTGCCTTTTTCGCCCCTTCAGCTACCTTTGCCTTGGCCACTTGTAATGACTGGGATTCCTTCACATTACCAGCAACAATTGTCCAAACACTAAATCCGATAAATAATAAACCAATAAACATCATACTAAGACCGACTTTTTTCAAGCTCGTCTACACTCCATTCAAAAACGAATTAATCTACTAAATCTTAATTCCAGTATATAGTAAATCGCTAGTAATCTGGTAGCAATATTTTATTTTTTCCACCCGCTGTAAATAATAATAATTACGATTTATATTTAAAAAACTGCATACCAAAATATAGTCAACAAGTGCACAAAAAGACACTACACTTTCTGGAACATTGAATAGGATGGATTAAATATCCTTACTTATGAAGCTGGTAATCAGGTAGTTCGGTATTCGTTCAAACGAGTGGATGGAGATCAAGCCGCACCAAAGTTTGTGCAATTTAGTGACCATCGTATTTATCCAACACCAAGCGCTCATTTTCATATGTATCTAGGTAATGACATCAGAAAACTCTCCTAGAAGAACAAATGGGCCAACTTATGATCCATCAGATTTGGGTGGAGAAGAAATTGTTCACGATCGTACATTAAGACCTAAATGATATATAAAAGCTAGGTTTGTAAGAGAAAAGAAAACAGGTTTACTCACTATGAAACTAAAATAGAACACGAAAAATTTTTCGTGTTCTATTTTAGTTTAACTATTTATAATGTCTTTGTATGATGAATGGCTTGTGCCAATGAAGAATAGATTTTAATATTACGGAAATTAATACCTAATTGAACAGCTGTTTGCGCAATTTCTGGTCGAATACCTGAAAGACTGGCGACGGTACCAATTAATTTCAAGCCATCTATAACCTGAAAAATTTGAGCAGCCACCATTGTATCTATGATTGCTACGCCAGATAAATCAATTACAAGCTCTTCAATTTGCATATCGTTACATTGTTCGAGTGTCTTATCAAAAATGACTTGAGCACGATGAGTATCAATATCTCCAACTAGAGGGAGAATAGCTACATCCTGTTTAATTTTTATTACTGGTGTACTAAGTTCAATAATCATCTCTTGCTGTGCTTTTAACATACGATTAGATTCTTCGATATTTCTTCTACTAAATTCACTCATAATTTTTCTAAATGATTGCGAAATCAATCGATTAAGCGTGTTAACCTCTTTATGTGATAACACCGTCGTTGATTCTTCAATATAATTTTGAACTACATCGAAATATTGTTCTTGCACACTAAGAAATTCACTAATGATTTCATCTAAGGGCGTGCTTAAATGGGCAGGGTCCTTTGCAATAGAAGTAACCCATTCATCGAATGCTTCTGTTGGTGCCTCAGATTCTGTGTTAAATAACTCTGCAAAGATTTCATGGAATGCATGATTTTGTTTCTTTAATATAGTAATTTGAGAATCGTCTGTTGTGCTATAGACACCATCTTTACTCTTATCTAATTCCGCATACCAATTCTCTGTTAAATCCCAAGTTTTCTCCTTAAAGTACTCGTAAAATGATTTCATCCGCATTTTCTCCTAATCATCAACATTGTCAGTATCACTTTCCCCAAAATATGATACCAGAATTCTTATACCCAATCACCTAAAACTATAAACCTATTTTTATAAATTTTTTTAAATTAAACTGTTTTTACATGGAACGCCTTTTTCAACCAATCTTTTCCTTCTACTAATCTACTAACCATCATCGCGCACACCGTATTACCTGTTGAGTTCAGAAGTGTGGCTGGCGCATCAATAATTGTACTGATCACAGCTATAATCGGCAGTACTTCAGGCGGAAATCCAAATACACTCAAGATGAGCATTTCACCAATTAATCCCCCACTAGGTATCGCTCCCATAACCGCACCTACTAAAAAGGCGACTGCAATGATACTTAATATTGTTGGCAGATCTGTCATACTTTGCCCAAACAAGCTAAATATAAAAACAATCTTAATCACGCCACCAAAAACTGAGCCATCTTTATGGGTGTTTGCTCCTAATGGGATAACTGTTTCAGCTATATCTTTAGGTACGCCCATTTTCTTCGTCGCGTCAAGATTAACTGGAATACTTGCCGCGCTTGAACATGTTGCAATTGCAGTCACTGAGGGTGAAATCGCATTTTTCCAAAATACACTGATTCCCTCTTTCCCACCAGCAATAAAGGCATACAATGTGAAAAAGCCAAAATAATAGACAAGTGTTATACCTAGATATAAAACAAAAGCACGAACATACCCACCTAAAATCTGCGGTCCTAATTCACCAATGATCGTTGCAAAATAACACCCTAGACCAATCGGCGCATAATACATAACAATCTTTACAATTTTCATCATAATATCTGTGCCTGATTGTAAGAAGGTAGCCATTGGTCTGCCTTTCTCACCTACTAGTGCGGTAGCCAAGCCAAATAAGATTGCGAAAACAATAAGCTGTAACATATTGCTCTTAGAGAATAAAAGATGAAAATCATTAACAGTCACCGTCTCAACTAGTTTTGCAAGTAACGAAATATTCTCAGGTTCCTCTTCTGCCACTTCCGCCTCATCCATCATAGCAATAATACTTGAAGTATCCGTATCTTTTAATGGATCGAATAGAGAGGTACCTGCGAATCCTAATACAGCAGAAACGACTGCTGTTAAAAAGAAAACGAGGAATGTACTTCCCATAATTTTACCTAAACGTTTCATCCCACTAATATTCGCAATAGCCGATGCTATACTAAAAAAGACGAGTGGAACAATAATCATAAACATTAAATTTAAAAATAAATCTCCAAAAGGTTTCACAACTGATGTCGCAGGCCCAAACACTACCCCTGCTATACCGCCAATAAGAATAGCAGCTAATAACAAAATAGTCGTACGATAGGTCGAAAATAACTTCTTCATTATAAAAAACTCCTTCCTCTCTTATTTCATGACACAAAAAGAAAACTCACCCATTGGCGAGTTACTAATGGTAGCATTCAAATGTTCTAACTAAATTGATAACCCTTGTATTTTAGCGTATTTTCAACCTTTAAGCTAGCTATTAATGATTGGAAATGAGATTCGCTAACCCTACTTTCGCTTCTCTTATAATGCCTTCATCCTGTTTATCCATCCCATAAAAAAGTAAATAGCACATCACATGCAGCCCTCTGAACATAGCTAACGATTCCGTTTCTTTATCAATTTCACCATAAATAGAAAAAAAGCTTTCCCTCATATATGATGGAACGAACGTATAAGCAACAGCTAAATCAACCGCTCGATGGCCAAGATGCATATCCCCAAAATCAATTACACCTGCAAGTCTTAAATTATTACAAATCAGAAAGTTGCGGAAATAAAAATCCCCATGAACCAATGTATTCCTTGCCGTTACACTCGTATTTATTGCTAGTTGAATAATGGCTAAAAAAGGTTTTCGGGAGTCAATAACTTCATTTGCCTCCATCCATTCTAATCGTTGAATAACTTCTAGTTTTTTTGCATGAACGTCTAGCCTGCCAATTTCATCCCCTATGATTCCAAGAAAATGACTACTTGGTATTTGATGAAGGGCTTTTAAAAATAAGGCAATGTCCTCAACGATAGCGCCACGATCTTTCACGCTTATCTCTCGTTTATTGGTAGAAACACCCTTAATCAACGGATAACCTGTGAATGGGTATGGAAACTTACTACTTGGTTGACCAATATATATAGGTGTAGAAATTTGAATATTACTGTGTAAGTGTTGCTTTAATTGTGGTAACCATCTATTTTCTCTTTCTATTAAGGGTACAGCAATTTTTCTTCGTGGTAATCTAAAAATGACCGATTCATTTACAACGAAGACTTTATTATCCCATCCTTCACCGCTCTCTTTAATAGAGACAGGTTCAAGTATCGGAAACTGTTCCCTAATTATTTGTTGTGCTTCGTCTATAGTAACTTCAACATCGCTATCCCATATCGCAGACAAATTTCAGCCCTCCTCTTTAATAACAGTTTGCTATTTACACCTAAATCCTATATTATCACACTAACTAAAGCTTCCTTATTTATGCTTGTAAAACTTCAATTTTAAACTCCTGAGTAATAGTTCTTTTAGACACGAAAAATTCCCCTTTAACAGTCAGATTTCTTGAAAAATTTGACTACTAAAGGGGAGCATACAATCACACTACACCTGCTTTACTTTTTATTTAAGTTGTTCCGGTACGTCTGTCATAATGACCTCGACACCTGTTTCAACTAATTGTTCCTTTACTGCTCTTTCGTTTACCGTATAGACACGAAGAGGAAATCCTTTTTCTATCGCATCTCTTCCATAAGTAGAAAGAGCGAAACTTGGTTGACAATGAATGGCATCGGCACCTATATCCCTTGCTACTTTAATAGCATCCTGTTTCACACCAGCAATTAAATAACCAACCGAGATATTCGGATTTATCGCTTTTACTTTCTTTAAACTAGGTGCATTAAATGAAGAAATAATTACTCGGTCTTGTAATTGGTACCGATCAATCAAATCTAAAACTTTTCTTTCCATCCCCTCATAAGCAATGATATCGTTCTTTAATTCTATATTTAATGTAAGGTCATTGCCCTCCTCTAAAAGCCACTCTAATACTAGTTGAAGTGATGGTAAACCCTCGCCGATAAAATTAGAAGAAAACCATCCTCCTGCATCTAAGCCAAGGAGTTCGTCTAAAGTTAAATCTTTAACATAACCCTTGCCATTCGTAGTACGATTAATTTGTTCATCGTGAATAATGACCAGGTGGCCGTCCTTACTCATTTGCACATCTAATTCGATTCCCTCAACTCCAGCATCTAAGGCTGCTTGGAATGCAGTCATTGTATTTTCAGGAAAGGTACCACTCATTCCACGATGAGCATAAATAGAAACTTCCTCCACCCTCTCACTGACTCCCATTTTTTCTGTTCGCTGCCTCTAATGACTGATCTATTTCTGCTGCCGCACGCTCCAATGCTTCTTTCGGTTCAACACCTTGATATAGGCTTTCCATTGCGCTCACAACTTTTTGACGCGCTTCTGGGAAGACAGAAATTAATGCCCCTTGAGTCGCCTCAGATGGAATTGTATTTTTCAACTGATCAACTGTTACTTTTAGCTGTGGATACTTCTCCCACTCTTCTTGTACAAGCGGTAAGTCGTAGGCTGCTGGGTTAATAGAAAAATAACCTGACTTTAAATGCCATTGTGCCTGTACTTCAGGGGTAGTCACATACTTCATGAACTCCCATGCAGCACGCTGTTTTTCCTCATCAATATCTTTCGCCATCCATAAAGAAGCGCCGCCAATAATTACCCCTTGTCTGTCTACTCCATCCGGTACAGGTAAATATCCTGCGCCAACCTCAAACGGTGCATTATCAACTGTAGCTCTAATACCTGCTGATGAATCTAGATACATAGCAATTTTGCCAGATTGGAAAGCAGCCCGGATATCATCCCAATTTTGTCCAGTATTATAGAAGGTACCTTCTTTATGCATCTCACTAATTAATTCAAAGACTTTTAGTCCTTCTTCACCGTTAAATACTGCCTTTTCCGCATTACCAGTGCGTCCGTTATCATTATCAACAAATAATCCACCTTGGACCGCGATTAATTCCTCAATAAACCAGCCGTAATTTAAAATTGAAAAGCCCACCTGGTCATCGTTCGTTAATTTCTTAGCCGCCTCTTTTAATTCACTATACGTCTCAGGCGCTTTCTCTGGATCTAATCCAGCTTCTTTAAAAGCATCTTTATTATAAATAAGTACCGGAGTGGATGAGTTAAATGGCATGGAATATTGCGTGTCATCTACAGCATAATAATTAGTGATATTCTTCTCCCATTGATTCATATCGTATCCTTCATCATCAATAAATTTCTGCACTGGTTGTATTTTCCCTGAATCAATCATATATTTCGTCCCGACTTCAAAAGTTTGCATGATTGCTGGTGCATCTTCTGTTCCAGCTACCGTATTAAACTTCGTAATCGCTTCTTCATATGTCCCTTGAAAAACTGGTGTCACTGTAATCTCATCTTGTTCCGCATTGAAACCATCAGCTACTTCTTGCACAACACGCTCAAGCTCGCCACTCATCGAATGCCAAAATATCACTTCTGTTTTTCCATCTCCACTAGCTTCCTCTGTAGTTGCTGAATCATTTGAACATGCCGTCATGAATATGAGCATACATAAGATACTGACCACCCAAAGCTTCTTCATTCTTTTCATCCTCTCCCCACTTCTACTTTATTGCTCCTCTAGTTAACCCTTCCTGTAAACGTTTTTGACCAACAAAGATTAATAGTAAAGTTGGCAAAATGACGAGCATCACCCCTGCCATTACCACCCCCCATTCAGACGCAATTTCTTGTGTCTGCATCTGCTTTAAGCCAATTTGGACGGTCCTTACCTTTTCATCATTCGTGACAAGCAATGGCCATAAGTACATATTCCAAGCCGTCAAGAAGCAATAGATTCCAAGCGTAATTAAACTTGTTTTCGAAATCGGCAAGACAACCGTTAAGAAGAACTTAAAGCGACTCACCCCCGAAACCTGGGAAGCTTCATATAATTCAATAGGAATCGTCTTAAACTGTTGTCTAAGCAGAAAAGTCCCAAAGGCCATAGCGAAGAAAGGAATCGTTAATCCTGGAAAACTATTTAACCATCCTAATGACTGTATCGTTTGAAAGTTTGGTACCATCGTCGCTTCCCAAGGAATCATCATCGTAGAAATAAAAAGCATAAACAAAAGGTTTTTCCCTTTAAATTTTGTAAAAACAAAAGCGAAGGCCGCTAAACTGCAGAGTAGTAATTGTCCCAACATAATGACTGTGGATACGACCAAGCTGTTAATCAAATACCGCAGTAATGGAACCTTTTCGAAAGCATGAAGGTAATTGGTTAGTGTGAAGTTTTCTGGTATGAGCTTTCCTTGCAGAACTTCTCCCCCTTGCATAAAACTAATCATAAAAGCGTAAACAATGGGGAAAAACATGATAAAACCTGAGAGAATAAGGACTAAATATAATAAGATCTTCTTCCCGATTGTCATTGATAATGCACCTTCCTCTCACCGAGCTTGAACTGGATCACTGTCAAGATGAAGACACATAGAAAGAGAAGAACCGCCTGTGCGCTGGCAGAGCCAATATTATAGTTAATGAAGGCATCTTTATAAATGGAATACACAATCACATTGGTCGAATCGATTGGTCCTCCCTTTGTCAAAATATCGATTTGCCCAAATGACTGAAATGAATTAATCATCGTCACTGTAAGAACAAAGAAAAGTGTTGGTGATAGCATTGGGAGTGTGATTTTTCTAAAGGAATAAGAAGAACTTACCCCAGCAATTCTTGCGCTTTCATATAATTGGGAATCGATATTTTGTAACCCCCCTAGCAAAATGAGGAACGTAAACCCTGTATTCATCCAAATCGTCGCGATTGCGACTGAGAGCAAAGCAGTATTCGGATCTAATAAGAAATGCATATCAGCAAAACCAAAAAAGTTTAGTATTTTGTTTGCTATACCAATCGATGGGTTATAAATAAACATCCATATGACTGATGAGGCAGCTACACTCATGCCCATCGTTGAGGAAAAGATGGTTCTAAAGAAACCAATGCCTTTCAATTTCTGATTAGCTAGTAACGCCAAAGCAAGAGCGAGAATCACGCCAACTGGTACCGTGTATAAAACAAATAAGAAAGTGGCCTTAGCACTTGTTAAAAAACTAGTTGAAGAAAGCAATGTGGTAAAGTTTTCCCAACCCGCAAAAGACAACGGTTTTCCTTGTGTATCAGTATAGAAAAAGCTCAAATATACCGTCCTAACCATCGGATAAAATAGAAAAATAATAAATAAAATAAAAGATGGTAGTACATATAACCAGCCCTCTAAAGATGCAAGGGAAAATCGATTTTTTCTTAGAGATGGCCGCTTTGGGTCAACGTTCATATTAAGTGATGGCATAAAACTAAATCACCTCCACACCTTCAAGAAAAGTATTCTGTTTCGTTTGATCATCAAAAAAAACTAAGTCCTCTATTTTGATAGCAAAAGAAACCTTCTCTCCTAAAGGAATCGCATGCTGACCTTGCCACCTTGCTGTCCACTGCAATTTATCCGTTAACTGAAAATTAATTAGTGTTTCTGTACCAAGCATTTCTACATTCGTAACGGTAGCTTGCAATGTGGCTTCATCCGTATTCGTTGCTCTTACTAGATGCTCAGGTCTAATTCCAATCGTGAATTCACCAGCTAAATTCTGATGAATTTGTGGGAGCCTTGTCTCGCATGGGAGATGGACATTTCCATTTTGAATATATCCATTAACCATATTCATTGGCGGTGCGCCAATAAACGATGCCACAAAAGTATTCGCCGGGTGATTATAAATATCAAGCGGCTTCCCAACTTGTTGCACTTCACCTTGATTTAAAATCATCATGCGATCGGCCATCGTCATCGCCTCTGTTTGATCATGTGTGACATAAATCATCGTAATACCCAATTTTCTTTGTAACTGCCTTATCTCTGAACGCATTTTTGTTCTCAATTTTGCATCAAGATTTGAGAGTGGTTCATCCATTAGACATATAGGATCTTGTGTAACGATTGCTCTAGCGAGTGCTACACGCTGTCTTTGACCACCCGATAATTCTCTTGGTTTCCTTTTCAAATATGGTGTGAGTCCAAGCGTTTCTGCCGCTTCCTGACACCTCTGTGATTGTTCAACTTTCGTCAGTTTTTTCACATGTAGACCAAAGGCAATGTTTTGTTCAACTGTCATATGAGGAAACAGAGCATAATTTTGGAACACCATAGATAATTCTCTCTTACTTGGCTTTAACTTATTTGCATAAGCCCCGCCAATATAAAGCTCACCACTACTTATTTCCTCTAATCCAGCAATCATCCTTAACAACGTACTTTTTCCACAACCAGATGGCCCGACTAACACAAAAAATTCCCCAGGCTCAATCACAATATCAATCCCTTTTAACACTTCTATATCCGCTTGGTAAGACTTTCTCATCTGTTTTAATTCCAAAGCACGCATATTCTCTCACCCCTTTTACCGCCCCCTAAAGAAAGCCATATACCGATGAAGTAAAAACCCTTTACTCGTCGAATATACGGCTTTTTGAAAGAAGGCAAGTCTTTCCACTTGTTATATATTCATGATACTTTTGGAATATGAAGGAAATATTAGATTCTCGTATAATAATGTTAAATACGCTTTAACTTTATGGATGTACGGTAAAAAAGTGGTGAGAACAGATAATATAATCGGTTGTTCACATCGCCGTTACCCCATCCAGCTACCTACTTCCTATTTACTCATCAAATAAAAAAAAGAACATACATAGAGATATGCATGTTCTTATTCCAATATATGATTACTCGATGATAGACCATTCCTTTAGCTCTAATCGACGAGCATGATGGACAATATATGGGTCATTTTCTGCTAATGTCATAGCCTCATCATAACTATCAGCATTGTATACGACTAGCCCGCCAGTTCCATCAGCAAAGGGACCTTTAGCGAAGATTTTCTGTTCTTTCTCCAGTTTGTTTAAATACGCTAGGTGATCTGGACGAATCTCCTTACTTTTTTCAATATCTACCATATGCAGTATTGCCGCAAAATAAGCTATGACGATAACCTCCTATGAATCTATTTACTTTTTTCTAGATTATACACCAACACCAAGAGAAAAAAGAATAACCGCTAGTACAACAGCAACAATTGGAACCACTACAGTCATTAAACCGAATGCAGGATAAGCATCTTTATGCGTTTCCCCAGCAATAGAACGAATGGTTGTCACCGCATATCCTCCATGTGGTAATGAATCAAGCGTACCTGAAGATAAGGATACCGTTCTATGAAGCGCTTCTGCATTCACACCCATATCTAAATAATGAGGTGCTAAGATTGGTAAAGCAATTGTTTGCCCGCCAGATGAGGAACCGGTTAATCCAGCGATAACCATAACAGACAATGCCCCTCCAATTAATGGTGAACCGGGAATACTGGTCATAAAATCTACAGCAGAAGAAAACGCAGGAGTGATTTTTGCTACACCGCCAAAACCAACAACAGCAGCCGTATTTCCAATTGCTATAAGAGCTCCCATTGTTCCTTCGCCAACAGCTTCCCAGAAATTTCTGAAATATTTACGATTAAGTAACCATGTAGCGATAACACCACCTGTTAAGGCAAGAATTAATGCAGATTGCGCTAAAGAATCGTGGAAAACAAATGCAACAATAAGAACAACTAATAAAGGAATAAGGCTTAATAAAGGATGAGGTAATTCACTTCTTATTTCATTGTTATCCGTATCTCTTCCAACAAATTTCTCCCCCTTCCTTACCGCCCTCCGTATCACTTTCATCAATAACCAATAGCCAAATATAAGCATAAATATCGCTGTTATTAAACTAACTTCCCATCCGGCATAAGGGTTTGTCCCTAAATAAGGAATTGGAATCCAGTTTTGTATTTCTGGTGAACCTGCAGATGTCATCGTAAAAGTCGTTGACCCAAAAGCAAGTGCAGCCGGAATAAATCGCCGAGGTAAATCGGCTTCTTTAAACAAACTTACTGCCATCGGGTAAACAGCAAAGGCAACTACGAATAAACTAACACCACCATAGGTTAATACTGCACAAGAAAGGACTACTGCAAGCACAGCATGCTTCATCCCGATTTTAGTTACAATCCAATGGGAAACGCTTTCAGCAGCACCGCTATCTTCCATTACCTTCCCAAATATTGCCCCGGCTAAAAACATCAAGTACCAAGAAGTAATAAAACCGGCAAAACCATCCATATAACCCGTAATGAAATCTACTTCATCCTTACCTGCAAACTGTGGAAATAACGGAACACCGTTCAGCACTGCAACAAACAGTGCTGAAAGTGGCGCCACAATTAAAAGGTTCATCCCACGCATCACAAGGACAGTAAGTAAGACTAACCCTCCAATTAAACCGATCATACTTAACATTGAATATCACCTACTTTTTATCAAGTTAAAAGCTCATTTACTGTTGATTTCCGTATCTTCTCACACGTAGTAAAGCTTGTTCTGCATGACCTGCGAAATTCTCTAATTGACATAAACGTGCAGCATATTCACCAATATAGGCACTTTGTTCTTTTGATGTTACCTTTTGATAGGTCACTGTTTTAAGAAACTTTCCTACCCACAAGCCACCAGTATACTTCGCTGCCCCTTTTGTTGGTAGTGTATGGTTGGTACCAATCACCTTATCACCGTACGCTACATTCGTTTCTGGTCCTAAGAACAAGCAGCCATAATTCGTCATATTCTCTAAAAAGAAGTCTGGGTTTTTCGTTAATATCTCTACATGTTCAAATGCAAGTCTATCTGCTTCTTTTAAAGCTTCCTGTTCGTCCTCAACTAAAAGGATTTGTCCATAATCATTCCAAGAAACACGTGCTACATCAGCAGTCGGTAATATCTTTAATTGGCGTTCAATTTCTTTCACTGTTTCCTCTGCAATTTTTTTAGAGGTAGTTATTAATGCACCTGGAGATGTCGGTCCATGCTCTCCTTGACCTAATAAGTCAGTAGCAATCATTTCAGGATCGCTGGTTTCATCAGCCACGACTAGTGTTTCCGTAGGTCCAGCGAATAAATCGATACCCACGCGACCATATAATTGACGTTTGGCTTCTGCAACAAAAGCATTTCCTGGACCAACAATCATATCAACCGCTTCCATTGTTTCCGTGCCAATTGCCATACCAGCCATTGCCTGGATGCCACCTAAAATATAAATTTCATCTGCTCCTGCTTTATGCATAGCGTACACAGTTGCTGCAGGGATTTCACCATTGATGGGAGGAGTGCAAGCGATGACCCTTTTTACGCCAGCAACTTTTGCAGTTAAAACACTCATATGTGCTGAAGCCACCATTGGATAACGTCCACCTGGAATATAACAACCTACACTATTAACTGAAATATTCTTATGACCTAAAATAACACCTGGCATTGTTTCAACTTCAATGTCTTTCATTGATTTTCTTTGCTCTTCGGCAAAATTTCTAATGTTATTTTGAGCAAACTCAATATCTAAAATAGTTTGTTCAGGAATCGAAGCGCAAATCTCCTCTATTTGTTGCTTACTTAAACGAAAAGTTTCTGGAGTCCATTTATCAAATTTTTCCGATAGTTCTTTTAAAGCCTGATCCCCTTCTCTTTCAATTTTATTAATTGTGTTTCTTACAATCTCAGAAACTTTTAAATCTTCTTGTTGAATATCCTCTTCTACTTTTCCTCGTTTTAGGTAAATGACCATCATTAATTTCCTCACTTTCTGGATTTTTGCATACGTATGCAAAAGCATTCAAAAAAATATATCATTCCATTTTGCATACGTATGCAAAGGTTATGAAATAGATGATAAATGAAGCGTTTTCATTTGTCAAATATATATTTTGTTATTTTCCTATATTCAGAAATTTTTACATAAAGAAAAATCCTTGGGCTGCAAGGACTTTCCTTCTTTTATTTTGTCGTTTGACGATGGATAAACTTACCTTGAACCTTTACTGTCTTATGTCCGGTTTCCCGCTGATTTCGTTCAAGAAGGCGAATGGTTTCATCTACCATCTCTTCAATAGGTTGAACCCATGTAGAAAGATTATAATTAGGCCAAGAGGACATTTTGATATCATCAAAACCAATCACCATTGTCTGTTCTGGCACCTTTATTTCCTTGCTTTTCAATGCATCAAGAGCACCTAATGCCGTAATATCATTAGCCCCAAATATCACATCTGGTACATAATCTTTTTCAATCAATTCTTTTGTTAAGAAAAAGGCTCTCTCGTATGTATAGTCACCTTCAAGAATCTCGACGGGGATTCCTTTGTTTTTGAAGTAATTAACAAAACCTTCTTGTCTTTCCTGACTAGTTGATGTATTTATTTTACCTGTAATAAAGACGATTTTTTCACAGTACAGGTGATCGACATATTTTGCTATTTCATTTGCTGCATTGATATTATCACAACTGACAGAATTACACTCAAGATTCTTATCATAGCGATTAAACAATGTCACGGGAATATGATTATTTTTTAGTTTAGTCACGATGTTAGATGAGAGCATTGCATCTGTAATTATAATCCCCTCGACATTATATTCAAGAAAGTGATTGATTTCTTCTTGCTGTATCTCTTCATTTTCTGTATAGACAAATAAAACTGAATATCCCTTCGCTTTTAGCTTGTTCGTAAAAATCCCTAATACTTCATGGTAAAATGGGTTTTGAATATCCTTCATTGCTAATCCAATCATATTTGTTCGTTTCGTTATAAGACTTCGTGCAAGAGCATTCGGCTGATAGTTTAACTGCTCAGCCACCTCAAGCACTCGCTGTCTTGTCTTCTCGGACACACTTGCACCTGGAGTAAATACTCTTGATACAGTTGACTGCGAAACATTTGCCAACCTCGCCACTTCTATCGCCGATACTATCCTTTTCACTGTTTTTTCGACCCCTAATCCTTTTGATATGTTATAGTTTAACATTTTTTCGAGTGAATGTTAGAACCCTAACATGACGTTATCAATAAAGTTCTATTCACGAAAAAAACCTAGCGGATCAATAAACTAGGTTTTTCCTTCTCCCTTATTTAACGACCTCCATATGATCCATCGGCCAAATAACCGCTTTGGCTTTCCCAAGGATTCTTTCTTCAGAGATGACACCTATGACCCTACTATCAAGACTTCGTTTTCGATTATCTCCTAATACAAAATAATGCCCCTCAGGAACAACGGTTTGACTTACTTTCGTATCTTTGAGCTCAAAATCATCTGTAAGCATGCCTCTTTCTAGTGCTTCTTTTAACTCATCTAAATAAGGTTCATCGTATTCCTTACCATTTATGTATAAATGATCATTTTCATAGGTAATTTCATCTCCTGGCAGGCCAATTACTCTTTTAATAAAATTACGCTCTCCATCACTATCAAACACTACAATATCAAAGCGATCAGGTTCACCTAATTTACTCATAACAACTCGGCTTTGGTCATGTAATGTCGGTTCCATTGAAGCCCCATCTACAACGACAGGAGAAAAGATGAAAATACGGATAAGAAAAGAAATAATTAGTGCAATTATCAATGCTTTGATCCACTCAAACATTTCAGTTCGGACTTTTTGCACACACAATACCTCCTAATATTTCTCCATTTTCTATTCGCTATCAGGCGAGCAAACTCCTCCTGAATGTAAAATATATACATCTCACTTGTTATATTTTCTTATACATCTCTCACAAACACAACTTTTTCCCCTATTCTCCTGAGGAATTAATTCTAAGAGCGTTTGTGGGATACCACCAATATGGAAGCACCAACAATTCTTGAGCTTGCTCTCTTCAAGCCCACAGTTGTTTTGCTCACCGCAAACTGGACATTGTTGTTTATTCATCATTTCACCTCTCACCCAATACTACTCAGCTTTTATTATGGCATAAACAGGAGATGAAGTTCACAGAAAAAATAGGAAAAGCATGTAGCCTTTCCTTTAGCATCTATTCACTAAAATCAAGATTTTGCGGTTCTTTTGGTAGACTCTCTTGAAAAGAAAGGTTCGTTGTTGGCACATGTTCACTGACTTCTACTAATTGAAACCCATCCATCCAGACCTTCCCTTTTCCAATGAGTAATACCCCGAAATGAATGGACATACTCTCTTCAGGCACATCTAATACAATGGTATAATGATTCCACTCATTTGTACCCGTAATAGGGCGATTATCCATATTATCGAACTGTAGTACATCACCATTATTGTCATCTACTCTCATCCAAGCCCCACATTTCTCTACATCTTCCGTCTTTATATAACATGTTAGTTTCAGTCTTTTCCCTCTATATTTCTCAGCTTGGAACTGTTGCATAATAGTAGCGAATTGCTGGCTATTCACATCACTAATATTTTTAAGTAGAGCAGATTGATGCCCAGTATGGAAAGTTTGTTGATCCAATGTCATTTGATAATGTTCTGGGGCGCTTCCACTTAATATCCAGCCATGAATAATTGTTTCTTTCGTCATCTTATTGTTCTCCTCCTTTAAATGGATAAGACTAAATAACTTACGGTACTTGCCCGGTGGTAGAGAATAAATCTCTTTAAAAGCTCTCGTAAAAGCCTCTTGAGATTGAAAATGAAGCAAAAAAGCAATCGAAAGAATAGATTCATCACTTTCTATTAATAACGACACTGCTAAAGCAAGCCTACGAAAACGAATATATTCACCAATTGTCCGACCTGTTTCTTGTTTGAATACCCTTATTAGATGAAACTTGGAATATCCTACATTCCTTGTTAAATCATCAAGTTGAATCTTATCTAGTAGATGCGTTTCTATAAAGCAAATTGTTTTTTGCGTCGTTTCACTATACTGCACTCTCACTCACCTCACCTTTATTTTACGATAGTTGATTGAGGTTTTTTTGATGGGGATTGCTAAAATAATTAATTATTATCCTACAGGGGGAATTTATTCGATGGTTACTTGTTGCTCATATATTGTAAATAAATGTTTAAAAAGTAGAATCAATATGAACTTCTTTTATAGAAGTTCTTCCCCGTCCGAAAACGCGAAACTCAAAGACTTCTGATTAAACACTTTAAATGACAAAAGGATTAGTCCTTTATTTTACGGCTCTGTTTTCTTTTGTACTTTCCCTTCAAATCAGTACTTCAATTATCCTGCTCATGAGGGCTATTACTATCAGTTTACTTCATTTTTTATTTGGAAGCCCTCTCTGTTCATATGGTATAATTTAACTAAATGGGAGTGATAAGACATGAAAACCATAAGCAAAGGGAAGTATCTATGGCTTTTCTTATTAATGGCGGTTCTCTTTTTCAATACCCTTCTATATCAGACCTCAGTTGGTGCATTGATTCTACCGGCAAATGCGCAAGACGTTGTTTTAGGTTCATTGATTGACTTCATGATCATGTTTCCATTATTTTCCATGTTATATAAAGGGAAGTTTTCTTTAAAATCTGCATTGTTACTTTGTGCGAGTGGCTGCCTTTTGGCAAGATTGATTATACCAGCGGAATTGCTGGCGCCATATTCCTCTTTTGTATGGGGCGTTATTTTAATCGAGGGTATATTTATTTCTTTAGAACTTTTACTTATTGTAACCTTTATAAAGTATATGCCAAAAATTATTAAGGAAGTAAAACAAAGCTCATTACCTACTGTGTTCTCATATTCAAATGCTGTTGATCACTACACAAAGAAGTATCAGATTATTCGTATTGTTTGTTCGGAATGTTTGATGTTCTATTATGCTTTTGCTAGTTGGAAAAAAACACCGCGAGAGGGAATAACACTTTATAAAAACTCCAGTTATATTGCTTTTCAGATAATGCTTATCCATGCCATCCTCATTGAAACTATCGCGATTCATTGGTTAATCCATCAATATTCTATCGTTTTATCAATGATCCTATTTATCAGCAATGTGTATGCTGTTATTTTTTTCATTGGTGACATACAAGCAATGAAATTAAACCCTATTTATTATCAAAACGGTACTCTATACCTATCACTCGGAATAGTGAAACGAGTGGTTATTCCAATTGAAAATATTAAAACACTGATGGAGGAAAAATCAGTACTTCAAGGGAAATTCTCAAAGGATACCGTTGAATTTATGACTAGAGATTTAGAAAAAGTGTACCCAGATATCATTCTAGAACTAAAGGAACCTGTTCATGTAACTTATTTTATGGGATTTAAGAAAGCCTATAAAAAAGTAGCGATTCGCTCTGATTCTCCTTTACAGTTGAAAGAGTGGCTCACTTTATAAATCACCTTCCCACCTTCAAACCTAAAAAGAGCGTGCACCTCAGGATTGTGCACGCTCCTAGCTTATTTATTGATCTCTTCTGCCACTACATGACTTAGAATTTCGATTCCCTTTTTAATTTCCTCTTTACTCGCATAGCTAAATGATAAACGTAAGAAGCTTTTGCCTTCATCTTGGTGTAAGAAGAAGTATTGGCCAGGTACGTATGCTACGCCTGCTTTTTTCGCTTTCGCAAGCATAGCCGTTGTATCGACCCCAGGCACTTCAATCCACATAAAGTAGCCACCTTCTGGGCGGTACCATTTCACACCCTCAGGCATAAAATGAATCAATGCTTCGTATAAAATGACTGCTTTTTCTTCATATTTTTCTGTTAGTAAAACAGAACGATGGGCTAAATTCACTTTTTCTAGATAAGCAGACATTACCGACTGGGCAAAGGGATGCTCTAAATCCTTCTTGAACCAGAAAAGCGCTTCTATCCACTCACTATGTGCAGCGATCCAGCCAATACGCATGCCTGGAGCGACTATTTTCGATAGCGAGCCGACATAAAACACACGATCCTCTTCATCTAATGATTTTAATGTTGTTGGACTCTCTCCAAACGCAAGCTCCCCGTAAGCATCATCTTCAAGAATGAGAAAATCATACTCTTTTGCTAGTTTGATTAATTTCTCCCGCCTAGCGAAAGATAACGTCGTGCCTGTTGGATTCTGGAAGGTTGGAATTGTATAGAGAAGCTTTGGAAGAGGTTCTTCCTTCTTCGTCCGTTCGATTAATATACCTTCCAATTGTTTCGTGTCCAAACCATCTGCATCAATAGGGATTGTGATGATGTTTTTCGTGTAATTTTGGAAGATTTCCAATGCCTCCATATAAGTCGGTGACTCGACGATAATGAAGGCATTTTCATCTAATAAAATACGAGCAATAAGATCGATGGCCTGACAAGCACCTGAAGTCACAAGTACTTCATCCTCTTGCACTTCCATCTTTCGTTCGTTCATACGCTCAATCAATTGTGTTTTTAATTGATCAATTCTTGGACTACCAATATAGTGAAGCGGCAAATCTTGTTCTTCTGTCAATAATCGGTCTGTAGCTTCCTTTAATTCAGTTGACGGAACAAGGTTAGCAGCCGGATAACCTGAGTTCAGGCGAATACATCCTTCCGGTACTGCCGACATCCATGACCCTGGAGGTATATTGCTGAGGGCCTGCTTAACGACCTCAGGGAAATAGGCTTCTCTCTTCAATTGTACCAAGCACCTTTCTGTTTTCATTTATAAAATTAAATAGATTTTAAGCTTTCTTCTCGTATTAATGATAACAGTTCTTCTTTGTATTGTGCGAATTGATTTGTCGCTTTCACACTAAAGTCTCTTGGTCTAGCAATATCAATCGGCACCTTTTTCTTCAGCCTTCCTGGTCTAGCTGTCATTACATAAACCGAATCAGCTAGAAAAATTGATTCATCGACATCATGCGTAATAAAGAGAATCGTTTTCTTCGACTTTTCCCATGCCTTTAATAAAACCTCTTGCATAATATTTCTTGTTTGCGCATCAAGTGCACCAAACGGTTCATCCATCAATAATACCTTCGGGTCATTTGCTAACGCACGAGCGATGGCCACACGCTGTTTCATCCCTCCAGAAAGTTGAACAGGATAATGATTCTCAAATCCCTCTAATCCAATTAATTGAAGATAATGGCGAGCGAGATCATCTCTTTCCTTTTGTTTTGCTCCCTTTAATTTTAAGCCAAAAGAAATATTTTCTTTCACCGTCAACCAAGGATATAGAGTATACGATTGGAATACCATGCCCCTATCTGGGCCAGGCCCATCGATAGGTTGGCCATCTAATAATACCTCACCAGTTGTCGCTTCTTCTAAACCAGCAACAATTCTTAATACCGTTGATTTACCACAACCGGAGGGACCAAGAATCGTGACAAATTCACCATCATCAATGGTAAAAGATGTTTTTTGTAGTGCGGTTGTGTCGCCGCTTTTTGTTCTAAATATTTTATCCACATCTTTAATTTCAAGCTTCGGTGTAGTCATATTACAATCCTTCCTTTCTCATCCATGAAAAAGATTTACGGTAAATCCATTTAAAGATGAGGTCAGTCAATAATCCTAATAAACCAATAATCAAAATACCAACAATAATTTTATCAGGTTGTAGGAATCTTGATGCCTGCATAATCATATAGCCGATTCCACTGGAAGCACCAACAATCTCTGCCACAACTAAATAAGTCCACGCCCATCCAAATGTAATTCTTAATGTATCAACAATCCCAGGCATGGTTGCCGGGAGTATTACTCTCGTAAATACTTGTAACTTAGAAGCACCTAATGTATAAGAAACATCAATTAAATCATTATGCACATTCTTTGTTACATCCATGATCATTAGCGTTAATTGAAAGAAAGTTCCGAGAAAGATAACACTCATTTTTTGCGTTTCTCCAAGACCAATCCATAAAATTAATAATGGAATAAACGCTGAAGCTGGCATATAACGAATAAAACCAATGAGTGGCTCAAATGCGCCTTGCATAATTTTTAGAGAACCCATTAATATCCCAAGTGGTACACCAATTAAGGCTGCCACTAAGAAACCGACTAATACTCTTGAAAAACTAATGCCTATATCTGAAAGAAGATTTCCATTGGTAAATAAATCTATGCCTGTAGTTAATACCGCCGTAGGTGTTGGTAAAAACAACGGGTTAACGAGCCCAGTATAAGTAATCCCTGCCCATATTCCTAATACAATAAGAAAAGTGATAATGCCCACTGATGAATAAAGGGACTTTGGAATATCTTTATTCGGGGTTAATAATTTTCCTAACATTTTTTCTCACCCATTTTCTAATTTTTCCTTCTTCAACCAATTACCAGAGATAAAAATAACCTGAGCCTAACCGCTGACTGCTTGCGGTTAGGCTCCAAATGATTCATATCATTACTTGATAAAAGTGGGGTTAATAATATCTTCTGCTGCTGGTTCAGCTGTAATAATCTCTTGTTCTTTATAGAACTTTGCCGCGTTTTCAGTCGATTGGTAAATGCCGCCTTTAGCGTCTTCTGTACCAAATAATTCCTTATTCGCCTCATTATCCAAGAACTTTAATCCTTCTGCCGTTGCAACAAATTCTTCTACATCAATTTTTAAGCCTTTTGCCATGATTTCATTCGCTTCATCTTCGTTTTCTTTCCAGTAGTCCATTGCTTGACCCATGGCTGTTACAAATGCTTGTACATCTTCAGGACGCTCTTCAATGACTTTTTCCGTGAAACTAACTGTATCAACAATAATACCAGGAAGATCTTTCGTTGTTAGTAATACTTTACCGTTCGCTTCAGAACCGTTAGATAACCAAGGCTCCCATGTAACTGCTGCGTCTACTTTACCAGCTGCAAATGCTGCTCCTGCATCCCCAGCAGACATTGGTACAACTTCAACATCTTTTTCAGTTAAGCCTCCATCTTTTAGTGCGGTTAAAGCTAACATATGACTTGTAGACCCGACTTCAAAAGCAACTTGCTTGCCTTTTAAGTCACTGATTTCTTTAATATCATCTTTGACTAAAATACCGTCTCCACCGTAAGAATCATCCAATAACCATACCACATTTAAAGGAATATCTGATGCAGCTAATGATACTTGCACATCAAGTGCAGTTGCCATTCCATCGATTTGTCCGCTTGCTAGGGCTTGTTTTCTTTCTCCAAGACCTTCAACAATTGAAAGTTCAACATCTATTCCATTCTCTTCAAAATAGCCTTTTTCTTTTGCTAAAAATAGCGGTCCATAACCTGTCCATGTTGGTAAAGTAACTTTTAATGGTTCTTTGTTTTCGCCAGAACCCTCTTCAGATTCACCAGATCCGCCGCAAGCAGCTAATGTTACAGCAAGGACCATCATTGTGATTGCTAAAAACCATTTTTTCATGACTTATTTTCCTCCATTAACCATTCTATTTATTTTTTTAACATGTCTTTTCCGTATTCATCTGCTTGCTTGACAGCTGTGATAACCATATCTGGTGTCACCGCAAATGGCATATTCTCCATATCTTCAATAGTCACTGAAACGTCTCCAAGTTCCTGCCACTGTGATTCAGACAATTCAGGCACATTCATTTGCTGTAGTGTATATGGTAGATTCACTTTTTGATAGTAAGCAATTAACTCTTTGATTTCGCTTTCTTCTTCATTTTCCATTGCTAGCATCGATAAAATACCAAAAGCAACAATTTCACCATGATACGTTTCATGTATTTCTGGAAATATCGTCAACCCAGAGTAAATGGCATGCGCACCTGCAGTTCGACAATCATCACCGCCGTACCCACTTACACTTCCACTAATTAACAGAATCGCATCAATCATATCTTCAAGCTCAGTTGACAATTCCTTATTTTTCATAGATGTAACTGATTGCTCACCGATTGCTAACATCGTTTTGTATAACTGATTAGCAATAGCAATCGCTGTTTGATTCCTTGCATTTGGTGTTGCTTTTTTAACTGAAGTCTTCGTTTCGAACCACTTAGCTAACGTATCACCAATTCCAGCAATCAGATATCTAACAGGCGAGTGCAAAATAACTGTTGAGTCAACAACAACCATTTCTGGCACCTTCGCATCTCGACTGATGGCAAGAAATTCACCTTGTTCACTATATGTAATCCAAATAGGAGTCGTTGCTGCGCATGTTGCTGCAATCGTCGGGATTGCAACAAGAGGTTTATTTACGTGTGCGGCTACTGCCTTAACAGTATCAATCGCTTTCCCTCCACCACATACAAGGATGACATCATAATCGATTGTACTGAGTTCTTCTATTAATCTCTCAACATTTTCTCTAGAAGATTCTCCACCGTACCAAATGGAAGCATCCAGTGTCATTCCCTCATTATTGAAACTGTCTCTTATATGACTTTCCACTATTTCACGACTCTTTATCCCACCAATAAGGACGACTTTTTCTCCAAATTTCTTTACATTACTGCCAATTTTCATAAGTGCGTTTGGCTCTCTTATATACTCCGGTGTACCTACTGTTATTTTCATTAGAAAGAACCCTTTCTATCCAATTGCATAGATATGAATATTTATTAATTTTATTTAATCAATATACGACTTTCCACCTAAGCTGTCAATGAAAAATTGTGATTTTACCCTGATAAAATTTGTTGTACCAGTCAGTTTTTAATTAATATAAATAAAGTGATTTTTCTAAGTTCTTATAAAGATAACTTTTTGAAAATAAAAACGAATGGTTTGTGGAAAAAGTGGAGGACATTTAGCAGCTTGGAAGGCAGAGATAAATACAAAGTTATAGTATAATCAGCCTTATCAAAAACGATGGGAGACCTGTTTGTGAAAAGTAAAGGTGTGATTTCTTTCGGTGAAGTAATCATGGATCGCATTATTTCACCTAATAGCCAATCATTCATGAAAGTAGGAGGAGCAACCGCTAATGTAGCCATCCGTCTAGCTAGGAAAAGTGTTCCTACCTTTTATATGACAAAAATAGGTACTGATGAGCATAGTCAATATGCCAAACAGCAATTAGAAGATGAAGGTATCAATATGTCTGGTACCATTACTTCAGTTAATAAAAAGTTATGTATAGTATCAATTGTGCAAGAGGATGGAGAGCGTGAATTTCAATCTTACGAAAATGACACCCCTCATATATGGTTAGAAGCAGACGAGTTGAATGAAAGCATCTATCAAAAAACGCATATCTCCTATTTCGGTTCCGGGACGCTTTTTCATGACATCGCAAAGAAGACAAGCTTGAAAGCACTTGAATTAGCAAAGAAATATCAGCATTTCATCGTCATGGATGCAAATATCCGTTTAAAGAGATGGAAGAATGAATCAGATTGTAGAAAGACAATCAATTCCTTTTTAAAAGAGGCAGATCTAATTAAAATGACGGAGGAAGAGCTGCTATTTCTTTGTAAAGCCAAAGATTATAGAACAGCATTACAACAGCTTTCTTCATGGTCTAATCAGTGGATACTGATTACTAGGGGTCGTTTAGGTGCAACATTACTTCATAAAGAGAAGAGTATAACCGTTGAAGCACCTACCGTAGATGTTGTTGACACAACTGGAGCAGGAGATGCCTTCTTATCAAGTATTTTGCACGATATTTATTATCACGGGATTCCATCAAACGAGCTGGAATGGAAACATGTACTCCTTCGAGCAAATACAGAAGGAGCACATGCTGTTTCTATTTTCGGTGCTTATTAAATAGTCTACTCTTTTAAAGCAAAGACAATCATAAGCTGAGGCAGAGTGGGTAATGCCTCTTCATTTATATTGAACTTGGGATGATGGTTTAGGATAGCGACTATTTTCACTTCATCCCAACATTTACAATTGCAACAACCTTCCCTTTATATAAATCCAAAATCTTTTAGCTCACGTTGAAGGTTCTAGCTCGGAAAAAGTATCCTTTCAAACGGTTCATGAACCTTTACCTTTAGAAACTTTCGGGATGATTATATATGGGAGACTTCCATGGTATGAAATGACATGTTTAATAATGGATGAAGCATTAGTTCGTTATCTACTCAAATTGCGCCGCGCTCAGCTTCTACTTTTGCTTCAAATGCGGCGATTCCCTACTCAATTTCGTATCATTCTGAAAGCAGTGATTCATCGGCTTATTACTACCTTTCAAAATATATCTACCCATATTTTCACAGCTGTAGCTAGTATTAATAATGCGAGAATCATTTGCAGCACTTTCGTATTCATTTTTTTACCTGCCATTGCACCTAAAGGTGAAGCAATTAAACTAGCAATAACCATGATGATTGCCGGATAATAGTCAACTTGCCCAGTAGTGACTTTTCCAACAGTTGCACCAATGGATGATATTAAGGTAATAGCAAGAGAAGAAGCAATCGTCATTTTTGTTGGGATTCTTAATACGGTTAACATAATCGGGACTAATAAAAAGGCACCTGCAGCCCCAACAATCCCTGCTGCCACACCGACGACAAGCGCAAGAGCTGCCGCTAACCATTTATTAAAAGTCACTTGATCAAATGGGATATCATCTAATCCCTTTTTAGGTATAAACATCATGACTGCAGCAATTAAAGCTAGTATACCGTATACGAGATTAATGCCACCTTCTGACATGAGCTTCGATCCATAACCGCCTATAAAACTACCTATTAAAATACTAGCCCCCATATAAATGATTAATGTTTTATTCAAATATCCACCTTTACGATATGCCCAAACCCCGCCAATCGTAGCGAAGAAAACCTGGACAGCACTAATACCTGACACTTCATGCGCAGTAAAAGTCGCGACACCTAGTAATGGTGGAATATATAATAGCATCGGATATTTAATGATAGAACCACCGATACCAAGTAATCCTGATAAGTAAGAGCCAATAAAACCAATTAAAAATATCGTCACAATAAATGCTAAATCCATTATGCTCATCTCCTTAAAGCTGACCTAAAAAAGGGACCAATCTCCGGTCCCTCTATATGAATATTTCTTTATCTCACCGCACAGCGATTGGGTCCAATCTCCATCTCTCTTTGTTTATCATTATCTGGAGTGATTTTCCCCATATTTGTTTGACGTATTTCTTGATACGCATTGGGTTGCGGTGGGAGATTTTCAGTGACAATCTTTCTAAATTCACTTTCGTCCTCAATATTTAACCCATGGTTCTGTTTAAAAAGAACACCTAATTTTTTGGCAACACTGCCATCATCATTCAATTCATCAATCATCATAAAATGGGCAGGTAAAACGATGAGTTCACTTGATAGTTGTTTATATCGCTTATATAAACTCTCACGTAAATCTCCAACCCAGTCATCTGCAAGCCCAGCTAAATCGGGTCTACCGATAGAATCAATAAACAATATATCGCCTGTTAATAAATACCGTTCATCTACGACAAATGAAGTCGAGCCAATGGTATGTCCCGGTGAATAAAGAGCATGAATATTGATAGATGTTTCCCCAATTTTCACTTCACTACCATCTTCTAGTTTGGCATAATTGAATGTTACTTCCCCTGCATCTTTAGGTGGTAACCAATAAACAGCGTCCATCTTTGCTGCGATGTCACGTCCGCCAGAAATATGGTCTGCATGTAAATGCGTATCAAAAACATGCGTAATTTTCACCTTTTTTTCTTTGGCAAAATCAAGATATACATCTATCATTCTCGTAGCATCGATAATTGCTGCTTCACCATCTGAAATGACCATATAAGATAGACAGCCTTTACCCATACGGACGAATTGATACATTTCTCCTCCTGTACTCAATTCCCCTACTTTAACAGGCTCTAAATGCTCACTCCACGCTTTCATTCCACCTTCTAAATAACTGACCTCCAACCCTTCATCTGATAGCATCTCCGCCACCATGATAGAAGAGCCTTCTTTCGCACATACAACTAAGATAGCTTGATCTTTAGGCAGCTGCTCAATGATTCCTTCTACACCGTCTAATAGGTCAAAGTAAGGTATATTCAAATAGTTAAAATCATGACCTTCTACCTTCCAATCTTGAAAATCAGCTTCATTACGAACATCTAGAATAAATAATGGCTCTTTATTTACTACCATCGTTGTTAATTCACTTGCTTTCATTTTATTAAAAGACATCATTATACCCCCAATGGTATTTATTATTTCAAAATTTTTTGTGCTACAACCATATTTTCATTTATTATTTTTAAATTCCTTCCACTTTCCCATTCCAACTATTCATACCTGGCACAACATTGACTGCTTTAAATTCCTTACTTTCTAAAAGTTGTGCTGCCATATCACTTCGGTTACCGGTACGACAAATAACATAAATAGGCTCATCTTGATTAAGTTTATTTAGTTCTTGCTGCAAACGTCCAAAAGGTACAGATAACGCACCAGGTATGTGACCAAAAGCATACTCCGCTTCTTCTCGAACATCTAGAATCTGTATAGACTCCCCGTTAGCGATTTTCTCTTTCAGCTCATCATTCTTAATGACATGTGGATGGTGCCGTTCTGGTTGCTCCTCATAATCAGAAGCCTTACGAACATAATGCTTTAGTACTTCCCCTTCCTCTACAGTACCTAGATATTGATGTCCTGTACTTTCAGACCAAGCTTTGAGGTCAGCTTTAGACCCTTTGTCAGTTGCTAGAATTTCCATTACTTGCCCTGCCTCTAATTCCTTCATGGCCTTTTTTGTCCGGACAATTGGCATCGGACAAGCTAACCCTTTTGCGTCGACTGTTTGATTTGCTTTCACTTCATTCATCTCTTTGGCCCTCCTTATATACCTATATGGGTATATTTAAATGTAAAAAAAATTATACTACCTTGCCATCCCATGCGAGCATTCCACCTGACATGTTCTTCACACGATAACCATGTTGTTCTAATAAAGCTGTTGCTTGCCCACTTCTTGCCCCTGAACGACAAACCATTATATAATCTTTTGATTTATCTAATTCATGCATTCTGAACTCTAATAATCGTAATGGTATATGAATGGCTGATGGAATTTTTCCTTGTTCTACTTCTTCCACTTCTCTTACATCCACAATGCTCACATCATAGTTGTTTTGCAAGAGGTCTTTGACACTTTCTGATGATACTTGAATCATAATAAAACTCCTCTCTTACCAGGCATTCATCCCGCCTTTTATATTTGTGATTTTTGTATACCCTAGTTTCTTCAATTGTTTCGCTGCTTGCATACTCCTCAAACCACTTTGACAAATGACTACTACTTCTTTGTCTTTGTTTAAATTCTCTGCTTGATCCTTCAATTGCTGCAACGGAATGTTTTGGAAAGAAGGAATAGACCTACCTTTAAACTCTGAATGAGTTCGAACATCAACAAACTGTTTTTCCTTATCTTTTAGCACCATTCGTAAATCGGCAGTTGAAATCTGCTTTATTCCTTTCACTGATATAAAACGTGTAAGAAAAAAGGCAGTAATAAAGAATAAAAGGACATAATTGATCATTTCCATTTCATATCCCCCTATTGATTAGATAAATAAATTCACATTCCCATCTTCAGCATCTGCTAAATAAGCAGCTACACCTGCATACTCAATACCGTCTAATAATTCCTCCTGTTGTAACCCCAACAAATCCATTGTCATTGTACAAGCAACCAGTTTGATATCTTGTTCTTGTGCCATTTCAATTAAATTAGGGAGAGGGACTGCATTATGTTTTTTCATCACATTTTTAATTAATTTTGGGCCCATACCTGCAAAGTGCATATTAGATAGCCCCATGTTATCGGCACCTCTAGGCATCATTTTTGCAAACATCTTTTCCATAAAACCTTTTTTTACTGGTACTAACTCTTCTTTTCTTAAAGCATTTAGTCCCCAAAAAGTGTGAAAAATTGTTACTTCATGATCGTAAGCTGCTGCACCATTAGCAATAATGTAAGCCGCCATAGCTTTATCATAGTCCCCACTAAATAAGATAATAGTTGTTTTTTTCTTTTCTACCATAATAGCCTCCTTCTTACCCTTTTTTAATCCAGAATTTAAAAACATTATTTTCTTCAGTATGATCGACTAATTCATGGCCACCAGATTTAGCCCATGCTGTTAGATCACTTTTTGCTCCTTTATCTGTTGCGTGAATTTCTAAAACCTCACCACTTTGCATGTCATTCATTGCCTTTTTCGTTTTCACAATCGGCATTGGACACGCGAGCCCTTTGGCATCTAATACTTTGTTTGCATTCATTATTATTTCCTCCTTTTTGATATACACATACCCCTATAGGTATAATAAAAGATAAAAAAATATATTGTCAAGAGAACTCTATCTACTTTTTACTAACATCGATACAGCCTCTTTTACCATTTCTTCATTACTTGATCCTTCAGTCCCATTTAGTACGCATTCAACTAAATTATTGCTGACGATTAAACCAATCGTCCGATCTGCTGCAGAACGAACAGCTGAGAGTTGTGTTACAATTTCCCGACAATCTTTATTATCTTCCATCATTTTTACGATACCGCGTAATTGTCCTTCCATTCGTTTTACACGGTTGATCATTTGTCGATTATATTTCATTAATGCCTCCCTCCTTACAACAACCATCATATACCCCTATAGGTATAATGTCAAATGGAAGTAAAAAGAAAATATTAAATTTCTAATATCCCTCTAAAATATTGTTTTACTCCAACCTTATTTGCCCAGCTTTTTGTTCCATATTCATAATGCCACCACTCATCTATATTCGAGATGAAACCAGCATTCAACATCGTTCTTTTTAATAGTTTTCTATTGGCTAGGTAAATATTTTCGAGCGAGGTCAATGGTTTTTTTTCCTCAAAATAATCTAACTGCGACCTTTCATGAAATTCATCAAATTCACTTCCCATTGGTAACAGCCCATTGCCATCAAATAAGGTAAGGTCAACTGCTCCACCACTTAAATGCGGAGAAGGGTGATCAACATCTTTTGTAGGCTTAGCCACATATTTTGCTAGTTCCCTTTCTAAAGAAACACCTTGAAACCCCTTTAGCATTAACTCCTTCTTTGTTGCTTCATAAATGGCAAGCTGTGTTTCAAAAGAGCGCCATCCATCCCATACGTGAACCCCGATTCCTTCCGGTAGAAAAGTAACTACTTTCAAAAGTTGAGTAGCAACCTCACTTCTCACATAGCATTCGTTATGAGTACCGTTTAGTCCCATTTTGTAGTAGTACGGTTCAATTTTAATTCTTTCCGATAAACGAGAGAGCGGCACCATTCGTTCGGTCATTCTTTGTTCACCTCTTTTCACGTCATTTTCTATATTTAATTTAGTAGCTTCTCGTCTCTGTTATTCTTAAAAGTCATCTTTAAGCATCTCAAAGATTCATGTCCTAATTTACCAAAAGTAAATTAGGACATACACACTTTGCTTGACAATTCCCTACTTATTTTTGGGGTGTGATCTGGTTGACTTTCCACCCAGTTGTATTTGTTTTTCCTGTTTCCTTTTTCAAAATTTTCCATCTCATCCTGCTGATTTTCAGTCTGGATGTTTTATCATTTATTTATTCGTTACTTATCGCCATTACCCTTTCTAGTCATTTCATTTTCTTTCCTCATTGGCTCCAACATTTACTGAAACATTAACCAGAGATTTTTCACATGTGCCAGCTTCATCTTTCTGATACTATGTGATCGTTTTTCTTGAATATATTACACAGAACTGTTCTGTGTCACTGGTATCCAAATAGCTGTTTTCACTTGATCAGCAGATAAGTCTTTAGTTTGGATAGAGACAATTTCAGGTCCTTCAAGTTGTTGGTAGTTAGTTGAAGGAAACCATTCTGCGTATATTCTTCCCCAAGCTTCTTGCAATGTCTTTGGAAATGGGCCGATTGTTTCAAAAATTGCCCATTCCATAGCTGGCACTTCAAGTGCTGAATATCCTTCCACTTTATTTGAGATAGAAGCAACACCAATATAATGATCGAGCTCTCCTTTTTCTTCCATTCTTCCTTCAGAAAAATTGGTTGAGGCTTGGATGATGCCATTTGGTTCAACATTTGATAATGTTAATAGCTGTTGAATCTTTTTCTCATCTAGTTGATGCCACATTTCTTTAATTGCTGGATTTACACCCTTAAATACAATTGGTACTCTTTTTTGTAATCCGATAATCCAAAAAGCCTCTTTTTTTACGATATGATAATCCATTTCTACTCCTCCCTGTATGATTAATTGGAAGGTCATCTTAGGAAAAACTTTTAAAACATGTTGATTATGTCTTACCATTCTTGGAGTAACTCCATGAAATGAATAAAATGCTCTAGAAAAGGCATCAGCGGAACGATATCCATATTTTACAGCGATATCTATTACTTTCAGATTCACATGATCTTGTATATCTATTGCTGCTAATGTTAAACGTCTTTTTCTTATATACTCAGATAAGGGCATACCCGCTAAGAAAGAAAAAGTTCTTTTAAAATGATAAAGTGAACACCCAGCTACCCTAGCCATCTCTTTTTCATTCATTTGTTCAGTTAAATTTTTTTCGATGTAAGCTAGAGCATCATTTAACCCTTTCATTTGATTCATTATCTGACCTCCCATAAATATAGAATAGCAACAGATACTAAGTAAGAGTCCGACAATTCTTGCACTAATATTATCGGGAAGAAGTTATCCTCCAAGTTTTGGGATTGGGGATTTGTCCTAGCTAAGCGGAAGCCCATCTCACTTGAAGATGTCGATATTTCTGTTGAGACAAAGTTTTTACGAATGAGGTATTAGAAGGACTCACTGCATTCGGAAAAGATATCGATGAGAAAATGATAGATAGTAAAGGCATGCCTATTGAGCCGGAAGTGAATACCTTAATCCATCCAACCTTAATCGAGAAATATGAACGTGCTTGGAAGAGCTATTAAAATAGAATATCTTACACTCACTCTTAAGTAGTTTTGTCCTTTCTCTACCTTTTTTTCATATGAAAGACGTTTTATTACATCTTAGTTTCCTCGTTGCTTGAATGAATACGGAATTTATATTCTTATATATCTGTTGTTATTCGTTCAAGCAAACTTGTTTACGATTATTCTTTGCTACTATCAAGAAGATGGATTTTCTAATTGCATGCCTAATTTTGAACTCCTATTCCTGATTAATTCAGTAGCAATAATAAATATAGAATGAGCTGGTTGGTTTAAATTTTCGTTAAGGTTACCACTTAAATAGCTTTACTTTTATTGTTATAAATGAGAAAAGGAATGACAGTCGCCATCCCTTTATTTTCCTACTGATTCGTAGCATATACAATTAGTCACATGATCATTAACCATTCCCACAGCCTGCATAAAACTATATATGGTTACAGGACCTACAAATTTAAATCCCTTCTTTTTTAAATCTTTACTTATCTGGCTAGATAATTCCGTTTGAGCAGGGACTTGATCTTCGGATTTCCACTCATTCTGATAAGGTATATGATCTACATAGCTCCAAATGTACGCTGCAAAGCTGCCGTATGTTTTTTGAACTTCCAATAAAACGCGAGCATTATTTCTAACTGATTGTAGTTTGGCTAAATGCTTAATCACACCGTGGTTCTCTTTAATGGCTAATAGGTCGGCGTCTGTTAAACTTGCACAATATTCAATATCAAAATTATGGAACGCCTCATGGTAGTTAGCTCTTTTAGATAGAACAATCTGCCAAGATAGACCTGCCTGAGCACCTTCCAATGAAAGCATTTCAAACAAATAGCGATCATCTTTACTAGGAATACCCCATTCCTTATCATGATAAGTCTGCATTAATTGATTGCTATTTGACCAAGAACATCTATACATATATATGCCTCACTTTTTTTCTTTGACTATAACATTGTTTAATGGTCATTGCATGTATAAGAAAGACAAGATTATTTTACTAAAATATAATTCCTACTTTATACCCTCAATCAAAAGAGGCGTAAGGTTAGGGAGCTCATCCTAATCGATAAAGCAAGCATGATAACATACGATTCGGCATATTTACCATAAAATACTGATAGGATAAACAGGAAATTATTTTACAATTCGAACAGAAAAGAGGAATGGCGATGAGTAAAGTAAAAGCTTCTCTATGTGCATTATTAGTTATTTGTCTTATCCCTATTACTGCTACGGCTAGTAGTGGATGGGATTATTTAGGTGAACAGAGTTTATCAAGTAACGGAGCAGAAAGTGAAATTTATGCTTCTACTGGTGGCGACTATATGATTTGCCGTGATAACTATGTTGGTCCAAAAGGAAAAGTGAAAGTAGAGTTATGGGAGTACGATCCCGAAAGCTATAATGATTATGTCGGCTATCGCAATATTGCAAGGGGAGAATGCGGGATTTTCCGTAGTATCGGTAAATTTGTTGACGGAGGAAATGAAGCAGAATTTTTCGCTAAATCTCGTACCAGTAGTAATATTCATTTAATTTTTTACGATTAATAAGCAAAAAGTGCGCGCCGGCTTACGAGGTAAGAAGCTGGTGAGCACTTTTATCTATGGGTTATCTTTTCACCCTTGAAATGGTTAAACCATCTCCTATTGGAATTAAAGTAGACTCTAGTTGAGGATGACTAGCGACTATTTGATTAAATCTCTTCATATTTTCTGTATAACGTTTAGGTTCACTACTTTCATCCGCTACACTTCCATTTGCAAGTACATTATCACAGACGATTAATGCACCATCCTTTGCAAGCTTAATACAAGCAATTAAATAATTTTCATAGTTTTCTTTATCGGCATCAATAAAGAAGAAATCAAATTGTCTCCGTTCCTCTTCAAGTACTGCTAAACTTGTAAGAGCTGGACCTACGATATAAGATACTTGCTCATTAAACCCCGCTTTAGCTAAATTGCCTGAAGCTAGTTCGGCATAGCTTTCTTTTATTTCTAAAGATGTTAGTTCTCCCGACTTCCCAAATCCTCGTGCTAAACAAATGCCACTGTATCCACCGAGCGCACCAATTTCTAGAACATTCTTTGCTCCTGATGTTGATACGAGCAATGTTAAAAGCTTCCCGGTAGAAGGAGAGACAGAAATGGCTCTCATTCCATTTTCATTAATTGATTGAAGTACCTCCTCTAGGAGCTCATCGTATTGATAAAACACCTTATCAATATATCGATTAATTTGTTTCATGCTCATCCCCCTTATCCGTATTCAGTTCTGACTCTCTCGCTAATTCGTTCAAATGAAAATGATGGATGTATTCTTCAATAATCATATCTATTGCTCTCAACTCTCCCACTAATATAGGGTTAATGGTCTGCAATTCTGGTGATGTTAATTGTTTCTTCAAAATCGATTCCTTGAGCCTTAAGCTCTCTAAAAAAGTGAGCGCTCGTCCTCTACGAAATGTTTTAGCCCCCTCTTTATGCGGGCGGTTTCTTTTGCCCCTTCGCTCACCTCTAGGATGATCCTCGAATTCACTTTGTTTATCTTTCATTATCTCACCTCCTTCGTACATTACAATTGTATACAAACGTATACAATTAAGTCAATCTAGATTATATGGGTGACTGTTAGTAGCTAGTGAATGTTCACTTGCCTTTTTCTTGAGTCATCCCTCTCACACATGCTACCATTAAAAGTGACATAAATTGGAGGCTGTGACTATTGACAATACAAATAGAAGAACATTTACAGCAAATAACTGAAAGAATCATTACTCAAAAACCTTTATTAGCAGAAAAGCGACATATAGCAGCTAATCAATCCTATACAAAGAAAACACAAGTGGATATCAAACTTTGGCGAGAAAAGTTAATAAATATTTATGCTCAATCTATCTCAACATCCGAAGAGCACACGTTTTTAACGTTAATATATTTTTGTTTTTTTTGTTTTTTTTTTTGTGATTTTGTT
>NZ_JAYEFF010000003.1:41454-82494 GCF_034651445.1 Cytobacillus sp. OWB-43 | reverse complement strand
CCGAGAAAACTAAATAAATAAATATCCAAAAACTATCACAACATCCCAACACCACACGTTTGAAACCTTACAAGAATGGGGAAAAGAAACGGTTAATTTATGGGCAAATCTTAACTTGAATCTTGAAACTGCAATTGAGGAAGTAAGATACTATCGATCACTGATCGGTGAAATCATCAAGAAAACGGCCAATGATTTCGCTCTAAGTATTGATGTATTTTACGATATCATTTCAAAATTTGATGCTGTAGTAGATCGTGCTGTTTATTGGCTGAGTATGTCTTACTCGAAACAGTTTAATCAGCGAATCCTTAGTGCAGAAACTGCAGCCGAAGAACTTTCAATTCCCATTGTAAGAATTACAGAAAAACTCGGGGTCATCCCTTTGATTGGTATTATGGATACAAATCGTGCACAAAAACTGATGCATGTCTCAATAACGTCTGCTTCTAATCTTGAATTAGAGCATATCATCTTTGATTTATCAGGCGTACCCATTATTGACACGATGGTCGCCAAGCAATTATTCGATGTAATTGAAGCACTTCAATTAGTCGGCATTTCAGCGAAAATCTCGGGTATTCGCCCAGAAATCGCTCAGACAATGGTTTCACTTGGCGTTAGTTTTAAAGTAAAAACCTACTCTAGTCTTCACCTCGCTGTAAAGGAAATCCAATAAATGAGAAAAAGAAGGGGCCAGCTTTGGCCACCTCCTTCTTTTATAAATGTGTATAAAAATCTCTGACACATTATTTCACTCCCCAAAAACAATTGATTAACTCTAGTCCCTCATCCAAGCAACAGAATTAAGAGAAAATATGTATATTGGATAGACAAAAAAGCCTGCAAGAATAAATAATCCTGTAGAGGGATTAGGGCTGTCTCCAGGATAGGTAATAGGAAACAAGACGCTGTTTACATAAGAGAAAACAACTAGATAAGGAAGCCATAAGAGTAGCGACCAATAATGAATCTTTCTCTTTTCAAACCATTGAAGAATAAGAAAAATAAGCCATACTGTGATAGCAATAAAGCCGATCAAAATAGCACTTATAATAATGATATTCACTGTTCCAGTTTCAAAACCTGATAACCGTGCAAATCGATAAACGTTTGCCATAAGTGTTATTGGAAGATAAAATATAAGAGCTAAACAGATGCTAATGACATTTATGCGGAAAAAGTTCTGCAAGAATTGCACTCCTTTTCTGTAAATATATAACTGTATATTAGCAATATTTTTATCGAATTTCAATAAATAATATTTCTAATACAATAAATACATAAGGATTCCAACCCATTAGGCACTAGCTAATCCAACTCAAACCGACAAACCATATTGATCATTCATCTCCCAGTTTTTTCGCGAAACTTCTCCTAAGAAAATCGATTGTTTCTTTCCATGAATGCACGCTCGCTTTTGCTGTTTGTGCTTTTGTACCACCGGTAAAGCCATTGGCTACAATCGGTAAATACGGTATTCCAATTTCATGGCCTGCGGCTTCATAAAAATGTTTTTGAATATGTTCATGTGTACAAACATCATGAAAAACAGAAGAACGAAAATTAGCGTCTTCTTTTCCAGATATCAATAAGAATTCCTTTTTGGTTTCTTCAATAGGGATAATGGCTTTATTGAGTTCATACAAACAATCGTACCAGTACGATAATGGATTCCCTCCTTTCATCCATCGTGCCCTACAGTAAGACGCTACCTCTACAGGGTTTTCTTTAGAGGCATAGGGTAAGGCTTGTCCGCGAAAATTCCAAGCAGGCGGTAACGTTCTTTCTTCAGACCATGGCACAATGCCTGCAAAAGAAACGGCTGAACCATTAAGAGAGACAGCTGCTGTGATTTCATCAAACAAGACAGCCGACCATAAAGCTAGTTCACCACCTCTTGATGTTCCATGGATTCCTATCCAGTTCGGGTGAGCATCCCTTCTATTTGTCAACCAAATAATTGCATTTTCAATGAGTTCTAGAGGGACCTCTACCAATCTATCATTTAACCCTTCTTCACCAAAATAAGCTAAAGCCAATGTGTTAAAACCATATGCAGTTAATGCACTTGCAGCAAAATCGTTTGTCCCCCCTTCAGAACCTGAAACGACTATAAGGGAAGGTCTTACTTTATGATCCCGATGATAATAATACCTCCCGATCAAGCCATCACCATTGATTGGGATACTATCCACTTTTTCATCTTTATACCATTTCTTCATTATTATTTTCTTATCTAAACAAATATTATTTCTATAAAGAGCAATTTCATATTCATGAGGATTTAATCTTATGTACGGCTCGCTTTTATTTTCTATTTGTTCTTCTATTTGCATCGACCAAAAAAGACCCATTGCGTCCGTTTCAGTATAAGTGCCTTCATATGGCTTTGCGGTTGCTAAGTCAATTTTCCCATGTTCATCTGCAATAAATTGAGCATGAGAAACTCTTTTAATGAGCTGATTCTTCGTTACTGAATGCCTAATAAGCTCTACTTTATACCGGTTGCCACTTTGTAAGGGATAGAAGCTTAAATGAAGTGGCTCAGCAATCAGTGAAATCCAGCGATTGTTTTTTTCATGAATAATAGTCATCACTTAACCTACTTTTCGATATTTTGTTGCTTCATTTCTCTTTCAATTGAACGGACCATTTCTTTTAGCTCTGCTATCTCCGTCAGCAATTTCTGCTGATCTTGTACTTTTGGTTGAAAAAACAACCGATAAAGCTGCGAAATTCCCCAATATACCATATATAAACTAATACCAAATACAAGGAATATAATCGCAATGGGTATAATATTCTCCATTAACAATACACCTCCATTTGTATTTCTTTCCTTTGTCATTCTCTCTTTAGAAGGTTTTTCAGATAACTATATTATATATCACAATTTACTTTTTTGTATTTTTTTACAAATAAACCATAGTTTTTTTACTTCTATTAAATTAATAATGGAAAATAATGTAATAATTCTAACTTTTGAGTGCTAAATTGGTATCGATGCCGTGTGAAGTATAAGGGATTGCTTGCCTTATATAGTGGGGGTTATTCTATTATTAAGAAAAAGAGTTCTATAGGGAAATATCCAAGTTGAGCTGCAACCCTTAGGTGAGATGGTAATTAAGAAAAGAACAAAGACTATCTTAGCTTTGTTCTTTGAATTCATAGCATATAATTGTTCCATTCATCATTTCTTTATTGAGCTGCAACCCATGGCGATAGTTGCAGACTTACATCACTTGTATTAATGTTTTGGCCAATAAAAAACCCCTGCAAATTTTGTGCTCTGAAATTAATTGATGGTGCATCTTGTGTACTCGCATAACCTGCCGTTTCAGCACCAATATTACATCCATTTACTTGATTATATACAGCTAAATAGTATTGTTCTTCTGCTAGTAATGTGACTGGTGAAACGAGTGGTAAGTTGAATACTCCTGGTGTAATTGTAGTAACAAAAGGTGTGACCGCTATTACGGTTGCATTATTATTACCCACAGGACTTAAGATAGCCATTTGAAAATCGCCTGTTACGTTCCCATCTTGAACAATGTAGCAGGAAAGTTCTGATACCGTTTGCTCTGTTTGATTAAATACTAATGCACCGACTGCCTGAAAGTTCCCTCCACCTGCGTTAAATGGTAATTCTGCATTGATGCTACCCATTGTTAATGTTTGAAGGAAATTTCCACCACCTCCACCACTTGGACCAGTTGCACCCGTCGGACCTTGTATGCCTATTCCTGTTGGACCAGTGGGGCCCGTTGGACCTATGGGACCTGTTGCTCCTGTCGGACCTGGTGGGCCTCCCGCTGGACCGGTTGCACCCGTCGGACCGGTGGGACCTCCCGCTGGGCCGGTGGGACCTGTAACTCCTGTTGGACCAGCAGGGCCGCCTGATGGTCCTGTGGGGCCTGTAATTCCTATTCCTGTCGGACCGGTTGGACCCGTTTGTCCTGTGGGACCAATCGGGCCGGTTGCTCCTGTTGGTCCCGGAGGTCCTCCTGCTGGACCGGTGGGACCAGTAGGACCGGTAGGACCACCGAATGGACCAGTGGGACCTGTGACTCCTGTTGGTCCTGGAGGTCCTCCTGATGGTCCAGTTGGACCGGTTACTCCTATTCCTGCCGGACCAGTGGGGCCTGTTGGACCAGTTAAACCGGTAACTCCAACTCCAACTGGACCGGTTGGACCCGTTACACCAGTCATACCAGTAACCCCAACTCCAACTGGACCGGCTGGACCCGTTACACCAGTCATACCGGTAACTCCAATTCCAACTGGACCGGTTGGACCCGTTACACCAGTCATACCGATAATGATTGTACCAGGACAACATATATTACAGTTATCACAATGGGAGTAATATCTTTTATTACATTTACGACAATATTTCTTTTTCTCTCTACTTACTAACACGATGAAACCTCCCTTTTTTTAATCTATATAATTATGTTATTTGTACAACTTCCTTTTGATTGTATTCTTGCCTATAGGCTAATACTTTGTCATATCAATTCAAAATAAAAGAGCTGCCTCAGCAGGCAGCTAATTCTAAAAGCTTCAATCATATGGTTGATACTGAATAGGGTGAAATTGTTTTTGTTGAGTATGTTGAGTTTGAGAATTAGGTTGGTAATAGTGTTGATGGGGATAATGATGTTGGGTTGTTTGTCGTTGACAATCCGCCGATGGGCCAATGATTACTGTGTTAGTAATAGGTGAAATCGCTTCTTCCCATTTATTCTGATCAAGACAATAGTTAGCAGACATCACTTTACTTGGAGTTAATCGCAAAATATCTGAGCCATATATAGCTTGTGGATAAGGAGCATCAAAAATAGCTAATAATTGCGTGTTATCCTCGGTCGCTACCTCATAATGCCAAAAACCTTGAGGGACATTTGCTACTTGCCCTGGTTGAATTGGTATATTTTTCAACTCATTCGTAAAGGGATTAATAAAAGAAACGACCGCAGAACCTCTCACACAATAGACCAGTTCTGAAGCATTTTGATGAATATGAGGTTCTACATATTTCTCTTTACTAAGAAAAATATCTAACATTGACACATTCCCAAGCGTGTTTAGCTGATCCCTCCCTAAAGCATTAATATAGTTTTGGTTATCCCTTTTGAAAAGTTGGTTATTTCGTAAGTCATACATATATTGGTTATTAGGTGATTGATAATCTATATATAAAACAGCCATACCACTCACTCGCCTTCCTTAAATCTCATTCGCTTTAGTATATGGGCTGGGCTGTAAGAGGTGAATACTTTTTATTCTGTGATTTGATTCCATGAAAATTCTTTAGAATCAAGTATCATAAGGAATTTGAAGTTTCTCATACGACAGTGAAAAAGATTGGTTATTATAAGGAGCATTTCATTTAATACATCCCACTTTCCGTTATCAGTCGTCAATACAGCGTGCGGGGCAGTTAGCTAAAACTATACCCTAACAAAAACCGGATTAAGGATATGTCTGTTCATCACCTTTGAAAAAAGGGTAAGGACGATGATGCCTATGGGTCTAATTACTATTTGTACTTTCTAATCGAAGGAAAAATAAATAAAACTGACACCTTTTGAGGAGTCAGCTTATCGTTTAATTGTATATCTACAATTTTAAGAGAGTAATTAACTAACTTACTTTTTTACCTTTTCCATTATCTCAATCATCTCTCGATACCCTCTATCCCTCGCATGTTGCAAAGGTGTTACCCCATCTTTGTCTGTAATCGTAATATCTGCTCCATGATCAATAAGTAATTGAACAATTTCTTGATGTGTTTTCCCACCATCACTTAAAATGATGGCCTCGAGTAATGCTGTCCAGTGCAAATTATTGATATGATTCACATCCGTATCAGAATGTGTGAGCAGTTCCTTTACAACTTCAATATGTCCCCGTTCACATGCCGGAATAATGGCAATGCCACCGTAGCGATTAGTGATTGTTGTATCGGCCTCTGCTTGGATAGCTAATTGAACAATTTCAAGGAGTCCTTCAGCACCTGCGTATAAAAGCACATTATCTAATCGTTTATTTCGAATATTGATATCTGCACCATGCGCTATTAACACTTGCACAATTTCCACTTGATTTTGTTGGGTCGCAGCCATAACGGCTGTATTCCCCTCGTCATCTAGTGCATTTATATTCGCCCCGATATTTAACAATGTTAATAAATGATCTTTGTCTCCATCTCTAGCTGCCTTTATTAATTGTAAACTCACAATAACTAACCTCCATCTTTAAAGTGTACCTCTATATATGTTTATAGTTATGAGGGGGCAAATCCTGCTTGACTGATATAGATTTGTTCTGGTGGGAAAACTTTTTTAAATCTTTTCTCTACGCAAGTGATAACAGACGGTTGATACCATTTTTCCAATCCTAATGCGTGATACTTCTTTTCAATCCCTAAACGACTTGTCCGTTTTCCACCACTGCCATCACCCAAAAAATAATCATCGATACATACACGATCAACATATTCTTTTAATTTTGTGGGAAATTCCTCACTGCTAGGCAGTATGGGGGCAACTGCTACTTGTGTGGGGATATTGGCATCTGCTAGTTTTTTTAAGGCATTCATTCTCGCCTGAATAGGCGGGGCTTCGTTTGCAAACTGCTTACGTATTTCCTCATCATCGGTCTCAATCGTCATACTGACTCGAACCCTGTTTCCTAATTTCTTTAGTAAATCAATATCCCTTGTAACAAGCGGGCTTCGTGTTTGAATAAGGAGAAAATCTGCTGGGTTGCTAACAAATACCTCTAAAAGTGACCTTGTGACTTCTTCCTTATACTCCACCGGTTGATAAGGATCTGTACTCGAAGACATGAAGATTGTGACGGTTCCTTTCTTCTTTTCCCTGTTCAATTCTTTGTTTAACAACAGAGCAGCTTCCTTTTTTACATCGACCCACTCACCCCATTCTCCTTTTCGAAAAAGGGAAACAGGCATTTGTCTTACATAACAATATTCACAGGCAAATGTACAGCCCGTATAAGGATTCAGAGTATGTGTGTATCCTGAAAGATAGCCAGTTCCTTTATTGAGAATCGTCTTCGGTTGTTTATAAAGATACTCTTTTGTCATCTTCCCAACACCCCATTATGAGTTAGAATACTTTACGACTATAAATAGTCAATGAGACCGCCCAAGAAATCAAATAAACGAAACTCACTAATACAGCGAGGAGCAGTATTTCACTACCATTTAATGAAACCATATACTCAAAAGTAGACATTAAAGTCCCAGCCATATTCAAGTCGAAAACCCTCGCTACTACCATAGTTACCCCAAATAATCCCAGTGTACCAATTAATAAATATTGACTCTTAAATTGATAAGAAAACGGAAATAGGAAAGAAATAGCCAACATTACAAGACCAAAAATAAGTAATGCCTCTTTCCAGCTTGTAAACGTCGCATGAATTGAAATATTCCAAACAAATACTACCAGAACGACTAATGCGGTGTATATAAGTGTACCAAAATATTTTGAGCTTACGATTTCTTTTCTTGTATAAGGTAATGCATTGAGCATTTTGTTAATCTCCGGTTTTTCATCAATGGCAAATGCATTCATCGCCAAGGCAATACTGAAAATGAGCGCATTCCATATGCTTGAAGAATTTTGGGTTAAGAATAAAATAAAAATTGGTAGCAAAAAAATCATCGTGTTCCTTTGTAAGATAAAATCTTTTTTTAACAAGTTAAACATGCCTCTCTTCCCCCTTTTTCGTATAAAACATTAAATCTTCAATTGTTGGCTTTTCAGTGACGACTAAATCACCAAATACGTCATGTACTCTTCTTTTGTTCGCTGTTAATCCTTCAAAACCCGATGAGGATTTGCGAATGCCAATGAACTCTTTTTCCGTATCGCGATCTAATAACTCGATGCTACCCTTAACAATAGCGTAATCTTCTTCAATGCGAAAAGCTTCTTTTGTGAAAATATGCTCACCATTATGAATGAAAGTAATATAATCTGCTATTCTATCTAAATCCGAAGTAATATGAGTAGAGAAAAAGATCGTCTTCGTCCCATCTTCCATAATTTCTTGTAAAATATCTAATAATTCTCGCCGAAAAACTGGGTCTAAGCCAGATGTCGGTTCATCCATGATAATCAGTTCAGCATGATGCGACAAAGCAACTGTTAAAGAAGTCTTCATTAACATGCCTTTGGAGAATGTCTTAATTTTTTTCTTTAAAGGCAGCTCAAATTTTCTTACATACTCATCAAACAATGCATCATCCCAATTACGATAAGCAGGGCGTAGAAGTTTGCGTAATTGAGCAAGAGTAATATGTTCATAGTAGACATTCTCATCAAAAACAAAGCCAATCCGTTGTTTGATTTCTTTTTCAAATTGTTTATATTCAAGTCCAAATACCTTCACGTCGCCTTTGTCCGGTTGCAGTAAATTCATCATCAAATTGATTGTTGTGGATTTCCCTACCCCATTTCCCCCGATAAACCCAGTAATAAACCCTTTTTTCACAGTTAGGTTCATGTCTGTTAATTGAAAACTCCCGAATGATTTATGGACACCTTTTAACTCAATTACATTCTCCATTAATTTTCCTCCCTGTATAGAAATGAAAGTAATTCGATTAATTCAGTAAGTGGAATGCCTATTTCCTTACTATTTTCCACGGCAGACAGTAATTGTTCTTCAATTACCTTCATTTTTCGTTCTTTCATCATTTCATTATTTTGTTCGGATATGAATGATCCTTTACCAACTACAGAATAAATAAAGCCATTCTTTTCAAGCTCTTCATAAGCACGCTTTGTGGTAATGACACTGATGCCAAGATCCTTCGCTAACTGCCGCATAGAAGGCAAAGCCTGCCCTGCTCCAAGCTCGCCTTTCAGTATTTGCGTTTTCACTTGTCCACAAATTTGTTCATAAATCGGTTCTTTCGATTGATTAGAAATGATTATTTGCATCATTAACCCTCACCAACATATTGTATATATACTTTATATACAATATACACAAACAAATGAAGGTATGCAATACTTTTTACAAATACAAAAAAAAGAAAAGCATCTCCCACTTAATAGAGCGCTTTTCCTTCCAACAATATGACTATTCAATTACTTTTTCCCAACCAATATTAAAGGCAACTTTCCAGCTAACCATTAAATAAAGAACTGCTAAACCTAAATAGATATAGGTTCCATAAGGATATATCGTACTTACATAATGCAAAATAGCGAATACACCAGCCAAGAACATCAGGAAGAATGCGATGATTCCATTTCCTGTTTGAGTATATTGATCAAAAGACTCTGTAAACGGAATGGCTTTTTTAAGAATCGCAAAACAAATAACAACAAATGTAAAGGCATTAAGTAATACAATGATTAATTCTGGAATAATCTTCAGACCATACAAAAAAGTAAAAACCAAACTTAGGAGTAAAAACGGTGGTAAAAACAGTTTCACTAAGAAGGCTTTAATCGTTCCAGAAAAAATCGGCTTTAGCTCAATAATTGGAGCTGTTCTGTAAATCCAGGCCCCTTTATACTTAACGGAATACGGCATTAGCAACATAATCGTCGGAATGACAAGTAAACTAAAATAAATTGTTAAATAGGTATGACTATTTGCTAGGTCTTCCCCATTATCACCTAATACACCGAAAATGAAGATAAAAGGGATTACTATTGAAAACCCTAACGACGGATAAGCTTTCAGTTTAAAATCTCTTTCATTTTTCATCATCGCACTAGCAAAACGGTAAAATGCTCTTTCCTCCTGTGTGCGACAGAAAAGTTGAAGTAGCCATTTTCGCCATTTCGCCTTCTTCATCCCCTTTGACTTCCCTTGATAAGTCAGCTTCTGCAGGCTATGTTCAAACATATCATTGAATTTTAAATATAGGATGATCGCTGTACATGGAACGATGATGCTTAAGGCGGCAAACAGAAGATAAAATCCCTCTGTGCTTTGGTTTAAGAGTAAATCCATATTGGCGGCGAACCACATAGGAAAGATAAATACTTGCCACCACTGCGGTTCAATTGTGATGGTTAAATTGATGATTTCAAATGATCGTGCTAGTAGCTGATAACCAACCATAATCATCAATGACAACCCAATTTGTACATAATTGATTAAATCTTTAAGTTTCTCACCATCGAAAAATTGTAAGATTAAGAAATAAAATAAGGCAGTAAGAACAACCACAAATAAATTAATGAAAATAAGATTAATAACAGCAAGCAGCAAGAAAAGAATGCCATGTCTAATCAGACCAACAATTAATGGAATCGTCACAAGGGCAATAGATAAATACCCTAAATAAATAATGATATGCATCATTTTCGCCGCACTAACCGTTCTGCGATTAATAGGCTTAGGGTAAAGAATATTGCGGTCGCGAATATCTAACAATACACTGGAAAAGTCTGAAATCATCGAAGTCATAATAAAAAAAGTAAACATACCGAAAAACATACTCATTTGAAATAAATAATGCTCACCAATAAAAAGCAAAGGGATCATAAAGAGCCCAAATAATACATATAACCATAATGACTTAATAAATTGATTACCCTTATCCTTCTTTTGCGAGTTTTGAGCTAACATTGTCGGTGTGCGACGACCATCCATCGTTAACTTCACCTTTAATATTGCTCTCATCACTTCATAATCAATATCAAATTTCTCGAAGACTTTTTTCAAAGGATCGAGTAGTTTAAGTGTTGGGATGTCCTGCATTATGCCATCTCCTCTACCACTGAAACAAATCGTTCTCCGATTTCCTTTTGTTGATTAAATCCTGTAAGTTGATTAAATATTTGCTCAAGCGTGCCTTCTGTATTCTGACTTTTCAGCTCATCAAATGTACCGTCTGCGGCGATTTTCCCATCATGGAGCAAAATAATTCGACTACTGATTTTCTCAACGACATCCATAATATGAGAAGAATAAAAGATTGTCTTCCCTTGCTGGGCAAGTCTCGTCATAATTTCCTTGAATATCATTACACTATTAGCATCCAATCCATTAATAGGTTCATCGAAAAACAACACATCAGGGTTATGTAGTAAGCTTGAGATAATTAATAGTTTCTGGCGCATCCCTTTCGAATAGGATGAGATACGAGAACGAAAGACCTCTCCAATCCCAAAAAGCTCCATTAAACGCTTCGCTTTGTATTCCGCAAAGTCAAACGGCAAACCATACAACTCACCTATAAAGGTTAAATACTCCTGTGCCGTTAAATTATCATACACTTCTGCCATCTCTGGCACATAGCCAATCCTTCTTTTATAATTAACGTCTCCATCAGCAATATCACGACCAAAAATCTTTACTTCTCCATTAAAATCTCCTTCAATCCCTAGAAGAATTTTCACTGTTGTACTCTTTCCCGCGCCATTCGGTCCAATATAACCAATAATTTCTCCACGTCTTACCTGTAGTGAGACACCATTCAACACCAACTTAGATCCGTATCTTTTGTATAAATTTTGAATATCAAGAATGATATCTTCCATCTTTCCCCCTCCTATCTTTTCACCATTATAACGTAAAAATGGGTTTATTTGGTTTGATGTCGAAAGGTTTATACGAGTGAATGTTGAAGATTAGTTGTATCGAACTTTTAACCTACTAAAACGTTCAGCTAAAATGGCAGGAAATATCCCTTGCTTTTTATCATATATATCAATAAATGTAAGAATGAAACGAAGTATGAGGAATTAAGAAAATAATTGTCATTTTTGTTATTAGTTTCCATCCTGTCTGCCTGCAATGACTCGCCTTATTTATATAAGGGAGAAAGTGAACATTCGGAAGGAGAGCTTCGTTATATCATACTGTCAGACGAACGTGGAGAGTATAAGCTTACGATTAAATATAAGGGGAATCCAGAAGGGTTAAAGAATGTTTTAGATTATAGCTTTAGCTTCGAGACAAGTCAGTTTGCTGGTGGAGGAACGAGAGCTTTCGATGAAAATGAAGATATACCTAATCCGCGGGTATTTAGAGATAGTGGTAGTTTAGACAACAGCTTGCATTTACTAAAGGATGAAAAGATTGATGTAACGGTCAAGTGGGGAGAACAAATAGAGGCTTTCACCTTAACAACTAATAAAGAGTAAGGTTGTTCCCCCTCTCGTAACAACCTTACTTTTTATGAAAAACTCTCTTTTTCAAAAAAATCATCACTATAACAATAAACACAAGAGCAATGGCGCCATAAACAATATAGGAATACATATCCATATAACCGACCACGGACTCCCATGATTCTCCTACCGCAGCGCCAATAAGGACGAGGACGATATTCCAAATCAATGTCCCAGCCGTTGTCAAAATAAGAAAAACAAGAAAATTCATATGCGCCATCCCTGCCGGTAAAGATATTAAACTCCTAATTAAAGGGATAAAACGACAAAAGAAAACGGTCCACTTTCCGTATGTTGAAAACCAACCGTTTGCTTTATGAATATCTTTTTTGGTTAATCTTAAAATATGACCCCAACGTTCTACGATTCGCTCCACTTTTCTGATGTCAATCAGCAAGCCAACACCATAAAGAACCACTGCGCCACCTACTGACCCTAAGGTCGATGCTACGACAACGCCAGCTACACTTAAATTCGTAGTAGTCGTCATAAATCCACCAAAAGTTAAGATTACTTCAGATGGAATGGGCGGAAAGATATTTTCCAACATAATCAACAAAAAAATCCCAACATAACCAAACTGCTCTATCACACTTGTAATCCAGTTCTCCATCTGCCTTTCACCTACTACTCTATGATTCTATTACCATACCCCTTCTTTGGTGAAATAACCAATGAGTTGGAGCAATCTGATAAAATATTGCTTAAAATAGGGTGCTATATAAGCAGTTTATATAATAACCATTCATCTCGAATAGGAATACCATTACTTGCCACAAATGGTATGGAAGGTTTTACAGTTCGCGCTTTCTCTACTGCGTTTGGATAAACTGCTTTTAATACATAGCCGCGTTTTTGATAAAAAGATAATGCATGTAGATTATCGTTGGTTGTGATGAGCTGAACCGCCTTTGCCCCCAATTCTCTTGCCTTTTCTTCAATAACACACATCAAACTTGAACCAATTCCCTGCCCTTCATATACACTGTCTAACGAAATGACTTCACATATATCTTCATTATGCCTAATATAAGTCACTAGGCCAACAATCTCACCTTTAGCACTCTTATATACATAGCCATCCAGCTCATCACAATGATAGACGCCAGAGGAGAGAACCATCTCTGTCGTTCCCCAATGATTCGCGAAAAAATCACTCACTTTTTCTCTATTATCCTCGTCTATCATCTCAATCATAGATAACATCCGTTCTCCATTGTTTAAACGCTGGACTTAACTCACTCCAAACATCAAATTGATTGCCATTACAATCGTAGAAAATAAAGTTCTTGCCCGCATGACCACGATCTTCAATTGCTCCTACCAACACTTCTTCCTCTATAAAAAGGGTATGCAATCTTTCCAGCTCAGCTAACCCGTCCACTTCAAAAGTAACAGAAAAATGTTCTCTGCCTTCTATGTCAAGAAATTGGGAACGCTCTCCATCTTCTGCTTTTATTAAAAAGATACTTTGATTCGCTAAATCTAGAATAGCTTTATGTTGATCCCTATAATTAACAGCTGCACCCAGATGTTTCTGATACCACTTTGCTGATTGTTCCACATCTATTACAGGTAGATAAGTCGTTCCTATTCTTACTAGACGTTCCTTCATTTCTTTATCAGCTCCTTATTGCTAAAATATTCGCCTTTGCTCTTAGATTTCCTTTTCACTTAATGAAAATGGAAGGATTCTAACAGTTGAGAAGCGAACACTTTATTAGCATTAAAACTAATAAGGAGGCAGCATCATTTGAGAATCGTTGATACAGTTGGAGATTTTGTGAGCCATTATCAACCAACATCCGAATACTTAGAACAGTACTATCATCAATTTCAAGCAGACTATGAAGTTTATTTCGCCCATCATTGTTTACATATTGAAACAAAAAAACGAGCAGCATTGAAGAAACACCCACCTAAGCTACCAGAACTTTTACCGATGAGAGACTTATTTCTTGAACACATACCAAATATACTTCAACGATATGAAGCGATGTTTAATGTGAAATATACTAAAACAGTCCGCTTGCTCGTCGGCTTATATGGGAGCAATGCCTTTGTGTATCAGCAATATCAACCTGATGTAGCCTTTTGTCTAGAAAAACTCCCCTATAACGAAACCTATATTAAAATTATTATTGCCCATGAGTTTGGACATGTCATGCATTATTTATATAATGACATCTATTCGCAAGACTGGCATCTTGTCAATTGGACTCATCCCTATACATGGCTCTTACAAGAAGGCATCGCAACGACCCTTTCCACGCTATTAGTAGAAGCACGATTAGACGAACATTTCGCCTTTGAAGAAGACAGAAAGTGGCTTGACTTCACTCAAAAAAATGAAAGTTTAATCGCGAAACAGTTTCTTTATGATATGAAGACCATTAACGATAGTCATACAATTTATAAAGAATGGTTCTCTATTAATGGAGGGAAAAACTTCAAGCAGACCCGCTTAGGCTATTACCTTGGCTATCAAATCGTTAACGCATTATTAACACAGTATGATATAAAAGAAACATTCACCATTTGGAAAGAAGATGAATTTGTTTCTATAATGGAACAACAGCTTAGAAATATGACCTGACAGACAATCGCGATTTGTAGTGGTCCCCCATCTACTAATCGCGATAATTATTCATGTGTGTAAAAGTCCTTTACACCCCCTTCACGCAACTTTTACATAAATTAGAACAAAAGTGCGATTGCCACAACAAATTCAGCAAGCATTCTTTCCTTTCAATCGTAAAAACCCTTCCAAATCACTCCTTTCCGCCACTAATTACCCATTTTTTCTTCTTTACTCTTTTTTCACCCTCTCTTTATCAACCGTTAAAAATTCGACCTTATAGTTATCTTGTACAAACCATTTTAGGGGGGAAGAAACATGTTGAAAAAGACTTGGAAAAAGAAACTATTGTCACTCGCACTTGTATCTACCATTGCTGTCGGGGGCATCTCTACCGTACTACCTGAGCAAGAAGTAGAAGCGAAAGGAAAGCCAAAGGGGAAAGATAAAGCACAAAATGTCATTTTCCTTATTCCTGACGGTTTTTCCGCGGCCTATGCAACAAACTATCGTTGGTATAAAGGTGAGGATACCGTTCTTGACTCGATGAACATCGCGATGCAACGTACATACTCAGCGAACTCCAATATTACAGATTCAGCAGCTGCCGGAACGGCGATGGCAACTGGCGTAAAGACCAATAATGGTATGATAAGCACCGACCCGACTGGTAAAGAACTAAAAACAATTTTGGAAGAAACAGAAAGGAAAGGGAAATCATCTGGGCTAGTTGCCACTTCAACGATTACCCATGCGACTCCAGCAGCTTTTGCTTCACATGTCGCTTCTCGTGCAGATGAAGCAGATATTGCCCCTCAATTACTCGACAATGATGTGGATGTCATCTTAGGTGGAGGACAAAAATACTTTACTGACGAATTAATTGATGAAGCGAAAGACGAGGGCTACCAATTAGTTACAAATAAAAGAGAATTGGATCGTGTGAAGAAAACGAATAAAGTGCTTGGTTTATTTGCCGAAGAAGGAATGGCACCGGAGCTTGATCGCGAAGACACACAACAGCCTAGTCTAGCAGACATGACAGAAACGGCTATCGATACATTGAAAAAGAATAAAAACGGCTTCTTCTTAATGGTGGAAGGAAGTCAAATTGACTGGGCAGGGCATGCGAATGATGCAGCATGGGCAATGAAAGACAGCGAAGCATTTGAAGAAGCTGTCATTGAAGCAATGGATTTCGCTAAGAAAGATGGCAATACGCTTGTTGTTGTTGCTGGAGATCATGATACAGGCGGAATGTCTGTTGGCGGTTACGGAAATGGTAGTGCCAATGTGGAAATGCTACGAGATGTGACGGCTACAGGTGACTATATGGCATCCAAACTTAATAAGAAACGGACAAACGCTAAGAAAGTGCTAAAAGAATATGCAGCGATTGATTTAACGAAAGCTGAAGTCAATGCAATCAAAAATGCTGATAATCCAGCTTCATCTATCAATCAAATCATTTCAGAAAGAGCATCTGTCGGTTGGACAAGTACCGGCCATACAGGAATTGATATCCCCGTTTATACTTATGGCCCAGGATCAGAACTGTTTACTGGCACAATGGAAAATACAGACCTACCAGTAAACATGGCAAAAGCGATGAAAATGAACTTTAAGCCTGGAAAATAAAAATGAAACAAGCCATCTCCAATCAGTTGGAGATGGCTTTTTAATCTACTAAAACTAACCTTCCTGCGCCTCTTTCTAGTACATCCCCTGCACCCGGAAATATAAACGTCCATGGCATTGACGTATTTGGCTCAACATGTATTTGATTCGTTGTAAAAATATGTTGAGCAAGTTGGGTTCCATCCTCAGCTAAATAAGACACAACAGTATGCTCTAAAACAAAAGCTTCTTTCGTTGTATTTTGAATCAGTACCGATATCAATAAGTCCTCTCGATGATTTTTTGCTTGCCAAATAGAGGTAAAACCAATCATTCCCTTTTGTAGATGAGGAACAGATTGACTATAGATCCCCTCAATCTCTTTACGGTCCTTTTCTGATAAGGTTGAGGCCCATTTTTCTTGAAAAACTAATGAATGCATTGCTTCATCCCTTTCCTATTAACTTAATATTAGACATTTAACTGATAGAAGTAAAATGAAATAAAATTACCTTAATTAAGAAGGACAAGCTTTAACGGACGGTTCGAATAGTAAGGACACTAAGAAGTATCATCATATTTTTACTAGGATTGGACAAAGACAACCCTATAACCCTTAAAAGTGCTCAGGCATGAACTCAATTAACCTATTAAAAGCAGCTCCCTGTTCAATATACTTTACTTAAAGGAGTCCTTATCTTGATTGTAGGTATCATTGATATAACCGGTTCTAAATAAGTACAGTGGAAAAACTCTTAACAAGGGATACATTAGCGAAAACGCTTGGCTACAACTTGCCACAAACCAACTGGCTAGAACCTTATCCCTTTTTAAAAATCTTGATAAAAGCACGTGGACAACAAAGTTGAAAAGTATTGTCATTTACATAATTAAAGAGGAAATAGATTTAATCACCAAAACAGTCATGATTACATTCAAAACGGCATGGGTAAAGGAAAAAAAGGGAACCACACAAGATTTGTGTGGTTCTACAATGAAGATAGATTCATTTGACTAGCTACCGAACATCAATTCACTTTTCTATGTTGCTGATTTAACTTCTGGATAATTGTCTGATAAAACTCCACTTTTTCCTTCTGCAACAAAAACATCTGATGATTAGGGTTCTCCTCTTGCATTGGTCGTAAATCATCAAACAATGTTTTATGAACATTTACAACATCCTTAAGAATATCAATAACGGCATCTAATTCCTTTTCATTCAATCTCTGTGACATAACGAGTCCATCTTTCTATATTTGAATTGAGTTTCTTAAAACTAAATATAAATAACAATTTCAAATTCAGGCTTTATTGATAAATAAAACAAATAGCTATTAATTACGACAAATAACCAAAATTAACCTTACTTGTTATTATTATTGTATTAATTTTATTTTAATATATAGTATTAAATGTTAAGATTTCAATGTCATATTTGAAAATACTATCTAGACAAGCAGTTATCTAAGTATTCTTCATGATTTGCAGCTATCTCAACAGATCCTAAATCATACATTATTTGAATTGCCTTTTTACAATTTTTAGTTCCCAGTTCTATTTTATTTGTCTTAATTTCATACAATCCTCTAATGAATAAGAGTTTTGTTTTCTCAAAAAATAAACCTGTATCTTTTAATAAATCTTCCAGTGTCTTAATAAAAAATAAAGAATCTGCATATCTTTTTCCTTCAACACAAAAAATCACAGCATTGAGTAAAATTCTAATAACCTCTTGTCTGTTGACTCTCAAATTCATATACATTTTAGTCTTTTTTAATATTTCCTTAGATAGAATAACCATTGAATCCATAGTCAATAAATTCATAGAGTTTCCAAACAGGACAATCTCAAAATATCCCCACGTATCAATAGATAATAAATATTCACTTATATAATCCCTATCTACTTGAGAGACATCCTTCGACGGGTCTAGTGTATGTATAATTGCGCTAATCATAATATAACTAAACTTATATGTAGGACTATTTGTCTCGATATATAAATCCATTTCTTTCTTTTTATACTTTTCTAAAAGAATAATATTGTTGCTCTCATATGCTGATTTGATATCATCTAATAAAACTTCTTGGTCGAGTAATTTATAGTCGTTGGCTATGAAACTAAACTCTTCTATTGTCACATTTATTTTGTTTAATAATGAATAAAAATTTGATAGGGAAATGTCTGATTCATCTCTTTCAAACTTAGATAAGAACGAAATGCTAATATTTCCTTGAGCTATATCTTTCAATGAGAGGTTTTTGGCAAGACGTATCGTTCTAAAAACATGTCCTAATTTATTCATATTAAGCCCTCCGATTTTCATATATGACAAAAAGCAGGCATTATTACATATTTTATTCTATCATTTATTAGGAAGAATATCATATATAGGAGGTGTAAATAATGACTAAATCCATTAAAAATTTGTTTCTAAGCGGTTTCGGAATCATAATAATCATTGGCACACAATCATTGGCTACTGTTTTATGATTATCTATAGTACACATTATGCTAATAGAGCCCTTTTATTAACAATCAAGGGCTCTATTATACTACATAATTTCAAATATTATCCTTCCTCACACCAAATGTATAAATATACATAATAATAATTACACTTCCTTCCATTAACTATTTGCAGCAAACTTTTCTATTTTCATTTAAAAAGAAAAACTACCTCTATCTCCTCCCCCGTTCCCATATCTTTCACGTTGTACTTATTGTTCTTCACTTCATTTTCGCCAATAATAATGACTTTTTTTATGTTTTCTTTATTTGCACGTTCAAGTGCTCTGCGAAGCTTCATTTTACTCATTTCTAGCAATACATTGTATCCTTTTTTCCTTAAGTCATTGGCAACTGTTAATGCCTCGATATTTTTACTAAGTGGTATCACATAATAATCAACTGGAGAGGGGCTTAAATCCTGAACATTTCTCGCTATGAATGCTGTAGAAATGACATCTAAACCAAAGGATATTCCCACTGTTGGCATGGTTTCATTTGTGCCAATAAGACCTCCAATCGCTTGATCGTATCTTCCTCCACTACCAATACTTGATGTAATTGTTTTATCCACAAGAAAGATTTCATAAATTGTGCCGGTGTAAATTTCTAACCCTCTCGCTAAAAAAGGATTAAAATTACATTGTCCCTCTATAGCTAAGGCCTGCAAAAAACTTTCTAGTTCAGCGATTTCTTTGACCCCTTCTTGTACTTGAGTGGATTCATAAGATTCAAAAGAAGATAACGTTGAGTTTTCCTCATCTTCTAAAAACCTTTGAATACTACTTAATGTATTTCCTGAGAGATTGAGATGATTAAGTTCTTTCATCACGCCATCGGCACCAATCTTATTCAGCTTATCAATGACCAATATCACTTGATTGAGTTGGCCTTTATCGACTCCAAAGAGTGCCAACATTCCGCTTAGGTATTTCCTATTATTATATTGAATCTCCACCTGAAGACCAATTCTCTCAAACGCATCAAGGGCCATAAGCATTAATTCGGCTTCTGCCATCTGACTTTCAATGCCAGTTACATCTACATCACATTGGGTAAACTCTCTAAGTCTGCCCGTTTTAATAGGACCGTCCCGAAAAACCTTCCCAATTTCGTAACGTTTAAAAGGCATCCTCAATTGAGGGTTCATCGCTATCACTTTAGCAAATGGAATGGTTAAGTCATACCTCAGAGCCAGCTCTCTTTGTCCTCTGTCGGATAAATTGTACATTTCCTTAAGGATCTCATCTCCACCGCTATATTTGGAAGCCATTAATTTTGAATAATTCAGTATCGGTGTCTCTAGCGGTTCACATCCGTATTGAACGAATACCTCCTCCAATGTTCGAGTAATGTCTCTTCTCACCTTTGCAATTTCCGGTAAATAATCTTGCGTCCCTTTTACGTTTTGTTCTTGCATTTTCTTCATTCTACATTCTCCTTTTTTATATAATAAAAAAACCGCACTTGATATAAGTGTGAACTTAATCAAATACGGTTGAATGAAAAATAGCCTTCCTATTTACGATTTTCAAGATCGAAATAGCAAAGCTAGATTATATGATGATGCAATTGTGAAAATGAGCAATTATCTTTTATAGGCATCATTCTTCACCTCAATTTTTTTATTAATCTATCATATATTCCTTCATTTATCAAATTGAATTGACTGAATTATATTTTTTCTTATGAAGAGTCATCAAAATCAAACTTATTAAATATAATAACCAAGCTAAACCAGCTATAGCGAAGAATCCTGGGGTTAATGCAAAGTAAAGTGAACAGGGCAATGACCAAATAACAGCAATGAGCATGATGAACTGATTCGAGACCCTTATAAATATAATAATGAACAAAGCAGGGAGTGCCAACAAGAAGAAGGTTAATAAGGCTGTACCTATTCCTACAAAGTCAGAAGAATAAGGGTTAAAAAAAGTAAACATTCCCCAAATTATCATACTTATTAATCCCGCTATGAACCCGACCACTCTAGATATCTCTTTCAACCCAATCTCCTCTCTTCCATTGAACTAACTCCCCTTATACACAGCCTCTCTATGTTTATAATCTAATAACTCAACTTCCGTAGATGCTAAACTCTTATTGTTTTTCTGTGTGTTTAAGGATTGAGGCGAAATGCCAAAAGTAATTGTATCAATACCCAATTGACTAGACTTATTATTATCATATGGCAATACCGTTAAACTAATCAGAAAAGAATGTCCTAGTTCATTACCTTTCTTCCATTGCTTCATTTCAACAACGTTATAGTCTTTTGCTTGCCAGTCAAATTGGATTACAGTATCCTTTTTATAATAATCATTTACTGCATTCCTTACCTCATCATTCAATATAGCTAATACAAACTGGTCTACCACTTGTTCCTTATCTTTGGCATCATGTTGTTTATACTCTTCAGCATGTACCTCCTCCAGACTTACATGGCAAGCGAGTAAATATATAAGCAGAAAAATGGCGAATTTCCTCATGAAAAACATCTCCTTTTTAACATTTTTTGCTAATGGAGACCGTTTTATACGAAACTAATTTCCCTCAAAATAATAAAGTGCAGATTGTTTTAATAAATATCGAATACCCTTTTGATGATAAGGCATCCAAGATTCCGCTTCTGCGATACTCATCCATCTCACCTCTTCTATCGTCTCCCTATCATTTATTTCAATCTCTCCACCAATGACTTTCGCCTTAAAAGTAAAGAAAATCGCATGAAAATTTTCCTGTTCCATAAAAGCTTCATTAATTGAGACAATATTACCAAGTTCAATATCCAAACCTGTTTCTTCCTTCGTTTCTCTAATTGCTGCCTCTAACAATGTTTCTCCTTTCTCTACCCCTCCACCAGGTGGGGACCAATTATTATGTTTAATATTCTTTACCATCAAGATATTTTCTTCGTTTTCATCGACAATCAGTGAATAAGCTACATCTACTCGATTCATTAACCTTTCTCCTTTTGTGAATATTTTCATCATTTAGATTTTAACGACAAAAAATGATAAGAACAATATTTTAATTGGCAAGAAATATATATGAGGGATTTATGGAAAGATAAAAAGGATTCGACGTACAACCTAAGGTAATTAGTTACAGGATATTTACATACAAATTCCATATTTTCTACACATTAATGTCATGAATCTAACATTTTTTCTACATTGGTGTTCTCATTTTTAATTGATTGTGTTTAATTGTTAAGTAAAGGGGCCGCCTATCGCTACTTAAGAGATTGTTTTGTCATAGCAGTATTTTAGAAATTCACAAAAACGACACCAATCGTACACAGGTAAAAGGTTGTATCTCCTTTCCCAATTTAGTACGCTAATTACGAAAAAAAGTTTTGGAGGTCATGATATGAAAAAATTATCTATGCTACTGTTCGTAGTGACATGTTTATTAATTAGCACAAATACCGCTTTTGCACATACTCATTTAAATGGTTCAAACCCTGAAGATGGTGCGACTGTTACGGAATCAATTGATACGATTCAATTATATTTTGACACTGTTATAGAAGATAACGCTTCTTTGCAAATTGAAAATAGTGAAGGCGAAGTAGTCGAGGCGAGTGACATCACTGTTAAGGAAGATGAGTTAATCGCTACTTTCTCTGAACCAATCGCTAACGGTAATTATACGGTAAGCTGGGAAATCATCGGAGTAGATGGTCATATTATGCAAGAATCTTACGGCTTTGAAGTCAATGTTCCTGAAGAAGAGGTAGAAGAAGATACAGCAGAAATTGCTCCAACTACAGAAAATGAGGAGCCAACTGTAGAAGAAGACGAGACAACACCATCCAACGAAACAGCGGATGAAACGGAATCAAACTCAAACGGGTTATTGATTGGTATCATCCTTGTTGCCATTGTTGCGATTATTGCGATCATCTTATTAAAAAGGAAAAAATAAACGATGTTTTTTATAACCATTTTGAGTGAGGCACTTCTCTATTTATGTTTTGCTCTCCTTGCAGGCACCTTTATTTTACGATGGGTGCCTGCAAATTCTAAGCCACCTGTAAATGTATCCATCTCAATACAATTAGTGGCGACAATGGGGATTGCCGTATTATCTTTCATTCCCTTAATACAATTAGTTACCCATCTCACCAAACTTGATGGGCTGGGTTCTGCCTTTGAAAATATATTACTCAGTTTCCGCGTAGGGAATGCTTGGCTTTTCACATTCATCATTTGTATCGTTCTGGCATTTTACATTACCCTTTTTGGTGAGGATAAAAGAAAGATTTCCATTATTGGAGAAATGATTCTTCTCTTCCTTCTTACCATCGGTGTAGCCTGGTCAAGCCATGCTGGCAGTATACAAGGAGTTTATGGGATTGGAATTCATGCCCTTCATCTAATTGCCGTTTCTACTTGGGCAGGGGTATTACTCGTCGTATCCTGGTTTTCACGGCAAACAACTAGTTGGTTGCCTTTTCTAAAATGGTTCCATCTAACAGCCATTATCTGCTTTTTACTAATTGTTTTAAGTGGTATTCTTCTAACGAATGTGACGACTGCTGAAACAGATTATAAAGATGCCTTATTGGTTTCATATGGTCAAGGCCTATTGCTAAAACTACTTTTTGTTATGCCTTTAACTGTATTCGCTTTGATCAATGGGTTTTGGATGAAACACCGCCTAAAAAGAGAGTCTTCATTCAACCCGAAGCCATGGGTTCGTGCAGAATTTCTTATCATAACCATTATCTTTATCCTTACAGGTATTTTTAATGAGCAGTCTCCCCCAATGAACATTGACAATCTAATTGCTCATAGTGGCTATGCACCGATATTAAATCTGTTCTATCAAGGAACACTTGAAGGAATTTCAGTTTCATTTATTTTCACTGAAGTGGGCATCATATTCGGCATTCTTGCCCTTAGCTGCCTTGGTGGAAGCTTAGTCCTCTTTAAAATGAAACAACATGTTGCACTTTCCTTTTTAGCTTCTGTTTTATTTGTATTAATGGCTTACTTCGCAATGATACAAAGCATCGCAGTTAATTAACATTGCAACTATCTGTAACACGAAAAAATGTTGGTTTAACATTAACATTTTTTCGTGTTATTTTTTTTCGCTTCTTTCAATTTCATATGATTAAAGCAATGTTTGACCTCATTTTTTAGCCTATTACTTCTTCTTATTCAGGTCATTCTCCTTAATACACTTCCCTTTCAATTTGAATGATACATGGCCCCCTTTTTACAATCACTTATATAACGATTATGATTCATTCCAAAACGATCTATACATTCATAATGGGGGATGAATATTCCTAAACCTAGAGCCCCTCGCAAACCTATTTAGAAATTTTTCGAAACAGATAGTGATTTTTTACATATCATGTTATATAATCTATTTAGAGATATTTCTAAATAGATTAAAGAGGTGTTATCGTGGGGTTTCCAGATACATTTAAGGCTCTTTCAGACCCTGTGCGTAGAGAGATTCTTGTCTTGCTGAAAGATAAAAAGCTATCTGCCGGTGAGATTGGGAAGCATTTTGAAATGACAGGAGCAACCATTTCTTATCACTTATCACAGCTAAAAAAGGCAGATCTTATACTTGAAAGCAAGTATAAGAACTTCATTTATTACGAATTAAATATTTCTGTATTTGAAGAAATTATGCTGTGGTTTACACAATTTGGAGGGAAAGAAAATGACAAGAAAAATGAATAGGACACTTGTGATTACGACGTTACTTTGTTTACTTCCTATTATTCCTGGCTTGATTGTATATCCTGATTTACCTGATCAAATCGCCATCCACTGGAATACAGCAGGTGAAGCTGATAATTTCACCTCTAAGGCCATTGCTGTGTGGGGATTGCCCCTATTAATGGCCGCCATTCACTTATTTACTATTTTTATGATAAATAATGACCCAAAGAAAGAAAATACCGCTAAAGCACTCAAACAATTAATTATATGGTTAATTCCAATTATGACGCTTATCATCGTACCCATCACCTTATTCAAAGCACTCGGCTATGACATCCGTATTGAATCTATTGCCCCTATTCTGGTAGGACTCATTTTCATCATTTGTGGAAATTATATGCCTAAAAGTAAGCAAAATTTCACGGTAGGAATCAAGCTACCTTGGACACTTACAAGTGAGGAAAATTGGAATAAAACCCATCGATTAGCCGGTTATTTGTGGATTATTGGTGGGCTTGGTATGATACTCACTGGATTTATCAACTTTGCTCAGATTCTGATCATGATTATTTTAGTTGTGATTATTGTCATCATACCAACTGTTTATTCTTTTGTGCTCTATAAAAAAGGGATATAAGTATAACAAAAGCCTTCTCCTATATAAGGAGCAAGGCTTTGTTTTATTTTATTTCAAAGCTGATGGATATTCGAACAAGTTCAGATCAAATACCATTGGATATAGGAAGTATACAAATAAAATAATCAGTACAGTGGCTAAAATGGTAACTAGTGTTCCTCTTCTTAACATATCAACAATCGTTACTTTCCCTGTACCAAATATAATTGCTTGAGATGGTGTACCAATCGGTAGCATAAAAGCAAAACCAGCACCTAAAGCAACAGCTGTCATTAATGGTAACGGATGTGCATCAATTGCTAACGCAAGCGTAGCCGCAATAGGTACAAATATAGTTGTCACAGCAGTATTAGGTGCAATCTGAGTAATACCAATTGCTAATAAGGTCGATATAGCCAGAATGACAATATATGGCGTTCCTTCTAACAATAATAGCTGACTACCAACCCATGATGATAGATCCGTTTGACTGAATCCAGCCGCAATGGCTAAACCTCCTCCGACCAAAAGCAAGACATCCCAAGGCATTTTCTTAAGAGAATCCTGACCGAGTAATCTTCCTCCGTGCTTTTTAGATGCTGGGATTAAATAAAGTAATAAGGCACCGGTAATCGCAATCATTGTGTCACTTATGCCCGGAATGATATCCGTCCAGAGGAAAGATCTTGTTAACCACATAAAAGCCGTTAACGTGAATACTAACCCTACTGCCTTTTCCTCAAAACTCATTTTTCCGAGATTTTCCTTCTCATCTATTACGAATTGTTTTCCTGATTGCAGGCTTTTAACATTCATGGGGTAGGCGATTTTAGTTAAATAAAAAGCTGTTGCAATACCTAGAATGAGGATCATTGGAAAAGCAAACAAAAACCATTTAGCAAATGATATTTCTATACCGAACATTTCAGTTACTAATCCTGCCAATATCAGATTCGGTGGCGTTCCAATCAGTGTCGCGCTTCCTCCGATAATTCCACCAAAGCCAATAGAGAAAATGATAGATTGAGTGAACTTCTTTTCTTCTGCAAAAGTATACTGTCCCTCTTTTTTCATTAATTCTCCTACTTTGAAAGCAATCGCTGTTCCTATCGGTAACATCATCATTACAGTCGCCACATTAGAAATCCACATAGAAAGAAAACCTGTTGCGAACATAAATCCATATACTAAACCTGACGTACTTGTTCCTACAAGACTAATGATTGACAACGCGATCCTTTCATGAAGATTCCATTTCTCAATCGCAAGCGCAATCGCAAACCCGCCAAGAAAGAGGAAAATATTAGGATCGCCATAACTACTTGCTGCTTCACTACCAGATATTGCTCCTAATAAAGGTAATAATACAATCGGTAACAAGGAGGTTAATCCTAAAGGCATGACCTCCAAAATCCACCACGTTGACACCCAGGCTGTAATAGCCAGGACTGCTTTTCCTTCATCACTCAATCCATTTAATGGAAGTATCAACCAGATCATGAAGAATAGAACAGGACCTAATAGTAATCCGATAACCTGACTAGTTTTATACGAACCTGGATTGTTTTTACGATTATTCTTTTCCTCTTTAGCGATTGATGAGGTTGATGTCACACTTGTCTCTTTCACTTCACGTAAACTAGCAAATGTTAATAAATCCTTCGAACGCTTATGCGATTGCCAAAGCGTTTGATTCACTTGTTTAAATAGATTACTCATTTTATCTAACTCCTTTTAAAAAACGCTTTCATTATGGGTAAAAAAAATGGCCCTCCAAAAAGCAACACAGTTAATAAGTGCTCTTTTTAAAAGGCCGAATAGTTTATCTAGTTTTATTTCAAGTAGAGTCTTGAAATCGTAAATAAACGGGCAATTATTCAATAGGTTTTTTTAGAAACGTATCACGATACTTCTGGTGCGCGACTTTTAAGGCTACAATTAAAGCTTGTTGTGAAGGAATAATACAGTTCATCTCTATATCTAAAATCAAGTCTGATATATCTATACTAAAATCTGTCCCAATAATCATTCTCTTCAAATAATCTTTGGCAAGTCCTGTCATAAAAGTAGAATCGACATTAACGATTGTATGACTTTGTTTATTTATCTCTAGCATGATTCCAATCTGTTTATTATTTTCATACATAGGCGTATTTTGGGGAGCCTTCGCATACGCAGTTAAGAAAGCTGTTGACATCGCCATTTATAACACTCCTTTAACCATACAGTTAATTATATTCTATCAGAATATTCTGCCCTAACCACTTTTTTATCTTTGGTAAAATTCAACTTTATCCTTATCTATTTCCATTCCAAATCCAGGACCGTCTGGAATAATTAACTCAAAATTTTCGAAGCGCAAATTGTCTACTGTTATACGATCCTTAAATAATAAAGGACCAAACAATTCAGTACCAAATGTAAATTCACCTATTGTAGAGTAAACCGAAGCACAGACAGCTGTTCCTAATGTTGATTCAATCATTGTCCCACCATAAAGGCCAAATCCAGCACCTTCAGCAATAGCTGCTACCTTCTTCGTTTCTAATAATCCACCATGCTTACACGGTTTAAGGGCAATGCTATTCCCCGCACGCAGTTTAGTAATCTGAAAAACATCATGGATAGAATTAGCTGCTTCATCAGCCATAATTGGAACAGCATATTTCTCTGTTAATCTAGCCATTCCCTCTAAGTTCCAAGTGGGTAATGGCTGCTCTACCATTGAAACACCACCTTCTTGAAGTGCTGCAATACAATAATCAGCAGTTGTTTCATCCCATGCCTGATTAATATCTACCGTTACTCTTGCTCGATCACCTACGGAGCGAATAATCTCCAATACATGGTTCACATTTTTATATGGATCGCCCTTCCCTATCTTTAATTTAAAAATTCTATGACGTTTTTCCTCTAAAAATCGTTCCGCCTCTGCGATGTCTTTAGCTGTATCGCCACTTGCCAATGTCCACGCAAGTGGGAGAGAAGAATGGATTTTCCCTCCAAGTAATTCATATGCTGGTAATTGTTTTTCTTTTGCAGCTAAATCAATTAACGCTGACTCGACTACAGATTTAGCGAAATAATTCCCTCTAACCACTTTATTTAAATCGGTCATTATTTTCGCGTAATCATTTGCATTTTTACCAATCAAATGCGGTGTAATGTAAGTATCAATATTGACCTTAATCGCTTCCGGTGTACCTTCTCCATAAGATGCACCGCCGATCGTAGCTACTTCTGCCCAACCTTCTTGACCTTCTTCGTTTTGAATACAAACCAATACTATCGCTTGTTTAGTAATTGTGTGCATCGCCAACTGATGTGGTCGAATTGTTGGAATATCTAAAATAAAACTGTTAACTGAACGAATCTTCATTCTGTTCTCTCCCTTTGACAATCCATAAAAAACCTTCTAAATAAATGGATAGCAGTACACCATCTATATTTCAAAGGACGGGCGTTTACTAATGGAGATTAAAAAAGGGAATTTTTAATCGTTAATAAACAGGCTGCTTTACAGAAGTTCTTTTTTAAAATCATTGTTCCTAAAATTAAATCCATATCTGGTTACATCATTCATGCATCTCTAACGATTCCATTTATCTCCTATGCTCTTTTCAAAACTAGTAATTGGAGATATGCGTACATGCTTCATGATGGAGTATTTCCACTCTGAAGCTTTCATTTAATATATTGATTACATATTAACTTTTCAAAGCGCTTACATGATTATTGTCACAAAACTAACTACTCTCGTTTACCCATACCAATATAAATAGGCTATCTCAAATACAACTGTCACCATACATTTGACAGTTATAGTTTAAGATAGCCATTCGTTCATTAGTTATTATTAAAGAAGGTTATTCTCTAATAGCTAATGAATAGGCATTAAGTTTGATTAGTTACTATTATAATCTCTAATTCTGAATTTTCAAGTACTTTTTTCTATTTTAAATAAAAAGGTCCCTTCGCCGCTATTAAGGTCAATTCTTCTGCAAGTTTTTGCGATGATATCGGAAATCCCTCTTCTAGCCACCATACAATGGACCCAATCGTACCGCTTAGAATATGAACTTCCCTTACTTTTCTCTCCGATTCGCTTAAGGTAGGAGTTTGTGTGACCGTACCAAAACCTTGGTTAGTAAATTTAATCATCCATTCTCTTAAAGCTACTGTAAATAATGGCAAACGATGCTCAACTAATAAGCAATGATAAAGCTCTTGTTCACTTTTAATATATTCTAATAATTGCACTAAACCTGGATAAGGCTCTTGTAGTGATTTATGTTCTGGAAGAGAAGGAACACTATTTACGATATCCGACCAATGTTGGAAAAGGCGATTAACATAATAGGTAACAAAAGCTTGTAAATCGGCAAAATGTAAATAAAAGGTCGTGCGGTTGATTTTCGAAGCTTCCGTTAGCTTCTTAATATTGATTTGCTCGAGGGCATCTGATTGGAGTAAATTTGTAAACCCTTTGCACAACAAATCAAAAGTTTGCAACACCCTTGGGTCTTTTATCACGAAACCACCATCCTCAACACATACTTTATTTATGTCTATCTTCTTAGAAAAGAAGGTTTCTTTGTACCTAACAACATCTCAAATAGTTTATCATTTAAATAGACAAGGTGTCTAACACTGAACTTGTCGACCAATTTTATTCGCAAAAGGGGATGTTTATATGAGTAAGAAAACAGCAGTTATAACAGGTGCAGGTGGAGGAATTGGACGCGCTTCTGCGATTAAATTAGCAGAAGACGGTTTTAACTTAGTTATCGTTGACTTCAATGAAACAATTGCCAATGAAACACTCGATCTAGTAAAAGAAAAAGGCGTGGAAGCCATTTTCATTAAAGCAGATGTATCTAATGCGGATGATGTTAATCATTATGTCCAAAAAGCAGTGGATACTTTCGGCACCATTGATGTATTTTTCAATAATGCTGGAGTTGTACAAAAATTCTCGATGTTCACTGATATCGAAGAATCCGAATTCGATCGTGTGATGAATATTAATACTAAAGGAGTATTCCTTGGTATGAAAGCGGTTTTAAAAGTGATGGAACAACAAGGCCATGGACACATCATCAATACCGCTTCTACTGCAGGCGTTCGCTCTGAGCATAGTGCTGCAGCCTATTCTGCAAGTAAACATGCTGTAGTTGGTTTAACAAAAGGGGCTGCACTCGAATATGTATCAAAAGGAATCCGTGTAAATGCCATCTGTCCCGGTGGCGTAGCCACTCCGCTGACTAAAGGAGTGGAAGAGCAAATGAAAACAACTGGTTATGTCCCTGCTGAAATCAGTGTGATGCGCATGGGTAGATATTCTGAACCTCAAGAAATCGCGAACGTGGTGAGCTTCTTAGCATCTGATGCATCAAGCTACATGACTGGGACAACAGTGATGGTTGATGGTGGCTTGACACTATAATTTTCCATAATAAACCACACCTAGCACAAAATCAATTTTTAAAATGATTTTATGAAGGGTGTGGTTTTATTACTACTTGCACAAATGTCTTTATTTGATTATATCTATACATTAATCCTTAATCAACGCAACTTTTCTACATTGCTAGTAAAGCTCTCGATTTCTTCAGCTGGATAAGCATTTGTCCAATGAAAAGGTTGAAGTTCACCTAAAGGAACAAACTTAAGTAGCTTTTCTTTTGTCGTTACTCCGACTCTCACTTCCGGTCCCCAATAGCGCAAACGCTCTTGACAAATACCACATGGTGAAAGAACTTTAAAGGGGCTATTCTCATTATCACGGACGACACATAAACAATGTGTGACATCAATATTGAATTTATGTGCTTCACAAATGGCACCAACTTCAATACATAACTCCGTACTAGCGTTAAACGTGACTGGTGCGACACTAATGAGATAACGTTCATCACCAGTATGAATCACAGCCGCTCCACCCCACCCTTTAGGATAGCGCTGTTCAATAAATGTGATGGCTCGATTGTACATTTCTTCTTCAATCATTCTATTTTCCTCCTACTTGACAGTTACTATCATTTTAAAGGAAAATGAAGCTCTCTAATAGCGTAAATAAGCTTATGTAGAAGAGGAGTGAGTATATTGTATGAAAAAAATCATGGTTATAGGTGTATCTGCAGGTGTTGGCAAGTCCACTTTTGCTCGAAAACTTAGCAAGAAGCTACAAATAGATGTCCATCATTTAGATACCTTATACTGGCTCCCCAATTGGAAAGAATCAACAGAAGAGAGATTCATACACCTTCAACAAGGCATTATAAAACAACCTGAATGGATTATTGAGGGGAATTACACTAGTACCTTCCCCATTAGAACAGCAGCAGCAGATACAATCATCTACTTAGAACTCCCTCTCTCCACCTGTCTCTACCGGATTTTTAAACGCCGTATCCAATTTCATAAAAGATCAAGACCTGATATAACTGAAGGCTGTCATGAAAAAATTGACTGGGTATTCTTTAAGTTTATCGTGACTACTTATTATAGAAGAAAGACAAAAATGCATGAGCGGTTTCGTAAATATAAAGATACTAAGCCAAATTTGAAGATAATCACACTTAGAAGTAGCAAGGAAATAGCAGCGTTTTTAACAAAAGGAAGAACTCTAGAGCCTTAACCCCTCTAGAGTTTCCCTTTGCAAATTACATCGTTTTCTCTATTTGATAAACTTCATTTCTCTCTAAATATGATACCCAACCCTCTGATTGTTCGTATACTTCACCGATGGCTAATACTTTCCCTTCCTCAAACATCCTTCCCATGATTTGGAACCCAATAGGTAGTCTTTCTGATGTAAAACCACAAGGAACCGACAATATAGGTAGCCCTAACAAATTCCCTAGTGGTGTCTTGCCTAATCGAAAAATATTATTCACCGATTCTTCGGGACCAACACTTCCAATATCAAAAGGCGGTATTATATTCGTTGGTGAAAAGAAGACATCAATTTGTTCTGCTTGCATTTTATGTTCGATATGTTGTTGGAAGGCTTGCTGATATTGTTTGGCCTGAATGTATTCACTTGCTAACACATCTTTTCCAGCTTGTAAGCGGAACTGTATATCCTCTCCATAGAGGTGTGATTTATCCATAAACATAGATTCATGAAAAGCATAGGCTTCTGCTTTGAAAATTATTTTTTGTGCTTGTAGCGCCTCCTGTATACCAACAATATCTACTTCAATTATTTCTGCTCCGAGATTTTCAAGCTTAGCTAATGCCTGATGAATATGAATGGCTATTTCTTCATCCATTCCTTCAAAGAAATAATCTTTGCAAATAGCTACTTTTACACCTTTTAAATCCTTCAGTCGGATACTAAGATCGACTCGTTCTAACTTTTTGGCATCTGCCATGACTTGAAGGAGTATACGACTATCAGCAACCGTTCTTGTCATTGGCCCAATATGGTCCAGACTCTTACTTAAAGGCGTACATCCATCGGTACTAATTAAATCATATGTTGGTTTTAAACCAACAACACCACATAAAGCAGACGGTAAGCGAATGGAACCTCCTGTATCCGTACCAATAGCAGCAAATGCCATCCCCGCTGCAACGGCTACAGCAGATCCACCACTCGATCCACCAGGAATTTTCAATATATTCCATGGGTTTCTTGAAGGACCATAATGAGGATTTTCTGTTGTCGCCCCCATCGCGAATTCATGAAGATTTGCCTTCCCTATTATAATTGCCCCTGCTTTTTTTAGTAGCTTTACGATTTCGGCATCCTTTTGGGAAATGAAGTTTTCAAAGATTCTAGAACCAGAAGTAGTCACGCTCCCCTTCGTTTCAAATATATCTTTTAAGGCAATTGGTATGCCATGGAGTGAACCCCTAATAATCCCTTCTTTTAATTCTTTTTCAAGTACCGTAGCCTGCTCTAATGCATCTTTACTCATCAAAGTGATATATGCATTTAATACAGGATTAATTGATTGAATCCGTTCAAGTAACTTTTTCGTTAAATCTATAGGCGATACTTCCTGAACCTTTAACATCTGTGCAACGGACTCAATATCTTTGAAAAACACATTTTCCATGTAAAACCCCTCCATTTTATATGACAGATTGCTTGCGATAGTAATCTCCTAAATCCCCATCTAATGTTAGAATGGAACTTAATAGTTTTTGTGTCACTTCATGTTGAGGCTTTCTAAACAAATCGATTGTAGGTGCCGTTTCTATCATTTTCCCCTTTGAAAGGACAGCTACACGATCACAGAAGTAAGCAACTAAATCTAAATTATGGGCTATAAAAAGGTAGGTTAATTGAAATTCTTTCTGTAGCTCTATTAAGAGATTCATAATCTGAGCTTTAACTGAAACATCTAAAGCTGATACAGGTTCATCTAGGACAAGAAATTTCGGTTTCACGATCAATGCCCTTGCAATACCTGCTCGCTGCCTTTGACCACCAGATAATTCATGTGGATATCGGTGGTAAAAGTCTGAACGCAATCCAACTACATCAAGCATTTCAATCACCTTTTTATACTGAATCTGAGCTTCATTACCAGGATAGAATTTATTCAAAGGATGAAGAATTTGCTCCCCAATCGTTTTTCTTGGGTTGAATGCCGAACCAGAGTCTTGAAACATGATTTGCATCTCGTTTCTTAACTTATCCATCTCTCCCTTCTTCATCGACAGAATGGACTTACCTTTATATTGAATGTCGCCAGCCGTTGCATCAATTAATCGCATCACCATCCGACCAATCGTTGTTTTCCCGGAACCAGACTCACCAATTAAACCAAACGTCTCTCCTCTATTAATAGAAAAGCTTACCTTATTAACAGCTAGTATTTCCTTTCGCGGTACGAACAATGAACCTTTGTTACCATATACCTTTGTTAGACCACTTACATCTAATAAGGACTCACTTTGCATAGGATTCTCTCCTTTCAGTTAATAGACAACGAACGGCGTGGTTCAAATCAAGTGAATGCACTCTTTTAAGGTCTGGTTGTTTAGCATGGCAAATATCTTTAGCCATATGACAGCGACTTGCAAATCGACAACCACTACTTATATTCATTAAATTGGGTGGCTCCCCTTTAATTTGAAATAACGGTTTCTTTCCCACATTATCTTGGAAAATCCAATCTAAATCGGGTATACAGTTGAGCAGACTATTTGTATAAGGATGTTGTGGATTGTAAATCACCTCACTCGTCTTCCCTTGCTCAACAATTTGTCCAGCATACATCACAGCCACACTTTCTGCTATTCTAGCAACTACGCCGAAATCATGTGTAATGATAAGAATAGCTGTCCCTAACTCACGATTAATCTTTTGGAATAGCTCAAGTACTTGCAATTGTACAGTGGGATCCAAAGCAGAAGTCGGTTCGTCTGCAATAATAAGATCTGGATCACAGGCGAGAGACATGGCAATAACTACCCTTTGTCTCAGTCCTCCACTCAATTGATGTGGAAATGATTGAAACACTCTTTTGGCTTCATCAATCCCCATCTCCTCTAATAAATATATGGCTTTTTCTATCGCCTCCCTCTTAGATAAATTTGTTTTATCTAAAATAATTTCGATAATCTGTTTACCTACACGATAAGAAGGATCTAGAGAAGTCATTGCATTCTGAGCAACGAGTGAGATTTTTTTTCCTCTAATCTTCTGCATCTCCTTCTGCCCAATGTCCAAAATACTTTTCCCTTCCACTTGAATTTCACCTTCATAGCTATCTAGTAAATTCTTCGTTATCATTTGTAAGATGGAATGGATAGTCATCGATTTCCCCGACCCTGACTCTCCTACTATTGCCATGATTTCACCATTATCAATCGATAGATTAATATCATCAAGTACTGTCATTGAACCGTCTGATGTATGAATCTTCGTCGTTAAATGGCTTACATCTAGAAACGCTTGCTTCTGTCCTACCGCCTGAATCATTTCACCACCACATCCTTCATTTATTATCAAGCGACCATTGGTTTTTTAGCGGTCACATTTTCCTTTTTCACCTTCGACCTTTCATATGGATCGAGTGCGTTTCTCAATCCATCACCAATCATGCTAAAGGCAAACGACAGAATTAAAATCGCAATTCCTGGAAAGAAAGTAACAAAGGGATGTCCTAGCATTAGTAAATCACTACCGTCACTAGCCATTCTGCCCCAGTCAGCTTCAGGTGGCTGAACACCAAGCCCGATAAAGCTCAGACCAGCTACTGTCACAATCGTTACCCCAGCAAGTGTTGTACTATAGACAATTAGTGATGGCAGGACATTCGGTAAGATTTGTTTAAACATAATTTCCGTACGGCTCACACCAAAAGCCTTCGCTGCTTCAATGTATTCCTTCTGACTTTCTTGAAGGGTATCAGTATATACAACACGAGTCATATAAGGAATTCTGACAATGATCATCGCAATAATTACATTAAGTAAACCCGGTCCTAAAATCGCAGCAATAGCGATTGCTAACAACACGGCAGGAAATGCGAAGAAAATATCCATTAAACGCATAATGATATTGCCAACAATTCCTTGATAAAATCCTGCAATAATTCCTAATCCAATACTTATCATTGCCGCAATTACGACAGGGACAACTGCTGATATGAGTGATGTTTGTGTCCCAAAGATAATTCGGCTTAAAATATCTCTTCCTTGTTGATCTGTTCCTAATAGATGACCATCTGTACCTGGTGGCATGAGCCTTATGCTACCATCAGCCACTTCATTCGGGTGATAAGGTGCGAGCCATGGAGCGAATAATGCGACTAAGAAAGAAATAATTATAATCAATGCACCAACTGTTGCTACTTTATCTGTTAAAAAAGCCTTATAGGCTATCTTCCATCCCTTCATATATCTTCACCCCGCATTAGATTTAATTGAATCCTGTAACTTTGGACTAAGCCATACATTTAAGAGATCAACAATGAGATTAACGATGACAAATGTAATGGAAATCAATAATATTCCTGCTTGTATCGTTGGATAATCATTTGATGTCACAGCAACATATAACGCTTGCCCAATGCCAGGCCAATTAAAAACAACTTCGCTAAATAGGGCGCCGCCCATTAGGTAACCCACTTGCATACCAGAAATATTAATGATTGGAGGCAAGGAGTTTCTTAATACATGTACAATATTTATCTTCGAATTTGATAATCCGAATGACTGAAAGTACTTCACATAATCCTTTTGCAACGTATCAATAATTGTACTTCTAGTCAGTCTAGCAATCACCGCTAATGAAACTGTTGCTGTTGCGAAAGCTGGTAATAGTAAATGATGTAGTAAATCTGGTAATCCTCCAGGACTTCTCATATTGTACATGCCACTTACAGGGAATAATCCCATTTCTAAAGAGAAAAGCCACATAAGCATAAGCGCAATCCAAAACACCGGCATGCTCGCACCAATTAAAGCTACACCCATGCTTGCTTTATCAAAAATACTGCCCTTTCTTAATGCACTAATGAGTCCTAAGATTACTCCAAGAACCACACATATGAAGAGACTGGCAACAGTGAGAATCATACTGTTCAAAAATCGTGGGAGAAGCTCTTCTGTAATCGGTGTATGAAGTGTATGTGAATAACCTAAATCTCCCTGTAACAGATCCCCCATCCAGCTCGTATATTGCACAATCATCGATTCATTCAATCCCATTTCCACTCGCAATGCCTCAACCGCTTCAGTTGTCGCATCTCCTCCTAAAATCGACTTTGCAGGATCACCAGGAATTAATTGAATTAATAAAAAGACAAAGATGGTTACTCCTAAAAGTACAGGAATTGTTGATAATATTCGTTTGAATAAGAACCTTGTCATTTACTTCTCCTCCCAGCACTTTTTATTGATCAATCCAAACAGGTGCGAGCGTATACCATTCTTCTGATGGAACCACAAAGCCTTTCACTCGCTTATTCACTACATAAGGTGCCGTATCATGAACAATTGGTGCGAAAGCCGCATCTGTCATAATCTTTTCTTCTGTTTGTCTCCATATTTCTAATGCCTCGACATCGTCTGTTGCTGTAGACGCACGGTCTAACAATTCATCTGTTTCTGCACTTGCATACTTACCTGAATTGAAGCCACCGGGAGCAACAAAGTCCGAATGAGCGACCATTGATAAAAAGAATGGCGATGTTCTACCAGCAGACATTTGATTCATAGCAATAGAAGAATCCATGCCATCACTATATCCTGAGAAATAAGTAATCCATTCCTGCGTATCCAATGTGACGTCAATACCTACCTTTTTCAAATCTCTTTGAATCCATTCAGCAATATCAACAGGCATTAATTGCCCCGAACCATCTACAGAAGTTTGTAATATCATGTTAAACCCATCTTCTAGACCCGCTTCGGCTAATAAATCCTTTGCCTTTTCTGGGTCATACTCATACCATTTACGACTCGGATCAAAGTTCACCGACCCTGGAGATTGTATGGTATAGGCAGGAGAAACCGTTCCTTTTAACAACTGATTGGCAATTCCCTCTCGGTCAATTGCATAATTAATCGCTTGTCTAACCCTTTGATCTTGCATATATTCGTTATCAAAGTTAAATGTTAAGTACCATACATGTGGCGGTGTGCCCGATAAAATATCGAATCCTTTTTCTTCTAAATTTTCAATCCCATCAGGCGGTGGTACAGCAATGATATCCACTTCATCATTTTGCAAGGCTAATACTCTACTAGCTGGATCAGACATTGGTCTAAAAATAACTGTGTCTAACTTCGCTTTTTCGCCCCAATAGTCTTTATTTTTTACTAGCGTTATATTCTCTCCACGATTACGATTATTAAATTTAAATGGTCCCGTTCCAACGGGATTTTCCCCGACGCTATCATTGCCCCCTGTAATGATCGATTCTGGACTAACAATTTGTAATGAATTAATCTGAGCTAGCATTCTTGGAAACTCAGAAAAAGGTGAGCTCAAATGAATATTGAGGGTATATTCATCCACCACTTCACTTCTATCAAAAAACTTCCATGTTCTAAATGTACGACTCGACCCGATTTTATCGAAATATTCAAAATTCTCATCCGTTAATCTTTTTATATTAAAATCCACAGCCTCTGCATTAAATGGTGTCCCATCATGAAACTTGACACCCTCTCTTAAGTGGAAAGTATACATCTTTCCGTCCTCAGATACTTGCCAACTCTTCGCTAACACTGGAATGAGCTCTGGTACAGATGCTTCACCAGAAGATTTGCTCAAATCTTCCCCGATTAATGGTTCAAACATTTGATAGTTAATCCTCATCGTTACCCACCCCCCTGCCCGGTGGGGGTCTAACACATCCGCTTCTGATTCCATACCAATGATTAATTCATTCCCATATGTTTTTCCATTGTTTGCTGCACTAGGCATAGTGGTACAAGCTGCTAACGTTGTGACAAATAATAGTAGGATAAAATAGTGGTACATCTTCTTCATTACCGTTTAAGCCTCCTCACCTCTAATTCGCCGCTTCCTTTAATTTATCTAAATGAATGAAGTAAATATGGCGTGGTCTTCCTTTTTGATTCATGGACTCCTTTCCCGTTATTTCTGCTACCTCTTGATCACATAAGCTTTTTAGTATTCTCGAAGCATGTCTCTCACTCGTATTCATGCCCATACTAATATCTCGCGTTGTTACCTTTGTCTTTCTCACCAAGAATAACCATGCATATAATCTTCTTAGTGTTAAGGTAATATTCTTTCGGTTACTGAACAATAATGGATAACTAACTGATTCCTTTGTTCCTAACGGGCCATAAATTCTCTTATCCTCATCAATAAGATAACAACTTCCACGCTCATTCGAACTTGCGTGTTCAAGTGCCTTCTGTGCATTAAAATTAGCACTTTCTGCTGTATCGCCTATACCAATCCCTAAGTGAACTAGCAATTGCTTCTTGCGATTCATAGCTTCAATAAATGTAAAATCTGTTCGCTCCTTACTTACCTTTTCAAACACACCTCTTGTTGAAAACAAACTAACGACCATATTCTCTACATTACTTGTACTCAATAAATAGTTCTGTCCGAAAATAATAATTTCAGTAATCATTTCCTTTACAGCCTGCTTATCATGGACCCCTATCGCCTTAATTTCAAAACGTAATACCGTCAGCTGAAGCTCCTTTTTCTTTATGTCTTGCTCCTTTAATATCGCCTTAACTAACATATCGCGGATTGTGGATTTCGTATGTTTTATTAAGAAAACGGGAACGTCCTGCGACTTTAGCTGCTCATAAACCGCGTTCATTGTCGTTGCAATCACTTCAACTTGTTGATTCTTTAATAACTTTAAATGATAACGGACTAAAGCGTTACTATCTAAAAAACCATCCTTGTGAGAATGTAAAAAATAAGGAATAAGAGTCAGATTATTTTCCTCATATACTTCTATTAAATAGTCTTGATCTACAATATCGTAGCTAATGACTGGAAATCGGTTATACTGCTCATATACCTGTAAAAGTAATCGGTAAATATCCGCTCCTTCAAAAGGAATATAATAAGCCATACTTGAATTTGGAATAAATTTTAATGCTAGTTGAAATGGTGAAGGACCAGCAAAAATATACATATCTACTGGGAATTTATAGTTTTCAATCAACCTTGGTGATTGTTCTGCAGATTCATAAAATAGTGGAATCACATCTATCCCCTCAAACTCTGAGGCAATGTGACAAATCTCTTGACCAAGTGGAACAGGACCAACAACCGCCATCTTCAATTCAATAAAAACACACCTCCCAACTTCCTTGTCTTTAATATGTCGTTAATTATCTTTGTTATAAAAGGCAACGTCAACAAACTTGTAAGGAAATGTGACATAAAAACACTACAAAACAAGAAAATTCAGATTATCTTCCTATTACAATGCTTTTATGAGAGCGCTATCAGGTACTTTTTATGGATATAAAAGCACTTGTTGGTTGTTATATAGGATAACTTGTTAGATTTTTTCACATATATTAAGAAAGCACATGATGCATGCATCATGTGCTTTCTTATGTATCCTTTTGTAATGCCATTGATTTTGCCTTAAAGATGATAATAAGCTTATTCTTGCACATCTATCAAAAGCACCCTACTCTCGAACCTTCCTCTTTGTTGAGCTTTTGTCCTTCTAATCGCATCTAATTCATCAACTGACATTTGTTGAGCTTCTGATAATGCATAAACGACTTCGAGAATATCAGCTAGCTCTTCACCTTGATCCTTCAAGTGCCCTGCCTGTAGATATTCATTCACTTCTTCTTGAAGTTTACGTTTAAGTGCCATTGTATATTCAGAGTGAGATAGTATTCTTGTATTGTATAATTTCCCTGACTTTTGGATGATGTCGGGAATTCTGTCACGTACTAGTTTGTTATAAGTTGGCAAGAGAAGTCTCCTTTCTATCTATCATAATCGAGATTGATTCACGCTAATACTAATCAAAATTCACGGAACTAGCTTTAGCGCTACTCATTTCTGCGAATTCAATGGCAGGGTAGTCTTTTATTAGTAGCGATTTTACTGGTTACCCTACTTATCTCTCTAATTCTTCTTTTATTAGTAGCAATTCCACTGGTTACCCTACTTATATCACTAATTATTCTTTTATTAGTAGTGATTCCACTGGTTACCCTACTTAATAACTAATTCTTCTTTTATTAGTTGCGATTTCACTAGTTACCCTACTTATCTCTCTAATTCTTCTTTTATTAGTAGCGATTTTACTGGTTACCCTACTTATCTCTCTAATTCTTCTTTTATTAGTAGCGATTTTACTGGTTACCCTACTTATCTCTCTAATTCTTCTTTTATTAGTAGCGATTTTA
>NZ_JAYEFF010000003.1:0-41354 GCF_034651445.1 Cytobacillus sp. OWB-43 | reverse complement strand
CTGGTTACCCTACTTATATCACTAATTATTCTTTTATTAGTTGCGATTTCACTGCTTGTCCTGCTTATATGGCAATAACTCCTTGATTCTCGAACTGACCCTTCGTACGTATATTATCATTCTGATTTATACTCTTCCTTTTCTTCACTAATCATTCCAGGGAGCTCCATTAAAGGAACGAATGATTGCTTATTTATTGAATCTTGAATTTGTCCACGAAGAAGGCGTGCTTGGTCCCACCTTTTCTTAGCTTTATTACAGCTAATAGAAAGATTGAAATAATAACCGCTTGTTAAAATTATTTTTGTCATATTTTTATTAAATGGTTGCATTTCATGAATATGTGCTAGAGAAACAAATGTATTATCAATATCGTATTGAGATGAAAAATAGAACCAATACATATCCTGAGCCCCCCAAATACGAATAGGCGGTGTACTTTTTTTATTTAGCTTGTACTTAGCAGCTTGGAGAGCCCCTTTATAGGTCATTCCATACTCTCTCAAACTGTCTTTTACAATGGCTATTGGTGGTTTTTCCACAATAAAAGTTGTATTCTTTCCTTCGATTACTTGTGTATGAATATAGTTATTATGTACATTTATCGCTTTTAAAGCTTCCGTTTTGCTCTTCAGTAAATAATCAGTATGGTTTAACATTTTTATCCCCTTTCTTATTTACTTATTTTCAATTAAGTAAATTAAGGGTATACTAACATCATGTTGGTATACCAACTGCACAGCGCTCAAGTCCGATGTCTGCCAGGACTGACTTGAGTGCTTTTATTTTAATTAGCTCTCCCCTAAGCTTCACCTCCTTGTCTATCGAACCAAAGAATGAGATTACAAAAACAATGCATGTTATTATCAAGAAGAACATCTGATTACTTGCTTTCAATACTCTTTTAAATGACTTACAAACTGGATATTGTATACTCGAACTACCCCTTAAATCCCTCCATTTCTTTTTTTATGAGCTTCGTATTTGAAAGAGGAGATTTATAAACAATATTCATAGATTAGACTTTGTTTAATGGCCATTGCTTCTTTGCCAACAGGGGCCAAAATGAAATGAAGAGTCCTTTATCCCCCATTGATTCATGTCGGCAACTAATGGTTGAACCATCTTCTCATCTCGATATTTCTCCGCTAACTCTTTCTCTATACGTAACTGTGTTATTACTTTTTAAAAATGACGCGTTCTATGAAGACCTTTAATCTTAGCCCTTATAACATATGGAACAAATTCTCAACCTGACATTGTCTTCATGTTAAAATAAAAAGTGAGAAATAAAATGGTTCGTTATTCTTTAATACTCGAATAAAGTCCCTCATCTCCCACCGCTCACTTATCTCTATCTTTCTCTTCACACTCTCATCAAAAGAAATAAAGATATTCATCGTTTCTAAAAGACATTTTGTCGTATCTCCACCTATTGACTCAAACCCAAGCACAAGCCTTTCACTGTGACTAGTACATCAATACTATAAATATGATTAACTACCAAGACCTTTATCTTAGTAATTATACATATTTTTCTAAATATTTAAAATGTATTTCGTCATATTTTTTCATTTTTTTTATTTACTTTAACTCTAGCACTTAAATCCTTCTAGTTATTCACCTTTATCGCCTTCATACTGACAAGACTTATTTGATCGTACACAATTGGTCTTAGATCTTACATAATAGTAAGTTTTAGAAAAGCTAAATAAACACCAGGACACAATCCTGGTGTTATCTGAACCGTTTATTTATCCTTATCTAACCATACAAGGTTTCTTCGGATTAAACTGCCAATTTGGAATTAAGTATTGCATACTTTTGGCATCATCTCTGCTGCCAAGTCCGTATGTTTTATAGAGTTGATGAGCATCTGCTAGTTTCTCTCTATCTATCTCAATGCCTAAGCCTGGTTTTTTTGGTACTTCGATTTTTCCTTCTTTTATTATGAAGGGGTCTTTTGTTAGATGCTGACCTTCCTGCCAAATCCAGTGTGTATCAATAGCTGTTACCTTCCCTGGTGCACTAGCTGCAACATGGGTGAACATCGCCAGCGATATATCAAAGTGATTGTTAGAATGGGAACCCCATGTTAAGCCAAAGTCCTTGCATGTTTGGGCAACTCTCACAGAACCTTGCATCGTCCAAAAATGGGGGTCGGCAAGAGGTATATCAACAGCTTGTAGGCGAATACTATGTGCCATTTGTCTCCAATCTGTGGCAATCATATTAGTTGCGGTTGGTAAGCCTGTTTCTAAACGAAACTCAGCCATAATTTCTCTAGATGAGAAGCCATTTTCAGCCCCACATGGGTCTTCTGCATAGGCGAGTATATGATTTTTCCCTTTACATAATGCGATGGCTTCATTTAAGGACCAAGCCCCATTAGGATCAAGTGTCACTCTAGCATGAGGGAAGCGTTCTTTAATGGCTATAATGGATTCCATTTCTTCTTCTCCATTAAACACGCCGCCTTTTAGTTTAAAGTCTTTAAATCCATATCTTTCGTATGCGGCTTCAGCAAGGGCTACCACCTGCTCTGGTGTTACGGCCTCTTCATGGCGTAACTGAAACCAACGATTATTATCGCTTGTTGGTGATTCATACGGGAGATCTGTTTTATGACGGTCACCAATATAGAATAAATAGCCTAATACTTCAACTTGATCACGCTGCCTACCTTCTCCTAGCAAGTCCGATACAGGTACATTCAGATATTTACCAAGTAAGTCAAGGAACGCCGATTCGATAGCTGTAACTACATGAATGGTTGTACGCAAATCAAAAGTTTGTTGTCCTCTTCCTGCTACATCCTTGTTAGCAAATGCTTCATTGACCTGTTTAAGCACTTGTTGATAAGCACCAATTGAACTCCCAATAATTATCTCTGTTGCAGCTTCTAGCGTTTGACGAATAGATTCTCCTCCAGGAACCTCACCTACTCCCATTCGGCCAGAATGATCATGCAAAATTAAGATGTTCCGAGTGAAAAAAGGGGCATGAGCGCCACTTAAGTTCAAGAGCATGCTGTCTCTGCCTGCAACAGGGATGACCTCCACTTTTGTGATAACAGGTGCTTCTTTGGCTATCATTTTATCTACTATATTTGCTTCCATACCTTTCTTCCTCCCCTATCAAACTTTCTTCAATTCTACTCGCTTAATTTCACCTACAAGGAATAAATAACTTAATATTGCGACTAAAGCGCTCGCACCAACAAACAACAACGCCATATTAAAAGATCCAGTCGTGCCTACAATATAGCCAATAATGATTGGAGTAGTAATACCTGCTACATTACCAAAAGTATTAAACAATCCTCCACTCACCCCTGACATCTCTTTCGGAGAAGTATCCGCAACAACGGCCCATCCCAGAGACCCAAATCCTTTGCCAAAAAAAGCTAGGGACATTACAAAAACAACTACCCATTCTGTGGTCACATAGTTAGCAATGACAAGGCTCATAGAGAGAAGTAAACCAGTAATAATTGGTATTTTCCTTGCTGCCGTTATCGAGACACCCTTCTTCAATAAGAAATCAGAGAACGTTCCTCCCAATATACCACCAATAAATCCACAGATAGCAGGTAATGAAGCAACTAAACCTGCCTCTAATATATTCATACCTCTTTGATCCACTAAATAGACCGGGAACCATGTTAAGAAGAAATAGGTCAATGTCGTTATGCAATATTGTCCTAGGTAGACGCCGAGAAGCATTTTATTGCTTAATAATTGCTTTATATATTGCCAGTTCGGCCCTTGCTTTTTCTCTACTTGATTGGCCGCAGTATCCATATCAACTAATGCGCCGCCTTCTTTTATATAATCCAACTCTGCTTGATTAATTTTAGGGTGATCTTTTGGGTTGTATATCGTTTTTAACCATACAAAGGCTACAATGATTCCGATGGCCCCCATGAAAAAGAAGACATATTCCCAACCAAATGTGAAGGTGATATACCCCATGATAGGTGCGAATAGTACAGTAGCAAAGTATTGGCCTGAATTGAAGATTGCTGCGGCAGTCCCTCTTTCCGCACTCGGAAACCATGCAGCTACAATTCGGCTATTTGCAGGGAAAGATGGTGATTCTGCCAACCCTACAAAAAATCTTAAGGCAAATAAAATGATAACAACTGTTGTGACTGATTGAAATGAACCTATTAACCCTTGTACTAAAGTAAACAAAGACCAAAGGAAAATACTCCAAAAATAAACACGCTTAGAGCCAAATTTATCAAGCAACCATCCACCAGGAATCTGCCCTAATACATAGGACCACGCAAATGCTGAAAATAAATACCCCATCATCACTGAATTTATACCTAGATCACTTGATAGCGCTGGACCGGCAATTGATAAAGTAGCACGATCAGCATAATTGATAACTGTGACAATAAAGATCATTAGAACAATTAACCATCTCGTTTTTGTTTTCTTTCCTGTTGCTGGTGTTATTTGTCTTTCCGATTTAAGGACTGCCATGGTAATCACCCTCTTTTATTTTATTGAATGTAAGCGTAAACAATCTACTGTTTTTTTAAATGATGAGTAGGTCGCGCTGCCCACTCATCCTGATGCTAGCCTTTTACAAACACAGTTTTAATAGATGTAAAGAATTCTTTTGCTGCCTCTCCTTGTTCACGTGAATGTGAACTCGATTCCTTCATACCACCGAATGGTGCTTGTAATTCAACACCAGCACTTTCAGCGTTAATCCGGATCAATCCCGCTTCCATCTCTTGAACAAATTTCAGCATTCTTGTAATATTTTGCGTAAAAATCGAAGCACTTAAGCCATAAGCAGAATCATTAGCTACTTCAACTGCGCTCTCTAATGACGAAACTTTTATGAGAGCGATAACCGGTCCGAAAATCTCTTCTCTAGCAATAGCGATTTCTTGATCTGCTACTTCAAAGATCGTTGGTTCGACAAAATAGCCACCACTCTCCTTGTCTTCATATGGCTTACCACCTAGAAGCAGCTTTGCACCATCACTTACCCCTGTTTGAATAGCTTGTAATACATTTTTATATTGCGACTCACTTGCACATGGTCCCATCCAACTACTTGCATGAAGACCTGATCCAATCGTAATCTTTTTCGTTTCAATCACCAATTTTTCTACAAATCTATCATATACCGCTTCTTCTACAATCACTCGGCTCGTTGCTGTACACTTTTGTCCAGTAGAGAGAAAAGCACCTTTAATAACAGCGTCGACTGCTAACTCTAAATCAGCATCCTTGGCAACGATTACTGGGTTTTTACCACCCATTTCAAGTTGATACTTCACGCCTCGTTTCATTGCCTCATGTGCGATTGATTTACCAACTGCATTTGACCCAGTAAAAGTAATTCCTTTTATATCTGGATGTTTAGCAATCCCTCCACCGACTACAGCGCCAGAGCCAGTGACCATATTTAGTACACCCTTTGGTAATCCTGCATCAGCAAAGCATTGAGCAATTTTCGCAAAAGTAACTGCGCTTTCACTAGCAGGCTTAATGACTACTGTATTTCCATATATCAGTGCTGGTGCCACTTTCCATATTGGAATAGCAACAGGGAAATTCCAAGGAGTGATAACGCCCACAACTCCAAGTGGTACTCTTGTCGTAAACATCAATGCTTCATTATCGGTAGATGGAATGACATCACCTACTTTTCTCATTCCTTCTCCTGCATAATATTTTAAAATCGCTATGCCACGTTTCGTTTCACCCTTCGTCTCCGCAAGTGTTTTACCCATTTCCTTCGTAGCACATTCAGCAATTTCTTCTAACCGCTCCTCCATTAATCCAGCTACTTTATAAAGTATTTCACCACGCTGGGCACCACTTAAATTTCTCCAAGGTTTCTGAGCATGCTTCGCTGCTTCAACAGCTTTATCTAGATCATCTGTTGTTGACGATTGAATCACACCAACTATTTCACTCGGTGCCGCCGGATTGATACTTTCAATTGTTTCATTTGAATTCGACTCTATCCATTCCCCATTAATATAATTTAAGTAGTTTGCCGTTGTCACTGTACTCATTCCCTTACCCCCTGACAATCTTTTGCTTTTTTGGATACTTCTCTTTTGCTCGTTGCAAAATACTTTCTAATTGTTTGTAATGTTCAAGTTCTACAGGTGTGAAAGGTGCACGAACCTTGTTCTGAACTGGTAACCCTGACAGTTCCATACCTGCTTTAATTAAGGAGACTGCATAGCCTTTTCGCTGCTTACGGATCTCATTTATTGGTAAAATAATATCTTTATATATCTCGTGGACAATTTCATTTTTCCCTTGTAACAAAGCATCATAAAACTGTCTAGAAATATGAGGGATATAATTTGAAATTGCAGAGGAATACGAATCAAACCCTAATGGAATATAAGCTGGCATTGTTACCTCAGCCATAGGCATGCCATTCAACCAGCTTAAACGTTTACCGATACGATTGGTTAAACAAATATTCAGTTCCATATTCCCTACACCATCTTTTAGGCCAACCAGTTGCTCTAAATCTAGTAATTTCTCTAATGTGCTAGGTTGTAGAATCGCGTTATTCCTTTGATAAACAATAGCATTAAGTGATGTTTCTGAGATTACTTGATACAGATAATCATATAATCCCTCTTGTTCACCTTCTGCTAAATAGGGAGGTAATACAAGAAAGCCATCTGCTTTTTTATCCTCTGATAAGCGCGCATATGAAAGGGCATCCTGAATATTTCCACCTACACCTGTATAAACAGGTACCTTACCACCTGCTTCTTGGATGGCAACATCAAGCATGATTTCATATTCCTCTTTACTCAATGATTGGAACTCTCCTGACCCACATGCGATAAAGATTGCCTCTAATCCTTCTTCAATCAAATATCGAATATTAACTTCTAACGCTTTTTCGTCTAACTTTCCATTTTCATCAAATGGAGCTACAGGAAATCCGAGAATACCTGTAGGTGCTTTTCTAGGTGAATGCATATTTCATTCCTCCCCTTTCAATTTGTTATGTATAATTGTAAGACAAATTAAATTAACTGACAATATGTTTTTTGAAAATTTTTATTTATTTTTCTAAAGGGCTTGCTATTCTTTTAATTCTATTTGTATTACAATTAGATTAATTAAACTATTGTAATTTGGATGGTGGACAATTGTGAAGAAAGATGCGCTTGATTTAATTAGTAGCCAAGTCGTACGAAAAACATTGGCTCAGCAAGTAGAGGAACAAATAATTGATTTATTAATTTCAAATAAACTTAAACCCGGTGACAAACTACCTCCGGAAATGGAATTAATGGAACTTCTAGGTGTCAGTCGTCCCGTCATGAGAGAGGCGATGACTTCACTGGAATCTCTTGGTATTGTAAAAAGAAAAACGAGAGATGGTACTTACTTTACTGAGAGTATAAGTAATAAACCATTTTCAACCATGCTTTCCCTTGTTAGTGACAATATTGAAGCAATCGTTGAAGCACGCACCTCTTTAGAACTAGGTCTTGTTACATATGCAGCAGAAAAAATGACAGATGAAACTCTTGAAGCTTTGAATGACACAATTATCAAAATGGAAAATTCAGTCGACAACGAGTATGGTGAACATGATCTTATGTTTCATCGAATTATAGCCCTTAGTGTAAATAATCCTGTCTTACAAGGAATGATTGATTCGCTTTTACTCTCACATGTAAAAATCAACGCACAAATCAAATATCGAGAAAAAGAAAAAACAATCAGACATCATAAAGCCATTTATGAAGCACTCAAGAAAAAAGATCCTCAGGCTGCATTTCAAGCAATGTACAATCATTTGAAGTTTGTTGAAGGAAAAGTATTAGAATAAAAAACGAACCCAAACCGTATGTAAAGAACGGTACTGGGTTCGTTTTTTTTATCTAATTAAGTAATCGGTGCAGGATTAAATAGAGCTAAATCATTATGAAGCCCCCATTGATCTGCCCAAGTCTTTCTTTCTCCACTTGCTACTTCAATAATGTGATGGAATATTTCCCATCCCACATCTTCAATTGTTGATTCACCTGTGGCAATCGTTCCCGCATTTACATCAATTAAATCATTCCACTGTTCTGCTAAAGCATTTCTTGTGGATACTTTTATGACAGGTGCCATTGCTAATCCATACGGTGTGCCCCTACCAGTTGTAAATACCTGTAGATGCATGCCAGAAGCTAACTGTAATGTACCGCATACGAAATCGCTTGCTGGAGTAGCCGCATAAAGGAGACCTTTCTGTGTTGCTTTTTCTCCTGGTGCAAGCACACCAGAAATAGCACTACTACCAGATTTAACAATTGAACCTAATGATTTCTCTACTATATTAGATAGGCCTCCTTTTTTATTGCCAGGAGATGGGTTCGCACTTCGATCTGCTTTACCTTTTTGAAGATACTCATCATACCATTGCATTTCTTTAATTAAAGCGTTTCCAATCTCTTTCGTTTCGCACCGAGGTGTCAAAAGATGGACTGCATCCCTTACTTCAGTTACTTCAGAAAACATGACTGTAGCACCAGCTCTTACTAAAAGGTCAGCAGCATAACCAACAGCAGGATTAGCTGTAACACCTGAAAAAGCATCACTTCCCCCACATTGTAAGCCAACCACTAAATCGCTTACTGAGCAGATTTCTCTTTTGCGAAGGTTTAGTTTCTCTAACTTTTCTTCGGCCATATTCATAATATTTGTTACCATATCTGAAAAACCTGCTTGTTCTTGTAAAGACAATATGTCGCGATCTTTACCATCAGGTGCGAGCATTAATGGTGATAACTTTTCACACCCAAGACCGATGATTAAAGCTTCCCCTCCAAAGTTCGGGTGCTTAGCTAAATTCTGCAAAGTCCTTATCGGGATGATTGCTTCTGGCGCTTGAATGGCTACTCCACATCCGTACTGATGATTAATAGCTACGACATCATCTACATTTGGATAGTTTGGCAGTAATTCATTTTTTATTCTCTTCACAGCAAAATCAAGTACACCTACAACACATTGCACACTTGTTGATATTCCCAAAACATTCTTTATTCCTACACTTCCATCAGGATTGCGAAATCCTCGGAATGTATACCCCTCTAATGGTGGGAGGGCATCAGGCACACGAGTTGCTATACTTAACTTATGTAAATCTGGTGGAATAGGAAGCTCAACCATTGACTCTTCTACCCAACTTCCTTTCTTAATAGGTTTCAACGCTTTCCCTATCACCTCTCCGTAACGGATAATCTCATCCTTTTCAGCTATTTCTTTAAGTGCTACTTTATGTCCTTCTGGTACTCTACTAGTAAGAACCAGCCCGTTAGAAAAGGTTGTACCTTCCTTTAACCCACCAGCATTAACAACAATTGCTACATTGTCTTTTTCATGGACTTTTATAAAAAGGGGCTCTTCTTTTCGTTCTGTGTTCAATCGCATAATTCATCCCTCCTCATTTTGTATTATTGTAAGACAAATAAACTAAATGGTCAATAAATAGTGAGAATATTTTAAATAATATTCTCTCATTTGCATTGGTGACAAACTTTTCTTATAGAAAAGTAAGTATAGAGGAAAGCCAGTAATATATTGCTATTTTTGATTCAGTATACAGAATACACAAATAGCGTTATAATTTATATTGTCGACAATGTACAATTGTAATATCAATTTAATCGGCAAATCCTAGGTAGGAACCATGGTAAAACTTTTAGAAAGAAGGGGTTAATATGAAAGGCTGGGAATTTACAGCAACCAATGTACCATTGAAAGTAGTTGAAAAACCAGATCCAGTAGCAACTGAGGGTCGTGTAATTATCGATGTGAAGGCAGCTGGACTTTGTCATTCTGATGTAGGAGCTTTACATGATCCAAAATGGATGGATATTATCGAGAAAAAACCAATCATTATGGGACATGAAGTAGCAGGTATGATTACTGAAGTTGGCGAAGGTGTAACCGATTTCAAAGTAGGTGACCGCGTTGGTGTTTGTCCTGTTAGCTTAGTTGGTATGGGACCTGGATATGGTTATGATGGAGGCTATTCAAATAAAGTATCTGCTCCCGCGATTGACCTTGTACCCATTCCTGATGGTGTAACTTATGCACAAGCGGCAGCTGGCACCGATGCAGGAATGACCTCTTATCACGCAATGTTCAAACGTGGTGAAGCTAAACCAGGAATGAAAGTAGCAGTAATTGGTATCGGAGGATTAGGTCAAATTGCTGCTCGTGCAGCTGTTGTGGCTGGCATTGAAACGTATGCAGTAGATGTAAGCCCTAAAGCACGTGAATTAGCCAAAGAAATTGGTGTAAAAGATGTATTTGAAGATATTAAAGAATTAGCCGATATTGCACCAGATTTAGTAGTCGATTATGCTGGCTTCGGTACCACAACAGCTGGCGCAATTGATATAGTTGCACCAGGTGGTAAAGTTGTATTAGTAGGTATGGGGAAACTAGAATCTACAATTAATACTGATCCACTTATCTTAAAAGCTGCAAGCCTACTCGGAAGTGTTGGTGGAGATAAATACGATATTGCAGAAGTATATAAATTAATGGCTTCAGGCGATATCGATCCAGCCATTACTGAAATCACCTTTGATGAAATTGGGGAAGGTTTAGCTCGTTTAGAACGTCATGAAGTGACAGGACGTTTAGTAGCGATTATGGATTAATAAGACATTTAAGATACAAAATGGGTTTGGATTATCTTCCAAGCCCATTTTATCTTTTATAGTACATCATTCGCCAACGAATTTAGTAGGGTGTAAGAGGTGGACATGCAAATAATCCTTTGTGTCCTAAGTATGTTCAATCACACGTTTAAATCCTGATCATGTTTACTTTGACATGTCGTAATCAATACACAACCACTAAAAAGTGAGCAAACTTGATAATTGCAACCTTAAACTTCTAACTTTATTCCAATTCAAAAAAAAAAACGCACGGCTCAGGCCGTACGATTTTCTATGATTATGCCTTATTTATTTCCTCTTTCAACTCTTCTCTCATTTTCTCTGTCCTTTGTGCATTCCAAGCAAAATAATCACTCATAAATGTCACAACTGCTTCACTATAGTTCATTGCCCATTGTTTATTAAACAATATGGCACTTGTGCGTCGCATAAAATAATCGGTTGGGGTTTCGGTCATTTCTTCTTCTAAGCTATAGATTAATGTAGCATAGGCTTCAAGGGATAGATTGACTTTATCATGCTCACCCTTAGCTTTTTTAGCAATTTCAAATACGTTTTTGATATTAGAGCCATAGCGTTCGACTATGCGCTTTGCTTCTTGTTCTGTAAATCCGATTGCTGTACCATTCTTTATTTGCTCTTCCACAAAAGACTGGTAGCCATTAGAACCACCTACATCACCGCCTGATAAAATGATGTGATCTGTTTGACATGATTGGGTGTTTCCTAATCTCTCTGCGACAACATCGACTGTTTTTTCGGCCATTTTGCGGTAGCCTGTTAGTTTGCCACCTGCTATGGTGATGAGCCCAGTATCAGAATAGAATATTTCATCTTTACGTGAGATTTCGGATTCTTTTTTTCCTTCTTCGTAGATGAGTGGACGAACACCCGCCCAATGTGATTCAATCTGGTCTTTAGACAATGATAATGTTGGAAAAACCAGTTCTACTGTTTTTAGTAGATAATCACGGTCCTCTTCTGTCATTTCTGGATTTACGAGGTCTCCCTCATATTTAGTATCTGTTGTGCCTAGATATGTTTTTCCGTTACGTGGAATGGCGAATACCATTCTTTTATCTGGTGTGTCAAAGTAAACAGCGTTTTGTAACGGAAAGTCTTTTTGGTCAAATACTAAGTGGACACCCTTTGTATGAAATAATTTCTTACCGCTTAGAGAGCCATCTTTTTTTCTTAGTCCATCTACCCAGATGCCTGTAGCATTAACAACTTCCTTCGCATAAATAGGGAAAGCTTCGCCTGAAAATACATCAACTGCATTTACACCAATGACTTTGCCATTTTCATATATAAAGTCGTCTGCTTTGACATAGTTTGCTAAGGTTGCACCGAGTTCATCTGCTTTTTTAGCGACTTCAAGTGTGAGACGGGCATCATCTGTTTTATATTCTACATAGTAACCTGCACCTTTCAGGGTGTCTTTTACAAGTAATGGCTCTTTTTTAATTGCCTCTTCTTTAGATAGCATCTTCCGTCTTTCACTCTTCTTAACACCTGCAAGAAAGTCGTAAACCCTTAATCCAATACCAGTAGTAAACGGTCCAAATGTACCTCCTTTAATTAACGGAAGCAGCATCCATTCAGGATTGGTAACATGGGGTGCATTCTCATAAACGATGGCTCTTTCTTTCCCGACCTCTGCCACCACGCCTATTTGCATTTGTTTTAAATAACGTAGCCCGCCATGAACAAGCTTAGTTGAGCGGCTACTTGTGCCAGCAGCAAAATCCTGCATATCAATTAGCCCTGTATCTAAGCCACGTGACTGGGCATCAAGAGCAATTCCAGCTCCGGTAATCCCACCTCCGAGTACAAGTAAATCAAATTTTTTGTTTTTCAATTCGTTTAAGTTTGCCTTTCTATTCATCATAATCCATCCTTCCTTGGATAAAAGAAAAGACCGCAAATAGCCCTTATGTACAGGGTTGATTTGCGGTCTCTCATTCTCCAACATTTTATATTAACTTGTTTTATTGAAATGCGATTGTTGCTTTAATTGCTTTCTTCCAGCCGTTATATAATTCGTCACGCTTGCTTGATTCCATTTGATTTTCAAATGAATCTCCAATTTTCCAGTTATTAATGATTTCTTCTTTTGTCCAGAAGTCAACAGCTAAGCCGGCTAAATACGCAGCTCCTAAAGCCGTTGTTTCATTAATTTCTGAGCGTTCAACAATAGTGTCTAGTATATCACTTTGGAATTGCATTAAGAAATTGTTTTTCACAGCGCCACCATCGACACGTAACTTCTTCAGCTCAATACCTGAATCACTTTCCATTGCTGTTAACACATCTTTTGTTTGATATGCGAGGCTCTCTAATGTGGCACGAATAAAATGTTCCTTCGTCGTTCCACGCGTCATTCCAAAAGCAGCTCCTCGAATATCACTTTCCCAATAGGGTGTCCCAAGTCCAACAAATGCAGGTACAAGATAAACACCATCAGTTGATTCTACACGCGTTGCGTAGTCTTCACTTTCTGGGGCAGTCTTAATCATTCTCATGCCATCTCTCAACCATTGAATAGCCGAGCCAGCAACAAAAATACTACCCTCTAATGCATATTCTACCTTACCATCCAGTCCCCATGCAATAGTTGTGAGTAAACCATTTTCTGATTGCACTGGATTTTCCCCTGTATTCATAAGCATAAAGCACCCTGTGCCGTACGTGTTTTTTGCCATGCCTTTCTCAAAACAAGCCTGACCGAATAAAGCAGCTTGTTGGTCACCAGCAATACCGGAAATGGGAATCGTGATATCGCCAAAAATCTCTTTCGCTGTTTCCACATACACTTCAGAACTGGATTTCACCTCAGGCAGCATAGACTTAGGAACTGTAAGAATATCTAATAATTCGTCATCCCAGCTCAAATCGTAAATATTATACATTAATGTTCTTGATGCATTCGTGTAATCTGTTACATGTGCTTGACCGTTAGATAACTTCCAAATAATCCATGTATCAATCGTTCCGAAAAGCAAGTCGCCATTTTCTGCCTTTTCACGTGCTCCTTCAACATTGTCTAATATCCACTTTACTTTTGTACCTGAAAAGTATGCATCAATTAATAAGCCCGTTTTCGAACGAAAAGTATCATTTAAGCCTTTTGCTTTTAATTCATTGCAGATTTCACTCGTTTGTCTGGATTGCCATACGATAGCGTGATAGATTGGTAAACCGGTATTTTTATCCCATACAACCGTTGTTTCCCTTTGATTAGTGATCCCAATAGAAGCAATTTCACTGCCTTGTATATTATTTTCACTTATGACACCCGCCATAACAGAAAGAATAGAAGCGTAAATTTCCATCGCATCATGCTCAACCCAGCCTGGCTTTGGAAAATGCTGTTTAAACTCCCGTTGATATTCACCTACAATATGACCTTCTTTATTAAAAAGTATCGCTCTTGAACTTGTTGTTCCTTGATCTAGTGATAAGATATATTTTTTTGTCATGTCGGCATCCCCCTATTTATTAGAATAAAGATTGAAATACAAATGTTGCAAGAACAGCCCCAACTAATGGACCTACAACTGGAATCCAAGCATAGCCCCAGTCCGAAGACCCTTTGCCTGGGATGGGTAGTAATGCATGGGCAAGACGCGGTCCTAAATCACGAGCTGGATTTATCGCATAACCTGTTGTTCCCCCAAGACTCATACCAATTGCGGCAATAAAGAACCCAACGATAAGAGGATTTAATCCCTCAGCAAATGAATTTAGCCCAATCGCATTCAAACCAAAGACTAAAATAAATGTTCCGAGTACTTCACTTATGAAGTTAAATGGCGTATTTTTAATTGCTGGGCTTGTTGAGAAAACGCCCAGTTTCGTGCCTTGATCACTAGTAGCTTTCCAGTGTGGATAGAAGTATAAGATAACAAACGCTGCACCAATAAATGCACCAATCATTTGTCCTGATACATAATATGCAACAGCTCCCCACTCAATACTACCAGCTAAAGCTGCCGCCAATGTTACCGCTGGATTGAGATGGCCACCCGCACCAAAGAAATCTGAAACGTAGACACCAAACGCGACAGCAAACCCCCATGCAAACGAAGTGACAATCCAGCCACCACCATTAGCAAATGTCTTGTTTAAATTCAAATTGGCCCCAGCACCAACACCGAATACGACTAATATGAAAGTGCCAATTAGCTCTCCTATAAAAATATCAGACATTCAGTAATCCTCCTAATCATTTAATAGACTATAAAACTACTTTTTACATTACCCTTTCAAGAGAAAACAAAAAGAGGCATGCGAAAGAAAATAACGATCAAACGTTATTTCGCATGCCTCTCTAAATCTCCGACAAAATAAATTAACTTGTACGAACCATATTATAATAAAATGAAAACGATTGCAAATAAATAATTAAATTTTTTAGAAGAATAAGATAAGAGACATGTAAAGAAAAATCACCAGACCGATCGGTTTTTAACAACAAGTAAGATACTTATCCCCATGTTCACAGCAATCCGAGTCGATAAGTAAACAAATCTGACTGAAGATGAGCGCCCTTCCAAGTCATTATATTTCTTCAGCGAATAGAAAATGCAATCTTTTTGCAGTAATAAAAAAAGCCATCCTTTTCTACCAACCTGCTGTAAGTAGAAAAAGATCGCAGTTAATTATAGCTCCCATAGATCCCTGTTAGATGTTGAAACAGAGATAGCACCGGATTCGAGGGCTGATTCAATCTCTGATTTCTCCCTCACCAAGCCACCAGCAATTATTTTTATATCCGTTTTCTCATGAACTTCGCGAATGATTTCTGGAATAATGCCAGGTAACACTTCAATATAATCTGGCTTTGTATTCTTCAACAACTCTAGTCCATTCTCTAACGCCAGGGTATCAATGGAGAAAAGCCTTTGAATGGCTAGTACCCCTTTTTTCTTGGCTGTAATAATCGCTTGTCTCTTGGTCGAAATAATCCCAGCAGGTTTAATTTCTTGGCAAACGAATAAAGTGCCACTTTCATCATTCTTTAAACCATCAATCATATCCATATGAATGAGGATTTTTTTATTATGCTTCTTAGCTGTTGCTACAACACTTTTTATTTGTGTAATGTGAGAATCCAGTAAAATCATATACTCATATTGCGAAGAGATGACTTTCTCGAAATCCTTCATATTACGAATAGCTGGTAGGATTGATTGTTTGATCACTAAGATCAACTCCTTCTTCATTGCTCATATCTATCCATTAATAATAGAAACAGGTAAAGAAAAAAGCAATTACACTAAATACCTGTCTTAATTGTTTATCTTTGGCTTCATTCATTATAAAGCATCTTCTACACAAAAAAAAGAAAGCTAGATACTCACTGAATCCAGATTAAAAGTGTTCCCTATTGATTTAAAAAGAAAACCTTAGGTATATACAAGACATTATATAAAGATAAAAAGACCAACATCTTTATCAGATGAAGGTCTTCTAAACAATTATATAATCGCTTCCTTCACAGCAACAGCACCTTCTCGGTCTCTTAAATCTTCATAAAAGTGTGCATGCGCTGTTAAAAAGTATGGGCCAAGCCAAAGAAACCCAATTCCAAGCGTTAAGATACATAGAAAAGCCCAACCGATGAAGCTTAAGTTCAAACAAAAATATCTCCACTTATGACCCTTCATCATTTTTCGACTTTCAGTTATCGCTTTGTTCACAGATAATTCTGGGCGGTCGCGTAAAATATACATCGCTTGAGAATACGAAAGCGACTTAATGATGCCTGGGATAATCAATAATAAGAACCATAAGAAAATATAAATGCTTTGTAAAATCGTTAATCCCAAAGCTCTTAAGAAACTCAAATACTTAAAGCCTGTAAATAATTCCTCCACTGGAAGCTTAGACTCTCTAATTAATGTAATGTACGACAATGAAAGACTTACACCAAATGGAATTAAGATTATACTAATTGCAATACTAATTAAATTATACCCTGCAGCATACTCCCATTCAGGATAAGGAATTAATAGTATTTCAATAATAAATTCGGGGATGAACGTAATTAGAAAATATAAGAATGAGAGCAATACACCCTTTCCCCAATTGTCTCGCAATGATGCGAGAGCAAGTTGTTTAATTTGTTTACTTTTCATCTCGTTTCTCTCCTTTCACAACCAACACATTGTAACACAAGAAAAAAATGCCATCAATTGTATATTTTTCTTTTTTTATATTTTTTTTTACCTTAAGCTATTAGCTTTAAAAAACGCACAAACATCTTTGATAATATCAAAAAATTTACCAATATATAATAATTACTACTAAAAGTTCTAGCATCCGATAATGCGCATACTCCCCCCTCTAATAAGTTGTGATTATTCTTGTCAACTTGGGCTATTTTTTAATTAAAGAAAGTAGCATCACGAGATGATCACCACTAAAAATTCCAAGAAGGTTACTCTATCCCTGAGCTCTTTTGTTCTTTTCCGAAATTAATTACTTATGATTAATGCTTAGAAAATTTATTGGAGGTAAATTACGTTTTTTATTTATTCTCTTACTCTTTCCCTATAAATGCCCGATAAATTTCACCGATGAGCCCATCCATTTGATGAATACCAAGCTCAGTATTCGTCAAAATTATTATCCCTTCCTTCTTTTGCGGGTATAGAGCAAGCAAACTTTGAAAGCCTACTCCCCAACCAAGGGAACTCAATTCAAATCCATTGGATGTATTTCCTAAAAAGCAGCCAAGCCCTGACCATTCACACTCACCCTGTGATGTAAACATTTCATTTATAGTTAGGGGTGAGAGGCCGAGCTTACTATCACCAACGATTGCATTCATGAGTTCAATCATCAGCATACTAATGTCTTGAGATGTTGACCATAACCCTGAAGCAGCTGGATAAGGATAATGTGGGTATTTCTCTTTCACTGTTGCTCCGTTCCTATCATGTCCTTGAGAAATATTTTTCGCATAAGTAATCTCATAGGTACTACACGTCATACCTAGTGGCTGGAATATCTTCTCTTCCATTAATAGTGTGAAAGATTTACCTGTCACTCCCTCTATTAACTTCTCTATCAAGCAAAAATTAGCATCTGCATAATGAAATCTCCCCACCTGATTCTCTTGTCTGATAATAGGCTCTCGACAATATTCAGTTTTCCCAAGAAAAAGTTGTTCTACTGTAGGGTAACCCCAACGTTTTTGATAGGGTAAAAAACTATTTGGCGGATCAATGATACCTGATTGGTGACTTAATAATTGTCTAAGGGTGAGTGTGGTTGAGGGTGTATTAGAGGGTATTGTCCATGTTGTGACCACTTCATTTATTGGTGTATCTAGTTGGAGGAGCTGTTCATCTATTAGTTTGCAAGCTAAGACCGTAGTAAGCAATTTACTTATAGAGCACACATTAAACATCGTATTTCCCATAACAGGAAATTGGTCGTGTTTATTACGCACTCCATATTCACTTTGAAAGATTTTCTTATTTTTAATCATTGTTATTGTTAATCCTTGTATGTGTAACGCCTTCATTCTTTCTGCTATATTTAATGCAGTCACTATATATCACTCCTTTTTTAAAAGGTAACACAAACATACGTTCTATTCAATGAAAAAAAAATCCCGCTAAATAAAACGGGATCTCTTTTCTATAGAGTTACTTCTTCTGTTTGCTGATGGTCATTATTTAAAAAGCGAATGGTTTGAGGGGTAATGGCTAATATGACATAGTTTGGATCCTCAGGCCCTTCAAACCAACGAGAGAAAGAATCCTGCCAAATTTTCTTTTTTATCTCTTCATCTTCACTAATTCGACATTGTCCCTTGACTTCAATGTATTCATCATTCAGACCTTTACCAGTATAACCTAAAAGAATAGAAGTATGTCCATTCTCCTCAATCTCTTCAACCTTTTCTGTATTTTTCTTTGTCGCACTATAAAGAGTGAATCCCTCGCTATCTTCACAATAAAAAGCCATATAACGAATATGTGGCGCATTTGATTCTACCGTTGCCAATACACCGATAGGATGATTCTTGATGATTTCTTTTGCTTTTTTCATTACTTTTTCATTTGACATCAACTTCAACTCCTAGTTTAACGGTTTGAATTCATTGATACAACTTTGCACTAAAGTTACCCCTTGACTAATTGACGCTCCGCCACCAAAGGCTGACGAAACAGCAATGGTTTCCATAATTTCTTGTTCTGTGCACCCTTGATCGATACAGCCTTTTGTATGAAAGATGATGCAATATTCATCTTGTGCTTGCACACTAATTCCTAGTGCAATTAACTGCTTTTGCTTGGCACTAACTGCACCTTCTTTGAAACATTCCTCTGTAAACTCGTTAAATTTCTCTGCATATGTTGGTAAAGTGTGCGATAAATGAGCCAAACCCTCTTTAAATTGAAGAATGGATTCTGCCATATTTGATTGTTGTTCCATCTCTTTTCCCTCCATATTTTCAATATTTACAGATGTAGTATGTGCTGTTTCACATTTCTTAAGCACTAACTCGATCTAATGAAATCAAGAAGAACCTCAGCATTCAAAAAAGGCTCCTCAAAAAATTTGAGAAACCTTGTGTTCATATCTATTTTATTTACTACTATAATCATGTTCGTTCTTCGATGATGAACTCGATTTATTTTTTTGTTTTTTGCCTACTTTTTCCTCTTTTACTTCTAGTTCAATATCTTTAAGTGGTAATGGATCAACATGAGGATCTTGTTCTATTTTTTTCTTTTGCTCTTTTTTAACAGATTCTCTACTCATCTTTATAGCCACCTTCCTTATTACTTTTGTATTTACCCTTTATAGGAAAAATAAAACAAGGATAGCTTCAATAAATAGGTAGCCCTCATTTTTAGAATAATTTTTTTAGGGGATCACATGTTATCTATTTTACTATTTGAGTATATGCTATTTTCTTCACACTCAATATATTGTTCCTTAGCAGACATTTGATAGGCAATTAGTTTCCTCTTCGTTTGTTTTACAACAGTTAGATATTTTTCTTCAATATAAAGGTATAATTGTATCTTTTTCTTTCCTTTACTATAACAAATATGATAGGGAACTGTTTTTTGATTATGCGGCATAAATAAGTCTTCATTACCAGGATAAATATGAATTCTTTTCAAAAAACTAGCTTCATTATACATAGTAACTACTTTCTCCTTAACCTGTCCCTCTATCAGTTGGCTATCATATACTAATGTAATCTCTTTTTCATTTATTTCTTGATGGATGGCAAATTTTTTTAATACCCATGCGACAGCCGCACTTGGTGGGCTAGTAATCATCTTGATTAAAATACCTAGTATTAATACAAAACCCATTGTCCATGTCATGCCTTGATCCTCCTAAAACTTTTAGTCATAAGCAATATATATAGCTAAAGCAATGATGGACAAAGCAATCACCACTATATAAATCATTGTTAAGTTTAGATTATTTTTTCTTGAAGATGATTGATAATTATCATCACTCCTATTCGTAATCAATAGGGTAGCAATAATCGCAATCATTAGGATGCATATAATTACGCCGTATAATATGATCATCTTTTATGCTCCTCTTTTATGTATTTCGCTTTCTCCTTTATCTTAATTGAAACGAGCATATTTATGACCAGCCAATTCATCTATTTTTTTACCATCCACTTCATTTAAGTAAGTGCCAATGCAGCACTAAAGCGTTGGATACCCGTTCTTATTTGTTCTTCATTTGCTCGTCCAAAGGTAAACCGCACAAATAACTTCTTTGATCCCATCATCATTCCAGGAAAATAAATAACCCCTTGTTTAATAGCATTCTCTAACAACTTCATTTCATCAACGTCTCTGTTTATTTCACACCAAATATGAATACCACCTTGAGGAATGGTAAACACCACCTGATCCCCTAAATATTTCTTTAAACTAGCAACTACTTCATTTCTTCTTTGCACTAGTTCTGTTTTGATCCTATCTAAATGTACAGGAAAATGCTTTGACTCCAAAAAATCATTAGCAATCCATTGTGTATAGCTAGCATGACCAAAATCAATCTGCTGCTTTGCATCCGATAATCTTTCTATTACCGAGTTCGGCCCGATAATCCAGCCAATCCTTAAACCAGAAGCAACTAATTTTGATAACGAACTGATATACAATACATTTCCGTTTTGATCCATCGATTTCAATGTAGAGACAGGATTGTTATTAAAAGCAATTAAGCTGTATGGATCATCCTCAATCACTGGGATCCCGTATTCAGAAGATATATCCAAAATCTCTTGCAATTGCGCTTTCCTAAACAGCCTCCCTGTTGGATTTTGAAATGCTGGATTTAAAAAAATCATACTAATCCGGTGTTTTTTATGTAATGAAAGAAGCTCGGCAGAAAGAGCCCTATTGCTTAGTGCTGATAGGGTAAAGACTTGAATGCCTGCTGATTTGAAAATGGGTAAGTTGTAATGATAAGAAGGATCTTCAATTACAACAGCATCACCAGGTTTTAATAAGCATTGCACAACAAGATGCAGGGCTTGTTGTGCTCCAGAAGTAACAAGGATAGAAGCTGGTGTTGTTTGAATATTTCTGTATTTCTCCACATGTTTCATAATGGTATATCTTAATGCTTCACTACCTTGAGGATGGTCGTAACCTAGTCTCCCAATAAACGCTTGCATTTGCGTAATTTCTCTTAAAATATCGGTTGGATATAAATCTTCTGACAACTCACCACTCGCCATATTGATAAGTTTTCTTTTTTCCATTTCCTTACGAATTTTTTGCGTAATCGGCAAATTAGGTAAGAACGAACCTGCTTCAATATATCTGTTCCAACTTGGCATACGCTTTTTTGTCATGCCCCAAATATCTTTACTTATGACTGTACCACTTCCGATTCTCCGTTCAATTAATCCTTTTGATTCAAGTTCATCATAAGCAGCAACAATCGTACTTCTATTAACTTGAAAAGTTTTAGCTAACTGTCTTTCCGATGGTAGATTTTTATCAGCTGGAAAAGTACCGTCAGAGATTCCGTTCTCTATTTCATCGGCAATTTGTTTATAAATCGGCTTCTTTAATTTACGGTTGATTTTTTCATCCATGATATACATCCCTTTTTAGTTAATACATATAGTGTAACCAACTTATTTAATAATGGAATAGTACTTTGTTTTCTGAGTGAAATGAATAACATAGAAATTCACTACTCTATTTAGCATTGAAAAAAGGGAGAAGTTAAAAGACAATTAGTATTCGCTAATGCTTCCTATCCGTTTCTCTTTTCACTTTTTTAATTCCTTCCGTCCCAACAACACAACCAATAAGTGCAAGTATCATACTAGTCGAAATGGCTTTAATAGCATAATAAAACGCTGTGCCAGTCACACAGTCTAAAATAATGAAACGTTTAATCGTTGATGCTTTTATCGAATAAAATACGACTTGGTTTTCTTGTACTCTTTTCAGCGCGGCTCACGCACCTTTCACCTAGACATACTAAAAGTTACGTAAAGAGATTTTGTCCTATGCCTACTATAAGAAATACAATGAATTTACATACCAAGAGTTGCATTCATAAGAATTAATCTTATTTAAATACGCAGGAACCTCATAAAGAATCCACTGGCATCTTTTTTTCATCAAATCTTTTTTCCCTCCACAAAACTTAAATTTAGATGTACTTTCATGAGTTAAAAATGACGGGGCATTTTCTACGTTTAAATGAATACAAAAACTTTGATATTAAAAAATAGACAGATATAATGGTTGCTAACAGATGTTTTTAAAGGAAGATAAGTTTGGAGGAATAGAATGACAGGCAAAAAACGTTTTATTAATCTAGATAATGTAGAAAACACTAAATCATTCAATGATTTTCGTCGTTGGCAAAAAGAACGAAGACAAAATAAAAAAGATCTTACTATCCAAATTGAGCAATCCCCAACAAAAGAAATTATACGATTAAACAAAAATAGAAAAGAAGCTTCTATTACATGGATTGGCCATTCTACTTTTTTCATTCAAATAGATGGATTAAATATCGTTACTGATCCCGTGTGGGCAAAACGTATGGGTCTCGGTAAACGATTAACAGCTCCCGGTATTTCTATATCTGATTTACCAGATATCGATATTGTCTTAATCTCTCACGGTCATTATGATCATTTAGATTTTCCATCAATTAAAAAACTAAAAGGAGACCCCACTTTCTATGTACCAATTGGTTTAGGGAAAAGTTTTAGCAAACGGGGATATCAGCATATATTTGAAGCGAACTGGTATGATTCTTTTAGACTCAATTCGTTGTCCCTTTCTTTTGTACCCGCTCAACATTGGACGAAAAGATCACTAACGGATACGAATACATCTCATTGGGGTGGTTGGATAATAGAAAATGAGCCACACTCTATTTATTTTGTCGGTGATACAGGTTACTTTCGTGGGTTTAAAGAGATCGCCGAAAAGTTCAACCTCAAAACTGTATTAATGCCCATTGGCGCCTACGAACCAGAATGGTTTATGAAAGTCAGTCACATTAACCCAGAAGATGCAGTGAAAGCATATATAGAATTAAATGGCGCTACCTTTATCCCTATGCATTATGGTACTTATCATTTAGCAGACGATACCGGACCAGAAGCTATTGCTAGACTAGATGCTGAATGGGAAAAGCAACAATTAGATGCCAATCAACTAAAAAAATTATTAATCGGCGAAACATTTTGGTTGTAACTGATTTGGATCGACTATCAAACAGCATATTGATAAAGTTGACTAGGAAAGAAATTATGCATCAATACTTCCCTAGTTTCCCCTTTTATCGAAGTGACTTCCCAGCCATTGCAACGAGTTTAGAGAGGATATTTCTTCTGTAAATAACTGATTGAACTATTAATTAGTTGCGCTAAAATTTCTATATCAATGTCAGCAACTTTATTAATATACACACATGACTTTCCGGTAGTATACTTACCAAAATCATTCAATATGTTTAGGCGATTAGGATCACATGCAGCTAAGTAAAGACTTATTTTAGCTTTACGCGGTGAAAAACCAACTAACGGAGCCTCTCCAGCATGCCCAGATTCGTATTTGTAATGATATTTTCCAAATCCGATAATACTCGTTCCCCACATTTTCGCTTGATAACCGGTCGCTTCAATAAAGATATCTAATAACTGATAAGCATCCTCCCGCTTCTTTACTGAATCCACTTTTTCGATAAACATTATGACGTCTTCATCCGTCTCTTTTGTCTTTAATTGATACATGTTTTCTTCCTCCTTTTATCCAGTGATTCTCTAGGCTTTTTATTTTCTTTTTACAGGAAGTATCTATACAACATTATAGGCAAATAAAAAGCTCGCCATCAATGACGAGCTGTTATTTAACCTGATATTGTTTGGTCTTCTTTTCTTTTTCTATTTTTAATCAACTTCAAAATAAGTGGATAGCATAAAGATAATACTGTAAGAATCATCAAAATAATAGAAATCCCAGAAGAAAAGAAAATACTTAGACTTCCATTAGATGATGTCAGAGCCATACGGAAATTTTGTTCCATATCTGTTCCCACAATTAGCGCTAGAACTAATGGAGCAATAGGAAAATCTAACACTTTCATAACTAAACCAATGAGACCGAATAACAATAATAAGTAAAAGTCAACTGTAGAATAACTCAACGTGTAAGTACCGATAAAAGCCAACATAATGATAAGCGGATACAGTACTTTAGCTGGCGTGTGAAGGACCTTTACGAGTAACCCAACTAATAGTACATTAATAATCACTAAAGCAATATTACCGATAAACATACTGTTAATAAGTCCCCAAACCATAACCGGATCATTTTCAAAAAGCATCGGACCAGGTCTAACGCCGAGCATGATTAATGCGCCGAGCATAACAGCAGTGGTTCCTGAACCTGGAATCCCCATTGTTAATAACGGAATCATCGCCCCAACTGAGGCAGAGTTATTTGCCGATTCTGGTGCTGCTAAACCTTCTACAGCTCCTTTACCAAATTCCTCTGGTTTTTTAGATAACTGCTTCTCAGTAGAATAGCTAATCATTGATGCAATGGTTCCCCCCGCTCCCGGAAGTACACCAACAATAAATCCAAGAGGTGCACTCCTGAGAATGGGCCATTTAGAACGTTTCCATTGCTCTTTGGTGAACCATGTTTTACCCATGTCTTGATTTTCTTTTTGCTTTTTCTTTTCTTTATAAATCGTTAAGAAATTATAAAATACCTCACCTACCGCATAGATTCCAATGATGACAATTAGAAAATCAATACCTTCTGCTAAATGTGGCATCCCAAGGGTAAAACGATGAACACCGGTTTGCGGATCAATGCCAATTGTACTTAATAATAACCCTAAGCACATTGCTATAAAACCTTTGATCATTTTTCCTGTTGATAGCGAAACAATAGCTGAGAGGGTTAATAGCATAAGTAAAAAATATTCCGATGGACCGAACTGCAAGGCAAAGCTTGCTAACGGCTTAGCTAAGGCAATAAATCCAAAGGTGGCTAATATCCCCCCGATAAAAGAAGCTACTGCTGATATGGCCATTGCTTGACCAGCTTGCCCTTTCTTTGCCATCGGATAACCATCAAAGGTGGCAGCAATTGCCGAACCATCGCCAGGTGTATTTAATAATATAGAGCTTCTAGATCCGCCGTACATCGCACCATAATAAATGGCAGCCATTAATATAATGGCACTTGTTGGGTCCATTCCAAAAGTAACTGGGATTAAAACCGCAACAGCCGTGGCTGGACCTAACCCTGGTAACATACCAACAACTGTCCCCAAGAATCCTCCTATTACAATCCAAATAATATTAATTGGTTGTATGGCTGTCATCAATCCTTCTACAAAACCCTCCATATGATTCCCTCCTTTTCTATGGCAAACTTACACCTAATAGTTGACTAAATCCGTACCAAGTAATGAAGGAAAAACTCACAGTAACGATGACGTTAACGAGCCATTTTCTCCAACCATTCAGATAAAATAATAAGACACCTAAGAATAAAATCGTTGAAATTAAAAATCCTAGTGTTTCAAATGTCAAGGCATAAATGATACCGAGGATGATCGTGACAACAATTAACTGTATGGCCCTCTTACTAAAGACATCTGTCAGTTTCTCTTCTTTTTCATGGATATTTCTCAGCTCATTCACCAGATAAATAACACTTAGGATAAGCATCAGTGCACTGATGCCAATAGGAAAATATAGAGGCCCATTGGCACTACCTAATGTAGCTTTTGGAATCTGAAATGAGCTAATTAGAAAAACTAAACTAACGGCTATCATTAATATGGGTAAACCTATTTTGATGATTCTCACTTAACAAATCCTCCCTTACTGAACCAGCCCTGATTCGCCAATTAAATCCTTATATAATTCTGCTTGTTCATCGAAAAACGCTTTCGTATCACTACTATTCTGGTAAAAATTATCCCAATCATTATTTGTTAAAAGTTCAGCCCATTCTTCACTCTTAACCATCTCTCCCAATTTTTCATCCCAATATTTGATTTCTTCTTCTGTCATATCTGGTGGCCCCATAATACCTCGCCAATGGGGGAAAACCATGTCAATACCTTCTTCTTTTAATGTAGGTACATCTTCTAATTCTTCTAATCTATCTTCCGAAGACACCGCTAAAATCTTTAGCTTGCCAGCTATATGTTGTTCCTTAACTTCTGATAATGAAGTCGTGACCGCGTTTACATGATTTCCTAAAAGGGCTGTCACTACGTCCCCACCACCGCCATCATAGACGAGGAAATTCAAATCTTTTGCTGCGACATCCCTCATTCCTGCCGCTTGCACAAATGATAGATGATCATCATTGCCTAGTCCTGGTCCTACGCCAATTTTTATAGATGCTGGATCATTCTTAATATCTTCAAACAAGTCATTTATATTTTCATATGGAGCATCTACTGATACAGCAATGGCCTGCCATTCGGTTGCTAAGGTCGCAAGAGGTGTAAAATCCTCATAAGTTAACTTACTTTGTCCTAAGAAATGATTGGTTAATAGCAGACTAGAGTTTACCGCAAGATAATGACTATCCTTCGTATGTAAATAGCTCCATCCAACTTCACCACCGCCACCTGGCTTATTAATGACATTAATGTTATTATCCACCAGGTTATTATCCTTAAGAATTTTTTGCACAGATCGAGCTGTTAAATCCCATCCGCCACCAGGTGAGGCAGGAGCAACTACTTCTATATTTTTTGTTGGATATTCCCCATTTCCTGAAGTTGAATTGGAAGAACACGCTGTCAATATAAGAACAGCTAGAACGAAAACTACCAGCTTTTTCACTATATCCACTCCCCTTATTTTGTTAAATTCTGAGTTAATATTAAATTCTGAATAAATAAATGTAAACGTTTTCTAAAAATTGTCTATTAAAAACTTAAAATTAATTAAATTCATTGTGTTCATTTGTGCTTTATTTCACAATAACTATAAGTGGCAATACGACATACCATTCACCGACGTATGTTTTCCCTCTTATACATAAAAAAACCGGTCCCTTTACGACCAGTTTTTCAACGATAAAAATAGTTCCTCTCGGGTCTCCCCACCACTCCATATACTTGTTCCACATAAGCTTTGTTTATACTAACTAAATATTCTAAGTAGCGGCGGGCTGTTGTACGAGATGCTCCCATTTTCTCTCCGACCTTGTCAGCTGTTAAACCTGTTCCTCCCTTTTGTAGAATGGAGCGCACTTTCTCAAGCGTAACGTGATCAATTCCAGCTGGTAAACCGGTTTGTTTATGTAATATGTCTGTTTGCGTGCGACCAAAGAAATAATCAGCAACCTGTTGATTGACTTCAGTGACAGAAGCGAATTTCCCCTTTTCTTCTTTGTACCTTTCTAAGGTTGCAATAAATACATCCAATGAAACCGGTTTAATTAAGTAAGAGATTACTCCATATTTTAGTGCTTTCAATAAATAATCTTTCTCATTCGCTGCTGTAATTAAAATAATATCTACAAGAGGATACTTCTCCCTTATTTCCTCTAATAGATCAATTCCTAAACGATCCGGCATATATATATCCATAAGTAATAAATCAACTGGATGCTGTTGTAACAGTTCCATCATTGCATGAGCATTTAAACCTGTTCCAATTACCTTCATCCCATCTATTCTAGTTATATACTCTTCATGAAGTTGCGCAATCCGATAATCATCTTCGGCTATTGCTACATTAATGATTCCCATTTTTACTCCCCTCTTTCTTTGGTAAATATACAGTAAAGATTGTACCCTTATGCTCATCACTGCTATATTCAATCACACCATTTAGAGATTCTATCTCTACTTGAACATTAAAGAGCCCGTAACCACGATTTTTCCCTTTAGATGATTGTCCCTTCTCGAATAGTTGTTGTGTCATTTCTTCAGCAATTCCTGTTCCATTATCTTGGATTTCAAAAATAACCTCGTCTCCAATATCGGTAACAAAAAATTTCACTTCCTTGGGCGCATTCTCTTTTACTGCATCGAAAGCATTACTAATTAAGTTTCCTAGAATAATGATAAGTGACGATAAGTTGAGGTTATCTGGTAACCCTTCTAAAGAACTCTCTTTATCTATTACAAAGTCTATTTTCTTTTCGGAAGCTTGTGCTAATTTTCCTAATAATATCGCTTGCACGCGTTCATCCTTTATTTTTGTAAAAATGATTTTTTCTTCTTTTTTTAATAATGTTGCTTCGCTGTTTATGAATTCAATCGCTTTCTCCTTTTTATCTAATTGAAGTAAGCCTAAGATGGCATATAACTTATTCGTAAATTCATGTGATTGTGCTCGTAAATCATCAGAGTACTGTTTCACTTCAGATATGGCATCTATCATTCGTTTAATTTCAGTACGATCTCGGAGGCTAGCTACTGTACCTATTCTCTTCCCAGCTTCTATAATTGGTTGTGTATTCATGATAATGGCTTTCTCATCAATTTGTATTTCAACATTTACTTGTTTCTTACAACTCTTCAGTCCTTCAATCATTACCTCTGAAGAAATGACTTCCTCTACTAATCTCCCTTCTACTCCACTCTCTAATGTCAATAGCTGAGCAGCGGAAGTATTGACCATCGTAATCATCCCTTTTTCATCAATAGAAAGGATCCCTTCCTTCACTGAATGGAGTATAGCGTTTCTCTCTCTGAACATGGCAGCAATTTCATAAGGTTCTAAATTTAATGTGTCTTTCCTAATACTATTAGTCAATGAATAGCCGGCAAAGATGCCAAGAAACAAGATTATCACAGATACTTTAAGTATTTCTCTAATATCCTCCCAAATGGCTTCATATAATTGGTTCACTTCAAAAAGGACAATGACTGCTCCCTCTACTTTTTTATATTCACCATAATTGACCATTATAGGGGCAACGGCCTTAATCACTTTTTTATCTTCTTCTACTGTTTGCATCACATAAGAGCTTCCATAAATAAGTGCTTTTTCATGCTCTTCTATTGTTAATTCTCCAAAAGTAGATTCATCATCAGTCGAGGCGATAATCATGCCATTGCGTTTTTGAAAAAACACTTCCATATTGTCTATCTTTTTTACTTGATTTACTACATTTCCTAAAGTATTTACTAGTTTATAAGGGTTGTAAAAGTCATGTAATGCCGGCATATAAGAAACGGTCTTTGCTGTCTGCATTGTTAACTCTTCAGCCTTAGCCATATCATCATTTAATTTCATCACGATATACATCGCAGATAACAAAACAATAATAGAAATAATTAAAATGACTATAAGGACGAGAATCTTAATTTTTATAGGAACTTTTAATAACTTTTTCATACAGTTCTCCAGTATTTATAGATTCTTTACATTATAGCAGGATTCTTTCTGAATAATCTATCAACTCATACAATCAATTCTCTATAGGGTGGGCATAACCATACGAAATAAGACGATAAAATGATAAAACCTATATTTTATTGATAGCGTAAGATTTTACCGAAAATTCCTAATGAAATAATCACTAACTCAAAAAAAAAACGAACAACCCAAGTTTAGAGATTGTTCGTTTGCATTTGCCATCTTATATAAGCTCATTCTCCTGATGGCTTTAATATTACCTTTACCGCTTCTTTTCTTATGCCTGCATTAAATCCTGCTTCTGCCTCTTCCAAAGCATACGTATGTGTAATAAGTTTTTCATATGGATACTTTCCTGATGCTGCCATGGCAATCGCACGCTTCATCGTTTGTTCTGTCACTCCATATATTCCTTTTATATCAATCTCACCACGTACAATTTCACTAGTAGCTATGGTACTTTCTTGCGGGCTAATCCCAATAAGTAGGACTTCCCCACCTTTTTTGCATATTCTCACAGCATCTGTCAGCGAACCATTAAACCCACTCGTTTCAAAAACATGATCTACGCCATTTCCGTTCGTCTTATGAGCAATTGCCTCTAATAAGTTTTCATCATCAACATACACTATATCAGTAGCACCTAGCTCTAATGCTAATGCCAAACGGTCTTTGTCCTTTGTTAATCCAGTGACAATCAATTGTTTAAATCCATAGTTTGATAGGGAGGCAACCATTGATAATCCAATGGGTCCAGGTCCAATAACAACTGCTGTTTCACCCGGCAGAATGTTCGCCCTTTCAATTGCGCGCACACCAATTCCAATTGCTTCTAGCATACCTGCCACTTCAATAGTAACTTCCTCGGGAAGCGGGAGTACATTCCGATAATCGATAGAAGCATACTCTGCCATTCCACCATTTTCTCTAAAACCGTATCGTAATGATTCTGCCGGCACTTTACTCATGGAACCTTTGCCATGGTCACATAGATTCGTTTGCCCTTTCAAACAATTCTCACAATGACCACAAGGAATATACGGATTAATGACTACATCTTTTCCAATCAAATGAGCGTGATTCTTATGACCCACTTCCACTACCACTCCAGCAAATTCATGTCCTAGTGTGACAGGGGTAGATACCCATTCATACGCATTCATCCCTTCGTGCATATGAAGGTCACTTCCACAAATACTGGCAGCTAGCACTTGTACTAGTACATCATTCTCTTTTAAAGTAGGCAATTCTACATCTTTTATTTCAATACCTCGTGATCTATTAGTTTTTACTACTGCTTTCATAAAAAGCTCTCCTCCTTTCTTTTACCATTCTTCTATCGCTAAAGCTCTTATTGGTGAGCCCGTCATTCCTTTTAGGTTTAGTGGCGTTCCCATAAAATAAAAATGTTTCTTTGTTAACTTCTCTAGATTTACTACATTCTCAAAAATCATGATATTTCGGCCAAGTAACTCCATATGAACATTACGTTGCATATTTGTATTAATATCAGCATTAGGAAGATCAAGACCAATCGCTTTTACTTTTTGTTCCACTACCCAACTAGCAACAGAAGGATCTAATGATAAGCAGTCATGAAAACCTGCAGCATTCCATACTCCTGGCCAGCAGCGAAATAAAACGATATCATCCTTCTTCACTTTAAGATTGTCACGACGAACAACCTCTTCAACCAAATCTCTTGTTACAGGCTCATTTGCACTCTTTTGAGAAACATCTACCAACACTGCATTCCCCATTGTTGCCTCCACAGGGATTTGCTCAATTGTCCAACCATCTTTAAAGAAATGATAGGGAGCATCCATATGTGTGCCACTATGATCTGACATGATTATCGTTTTACTCGCATACCCTTCACACGGCGCTTGATATCGCGGTTTTGAAAAATCATGTGTAACATGATCCATAAATACCACCTTTGGGTGAGACGGGAAAGATACCAAACCGTCGTATAAAACAACAGATAAATCGACTACTTTCATTATTAGCTCCTCCTTTTATAGTAAGTAACCCCATATTAAACAAGCTGCAATATAAATAATTCCTACATAAAACATAATCATTACTAAATAACCCATTATATCTTTAAGCTTTAGTTTCGATAAAGCGAGCGCTGGTAAAATCCAGAAAGGTTGAATCACATCATTCCATGCATTACCAAGCATAACAGACATAGATGTTTGGCTAAGACTTGCACCTAACTCCTTCGCCGCATCAATCATAAATGGTCCTTGAACAACCCAGTGACCGCCGCCAGATGGAGCAAAGAAATTAATAAAGAAAGAACTAATAATTCCCCAGAATGGTAAACTTTCAGCAGTTGAAAAATTAACAAATATAGCAGCAATTGTATCAACTAGACCCGATGATGCCATAATCGCCATGATTCCTGCATAAAACGGAAATTGTAGAATGATTCCTGATATTGTACCAATTCCGCTATTTAAGCTTTGCGTATATTTCGCAGGTGTCCCTAGAAGAATAATTCCTAAGAAAAGGATAATAAAGTTAATAATATTAAGATTCATTGTGTTACCATCGATGAAATAGAAAAGGATATAAACTAAACCAATGATACCAATAGCATAACTAAGTAATCGGCTATTATTAATCTTTGAGGCAAAAGTATCATCGCCTAATATATTCACTGATGCTTCTTTTTTCTCTTCATATAATGCAGGATTTATCTCTCTTACATTCTCTTTATTCTTTGGGTGAAGAGCAGCATTCACAAGTGGCAAAGTAATTAATAAGACAACCGTTGTTATTACCATTGGTAAAGAGAAAATGGTTTCACTTAAACCGATTATGCCCATTGCCGCTTCCATTGGATGACCTGGTGTAGAAATGAGCACAGGAATACTAGCTGATAAACCTAAACCATAAAAGGTAAAACCGCTATATGCAGCTGCAATAATTAAGGGATAATGCACACCCTTTACATTCATTGCTAATTTACGGGCGATAATTCCTCCAATAACTAACCCAAATCCCCAGTTAAGATAGCTACCAATCGACCCAACTAAAGTGGCCACTATAATTGCACCCTTAGGTGTTTTTACTTTAGCCGCAATTTTATTTAATAACCTATCCGTTAGTGGTGCAGTTGCTAAAACATAACCCATAGCTAAAATAACAGCCATTTGTGTCGTAAACGCTAATAAATCCCAAAACCCATTTCCCCATGCTAGCACAAGTTCTTTTGGTGTTTGTCCCTCAATCAACATGGCTAGAATCATTGTTAAAATCGTTAATCCAATAGCAAATACAAATGCATCAGGTAAATACTTCCTCATTAAATTTGTGAAAAAGTTTGTCATTTTTTCCATCTAGTTCCCCTCCTTGTTGTCTCTATCTTTAAGCGCTTTCATTATTTGCAAAATTGCGTTATTCTTCTCTTCGACAATTGCTTGTACATTTCTATCTTGCCAATCATAAAAACCTTTCCCACTTTTTATACCTAGTTCTCCTGCTTCTACCTTTTTCACAAAAAATGGATCAGGATCTGTCCGATTTTCGAGATCTGGATATAAGTATGAAGCAATATGAAAATGAACATCTAGTCCATTTAAATCTCGTTGTTCAAGCGGTCCGCTAAATAATAACCGAGGCGCTAAACTATAACGAATAACTGTGTCAATGTCTTCTGCTGAAGCGACACCTGAAGCTAATAGTGAAATGGCCTCTCTTGCCATTGCATGTTGAATGCGATTGGCAATAAATCCTGGGATGTCTTTTTTAATCAGTACTGGCCTTTTGCCAACCTCTTTTAATAGTGACATCACTTTGTCTGCAACTGCTTCCGATGTTGCTTTTGCTTTTACCACTTCAACGAGTGGAATGACATGAGCTGGCATGAAAAAATGTGTACCCATCATCCTTTGAGGATAGGTTAGGCTTTCAGCTAAGCTATCAATAGACAACCCAGATGTGTTTGTTGCAATGATCGTCTCCTCCGCACAAAACCTCTCTATTTCCTGTAGCACCTGTTGTTTCAGGTCTCGTTTTTCCGGAACTGCTTCAATAATGAACTCAGCTGTTTTCACTTCACTCATTTCAACAGTCATAGAGACAGATGCCAACACACTTTTAACATCATCTGAATTGGAAAGAAGAGTAGAAAGTTGATATTCCATTCTCTCTTTTGCTAAATATAATGCTTCTTTATTCACATCCACTAACGTAACTTGATACCCATTTGTAGAAAACAATTGGGCAATCCCGATCCCCATTGTTCCTCCACCAATAACAGCGATTCTTTTAGTCACTCTAATAACTCCCCCCTCCAGCATTTATACGAATTACCTTAATTTAACAAAAACAAAAAACCTAGCTATCCCAGGAAAATAAGAAAATTACTCGACTCTTATCTCCTTGAAAAAGCTAGGTATCCTTAAGTGTTATGAAAGGTGAATTTCATCGTTAAGAAGACGCTTTTCTTCAGAAAGAATAATATATTCAAATCATTTTGATAGTATTATCATATTTTAAAAGATTTAGATAGTCAATGGAAAATTTTCAATTCTAAAAACCTTTGAAGTTATATGATAAAATAGAACTGTTTAGTAAACCGAAATAGAAGGGAGCCACTATCATGGCACAAAATGAACTTAGCTCCGTACTTGTTACTGCTTATGCCAAAGCTCCACAAGGAACAGCGATGTATGAAGTATACAAACACGCAGGTATTGTTCTCGAAATCAATTCTACTAACCATAAGATTATCAACGCAGAATTTACCTTTATAACTGGACTGACGCAAGATTTCTTTAAGAGATTAATGATTGGATTTGACATGAGTACCGACCTTCAAGGCCTTATCAACCGGATAGAAAAGCACTATTTCGCACCATCCACCACAGCAGTAATTGTTGCCTTAAAAGGAGCCCATAAAAGATATCATGAGAAATTAAAGCAATTGGAAGAGGGAGAATCAAATTGAGAACCGGTTATATTGCCGGTTTGGCTTTTATTCTCCTCCAACTAGATTAGCGTAAACAACAAAATATCTTTCTTAACTAAAAAATAACCAGCAAGGCATCCCCATCCCTCACTGGTTATAATGAATTATTTTATATTACCCCTTAGTTGATCTTACTTAATTCCTCTTGTGGCTTTGCCCACAACCATTCTTTTAACGGTACTTCGTATAATTTTGTCATCCAACCAAGGATCTTACCAATAAAATAAGCGGCTATAACTGTGCCAACCCCGATAGCTCCTAGTGAATGGACAAAGATGAGGCAAACAGCACCGGCGACACAGACATTCAATAAATCACTTGTAATTTTCGCCTTACTAAAAATCATCTTAAAACGCGCACTGATGGCATAGGTTAAGGCATCATAAGGCATAAGTGGTAACTTAGCATTAAAATAACCTAACAGGCCTACTGCCACTACAAATAAACTAATAAGCAAAAAGATAATTTTCATCCCAATTGTTTGTGGTGCTGGAAAAATTTGAACTAAAAGCAAAGTTAAATCCATAAATCCACCGAATAAGAACGAAATAACCAGTTGACCAACAACCTCTTTTACGATAAAAGATTTAGTCAAAATGCTTCCAACAATAATGAATAGAATATTCGCAGCGACAGTCATCATACCGATTTTCATACCAGTACTTAAACTTAACGCATAAGGTAATGATGATACTGGTGAAACTCCTAAATCCGCTTGAATAGAAAAACTAACGCCTAGTGATAAAAAAAATAAGCCTAGTACATAAAGAACTAGTCGTTTAGCCATAATTTGTTTCACCCGATTCTAAATTTGTTCAATGTTTCACTTACTCATTTTATCATCAGAACAAATATATAAAAAATATATATATGATAAACTAGTTATATTAAATTACATATGATGAAAGGGGAGAAATTATGGATATCAGACAGCTTCAATATTATAAAACAATCGTCGATCAAGGCAGTATTTCTAAAGCAGCAAAAGTTCTGCATATGGCGCAACCCCCTTTGAGCCAAGTTTTAAAGAAGCTAGAAACCGACTTAGGTTCTACCTTAATTCATCGTTACCGGGAAAAATGGGAGTTAACAGAGACAGGAATCATTTTGTACAAATATGCAACACAAATGTTAATGGAAATGCAAGTTGTAGAAGAACAAATACAAGAAATCGAACGAGGAGATGCTGGAACTGTCCGAATCGGGGTATCTTCTTCTTGCTCAAATCTGCTGCTTGATTATATCAGCTTGTATCGGAAGGAATTTCCTAATGTCAAGGTCAGTATTTTAAACGGTAATACCGAGGAATTATTGAAAAGACTCGACCAAAGAGAAATCGATATGGCTTTTCTATTAAGACCAATGAATAATGAGCAATACAAAATAAAAAGTTTGAACAAACGATCTTGTGTAGCAATTATTCCAAGTGAATGGGCAGATCAACTGTCTCCTGAAAGAACAACTTTTGAAGAAATGGTTTCCTTTCCTTTCATCTTGTTAGGAGCACTAGAGGGTTTGACTTTCACTGAAAATATTCTTAAGTCCTTTGAAGAAAGAAATATAACTCCAAATATCATTATTGAATGTAAAGATGTGATGATGGCCATCCAACTTGTCAGTAAAGGTCTTGGGATATCAATGATTCCGCAAATGGACAATTCTCCTCAACTATTTGAAAATATTGAAGTTCGAGCAATACAATCTTATGAATATCAAATGGAACCTGTTATTTTGCGCCTCAAAGAGAAACAAATGTCCAAAGCCTCTTGGCACTTTTGGGAAATGATTGACGGGGAAAGTTAAAGCACTATCAGCCGCTCTACCTGCGGTGGATCCAACAGAATACTGGCTGAGGTTGTGGAATGGTCTTAGTAGTTAATAATAGAAGGGTTAAACATCTAAAAACTAGATATTATTCATACCCTTTTACTAAAACCACTCCTCTTCCTTTTGCCGATAAATAATTTTGTGTGCTTCATTCAAAAATTCTTATAGAAAAAACCACAGATTTTCTCTGTGGTCATTATCTTGAAATTCATTTTTTAAAATTAACTTGCTCAACATGATCTCCAAATGTAATATTGGTTACTTGTGGCTTCGTTTCAGCTATCACTTTACCTCCGCGAATAGAATAAAGGATTGTCGCTTGTTTCCTAACGGCCTCATATTCATTTTCTGCTTCAAGGATAATAAAATTCGCCGGTTTACCTTTCTCAATACCATATTCATCCTCGATTTGTAATGTCTTTGCACTATTTTTCGTAATCAAATCGATTGAATTGACAATTTGTTCATAACCTAGCAACTGTGAAGCGTGAATACCCATATGAAGTACTTGTAACATATTTCCTGTTCCTAGAGGATACCAAGGGTCAAAAATATCATCATGACCAAAGCAAATATTAAGTCCAGCTTCTTGGATTTCTTTTACCCTAGTCAATCCCCTTCTTTTTGGATACGTATCAAATCTTCCTTGCAAATGAATGTTGACTAATGGGTTTGAAACAAAATTAATGTTAGACATCTTCAGTAAGCGGAATAGCTTATATGTGTAAGCATCATTATAAGAACCCATCGCTGTCGTATGACTTGCTGTTGTTCGTGTTCCTAAACCCCGCTCATACGCCTCTTTAGCAACAACCTCAACAAAACGTGACTGTTCATCATCTATTTCATCACAATGAATATCAATTAAACGATTGTATTTTTCGGCAAGGTCAAAAGCAATCTTCATCGACTCTACGCCATATTCTCTTGTAAATTCAAAGTGTGGAATACCACCAACGACATCGACACCCATTTTCAACGCTTCTTCCATCAGCTCTGCCCCACTTGGATACGATAAAATCCCTTCTTGCGGGAAAGCAACAAGCTGGATATTAACATAGTCTTTCATTTCTTCCTTTACTTCCAATAAAGCTTTAACAGCTGTTAAGGTTGTATCTGTGGTATCGACATGTGTGCGAACATGCTGAATCCCTTGGGCAATTTGCCATTTTAGCGCTTGCTTCGCCCTTGTTTTAACATCTTCTGGAGTTAAAAATGCTTTCCGCTCTGACCATCTTTGGATTCCCTCAAATAAAGTACCACTTCTATTCCATTCTGGCTCACCTGCTGTTAAAGTTGTATCCAGATGAATATGAGGTTCAATAAATGGAGGTAAAGTGAGCGCCCCATCAACATCAATTACTTGTTCACCATCTGGAACTTCAATTGTTTTTTGTGTAATCTCGTGAAAAACACCATCTTTAATAATTAATTGCCATAGCCCTTCTTTACCCCGTAATTTCGCGTTCTGTATGATCATTAGTTGTCATCTCCTTAGATTTTGATATTTTTGCTACAATGAAGGTTAAAACGATATAAATGATTGCTGTGCCAAACAATGCATTAAGAGGTGTGATGCCCGGCATAATTTGAGCAAAAGTAACCCCTAGTGCCCATGCTCCCATGGCCACCCAATTAATGACTTTAAATTTCGCTTGCTCAAATCCTTCATAGTTTCTACGTTTAATGAAGAAGTAATCGGCTATGATAATCGCACCGATAGATGGTACGGCAGCACTTAGGATATTTAAGAAACCAACGAAGTTATTGTACATCCACATAGCAAAGATGGTACCAACCAAACCATTTACGACAACAAATACTTTCTTGGAAATCTTCGTAATATTGGCAAAACCAAGCCCCGATGCATATAAGGCGTTATCATTCGTTGTCCAGATGTTAAGTCCTAATACAAGTACAGCTGGAATCATCAATCCCTGTAAAAACATGACTTCAGATATATCAGCTAAACCATATGCCATCGCACCGACTGCACCAAATAAAAACATAAGTGAATTTCCTAAGAAAAAGGCGATGACCGTCGCTGTTACGGCTTGCTTAGAAGTCCTAGCAAACCTTGCAAAGTCAGGTGTCAATGTTCCGCCGCTTATAAATGACCCTATGCAGATGGACAATGCTGCAGCAACTGTCATCGTTTGCGCAGGTGTATAATCCATTAAGCCTTCTAAGCCACCAAAAGCTGAAATTCCTTCTATAACTGAATAACCACCCAAGAGTGTGATTGCTGGTACTGCAATAAACCCTAAAATAACCAATGACTTCATCCCGTAGAGAGAAGTGATTGTCATCGCAATACCGAAACCAAAGATAAGTGCATACACATTCCAATCTAGCGCTGTTGCTACAGGAACAGCAAACATAGCCACACCAACACCAAACCAACCGACTTGCGTAAATCCTAGTAAAAAGGAAGGTAAATACGACCCTTTCTCTCCAAAAGCATATTTAGCTAAAAGATGTGTGGACAATCCTGTCTTGGCAGCAATATGTGCAAGAGCACCTGTATATATGCCTAATAGTAAATTCCCTAAGAGGACGATGATAATAAACTCACTAAAGCTGAGTCCTATACCAAGCTCGCCTCCTGCTAACATGCTTGCTGAGAAAAACGTGAACCCTAACATAACAAATAATGTCTTCCAGAAATTATTTCTCTGCGATTTTGGCACCGCTTGCCACGAAAACTCTTGATCGATTTTACTCATTTGTAAATCCCTCCATCAGTTTTCTGATACCAAAAAGCAGAAAAAAAAGAGACTAATCATCAGTTAGATCTGACAATTAGCCCCTAATTTCATTATCTGTATATGATTATATATAGTATTTCTCTCTAGAAAATACTATATCACTACAGAAATAATGATATCCGCTGCCCTTGCCAGCCTCTCTGGACTGAATTAAAGGTACCAGTATTTAATTGAGTTTATTATTGCAGATAATCAAGCTGCAGTCAATAGTATTTAATATATGAAATATTTTACAATAACATTCCATTCAATGGTATTTACCTGTGAAATATCTATATAATCAAAATGAAAAATAATAAAGCAGGAACTTACGTTTTTATAAACCTAGGTAAATTCAAATACCTTCGTCGCTGCTTTATAAATATATTAAATATGTAATAAAAAGGAAGGAAGACAATTAATCATTATGTAAAACGATCACAAAAAATCTCAAACTAGCGAACGGGAAGTAACATATCTTGCGAATGCCATCATTTACTATTTTTATTTTATATCTATTAAAGAAAGAGCAGCACATAGACTCTTTGAAGGAAAATCATCTATCAAAAATGAATATTTCGAAATAATTTCTTATTCCGTTAATGAACAATTCGTGATACACTTATTGAAAGATATTGTCCACGTGGACGCGACAACTGTACATTATATTAATATATTAAATTTGAATTTGGAGGAGCATCATGAAAAACTTCATACGTAAATGGAGCGAAATTAGTTTAGTAAAGCGTATTCTAGCTGGTCTGATTATTGGTATTATATTAGCTTTAGTTGTTCCACAAGCTAGTTGGATTTCTATATTTGGTTCTCTATTTGTCGGTGCTTTAAAAGCTGTTGCACCAATTTTAGTCTTATTTCTAGTTATAAACGCCATTGCTAGTCATAAAACAGGCCAACAAACGAATATGAAAATGATTATCTTTCTATATGCAATAGGAACATTTTCAGCTGGTGTCATCGCCGTAATTGCTAGCTTCATTTTCCCTGTAAGCCTTACACTCCAAACGGGAGCAGATGATGTAACACCACCTGGCGGGATTGTAGAAGTATTACAAACATTATTATTTAATATAGTAGATAATCCAGTTAACGCATTGATGAATGCGAATTATATTGGTATTTTAGCTTGGGCAATTGTATTAGGTATTGTTTTAAAATCAATTGCTGCAGATACAACCAAAACGGCATTAGCAAACATCTCAGACGCGATTACTACTATTGTTAAATGGGTAATTGAGTTAGCACCAATCGGTATTTTAGGTCTTGTTTTTGATGCGATTGCTTCTAATGGCCTTTCCGCATTAACAGAATATGGACAGCTTTTAATCTTGTTGCTTGGCTGTATGTTCTTTATTGCACTTGTAGTTAACCCATTGATCGTTTTCATTTTCACAAGAGAAAACCCTTATCCAATGGTTTTACAAACATTAAGAGAAAGTGCGATTACTGCATTCTTCACTAGAAGCTCTGCTGCTAATATCCCTGTAAACTTAAATCTTTGTAAAAAGATGGATTTAGATGAAGATACTTATTCTATCTCTATCCCACTAGGTGCTACAATTAATATGGCAGGAGCTGCTGTGACTATCTCCGTATTAACACTAGCCGCTGCCCATACTCTAGGTATTGAAGTAGATCTTTGGACAGCCATTATTTTAAGTGTCCTATCTGCTGTATCTGCTGCCGGTGCATCAGGTGTCGCTGGGGGCTCTCTATTATTAATTCCTCTAGCAGCTAGCTTGTTCGGGATTTCTAATGATGTAGCCATGCAGGTCGTTGCAGTTGGATTCATTATTGGAGTTCTACAAGACTCTTGTGAAACCGCATTGAACTCATCTTCTGATGTATTGTTTACTGCGACTGCAGAAAAGGCAAAAAAACGCAAACAAAATCACGTGGCATAAAGCATAGAGGTTGGGACATAAGTATATAGCTAATGATTTATCCGAATGATTAACATCTAATCATTCGGTTTTTTTCTGTGATTTGAACCCTTATATGAATAAGAATAGTGAAAGAAGCGGAAGACACTCGACTCCTGCAGGAAATAGAGGGAAAGCTGAGACCCCGCAGGCAATGTGAACTGCACCCCAATTGTTAGACACTATCTACAACTATTGGAGGTGCAGTTTTTTTGTCCAAATTTACTGCGGAAATGAAGCTACAAGCCGTGACTCG
>NZ_JAYEFF010000020.1:0-356 GCF_034651445.1 Cytobacillus sp. OWB-43 | reverse complement strand
TGACCTTCTCGCTATCGCCACCGGACTATGAAATTGTAAGGGAATCGTTCCCTCAAAACTAGGTAATGTTGAAGAAGATATTTATTGAGTAATCGCCTGAATGCGTGCTGTAGGATACTACTTACGTAGTTCTGTCCAGCTGCGGCGCCTAGTTGCTCGAGGTCATAAGTCAAATTTGTCATGAGGTTAAAGAACAACCTCCTGTCAAATTCGCCTTATGCTTGTCGCACCTGGGCAAGGCGCCTCCGCATTTCGAATTGGTTAAGTCCTCGATCGATTAGTATTAGTCAGCTGCATGTGTCGCCACACTTCCACCTCTAACCTATCAACCTGATCATCTTTCAGGGATCTTACTA
>NZ_JAYEFF010000019.1:0-644 GCF_034651445.1 Cytobacillus sp. OWB-43 | reverse complement strand
GAGATGAGGGCCTTCGTCTCCTGCATGGCCTAGAGACCAATCTCGCGGCCTCTCTCCAAACGCCTCAGGACGCTTGACTCCCTTGAGTCCACCCAGTGAGCTCCAAGAGATACCCGTCGCGATTCGAGAGCAGAGCGGGGTTCTTTGCTTCCACTCGAGATGAATGCCTGTCTCCCCGGGTGCGTCTGGAATGCAACCCCGAGATCCCTGTCGCCCCTGGAGAGGAACATTGGCTTCTGGACACAAGCCTAGATGAGGTCTATTGGCCCTGCAGTCACTCGAGAGCAATGCCCAGCTTTCCTTCGCAACTCGAGTGGAAGATTGGACTTGCCTGGGCCAACACAAGAGGCATCCTGAATTCCCCGTCGTAACTCGAGAATCCCGCCGTAACTCGAGAAAAACCACGTGGCTCCCCCGTCATCGCAAGATGAAGCCCTTTCCCGCTACAGCGCCTCAGGAGAAGTCCCACGTTAGGAATTGGAGGTCGAAAGGGCACTTGGCACCCTTGATGCGACCCACAAAGTTCCCCGAAATCCCGGTCTCCCTCGAGAGGAACCCTGAGGTTTTCCGGCACCCCCTCCTCTGAGGCCTTTCTCCCCTCCTGATCTGGACGGGAGGGTCGACTCCCCTGCTTTGTCTGGAAG
>NZ_JAYEFF010000018.1:0-703 GCF_034651445.1 Cytobacillus sp. OWB-43 | reverse complement strand
CGCCTAAGGTGGGACAGATGATTGGGGTGAAGTCGTAACAAGGTAGCCGTATCGGAAGGTGCGGCTGGATCACCTCCTTTCTAAGGAATATACGGAATTAACTTGATGTTAGACTGTTCGTTCAGTTTTGAGAGTGCAATCTCTTTGATATGATTAAATACTTTACCGTGAAGTTATGTGGGCCTATAGCTCAGCTGGTTAGAGCGCACGCCTGATAAGCGTGAGGTCGATGGTTCGAGTCCATTTAGGCCCACCATTTTAACTTTAATACGGGGCCTTAGCTCAGCTGGGAGAGCGCCTGCTTTGCACGCAGGAGGTCAGCGGTTCGATCCCGCTAGGCTCCACCAACAAATCGTTCTTTGAAAACTAGATAATGTAATGAAGAAGATTACCGAGTAATCGCCACCTTAGTTATTTTTTCTCTCTATATATTATAGATTGATTTAAGATACTAAACTTTTTTAATAAACACAACCGAGAGGGTTGTGAGAAGCAAGCAGTTCAAGGAAGCGAGCGAGGAAACACCGGAGTGTGCGTCTTGTGCACATGAGGATGTTGACGAGTGAGCTGACGCCGAAATGCGTAGCTTATCGCAAGCCGAACAATGGTTAAGTTAATAAGGGCGCACGGTGAATGCCTTGGCACTAGGAGCCGATGAAGGACGGGACTAACACCGATATGCTTCGGGGAGCTGTAAGTAAGC
>NZ_JAYEFF010000017.1:0-962 GCF_034651445.1 Cytobacillus sp. OWB-43 | reverse complement strand
CTTTGTTGCTGATAAATCAGCTTTTTTAGAATTACGCTTGACGTTTTACGTTCGTTCAGTTTTCAAAGAACAATCTCATTCGCTTCAGAAGCGACTTTATAATCATACAACATCTTAACTTGTTATGTCAATAACTTTTTTAAAATGTTTTTGGTGGAGCCTAGCGGGATCGAACCGCTGACCTCCTGCGTGCAAAGCAGGCGCTCTCCCAGCTGAGCTAAGGCCCCAAAAAGAGTAATAAAAATGGTCGGGAAGACAGGATTCGAACCTGCGACCCCTTGGTCCCAAACCAAGTGCTCTACCAAGCTGAGCTACTTCCCGTTTATGGCGCGCCCGAGAGGAGTCGAACCCCTAACCTTTTGATCCGTAGTCAAACGCTCTATCCAATTGAGCTACGGGCGCATCAATAAGTGGTGCCGAGGACCGGAATCGAACCGGTACGGTAGTCACCTACCGCAGGATTTTAAGTCCTGTGCGTCTGCCAGTTCCGCCACCCCGGCACTTATTGGAGCGGAAGACGGGATTCGAACCCGCGACCCTCACCTTGGCAAGGTGATGTTCTACCACTGAACTACTTCCGCAAATATTCAAAATAAAAATGGTGCGGGTGAAGGGAGTCGAACCCCCACGCCTTGCGGCGCCAGATCCTAAGTCTGGTGCGTCTGCCAATTCCGCCACACCCGCATATATAAATGGTGAGCCATGAAGGACTCGAACCTTCGACCCTCTGATTAAAAGTCAGATGCTCTACCAACTGAGCTAATGGCTCGTACAAGTGGTGCCGGCCAGAGGACTTGAACCCCCAACCTACTGATTACAAGTCAGTTGCTCTACCAATTGAGCTAGGCCGGCAAATAAACACAAAAAAATGGTGGAGGATGACGGGATCGAACCGCCGACCCTCTGCTTGTAAGGCAGATGCTCTCCCAGCTGAGCTAATCCTCCAATATGTATGCCCGGCA
>NZ_JAYEFF010000016.1:0-1437 GCF_034651445.1 Cytobacillus sp. OWB-43 | reverse complement strand
TGAACTGCACCCCAATTGTTAGACACTATCTACAACTATTGGAGGTGCAGTTTTTTTGTCCAAATTTACTGCGGAAATGAAGCTACAAGCCGTGACTCGCTATTTAAGCGGAAAAGAAAGTTACAGAGAAATTGGAGAATCTATTGGAATAGATCACAAATCGATTGTTAAATGGGTAAGACAATACAACTACAATGGTGCAGAGGCATTGGTGAAACGTTGTACAAGTTATACACAAATGTTTAAACTAGAAGTACTACAATATATGACTGAAAATGGTACTTCTCTATGTGAAACGGCAGCTATTTTTAATATCCCAGCGCATTCCACTCTAGCTGTATGGAAAAGAAAGTTTGAAACACAAGGGATAGATGCCCTTCAGTCACAGGAACAGGGGCGTCTATCCATGAAAAAAGATTCAAATAAACAAAGTTCTACTGACCGTTCTTTTGAAGCACTAGAAAATCGAATAAAACAACTGGAAATGGAAAATGAGTATTTAAAAAAGTTGAATGCCTTAGTTCAAAACAAGGAAAAATCACCAAACAAGACAAAGCACAAGTAGTCTATGAGTTAAGGCATAAGTATTCGGTGAAGTCACTCGTAAAACTCGCTGGCATTCCACGCAGCACCTATTATAATTTAGTAAAACGAATGAATCGACTTGATCCAGACACCGATATAAAAGGAGAAATCCAAGCCATTTATGAAGAACATGAAGGTCGTTACGGTTACCGTCGTATTCGGGATGAGCTAGTGAATCGTGGGAAAAAAGTAAATCATAAGAAGGTTCAACGAATCATGAAAGAGCTGGGTTTAAGATGCCTAGTGCGGATGAAAAGGTATAAATCTTATAAAGGCACAGTCGGTAAAATAGCGCCAAATCATTTAGACCGTCAATTTAGTGCGGACGCACCGAATGAAAAATGGGTAACAGATATTACAGAATTCAAGCTATTTGGTGAAAAGCTGTATCTATCGCCTGTATTAGATTTATTTAATGGTGAAATTATTACGTATACCATCGGTTCTCGACCAACGTATTCATTAGTTTCGGACATGTTAGAAAAAGCATTAGAATCCTTACCAGAAAGGCATCAATTACTCATGCATTCCGACCAAGGATGGCATTATCAAATGAACCAATATCGCAACTTGCTTCAAGCAAAAGGGGTTAAACAGAGTATGTCACGTAAAGGTAACTGTTACGATAACTCTGTAATGGAAAACTTCTTTGGGATACTGAAGTCAGAATTGCTTTATTTTAAGGAATTTGAAAGTGTGAACCACTTTAAACTAGAATTAGAAAAATATATAGAATACTATAATAGGAAACGGTTAAAGGGAAAATTGAAAATGAGTCCGGTACAATACCGAACTCATTTTGAACAAGTTGCCTCATGAAATAACTGTGTCTAACTTTTAGGGGTCACTACA
>NZ_JAYEFF010000014.1:0-2880 GCF_034651445.1 Cytobacillus sp. OWB-43 | reverse complement strand
CACCTCTAACCTATCAACCTGATCATCTTTCAGGGATCTTACTAGCTTGCGCTATGGGAAATCTCATCTCGAGGGGGGCTTCATGCTTAGATGCTTTCAGCACTTATCCCTTCCGCACATAGCTACCCAGCGATGCCTTTGGCAAGACAACTGGTACACCAGCGGTGCGTCCATCCCGGTCCTCTCGTACTAAGGACAGCTCCTCTCAAATTTCCTGCGCCCACGACGGATAGGGACCGAACTGTCTCACGACGTTCTGAACCCAGCTCGCGTACCGCTTTAATGGGCGAACAGCCCAACCCTTGGGACCGACTACAGCCCCAGGATGCGATGAGCCGACATCGAGGTGCCAAACCTCCCCGTCGATGTGGACTCTTGGGGGAGATAAGCCTGTTATCCCCGGGGTAGCTTTTATCCGTTGAGCGATGGCCCTTCCATGCGGAACCACCGGATCACTAAGCCCGACTTTCGTCCCTGCTCGACTTGTAGGTCTCGCAGTCAAGCTCCCTTGTGCCTTTACACTCTACGAATGATTTCCAACCATTCTGAGGGAACCTTTGGGCGCCTCCGTTACTCTTTAGGAGGCGACCGCCCCAGTCAAACTGCCCACCTGACACTGTCTCCCATCCCGATAAGGGATGTGGGTTAGAATTTCAATACAGCCAGGGTAGTATCCCACCGACGCCTCCACCGAAGCTAGCGCTCCGGCTTCTAAGGCTCCTACCTATCCTGTACAAGCTGTACCAAAATTCAATATCAGGCTACAGTAAAGCTCCACGGGGTCTTTCCGTCCTGTCGCGGGTAACCTGCATCTTCACAGGTACTATAATTTCACCGAGTCTCTCGTTGAGACAGTGCCCAGATCGTTACGCCTTTCGTGCGGGTCGGAACTTACCCGACAAGGAATTTCGCTACCTTAGGACCGTTATAGTTACGGCCGCCGTTTACTGGGGCTTCGATTCAAAGCTTCGCGTGAGCTAACCTCTCCTCTTAACCTTCCAGCACCGGGCAGGCGTCAGCCCCTATACTTCGCCTTGCGGCTTCGCAGAGACCTGTGTTTTTGCTAAACAGTCGCCTGGGCCTATTCACTGCGGCTCATCAAGGCTTTAACACCCTAATGAGCACCCCTTCTCCCGAAGTTACGGGGTCATTTTGCCGAGTTCCTTAACGAGAGTTCTCTCGCTCACCTTAGGATTCTCTCCTCGCCTACCTGTGTCGGTTTGCGGTACGGGCACCTTATTCCTCGCTAGAGGCTTTTCTTGGCAGTGTGGAATCAAGAACTTCGGTACTAAATTTCCCTCGCTATCACAGCTCAAGGTATGTGACCATGGGATTTGCCTCATGGTCCCTCTAACTGCTTAGACGCACATCCAATAGTGCGCTTACCCTATCCTCCTGCGTCCCCCCATCACTCAAACAGAATACGGTGGTACAGGAATATCAACCTGTTGTCCATCGCCTACGCTTTTCAGCCTCGGCTTAGGTCCCGACTAACCCTGAGCGGACGAGCCTTCCTCAGGAAACCTTAGGCATTCGGTGGATGGGATTCTCACCCATCTTTCGCTACTCATACCGGCATTCTCACTTCTAAGCGCTCCACCAGTCCTTACGGTCTAGCTTCAACGCCCTTAGAACGCTCTCCTACCACTGAACATCAACGATGTTCAATCCACAGCTTCGGTGATACGTTTAGCCCCGGTACATTTTCGGCGCGGAGTCACTCGACCAGTGAGCTATTACGCACTCTTTAAATGGTGGCTGCTTCTAAGCCAACATCCTGGTTGTCTAAGCAACTCCACATCCTTTTCCACTTAACGTATACTTTGGGACCTTAGCTGGTGGTCTGGGCTGTTTCCCTCTTGACTACGGATCTTATCACTCGCAGTCTGACTCCCATGGATAAATCTTTGGCATTCGGAGTTTGTCTGAATTCGGTAACCCGATGAGGGCCCCTAGTCCAAACAGTGCTCTACCTCCAAGATTCTTACGCATGAGGCTAGCCCTAAAGCTATTTCGGAGAGAACCAGCTATCTCCAAGTTCGATTGGAATTTCTCCGCTACCCACACCTCATCCCCGCACTTTTCAACGTACGTGGGTTCGGGCCTCCATCCAGTGTTACCTGGACTTCACCCTGGACATGGGTAGATCACCTGGTTTCGGGTCTACGACCACATACTCATTCGCCCTATTCAGACTCGCTTTCGCTACGGCTCCGTCTGTCCAACTTAACCTCGCATGTAATCGTAACTCGCCGGTTCATTCTACAAAAGGCACGCTATCACCCATTAACGGGCTCTAACTACTTGTAGGCACACGGTTTCAGGATCTCTTTCACTCCCCTTCCGGGGTGCTTTTCACCTTTCCCTCACGGTACTGGTTCACTATCGGTCACTAGGGAGTATTTAGCCTTGGGAGATGGTCCTCCCTGCTTCCGACGGGATTTCTCGTGTCCCGCCGTACTCAGGATCCACTCTGGAGGGAACGAAGTTTCAACTACAGGGCTTTTACCTCCTATGGCGGGCCTTTCCAGACCTCTTCGTCTATCTCGTTCCTTTGTAACTCCGTATAGAATGTCCTACAACCCCAAGAGGCAAGCCTCTTGGTTTGGGCTAATCCCGTTTCGCTCGCCGCTACTCAGGGAATCGCGTTTGCTTTCTCTTCCTCCGGGTACTTAGATGTTTCAGTTCCCCGGGTCTGCCTTCCATACCCTATGTATTCAGGTATGGATCCTATCCCATAACGGATAGGGGGTTTCCCCATTCGGAAATCTCCGGATCAAAGCTTACTTACAGCTCCCCGAAGCATATCGGTGTTAGTCCCGTCCTTCATCGGCTCCTAGTGCCAAGGCATTCACCGTGCGCCCTTATTAACTTAACCAT
>NZ_JAYEFF010000013.1:0-14398 GCF_034651445.1 Cytobacillus sp. OWB-43 | reverse complement strand
TCTCAGCGCCGATGGTAGTTAGGGGCTGTCCCCTTGTGAGAGTAGGACGTTGCCGGGCAAGATAAAAGAGCACATCATTTGTATGTGCTCTTTTTTGTGATTTTTTATTTCCAATGTGAATCTTCTATCATCTCTTTTTATTTCCTTGGCAATGAAATTTTCTTGATTCAAGAAAATTATAAATGAGAAATGGGCTTTTCTGTTCCGTCAAATCGAGGAACTGGTGAATAAATGGATAATCATTATTTGTCATTAACTTAATGCATTCATTCCACCATTCTGTTTCATATCTTGCAATCATGCTTAAATTATAGAGTAATAAGTAATGGGAAAATAATTCTGGATAATCATTTAATGGACTTCTTTCGATAGGTAATGAATAATTTTTATTTACAATATTATATTTGAAATATCGATTGATCTCTTTGTTTTGAGGAAATTTTATATGTTCCTTCGTATAGAGAATATCCTTTTTATCCACTTGTAGTTTTTCGGAAAGAAAAGTAGAAAATCTCGATTCAGTCATATGATAATGATTAAGAATGGTTATTGGGATAAAGAAGTTATCTTTTTCTTTTTTTATATCAATAAATGTTTGTTCTTTTTGGATAGACTGAAACATTATTTCCATCTCTGGGATTTGTCTCAATAAATCAACCATATAAAATTTATCCCCTTCTAGATGTTTCATATGGAACATTTTTTCTGCCATATATGGAAATAAGCCACTCTTTTGTAGTTTCACTTCATCTTTTAAAAAGAGGTATTGCTGCTTTTTCTTTTTTCTTGTCGAAACACCATGAGCCAGTACGGAGGTCGTATCTGGATAAAGAGGGTCAATAGTTAAAATACAAGCTTTTATTAGATGAACTAGGCCGTAGAAATAAAGAATAGGTTTAATGATTAACGGGGCAGCGGCGGCTTGTTCATAGTAAACCTTACCGTGTTCAATGTAGTATATAAACGGATAAGTATTTTCAAAACTCTTTTGTGATGCTTGTTCAATTCCTTCGTTTTGATAACTTTTTTTTAAAAATGCTTTGGTTGTTTCTGTTGAAAAAAAGGGTAAATATGATTGCCAATTGTTGTAAGAATGCTTCAAAATATACAACCTCCAAATAATCTGAAAAATCCAACTTATAGCAGTGTCCTTGACAGTATTTTGTCCAATTGATAACCTACTAATAATATTTTCATGTTCAGGAGGTCAAAAAAATGTGGGAAACTAAATTTGAAAAAGAAGGTTTAACTTTTGATGATGTACTGCTTGTCCCTGCTAAATCTGAGGTATTGCCGAAAGATGTCGATTTGTCGGTGAGACTGTCTGAAAAGGTAAAATTGAATGTTCCAATTATCAGTGCTGGTATGGATACAGTAACTGAAGCTGAAATGGCTATTGCAATGGCACGCCAGGGTGGATTAGGTATTATTCACAAAAACATGTCCATTGAGCAACAGGCAGATTTAGTTGATAAAGTCAAACGCTCTGAGAGTGGCGTTATTTCTGATCCGTTTTTCCTTACTCCCGAACAACAAGTGTATGATGCTGAACATTTAATGGGCAAATATCGTATATCAGGTGTTCCAATTGTAAATAATCTTGACGAACAAAAACTTGTTGGTATTATTACAAACCGTGACCTTCGTTTCATTCAAGATTTCTCTATTAAGATCTCTGATGTAATGACGAAAGAAAACTTAGTAACTGCTTCAGTAGGTACAACGCTACAAGAAGCAGAAAAAATTCTGCAAAAGTATAAAATTGAGAAATTACCTCTTGTTGATGATAATGGTGTATTAAAAGGTCTTATTACTATTAAAGATATTGAAAAAGTCATTGAGTTCCCTAACTCAGCGAAAGATGCACAAGGTCGTTTACTTGCTGGTGCAGCAATCGGTATAACAAAAGATACAATGAAAAGATTAGAGTTACTTGTTAAAGCTCAAGTTGATGTAGTAGTAGTCGATACGGCTCACGGCCACTCAGCGGGCGTTATTAATACAGTAAAAGAAATTAAAGACAAATACCCTGACCTGACAGTTGTAGCAGGTAATGTAGCTACTGCTGAAGGTACACGTGCATTGTTTGAAGCTGGAGCTGATGTTGTAAAGGTAGGTATTGGACCTGGATCTATTTGTACAACTCGTGTGGTAGCAGGTGTTGGCGTGCCACAAATTACAGCGGTATATGATTGTGCAACAGAAGCACGTAAACATGGTAAAGCGATTATCGCTGATGGTGGGATTAAGTATTCAGGAGATATCGTGAAAGCATTAGCTTCTGGTGGACATGCAGTTATGCTAGGAAGTATGTTAGCTGGTGTATCTGAAAGTCCAGGTGAAACTGAAATTTTCCAAGGACGTCAATTTAAAGTTTATCGTGGAATGGGATCCGTTACTTCTATGGAAAAAGGATCAAAGGATCGTTACTTCCAAGAAGATAATAAGAAATTCGTTCCAGAAGGCATTGAAGGACGTATTCCATTTAAAGGTTCATTAGCAGATACGATTTATCAGTTAGTTGGTGGCGTTCGCTCTGGTATGGGTTACTGCGGGGCAGCAAATTTAGAATTCTTAAGAGAAAATGCACAGTTTATCCGTATGACAGGTGCTGGTCTTAAAGAAAGTCACCCACATGATATCCAAATTACGAAAGAAGCACCAAATTATTCATTATAATTTTTTTAAAAAAGTAAGAGGGCTGGTCCTCTTACTTTTTTTTGCCTGGAAAGATATCAGACTTTCGTCATTGTTAGCAAAACACACAATGTTTTCTCAGGCGGATTGACCTAAGGAATAGAGAAAGAAAAGGGATGTTCATGAAAACGCCAAGATTAGGAAAAGGTTGTTTGTATCCATGAAGGACATCTTATGATAAAATAACAAAAGCTGAAAAAAAAGTTGGAGGGCTTTGGAATTGAGAAGAAAAGGATATCGTAAAGTTGTTGCAAGTTTCTTGGTGTTGATTATGGTGTTAGGCATTCTTCCAAATGTACATAAAGCAAGTGCAAAAGAAGATATACTTAATATTAATGCAGATGCAGCTATTCTAGTAGATGCAGAAACAGGTAGAGTTTTATACGGGAAAAACATTGATAAGGTGCTTGGTATTGCAAGTATGTCAAAAATGATGACCGAGTATCTTTTATTAGAAGCTATTGATGAAGGTCGAGTATCATGGGATCAAGAGTATGCTGTAAGTGAGTACGTTTGGAAAGTGTCTCATGACACAGCGCTTTCGAATGTTCCTCTTAGAAGAGATGGGACATACAGCATTAAGGAATTATTTGAAGCAATGACTATTTATTCCGCAAATGGAGCAACAATTGCCATTGCTGAGACAATTGCTGGATCTGAAAAGAACTTTGTGCAAATGATGAATGAAAAAGCAGAGGAATTAGGGTTAGAAGATTATAAATTCGTCAATTCTTCTGGTTTAAATAACAAGGATTTAAAAGGTTACCATTCGACAGGTAATGAAGATGAAGAAAATGTGATGTCTGCTAGAGCAACAGCTAAACTAGCGACAACGCTCCTCACGGATTTTCCTCAAGTTTTAGAAACAGCAAGCATTCCTAGAAAAACATTTAGAGAAGGCACTGAAGATAAAATTGATATGGAAAATTGGAACTGGATGTTACCTGAACTGGTCTACGGCTATGAAGGTGTAGATGGGTTAAAGACAGGGACAACTGATTTTGCAGGTTCTTCTTTTACAGGAACAGCTGAACGTGATGGGAAAAGATATGTAACAGTTGTTATGAATGCTAAAGGTGGCGGCGATTCTGGTTATAATCAAGCTAGATTCGACGAAACAAAGAAAATGTTTGATTACGCGTTCTCTAATTTTGATAAAAAAGAGATCGTTCCTGCTGGCTATCAAGTGAAAGATAAAGAAAAACTTGCCGTTGAAAAAGGGAAAGAAAATGCAGTAGCGATTGAATCAAAAGAGGCCATTACATTAACTGTTAAAAATGGCGAAGAAGAGAATTATCAACCAAAGCTTGTGATTAATGAAGATTTATTAAATGATCAAGGTCAATTAACAGCTCCTGTAAAAAAAGGTGATGTTGTTGGTTATTTAACGGTTGAAGATAAAGATGGTAATGCGATTGAATTTTTAAATGCTAACCAAACAAGAGTTGATGTCATCGCTTCTGAATCGGTTGAAAAAGCGAACTGGTTCGTTTTATCTATGCGTGGTGTTGGTGGATTCTTTGGAGATGTTTGGGACAGTGTTGCATCTACTGTTAAAGGTTGGTTTTCTTGAATAATGTAGTTGCATTTGGCTTATAATTATAGTAAATTATGTATTACTAATAAGTTGAATAAAAGAAAGCATAAAGAAGGAAGTAGTATCAAGTACACTTTTGCCATAGAGAGCTGGTGGTTGGTGCAAACCAGACAAAAGCACTTGAGAATCCATCCTTTGCGTAGAGCTTGGAACACATTTTTTGTAAGTAAAAGCTCTCGGGTAAACCTCGTTAAAGATTTAAAGTGAAAAGTATGGACTATACTTTTAACTAGGGTGGCAACGCGGGTAACTCTCGTCCCTTTATAGGGGACGGGAGTTTTTTGTTTTCACAAATTGAATATGGAGGGAAAGGCTATGTTAGATATCAAATATTTAAGGGCTAATTTTGCTGAAGTAAAAGAAAAACTAGAAAAACACCGTGGGGAAGATATTTCTGATCTTGAGAAGTTTGAGGATTTGGATGTAAAACGCCGAGAATTACTTGTAAAAACGGAAGAGCTTAAAAGCAAAAGAAATGAAGTATCACAGCAAGTGGCTGTTTTAAAACGAGAGAAAAAAGATGCGGACCAATTAATTGCTGAAATGAGGCAAGTTGGTGACCAAATTAAGGATTTAGACCATGAGTTACGTGAAGTAGAAGCTGAATTAGAGCTTATCTTACTCAGTATTCCAAACATCCCACATGAAAGTGTACCCGTTGGGGAGACAGAGGATGACAATGTCTTAGCTTGGCAATGGGGAGAAGTAAAGGGATTTGATTTTGAATTTAAACCGCATTGGGATATAGCAACTGAGCTTGGAATTTTAGATTTTGAACGAGCAGGAAAAGTAACTGGCAGTCGTTTTGTATTTTATAAAGGGTTAGGTGCTAGATTAGAGCGCGCATTGTATAACTTTATGTTGGACCTCCATACAGAAGAACATGGATACGAAGAAGTCCTACCACCATATATGGTTAATCGTGCAAGTATGACAGGTACAGGACAATTACCAAAATTTGAAGAGGATGCATTTTTAATTGAGAGTGAGGATTATTTCCTTATTCCAACGGCGGAGGTACCCATCACGAATATGCATCGCGATGAAATTTTAAGTGCTGATCAATTACCAATTAATTACGCCGCATTTAGTGCGTGCTTCCGTTCTGAAGCTGGCTCAGCTGGCCGTGATACGAGAGGTCTTATTCGTCAGCATCAGTTTAATAAGGTTGAGCTTGTGAAGTTTGTTAAACCAGAAGACTCTTATAACGAGTTGGAGAAATTAACAAAAAATGCAGAGAAGGTTTTACAACTGCTTGGTTTGCCTTATCGCGTCATGAGTATGTGCACTGCTGATTTAGGATTCACAGCTGCGAAGAAGTACGATATTGAAGTATGGATGCCTAGCTACGATAATTATCGAGAAATTTCTTCTTGTAGTAACTTTGAAGCTTTCCAAGCGAGACGTGCAAATATCCGCTTCCGTCGTGATGCTAAAGGTAAGCCGGAGAATGTTCATACATTAAATGGCTCTGGGTTAGCAGTGGGACGTACAGTCGCTGCGATATTAGAAAATTATCAACAAGCTGATGGTAGTGTGGTTATTCCAGAAGTACTTCGCCCTTATATGGGGAATAAAGAAGTGATAAATCCAGCAAAATAAGTAAGATGATAGGGTCTGTTTCTTAGGACAGATCCTATTTTTAAAGTTCTAACATGCATGTTTGTGAATTTATGCAAAAAATCTATTGACTTCTATTTCAATAGATGATATATTATTTCTTGTCGAAACGGAGGAATACCCAAGTCCGGCTGAAGGGATCGGTCTTGAAAACCGACAGGGGTGTTAAAGCCCGCGGGGGTTCGAATCCCTCTTCCTCCGCCATTATAACTTTTAACATGCGCATAATTAATTGGAGATATGGAGTCGCTACTTTATAGTAGCGGCTTTTTTTATTTTTAAGCAAAAATCAGCCTGTACCATTTAAGTACAGGCAAATATTTTATATTGTTTGTTTTAATGTGTGGCCGACTTTTTCGAGTACTTGATCGATGTCTGATGGATTAGAGACAAGGTCATATTCATTAATATTTAATCGTAAAATAGGACATGCACTAAATTGATCAATCCAGGTTTCGTAGCGCTCGTGCATCTCTTTCCAATAATCAATGGAGGTTTGTTGTTCCATTGGACGCCCACGTTCTTTAATGCGCGCCAGTATATCTTCTAGGGAGCCCTCCAAATAAATTAAAATATCAGGGTGTGGGAAATAGGGTGTCATAACCATCGCCTCGAAAAGGCTTGTATAGGTTTCATAATCAACTGGTGACATTGTTCCTTTTTCATAATGCATTTTAGCAAAAATGCCGGTATCTTCATAAATAGATCGATCTTGAATGAATCCTCCACCATATTCGAACATCCGTTTTTGTTCTTTAAATCTTTCAGCAAGAAAATAAATCTGTAAATGAAAGCTCCATCTTTCAAAGTCGGCATAAAACTTGTCTAAATAAGGATTTGTGTCCACTTTTTCAAAAGAAGTGCGGAAGTTAAGTGCTTCTGCTAAATAATTGGTCATTGTTGATTTTCCGACACCAACCGTTCCTGCTACAGTGATGATTGCGTTATTTGGTATGCCGTAGTTATTTCTATTCATGCTTTTGTGCTCCTTGTTTGTATACTCGTTGTTACCATATCAATAATGTATTGCAGGTCATTCTTATTATGAACAAAGTCCAATTGATCACCATCAAGGTGAAGGATAGGGATATCTGGATGTTGTTTTTCAAATGCCTGCATTTTAAGATCGTAATCAATGGATAATTGTTCAAGATAGAGAGGACTTATATTTTTTTCTATTTCGCGTCCACGCTTTTCAATTCTTTTTAGTAAAGTATCTAAGCTTGCCCGCAAATAAATAATGATATTTGGTCTCGGCATATCATCCGTTAAAATATGATAGATTTGCTCATATTTTTCATATTCAGGTGCTTCAAGAGATTTACTAGCAAAAATCAAGTTTTTAAAAATATGATAATCAGCTACGACAGGCATATCATTCAAAATATAACGGTCTTTTATATCCTTCAGCTGTTTATATCGATTACATAAGAAAAACATTTCAGTTTGAAAACTCCACTCATCGATATTCTCATAAAACTTTCCGAGAAATGGATTTTCATCGACGATTTCCTTTAATAGATGGTAGTTAAAATGGGTGGAAAGGGCTGTAGCTAGCGTGGTCTTGCCTACGCCAATCGGCCCTTCCACTGTAATAAAAGGTACTTGATTCATCTATTTGTCTCCCCCTAAGCTAACATAACTTCCATTTTAACACAGGTCAGACCTCTATGAAGAATGAAAAAATAGACAGGAGATTAAAATAGATTTAACGTTTTACGACATTAAAATTTTCATCAATGAGGAGCCAGTTTTGTGGAAAGTCTAGACCGAGTTTCCAGTAGCTTACTCCTCTTAGCTTTAACTCTTTCAATAAATCAAATTTCGCTTGAATGGAACGGGCATCTTCAAACCAAACCTCATGTCTTTTTCCTTCGTTGTCTGTGTATAAAAAGAAGGGTGCTTGTGCTTCTTGGTCGTATTGAATGGCCACATTATTTTCTAGGGCAATCTGTATAGCTTGTTGTGGACTAATAGCACGTGCAATCGTTCCTTGAACAAAAGGAAGCGTCCAATCATAGCCGTATAGATTTTGCCCCATCATAATTTTTTCAGGCGGGATTTCTGTTATTGCATATTCAAGGACATCTCTCACGGGTCCAATAGGTGAAACGGCCATAGCAGGTCCTCCACTATATCCCCATTCATATGTCATGATGATGACAAAGTCGACAATTTCGCCATGTGCTTTATAATCGTGGCCTTCATACCATTTCCCTTTTTGATCTGCGCTAGTTTTAGGAGCAAGGGCAGTTGATATGAGCCAGCCTTCTTGGTGGAAGCGATCACGTGCTTTTATTAGGAATTGGTTATAAGCTTCTTTATCTTCTGGTCGAATGAATTCAAAATCAAAATGGATATCTTTGAAGTTGTATTTTTTTGCTGTTGCAACAATATTGTTGAGGAATGTGTTTTGAATGTCTTGATCGTTGAGTAGTATGCTTGCTAGCTCATCACTAAATTGTGCGTTTTCTTGATTAGATATGACCATCATGAGGACATTTTGATTTTGTTCAGCGATAGCAGGTAATTCATCTAAAGGCGGCTCTTGCAACGAACCATCTCTTAGCGCTTGAAAGTTAAATGGTGCTAAATAAGTAAGATGGGGTGCTGCACTTCTTGAAGCTTCTATTAAGTTTTCCGAGACGGTGTCTCCTCTAGGCTCAACATAGGCGTTTATTTCGGCAGATGTTTTTGGACGCTCGGGAATGTATAAGCGTAGACCAACCCTTAAAGGGTTTGTTTGTGAGATTTGATTGATATTTACAAGCTCTTCCACCGTGAGGCCGTATCGTTGTGCAATTAAATAGAGTGTATCGCCAGGCTGTACCCAATAAAAGCTACCAATGATTGGAATAACAAGCGTTTGACCGACCACAAGTTGATTAGGATTCTGTAATTCATTCGCATCGATTAAATCTTGTATGGTTGTGCTATAGGCCATCGCTATACCACTTAACGAATCATTCTGTCTTACCACATGTATTTGCAAGTAAAACCCTCCCTAAATGTTTCAGTATAGATCAAATACAGGCATTCAAAATTTAATGATTTAATTACACTATAAATAACTTATGAAGGGAGTGGGCAATACATGATACATTCATGGCAAAGGGTCGATATTTGCTTTCAACACATCTTTCATCATAATCAAGGCGTTTTCGTTATCGTGGTCATCATTAGAAGCAATGCAGTTAGCGGGTATATGTAATTTATACTCTCTCATATAAGCATCGTTTGCAGAGAAAAGCACACAAATGTTTCCTGCCAAACCAACCATTATTAGCTTATCGATGGCTAATTGATTTAAGAGTGTATTAAGTGCAGTACCGTAGAATGCAGAATGTTTCGGTTTGATTAGAAAGTAATCGTCACTTGATGGTCTTATTGTTTGGATAATTGGTGAACTTATGGGATTGTTGCAGTAGGCCATTATCTTTTCAATATCAGCTTTCCAGAGCTGGTAATGGTCATTGATATAAATTACCGGTAACTTGTGTTGGTGAAATTGGTTTCTAATAAGATTAATGCTTGTGGTCATTTTTAAAGCTTTTTTAGCCAGTACTTCGCCATGTTTAAATTGAAAATCATTAATCATGTCAATAATAATTAATGCCGTTTGCTTCTCGGTTATTAAATTCAATCAAAATCAACCCCTTTTAATTAAGAAAAGATATAAGGATTTCAAACGTTACCTATTGAGATAAAAGGTGAGCTTTTACGTTTTTTATTGTTTGTAAAAGCAAAGAGAATTACACTGAAAGAAACGCTATGGTATTTAAAGGAATGAAGTAAATGAGTATAGATGAACAATTTATGTTAGAAGCGATAAAAGAGGCAGAAAAGGCAAGAGAGATTAATGAAGTTCCAATTGGTGCTGTCATTGTATTAAATGGACAAATAATTGCCCGTGGGTATAATTTACGGGAAACGGCACAAAAAGCGACTGCGCATGCAGAATTACTTGCGATAGAAGAAGCATGTGAGAAGCTCGGTACATGGCGATTAGAGGACACAACCCTTTATGTTACACTCGAGCCTTGTCCGATGTGCGCGGGTTCTATTGTTCTTTCACGAGTGAAACGGGTGGTTTACGGAGCGACTGATCCAAAAGGTGGATGTTGCGGGACATTAATGAATTTGTTAGATGACACAAGGTTTAATCATCAATGTGAGGTGGTTGCTGGAGTAATGGGTGAAGCATGTGGGGAACTGTTATCCACGTTTTTTTCACAATTACGAGCTAGAAAAAAGGCTGAAAAGAAGCTTTTAAAAGAACAAAAGAAGCAAGAGGAATGTTAGGCATTGCAATTTTAATTTAAAAACAGTATACTGAATATGCGTCGAAATGACGCAACTTAAATATTGGTATCAATTTTGCCGTGCTAGGTGGGAAGGTAGCGGTGTCCTGTACTCGCAATCCGCTCTAGCGAGACTGAATTCCTATTCTGAGGCTGATGTCCTGTAGGGTCTGCCTTTAGTAAGTGGTGTTGACGCTTGGGTCCTGCGCAATGGGAACCCATGAACCATGTCAGGTCCGGAAGGAAGCAGCATTAAGTGGACTCTCTCATGTGCCGCAGGGTTGCCTGAGCTGAGCTAACTGCTAAAGTAACGCTTATGGGCGTCAGTCGAAGATAGGTGCACGGCAGTTATATACATATAATTATAAAACTCATTCTTCAAGAATGAGTTTTTTGTTTTTTTCCTATCCTTTTTTGTAAAATAGAAAATAGATACGTTATAATAAATACGACACTAAAAGAAGGGGGCGTGCCAATTGAGTTATCAAGCATTGTATCGTGTATGGCGCCCACAAACATTTCTTGATGTAGTAGGGCAAGAGCATGTAACAAAAACATTGCAAAACGCCCTGCTTCAGGAAAAAATTTCGCATGCTTATCTTTTTACTGGACCAAGAGGAACCGGTAAAACGAGTGCGGCGAAAATTTTAGCTAAGGCCGTAAACTGTGAAAGAGCACCAATTAATGAACCATGTAATGAATGTGATGCGTGTAAAGGGATTACTGATGGGTCCATACCAGATGTCATTGAGATTGATGCCGCATCTAATAATGGTGTAGAAGAGATTAGAGATATAAGAGATAAAGTGAAATATGCACCAAGTGCGGTTAAGTATAAAGTTTATATTGTTGATGAGGTGCATATGTTGTCAATGGGAGCATTCAATGCGCTCCTAAAAACATTAGAAGAACCACCCCAGCATGTTATTTTTATATTAGCAACGACAGAGCCGCATAAGATTCCACTAACAATCATTTCTAGATGTCAGCGCTTTGATTTTAAAAGAATTACTGCGACTTCGATTGTGAATCGTATGCAAATGATTATAGATGAAAGTGGTGTCCATTGTGATACCCAAGCACTACAAATTATTGCCAGAGCTGCTGAGGGTGGTATGCGTGATGCCTTGAGTTTATTGGATCAAGCAATTTCATTTAGTGATGAGAGTGTAACAGTTGATGATGCTCTAGCTGTTACAGGTGCTGTTTCCCAAGGTTTCCTTAATCAGTTAGCAACAGCTATCGTTGATCATGATGCAGCTAACGGCTTAGAAATATTAGGCGAACTTCTTTTTCAAGGGAAAGATCCTACACGATTTGTAGAAGATTTTATTCTTTATTATAGAGATATGCTATTATATAAAGCAGCACCTAATCTTGAAGAATCGATGGAAAGAGTTCTTTTAGAAGAAACATTCATTGAGTTAGCAGAAAAGGTGTCACAAGAACAAATTTATCACTTGATCGAACAATTAAATAAAACACAGCAAGAGATGCGCTGGACGAATCATCCAAGAATTTTTTTAGAAGTAGCAATTGTGAAACTTTGTCAGCAAGAACAAATTAAAGGGCAAAGTGCTGAAGATGTTCAACCATTAATTACACGGATTGATCAATTAGAAAAAGAGTTATCACAAATAAAAGCGCAAGGTGTTAAAGTATCAGAAGAATCAGTAGCACCTCAAGCGAAAAAGCCACAGCGTGTATCTAAAAAAGGATATCAAGCGCCTGTAGGTCGAATAAATGAGGTGTTGAAGCAGGCAACAAAACAGGACTTAATGATGGTCAAAAGTCATTGGGGTGAAATGTTAGAACGCCTCGTACACAATCAAATGCGCTCACAAGCAGCATTACTAAACGAAGCAGAGCCTGTTGCTGCATCTGATCAAGTTTTTATTATAAAATTCAAATATGAAATTCATTGTCAAATGGCGATGGAGAATCATAAATTTATTGAAACCCTAACGCAATCTTTGTTTGAACTAAGCGGAAAGAGGTTTCAGGTCTTAGGTTTACCAGATGAACAATGGCAGTCCATTCGCCAATCATTTCTTCAGTATCAAAAGGCGAATGGAGATGATACAGCAGAGGATATGGGAAATGAGGAAGAAGATCCTGTTGTATCTGAGGCAATGAAATTATTTGGTGAAGATCTTATTGAAATTAAAGATTAAATAAATATTAGGAGGTAAGGAACTATGCGTGGTATGGGTAATATGCAAAATATGATGAAGCAAATGCAAAAAATGCAAAAGAAAATGGCGCAAGCGCAAGAAGAATTAGGAGAAGAAAGAATTGAAGGAACAGCTGGCGGTGGCATGGTAACTGTCATTGTTTCTGGTCATAAAGAAGTTTTAGAAGTAAATATTAAAGAGGAAGTTGTTGATCCTGAAGATATCGAAATGCTTCAAGATTTAGTGTTAGCAGCAACAAATGACGCGATTAAAAAATGTGATGAATTAACAAATAATACAATGGGGCAATTCACAAAAGGTATGAACTTGCCAGGGATGTTTTAATACGGATAAACGAAAAGAAGCGCCGCTGGTTTTCCTGAGCGGCGTTTTTTAAAGCATTCACTATCAGACTAGGAGTCAAAGAGAAGAGTTATATGAGAAAGAGTTTGTTGTTAAACGTCTCTCGGTCAAATGCTCTCGTCTTTGATGAAAGAGGGGGAGACAGATATGCATTATCCTGAACCGATATCAAAACTGATTGATAGTTTTATGAAGCTTCCAGGAATCGGACCGAAAACAGCCGCTCGGTTGGCCTTTTTTGTATTAAGTATGAAAGAAGACACTGTACTAGATTTTGCTAAGGCATTAGTGAATGCGAAGAGAAATCTATCTTATTGTTCTGTGTGTGGCCATATAACAGATCAGGATCCTTGTTATATATGTGAAGACCAAAGGAGAGATCGATCAGTCATATGTGTTGTGCAAGACCCTAAAGACGTTATCGCCATGGAAAAAATGAAGGAGTTTAATGGTTTGTACCATGTTTTGCATGGTGTTATTTCGCCAATGGATGGTATCGGCCCAGAAGATATTAATATTCCCGATTTGTTAAAACGATTACAGGATGAAACCGTCCAAGAAGTCATCTTGGCTACCAATCCTAATATTGAGGGCGAGGCAACAGCAATGTATATTTCTCGTCTCATTAAACCTTCTGGTATTAAGGCGAGCCGCATAGCTCACGGATTACCAGTAGGAGGAGACCTTGAATATGCTGATGAAGTAACACTTTCAAAAGCTTTAGAGGGAAGAAGAGAAGTATAGTGAGAGGTGTATGCGATGTTCTTTCGTAAAAAAGGATGGCTTCGTAAGGAATATGATGAGAAGTTATTAGATCAGTTAAAAGAATTAAAGGATGAATGGAAGAATCAAAAATCTCTAATTGAAAAAAGTTTTGATCCTTCAGCAGAAGCAATTAGTGAAGCTAAGCTTGCTGAGGCAAAATATTTTTATCTGTTCAAGGAAGCAAAAAAAAGAAACGTTAGTGTTCGATATTAATTTTTATACCTCCTCAAGGTCTTTTTTTAGGTGCTTGTTCATACATTGGTTGTACAAGTTTCCTTAAATAGAGGGGGTTTTTTATTTGGAGCCAGTTTGGATTATCTCAGGGTTAGGTATTCTCATTCTCTTTCTATTAGTAGCAGGTGCCTCGTTTCGACCAATTAAGTGGATTGGACAAGGCCTTATAAAAGTAATCATTGGTGCACTCTTATTATTTGTACTAAATACAGTAGGAAATCAATTTGGTATTCATTTGCCTATTAATATAGCTACTGTAGCCATTAGTGGGATATTAGGTGTGCCGGGTATATGCGCGCTAGTGGCAATAGAAATGTATGTCATATAAGTGTCAAAGTATAATGGAATAGGTAATCAGTTACGTATTTCTAGTAACTGATTTTTTCTTTTAAAATATTGTTGACATATTAATATAATGCTGATAATATATTAAGAGTCGTCACAACGACACAACATCCTTTAAAACTTTAAAGAAAAAACTTTTTTAAAAAAGCATTGACATATAATGCGTAGGATGATATATTAGTAAAGTCGCTTCTGAAGCGAATGAGATTGTTCTTTGAAAACTGAACGAACGTAAAACGTCAAGCGTAATTCTAAAAAAGCTGATTTATCAGCAACAAAGCACCATAGGTGCAAATGAGCTA
>NZ_JAYEFF010000012.1:0-48127 GCF_034651445.1 Cytobacillus sp. OWB-43 | reverse complement strand
GATCAAACTCTCCAATAAAGTGTTTGATTAGCTCATTTGCACCTATGGTGCTTTGTTGCTGATAAATCAGCTTTTTTTAGAATTACGCTTGACGTTTTATGTTCGTTCAGTTTTCAAAGAACAATCTCGTTCGCTTCATAAGCGACTTTATTAATATAACATATCGTGTCATCTGAGTCAACATCTTTTTTTGATGTCAATCAATCTTTCATGTCTTCCTCTTGCTGACTTGAATAAGTATATCAGCAGTAACCACTATTTGCAAGCATTATTCATCAATTATTTTTATAAAATAATTTATTGACCATTTCATTCATAGTTAACACCAAAAAATACTTCCATTGATACTCCTAAAAGAATCTATAAACCCCTATTAGTATAGTCTGTAGTAGTGTGCTAAAGGTAGTCATTAAAATTATCTCATCCTAATAAAAAAGCCGAACACAATTCAATTTTAAAATTTGAATTGTGTCGGCACTCATTTGATTTAAACAATTTGTTTATTCTCTTTCATCTTCACTGTCGATAGATTCTTCAGGCAATTCCTCTGCAGTTTCAAGTGGCTTTGCTCGCTCTTCTCCATCTTTTTCTTCTTCCTTTTCAACCTTTGCTACAGTTGAGACGAATTCATTCACACTTTCATCGATTCGAATAAGTCTTACGCCTTGCGTGTTTCTTCCCATAGTTGAAATATCTTCTACTCCCATACGGATAATGACACCGCCAGTAGTAATCAACATGATGTCTTCCTCACCACGTACAGCTTTCATCGTAACGAGATCACCAGTTTTTTCAGTAATATTGGCCGTTTTAATTCCTTTACCACCACGACCCTGAATACGATAATCATCAGCTGGTGTTTGTTTACCATAACCTTTTTTCGTAACTACTAGAATGTTGTCCCCTTCTTCTAGAACTTCCATTCCAACCACTTCATCTTCTTCACTCAGAGTGATTCCTTTTACACCAGTAGCTGTACGTCCCATAGAACGGACCGCATCTTCAGGGAAACGAATAAGGAGACCATTTTTTGTACCGATGATAATTTCTTTATCTCCATTTGTAAGACGTACAGAGATTAATTCATCTTCTTCTTTTAAACCTAAAGCAATCAAACCGTTTGTACGGATATGAGCAAATGAAGATAACGGTGAACGTTTAGAAATGCCTCGTTTTGTTGTGAAGAACAAGAACCAATCATCCACAAAATCCTCTATCGGAATAACAGCATTAATCCATTCATCCTTTTCAATACCTAACAAGTTAATGATAGGAATCCCCTTCGCTGTTCTACTAAATTCAGGAATTTCATACCCTTTAGCTTGATACACTTTTCCTTTATTCGTAAAGAAAAGGAGATGATCATGCGTTGAGGTAGTCAATAGGTGTTCAACAAAATCATCTTCATTTGTTCCCATTCCTTGTATCCCTTTTCCACCTCGTTTTTGGGCACGATAAGTAGATACCGGTAATCGCTTAATATAGCCTTTATGTGTAAGTGTAATAACAATGTTCTCTTGAGGAATTAAATCTTCATCTTCTAGATGCTCAAGACCACCGGAAACAATTTCTGTACGGCGTTCATCATTAAAACGGTCTTTTAATTCTGTAAGTTCTTCGCGAATAATGTCTAATACTTTTTCATCACTTGCTAAGATTGCTTTTAAATCTGCAATTAATTGAATAAGACTAGCATATTCTTCTTCGATTTTCTCACGCTCTAAACCAGTTAAACGCTGTAGACGCATATCCAAAATCGCTTGCGCTTGCTTCTCCGAAAGGTCAAATTGTGTCATTAAACCTTCTTTGGCAATATCTGTAGTTCTTGACGCTCTGATTAATTTAATGACTTCATCTAAATGATCTAAGGCAATTCGTAAACCTTCTAAAATATGCGCTCTTGCTTCCGCTTTCCGCAATTCGAATTCTGTTCTTCTTCTTATAACGACAACTTGATGGGCTAAATAATATTCTAAGCATTGTTTTAAATTCAATACTTTAGGTTGTCCATCCACTAAAGCAAGTAAATTAATACCGAAGCTTGTCTGTAGTGCCGTATGTTTATATAAATTATTTAAAAGCACATTTGCATTGGCATCTTTACGGACTTCAATAACAATTCGTAAACCATCTCTGTCAGATTCGTCACGTAAATCTGTAATACCATCAATCTTCTTATCACGTACAAGGTCAGCAATTTTTTCAATCAATCTTGCTTTATTCACTTGGTATGGGATTTCATTAACAATGATAACTTCTTTCCCATTTGATTTCTGTTCGATTTCAACCTTTGCTCTAAGAGTAATAGAGCCTCTTCCTGTTTCATAAGCTTTCCTAATTCCACTACGGCCTAAAATAAGTCCTGCAGTCGGAAAGTCTGGTCCAGGAATGATTTCCATTAACTCTGGAATCGTAATTTCCGGATTTCTACTTAATGTAAGTACACCATCAATGACTTCGCCTAATTGATGAGGAGGGATATTGGTAGCCATTCCTACAGCAATACCTGATGTACCATTTACAAGCAGATTAGGGAACCGAGCAGGAAGCACGACCGGTTCCTTTTCCTCTCCATCATAGTTGTCTTGATAATCGATGGTATCTTTATTAATATCTCTTAACAATTCCATTGATATTTTTGACATACGGGCCTCTGTATAACGCATGGCAGCAGCAGAGTCGCCATCAATTGATCCAAAGTTACCGTGTCCATCAACAAGCATATATCTATAGTTAAAGTCTTGTGCCATTCTTACCATTGTTTCATATACTGCTGAATCACCATGTGGGTGGTATTTCCCGATAACATCTCCAACAATACGGGCAGACTTTTTAAACGGTTTATCTGAGTGCATGCCAAGATCATGCATTGCATAAAGTATTCTTCTGTGCACAGGCTTTAGCCCGTCACGTACATCAGGTAGGGCTCGGGAAACGATAACACTCATTGCATAATCCAAGAATGACGTTCTCATTTCCTCACTTATATTAATTTCTTTAATTTGGGACTTAGGCGTATCAGCCATCTATAGGTACCTCCCTATCGCACAAAGCTTATTGCTTAGGCTACATTTTATTGACAATATCTATGTAAAAGCAGGATAGAACCAACTCTATCCTGACTTTCATTAAATATCTAAATTCTTCACATACTGCGCATTTTCTTCGATAAAGTTACGGCGTGGTTCTACTTTATCTCCCATAAGGATTTCAAACGTTTCATCTGCTTCAATCGCATCTTCTAAGCTTACTTGTAAGAGCGTACGCGTTTCCGGATTCATTGTCGTTTCCCATAATTGATCTGGGTTCATCTCACCTAAACCTTTGTAACGTTGGACATTTGGTTTCGGCGTAGCCGGAAGCTCTTTCATAATCTCGTCTAATTGGCGATCGTTATAAGCATATGAGATTTTCTTCCCTTGTTGAACTTTATACAAAGGTGGCTGCGCAATATATATATAGCCCGCATCTAAGATTTGTCTCATATAACGATAAAAGAATGTGAGTAATAGTGTTCGAATATGCGCCCCATCTACATCGGCATCTGTCATAATAACGATTTTATGATATCTTGCTTTCGTAATATCAAAGTCTTCACCGATTCCTGTTCCAGACGCAGTAATCATTGCTCGTACTTCATTATTAGATAATATTCGATCTAACCGTGCTTTTTCTACGTTTAGGATTTTTCCTCGAAGTGGTAGAATTGCTTGGAAATGCCTGTCTCGTCCTTGCTTAGCTGAACCACCCGCTGAATCACCCTCAACGATATATAGTTCCGAAATAGACGCATCTTTTGAAGAACAATCAGCAAGCTTACCTGGAAGACTAGAAACTTCTAAAGCACTCTTTCTTCTTGTTAGCTCTCTCGCCTTTTTAGCTGCTGCTCGAGCTCTTGAAGCCATCATACCTTTATCGACGATTTTCCTTGCAACAGATGGATTTTCCAATAAGAATTTTTCAAAGGCTTCCGAAAAAGCCGTATCTGTTGCCGCTCTTGCTTCTGAATTGCCTAATTTCGTCTTCGTTTGTCCTTCAAACTGAGGGTCAGGATGTTTAATTGAAACAATCGCTGTTAAACCTTCCCTGACGTCTTCACCTGTAAGGTTGGCATCATTATCTTTAAACACGCCATTCTTACGAGCATAATCATTAATCACCCTCGTCAGCGCTGTTTTAAATCCAGATTCATGTGTTCCACCTTCATACGTATGAATATTATTGGCGAAAGAATAGATATTACTTGTATAGCTATCGTTGTACTGCATTGATATTTCAACAGAAATACCATCTTTTTCGCCTTCAATATAAATCGGCTCTTCATGAAGTACTTCTTTATTTTTATTTAAATGCTCTACATAAGACCTAATACCACCTTCATAGTGGAATTCTTTGGTCTTATTCTCTTCACGTTCATCTGAAAGAGTAAGCTTTAATCCTTTATTTAAAAAAGCTAATTCGCGGACCCTCGTTGCTAATGTATCAAAATCATATTCTAATGTTTCAGTGAAAATCTCACCATCCGGCTTAAAAATTGTGGTTGTGCCAGTTACTTCTGATTCACCGATTACTTTTAAGTCTGCGCTCGGTACACCACGTTGATATTTCTGATAGTAGATTTGCCCGTCACGATGAACATAGACTTCTAACTGAGTAGAAAGAGCATTAACAACAGATGCACCAACACCATGAAGACCACCAGAAACTTTGTAGCCTCCGCCACCAAATTTTCCTCCGGCATGTAAAACAGTCATAATGACTTCTACAGCAGGTCTTCCCATTTTTTCTTGTATCCCAACAGGAATCCCCCGTCCATTATCAACGACCTTAATACTATTATCCTCGAGAATACTTATATTAATTTCATCACAATATCCAGCAAGTGCCTCGTCAATACTATTATCGACAATTTCCCATACTAAATGATGTAATCCTTTTCCACTCGTTGATCCGATATACATACCTGGACGTTTTCTAACTGCTTCAAGACCTTCTAATACTTGTATCTGGTTCTCATCATAGGATTGTTGCCCCATTGCTTCCTGATCCATTGACACATCGATCACCTACACTTTCCATTTTGCATATCATTCTTTTTCACTCTATTAGCTCATCATCGACATTAAACAATCAATTTCCTCGTCCTCTTTTTTAAAGTAGACGAAGCAAGAGGAGAGTAATATATATGATCGGTTGTAATCACAACTGATTTGTACACACCTTTAGCCAAATTGGTATAAGAAGCGTCATCACGCTGCAAAAACTCTTCTGCATTTATAGAAGAGCCGACACTTTCTTTATCAATAATGGCTACCAAATCTTTTGCACGTATTAATACATCCTCGCCAATATGAATATACAAGGCCTCACCTCATTGAATTTTTTTAAGGCTGCCCGCCTTCACTTCATACGCAGCTGCTTCTTTTAAAGTCTGATGATCTATTCCATCGACACTAGTGGTCGTTACAAATGTTTGTACTTTTCCTTGTATCGTATTAAGCAAATGCGATTGCCGGTAATCATCCAATTCCGATAGTACATCATCTAATAAAAGAATAGGGTATTCTCCAATTTCAGCGTGAATCAGTTCGATCTCAGCAAGTTTCACTGATAATGCTGTGGTTCTTTGTTGACCTTGAGAACCAAAAGTTTGCACATCTCGCCCATTCACTTGAAATAACAAATCATCTCTATGAGGGCCGAACAATGTAACGCCTCTTTCAATTTCTCTTGTTTTTGTTTTTTCATACTTTTCTAGGTATATATTCTTCATTTTCGACAAATCTTGTTCTTCTGATACATCAACAGAAGGCTTATACTGAATTTTTAACGTTTCAAGTCCCCTAGAAATACCTTCATGGATTGGCATTGCCCACTTTTCTAGCAAATAGATGAACTCGAATCTCTTAGCGATTATTTTAACAGCCATCTCAATAAATTGTTCAGTTAAAATATCAAGCATAGCCTGATCAGTCTGTTTACGTGACTGTAGCAACTTTAAATAATGATTTCGTTGTTGGAGTATTTTCTGAAACTGATTAATGTCATGAAGATAAACGGCGGATACTTGTCCAATTTCCATATCAATAAAACGACGCCTTACTTGAGGGCTCCCTTTTACTAAATGGAGATCTTCAGGCGCGAACATCACAACATTCATATTACCGACATATTGGCTAAGCTTTTGTTGTTCAATATGGTTACACTTTGCTTTTTTACCCTTTTTAGATATCACAAGCTGCATAGGTAGAGAACCATGTTTATTTACTACTCTACCTTCTATTTTAGCATACTCCTGATCCCAACGAATAAGATCTTTATCATTTGAGGTGCGATGAGACTTAGCCATGGCTAAAACATAAATAGATTCCATCACGTTTGTCTTACCTTGTGCATTCTCACCTAATATGACATTGACCTTATTATCAAACTGTACCGACAGTTGATTGTAATTGCGATAATCCTTTATTTGTAATTGCTCTATATACATAGGCGGTTACATCCTTAATTGTTCGAAATTGTAAATGTGCCATGATCAGGTATTTCGATTACATCGCCTGCTCTTAGCTTTCTCCCACGACGCTGATCTTGTTCCCCATTAACAAATACAACATATTCACCTAAAAACCATTTCGCCATTCCCCCTGACTGAATTAAATCAGCTACTTTGAGAAATTGCCCTAAAGTAATATATTCCGTTTCAATTTGTATTTTGTTCATCATTGCACTCTTTCTAGTTATTTGACATCGTACTTCTCTATTTTTTAGTATCTAATAGTTTATTTTACTAAATTATTGTGTGATACACAAAGTAAATCTTTTATTAAGTATTGAAGTCATTTATTGCGAAAATTCTGGAAGCAAATTCAAAGTAGAATGAGTTAAATAAAAAAATCCGAACACACTCTTCCTTGAATGATTGTTCGGATTTCTATTTACCTAAAGCTTTAGTATGTTCTAACTGGCAAAATCAATTGCAAGATTGAATCATCATTAAGTGGTGTGATAATAAATGGTCTCATCGCACCCGTAAAGCTAATTTTTATTTCTGTACCCTCTAATGTTTTTAAAGCATCCATCATAAATTTCGCACTAAACGAAATTTTAAGGTCTTCTCCTTCTTTCGAAATGCTCGGAAGCTCCTCGATAACTTTACCGATTTCTGGAGAATTAGATGAGATCTCAATGACTTGATCATCAACAGTAGAAAGTTTAACGACATTATTTTTACCTTCTCGTGCAAGTAAAGAAGCACGATCAATGGCTTGTAAAAATGCTTTCGTAGTAACAACGACATCCGTCTTACTTTCATTTGGAATCAATCGTGATGTATCTGGGTAATTTCCTTCTAGTAATCTAGAGAAGAATAATAAATTTTTCGCTTTAAATAAAACTTGGTTCTCTGTAATAACAATTTGAATTGTATCGTTGTGATCGTCGAGAATTTTGCTAAGTTCACTCAAACTTTTCCCAGGAATAACCACATTATAAGATGCTTCTGATGCTGTTTCGATCGTTGCTTTTCTCAATGCTAAGCGGTGGCTATCTGTTGCAATACAGGTTAAAGCACTTCCTTCAATCTGCCAGTTTACACCTGTCAAGATTGGGCGTGTTTCTGAGGTGGACACTGCGAAAACTGTCTGCCTAACCATTGCTTTTAGAAGGTCAGTCGGAATAGAAAAAACATTATCTTCTTCAATTTGCGGTAAATGAGGATATTCATCCGCATCAATACCGTTTAGATTGAATTGAGATTTACCAGAAGTAATAACTGTTTGTAAATGATTTTCTACATGAATTTCTACTTGGTCTGTTGGCAATTTCTTTACGATTTCACTAAAGAACTTTGCTTGTAATACAATTGAACCTGGTTGTTCAATGTTAACTATGACCTCATCTTCTTCTGTTTTAGGAATAAATGACTCAATAGAAATATCAGAGTCACTACCTGTTAAAGCTACACCTTCGTCAGATGCAACAATTTTAATTCCAGTTAAAATGGGAATGGTTGTTCTACTAGTAACGGCCTTCATAACATCTTGAACGCTTTGAACTAAGCGATCTCTCTGAATCGTAAATCGCATGATTAACCTCCAATGTATATACATATATTTTTTATTTTAAAATAATAGAAGTATTAGTAGGGCTTGTTAACATGTGGATAACTAGAAAAATGAATGGAAACACAGCCTATCCACATGTGGACAGACTGTGCATAATCATTCGGTAGTTATTCACAATTATACTTTAAGTAATTCATTAATTTCTTTTAATTGCTGTTGAAATTGTGTGTCTGCATGAAGTAATTTAGAGATTTTTTCGTGGGCATGAATCACTGTTGTGTGATCTCGGCCCCCGAATTCCTCACCGATTTTCGGTAGAGAGAAATCGGTTAATTCTCTAGATAGGTACATAGCAATTTGCCTAGGAAAAGCAATAGACTTTGTCCGTTTTTTCGCACTAAAATCTTCTAATTTAACGTTATAATAGCCTCCGACAACCTTTTGAATCTCATGAATAGTAATAACTTTAGGTTTTGAACTCGGAATAATATCTTTTAATGCTTCTGCAGCTAAATCTGCATTAATATCTTTATTTATAAGTGATGAGTAGGCAACAACACGAATAAGTGCTCCTTCTAATTCACGAATATTAGAATCAATTTGATTGGCAATATATAACATGACTTCATTAGGAATGTCTAACCCTTCAGCTTTTGCCTTTTTACGTAAAATCGCAATTCTTGTTTCTAAATCTGGTGGGGTAATATCTGTAATCAGTCCCCATTCGAAACGAGAACGCAGGCGATCCTCAAGTGTCGGAATCTCTTTTGGAGGTCGGTCACTCGAGATGACAATCTGCTTTGATTCTTCATGTAATGTGTTAAACGTATGGAAAAATTCCTCTTGGGTTGATTCTTTTCCGGCAAGGAATTGAATATCATCTATTAATAGCACGTCTACTTTTCTATATTTATTGCGGAAATCAATGGTTTTATTATCTCTAATAGAGTTAATAAATTCATTGGTAAATTTCTCAGAAGATAAATAGACAACTTTCGCATTTGGATTATGATCCAATACATAGTGACCAATTGCATGCATTAAATGTGTTTTCCCTAAACCAACACCACCATAAATAAACAGTGGATTATAGGCCTTAGCAGGTGCTTCTGCTACTGCGAGTGAAGCAGCATGGGCAAATCGATTCCCAGAACCAATAACAAATGTATCAAAAGTATTTTTCGTATTTAACATATTGAAGGTAATGTCTTGGGATTCCTCTTCGACTGGCTTCTTTTTAGCCGGGCTGATGGCTTCAAGCTCTTCTTCGTTCTGGTTTTGCGGAATAATGAATTTAACTTCGAGTCGTTCACCAGTAACTTCTTTTATTGTTTCGGAAATTAATGGAGAATAGCGCTCTTCTAGCCAATCTCGAGCAAATTCATTAGGTGCTTTGATCACTAATGTGTCTCCTTGAAGATTATGTGCTTTAGTTGACTTCATCCAGGTTTCAAAGCTTGGTTTACTAATTTTCTTTTCTATTTTTGCTAAAGCCTGCTGCCATAGGTCAGATATATTTTCCAATGATGATCCCTCCTTTTCTTTGAAAATAACGGCTGAAAATGCCCACAAAAATGTTTATATAGAAAAAATGAATAAAATAAGATGTGGAAAAATATATAATAAGGAAAAAAGGCGACATTTCGACAATATCCACCACCTGTGGACAACCTTTTACATAGGGGTTGTATAACCTGTCCACATGATATCCACAATCTGTGGATAATAAAATATATACTGTTCAGTTATTAAGTGTGAAAACACAAATATGATAACAGAAATAACAAGAGCATGCAACGTTTTTTCAATGCTTATCCACAAGTGAAACAACCTGTTTATAACAATTGTCCACAGGTAGTGTTTTTGTGAAAAACTTGTCTATATGTAGTGTGGATAAAATAAGTTTGTCGAAAAAAGTATCCACAAGTAAAAATATATGCTGAATGATAAATACGTGGATAAATAGATGGAAGACAGTCTTCTTATAAAAACAAGACATTTAAATTAATGGACTTACAAACAATATGGAACTAGATTATAGCGGATATGCAAAAGGAATCATGAGTACAACAAAAATGGAATCAATCATAATGACACATAAATTTAATTGTGACCATGAGACCTGTTGAATGATTATGAAGGTAATTTGTATAACTTGTTCGCATGGAGAAAGTCGCCAATGCTCATAATTAGACATGGAACGAGAAGTGAAGTCTGATCCAAAAACGTGAGAATGAAAAGAGGTCTAAAGTCTAAGTCCAAAAAACTTGTAAAACAGGTTAAAACAAAACGGCTAATTTAAAATCAGCTATTAAAAAAATTTATAAGAAAATATCCCTTCAATCATTGCTATACAGGCTCGCAATCAATGGATTTCCCCAATAACCAAAAAATACTATTGAAATGAGGGTGACATTGGAGACGAAACAAAGTAAAATTCAGTACAGTGATGTTTTTTGAAAAAAGTTGCGCGTAAAGGTTAATCATCCGATGGATAGTTGACAATCTTTAGGTAGCATCTATATAATTAATAAGACTGTCTTTAACAGCTATTCCTCAGGGAGGTGTCATATAATGAAAAGAACTTATCAACCAAATAAACGTAAAAGAAGTAAAGTTCATGGATTCCGCAGCCGTATGAGCAGCTCGAACGGACGTAACGTTCTAGCACGCCGCCGTCGTAAAGGAAGAAAAGTATTATCTGCTTAGGCCACTGAAAATCAGTGGTCTTTTTTCACGTAATAGTGTAAAAATAGTGAGTAAACGCATGATTGATCGATTGCCCAAATAGAGAATATAAGACTTATTTATACATGAGCTGTTACGAACCGTGTATGAAAAAGAAGGTGTAAATGACATGAAGAAAGAATTTAGAGTAAAGAAGAATAAAGAATTTCAAGAAGCCTTTAAACAAGGTAAGTCATTTGCTAACCGGCAATTTGTTGTTTATTCTTTACAAAGAAATGACCAGTCTCATTTTAGAATAGGATTATCTGTTAGTAAGAAGCTTGGTAACGCTGTCAAAAGGAACCAAATCAAGCGTTATATTAGACAGGCCTTTCATGAGCTGGATCAAGAGTTAAAACCAAATTATGACTTTATTATTATCGCACGAAAGCCAACTGCTGAAATGAGCTTTTTTGAAATTAAGAAAAGCTTAATGCATGTTTTGAAGCTTTCTCGGGTTGTTAAAACACATAAACATGGAAATAATAAGTCATAATTTCATAAAAAGAGCTTTTTTTTATGAAATTTGGGAAAGACATCTTTTATTCATATGACATATGAGGAAAAGATGATAAAATACATACCATGAGTAAAATCAGTTTATTCGATTCTCAGTAAAAATGAAGAGATGATAGAAAAACTGTAACAATATTATCTAGGCATTAAGGAGGAAATAACGGTTGAAAAAGCGAATACCTTTATTGGTTGGTCTAATTCTAGTCACCGTACTTTTAGCAGGGTGTACTGAATTTAATGAGCCAATTACTTCCGAGAGTGAAGGCTTTTGGAACTCATACATCGTTTATCCGCTATCATGGCTTATTATTAAAATTGCAGGCCTTATGGGCGGAAGCTATGGTTTGTCGATTATTGTCGTAACAATTCTGATTCGTCTAGTAATTCTACCATTGATGATTAAACAAACTAAGAGTTCTAAAGCAATGCAGGCAGTACAGCCTGAGATGCAAAAGCTACGTGAAAAATATAGTTCTAAAGATCAAAAGACACAACAAAAGCTTCAACAAGAAACCATGGAATTAATGCAAAAACATGGTGTAAACCCATTGGCGGGCTGTTTACCATTGTTAGTACAAATGCCGATTCTTATTGGATTCTATCATGCGATTTCAAGAACGCGAGAAATTGCTAATCATAACTTCTTATGGTTTGATCTTGGCGATGCCGATCCATATTATATCTTGCCAGTTGTAGCAGGTATTACAACGTTCATTCAACAGAAGATGATGATGGCTGGACAAGACTTTAGTGCGAATGAAATGATGGCAACGCAAATGAAAATGATGTTATGGTTAATGCCAATCATGATCGTTATTTTTGCTATTAATTTCCCAGCGGCTCTTTCTCTATATTGGGTAGTTGGTAACTTATTTATGATTGTACAAACTTATTTCATTAAAGGTCCAGATTTAAAAAAATCTAAAGAAACACAACCTGCGGGAGGAGCGAAAAAGTGAAAGAAATAACTGCTACAGGACAAACCGTCAATGAAGCAGTACATTCGGCTTTAGCTCAATTACAAACAACAGAGGATCGTGTAGAAATAGAGATTCTCGATGAAGGAAGGAAAGGGATCCTTGGTATATTCGGATCCCGTCCTGCAGTGATAAAAGCAACGATGAAAATGGATCCGATTGCAGAAGCGGAGAAATTTTTATTAGAGGTCAGTGAGAAAATGGGCGCGCCGGTTGAAATTGAAACTGTTAGAGACGGTAAAAATGTTGAATTTATTCTATCTGGTAATAAAATTGCTTTATTAATAGGTAAACGAGGTCAAACATTAAACTCTTTGCAGTATCTTACACAGCTTGTCGTCAACAGATATTCTGATCAATATTTTAATATTATATTAGATGCAGAAAACTATCGCCAAAGAAGAATTGATACGTTGGTGCAGCTTGCTGAAAGATTAGCAAGCCAGGCAATTAAAACTGGTAAAAAGGTCTCGCTTGAGCCTATGCCTTCCTATGAGAGAAAAGTGATCCACTCTGCTTTGTCTCATGATAAGAAAGTAGAAACGTATTCGGATGGCAATGATCCTCATCGACATATTGTCATTTCACCAGTTAAAAATTAATTTTTTATAGAGAGTGTCCAAGCGGACGCTCTTTTTTTATGGATAAACGCGCAATTACTTCAGAACTCTTTCGGAACTTCCGAAAGAGCTTAGAAAACATTCGCAGCTTTTTTCACAAAGAATTGGTCAAAGAGGAAAATAATGAATTCAGCATTGTATGATTGTTATTCACATGTGGATAAGTTAAAATAGAGCATAATACCGACTTGGTTTCTGTGGATAATTTTTAGAAGAAAAAAATTTGTCTATACTGTTGATAACAGGTATTTTCCTTAGTTCGGGGATTTTTGACGAGGATGATCTTGCTTTTAATAATTGTTTGCATATGATATTCTGTTTTTTTGGGAAATAATTTTTTTCATAGATTGAAGGATGAGTAATTATAGATAAAAATGAAATGAGGTGAAGCCGCTTGGAACTTGATACAATAGCTGCTATATCTACTCCTATGGGTGAAGGCGCAATTGCAATTGTACGGCTAAGCGGACCTGAAGCTTTTGATATAGCGGATCATTTATTTAAAAGTGTGGGAGATAAACGTTTGAAAGAAGTCCCATCTCACACAATTCATTATGGCCATATTATTGATCCGAAGACTGACCAAGTTGCTGAAGAAGTAATGGTTTCGGTCATGAAGGGTCCAAAGACGTTTACAAAAGAAGATGTGATTGAGATTAACTGTCACGGTGGACTCGTTTCTGTCAATCGCGTCCTGCAATTGATGTTGACAAATGGTGCTCGCTTAGCTGAACCAGGTGAATTTACAAAGCGTGCTTTTTTAAATGGGCGCATTGATTTATCGCAGGCGGAGGCAGTGATGGATTTAATCCGAGCGAAAACGGATAAGGCAATGAATGTCGCCTTAGGTCAAATGGAAGGCAGATTGTCAAACTTAATTCAAAGGTTACGACAGGAAATTCTAGAAGTACTTGCCCATGTGGAAGTGAATATTGACTATCCCGAATATGATGATGTCGAGGAAATGACCCATCAGTTACTATTAGAGAAGGCAAGCTTCGTTAAAAAGGAAATCGAGCAGTTACTACGTACATCCCAACAAGGGAAAATTTTACGTGAAGGTTTATCAACGGTAATCGTTGGACGCCCGAATGTTGGTAAATCTTCGTTATTAAATAGCCTAGTCCATGAGAATAAAGCGATCGTGACAGATATCCCAGGTACGACAAGAGATGTAATAGAAGAATATGTGAACGTAAGAGGCGTGCCATTAAAATTAGTAGATACAGCTGGTATTCGGGAAACAGAAGATATTGTTGAAAGAATAGGGGTAGAGAGATCACGACAAGTATTAAAAGAAGCGGATCTTATTTTACTGGTTGTGAACTATTCGGATGAGCTTACGGATGAGGATATGAATTTATTTAAAGCGGTCGAAGGCATGGATGTTATTGTCATCGTGAATAAAACCGATTTAGAACAAAAGATTGATATGGAAAAAGTGAGACAGCTCGCAGCTAATCAGAAGCTAGTGACAACCTCTTTATTAGAAGAACAAGGAATTAACGAGCTTGAAGAGGCGATTTCTGAATTATTCTTTACTGGCTCCATTGAAGCAGAAGATATGACATATGTCTCTAACTCAAGACATATTGCTCTTTTACACCAAGCGATAAATTCAATTAATGACGCAATAGAGGGTGTTGATCTGGGCACACCGATTGACATCGTACAAATAGATTTGACAAGAACATGGGAAATTCTAGGTGAGATTATTGGAGATAGTGTACAAGATAGTTTAATTGACCAGTTATTCTCTCAGTTCTGTCTTGGAAAATAAGAAAAAAAACCGTTGATATAAATATAAAAAAAGAAAAGGGAGGTAAAATGAAATGGCTTATGAAGCAGGTTCATATGACGTTATTGTTATCGGTGCCGGTCATGCAGGAGTTGAAGCAGGTCTTGCCTCAGCTCGAATTGGGGCAAAAACTTTAATGGTCACAATCAATCTTGATATGGTTGCCTTTATGCCATGTAACCCTTCAATTGGTGGACCGGCGAAAGGAATTGTCGTACGGGAAATTGACGCATTAGGCGGCGAAATGGGGAAAAATATTGATAAAACCTATATCCAAATGCGTATGCTTAATACAGGTAAAGGCCCCGCAGTAAGAGCATTAAGAGCACAAGCGGATAAATTTACGTATCAGCATGAAATGAAAAAAACATTGGAAAACCAAGAGAATTTAACATTATTACAAGGTATGGTGGAAAGTTTAATTGTTGAAGATGGTGAATGTAGAGGTATTATTACGCAAACGGGCGCAACTTATTATGCGAAATCTGTTGTTATTACTACCGGTACATTCCTCCGTGGAGAAATTATCTTAGGAGAATTAAAGTATTCAAGTGGACCAAATAATCAACAACCATCGATTAAGTTGTCCGAACATCTAGAGGCTTTAGGTTTTGATATGGTTCGTTTTAAAACGGGAACGCCACCGCGCGTAAATAGTCATTCAATTGATTATAGTAAAACAGAAATACAACCAGGTGATGATGTACCGAGAGCATTCTCATATGAAACGACTAAATATATTACAGAACAACTGCCATGTTGGTTAACATACACGAACGAAAAAACGCATACGCTCATCGACAATAACCTACATCGTTCTCCGATGTATTCTGGTATGATCAAAGGGACAGGTCCTCGTTATTGTCCGTCAATTGAGGATAAGGTGGTTCGTTTTAATGACAAACCAAGACATCAAATCTTCCTTGAACCAGAGGGGAGAAACACGCAAGAAGTTTATGTACAGGGGTTATCAACTAGTTTACCTGAAGATGTACAACAAGACATTTTGCGGACGATTCCAGGTTTAGAAAATGTGCAAATGATGAGAGCTGGTTATGCAATTGAATATGATTCCATTGTACCGACGCAATTATGGCCAACATTGGAAACGAAAAAAGTGAAAAACCTTTATACTGCCGGCCAGATAAATGGGACATCCGGTTATGAAGAAGCAGCCGGTCAAGGTCTAATGGCAGGGATGAATGCAGCGCTGCATTCACTTGGTAGAGAGCAAGTAATCTTAAGTCGCTCTGATGGCTATATCGGGGTCCTTATTGATGATTTAGTAACAAAGGGGACGAACGAACCTTATCGTTTATTAACTTCTAGAGCGGAGTACCGTCTATTATTACGCCATGACAATGCGGATCTTCGTTTAACAGAATTAGGTTATAAAGTAGGCATGATTAGTGAGGAACGTTATCAAAAATTCTTGTCTAAAAAACAGCAAATTGAAGAAGAAAAAATGCGTTTAAAGAAGATTATTTTAAAACCGAATGCTGAGGTTCAAGGTTTAATTCAATCCCTAGGTGGAAGTGAATTAAAAGATGGTATACGTGCAAGTGATTTATTAAAAAGACCAGAAATGTCTTATGCTCATATTGAACAGCTCGCTAAAGCAACGAGTGAGTTAGATGATGATGTAAAAGAACAAGTAGAAATACAGATTAAGTATGAGGGCTATATTGAAAAATCATTACAACAAGTAGACAGACTGAAAAAAATGGAAAACAAAAAAATTCCAGATCAAATCGATTATGATGATATCAATGGGCTTGCGTCTGAAGCACGCCAAAAATTGAAATCAGTGCGTCCTCTATCTTTAGCACAAGCATCTCGTATTTCTGGTGTAAACCCAGCAGATATTTCTATTCTACTCGTTTATTTAGAACAAGGAAGAATTGCGAAAGTGGCTAATGAATAAGAGAGGATTGAACGCATGAATACAGAACAATTTGTTCATTTGCTTGAGGAGAAGGGAATTTCCCTCTCCAAGCAGCAAATGGAACAGTATGAATTGTACTATTCGACGCTTGTTGAATGGAATGAAAAAATGAACCTAACGGCCATTACAGAAAAAGATGAAGTATATTTAAAGCATTTTTATGACAGCATCTCAGCTGCCTTTTATTACGATTTTAACCAGCCGTTAAAGGTATGTGATGTTGGAGCTGGAGCTGGTTTTCCAAGTATCCCTTTAAAAATTGCCTTTCCTCAAATACAAGTGACCATCGTTGATTCATTAAACAAACGGATTGGTTTTTTAAATCATTTAGCTGAAGAACTTGGATTAGATCATGTCGAATTTGTACATGATCGCGCGGAGACGTTTGGCAAAAACAAAAAATACCGCGAAAGCTTTGATCTTGTCACAGCTAGGGCGGTAGCAAGATTGTCAGTACTGAGTGAATTATGCTTGCCCTTAGTCAAAGTCGGTGGTACCTTTTTAGCTATGAAAGGTGCAGGGGCTGAACAAGAACTAGATAAAGCAAACAAAGCGATAACAACCTTTGGTGGTAAACTGATAGATTCACACACTTTCACATTACCAGAAGAAGAAAGTGAAAGAAACATTCTAGTAATTAAGAAAGAAAAATCTACCCCTAATAAATATCCAAGAAAGCCGGGAACGCCTAATAAATCACCGATTGAATCGTGAATTTGAGCGTATATGGTTTTTTATATCACTATAAATTGATAGACAATCGCAGGAATTGTCTACTTTGTAGAGAATAGGTTATAGGGAGTTTCGTAAAGGTGGTGCAGGGTGATGAAGCATTCTTTCTCACGCCTTTTTGGCCTAGGCGAAAAGGAAAAAACAAATGAAGACAAGCTAGACGAACAAGCAGATATGGAAATGGAAGAGGCAGAGACAGAGACATTAGCAAGCCAGGAAGAGGTAAAGAAGATCCCTATCGATCAAATCGTTCCTAACCGTTTTCAGCCTCGGACAATATTTGATGATGAGAAAATAGAAGAGCTTTCTCGTACAATTCATATTCACGGTATTATTCAGCCAATTGTCGTTAGAGAATACGGTGACAATCAATTTGAAATTATTGCAGGTGAGCGTCGCTGGCGTGCAATGAATAAATTGGGTTGGGAAGAAGTTCCCGCCATTGTCAAGAATATGAGTGATACAGAAACGGCCTCAATTGCGCTTATTGAAAACTTGCAGCGTGAAGAGCTTTCGCCTATTGAAGAAGCCGTTGCTTATGGAAAGCTACTAGAGTTACATAACTTAACACAGGAAGCATTGGCACAACGTCTAGGAAAAGGGCAATCAACAGTAGCCAATAAATTAAGGTTGTTGAAATTACCAGAAGAAGTACAAGAAGCCCTTTTAAGAAAAGAAATAACAGAACGACATGCAAGGGCACTTATTCCTTTAAAAAGCCACGAGAAGCAAGTTAGCTTATTAGCTGAAGTTGTTGAAAAACAGCTAAATGTAAAGCAAACAGAGGACCGAGTGGTAAAGCTATTAGAAAAAGATCAACCAAAGGCAAAACCAAGAAGAAAAGCATTTAGTAAAGATATGCGTATTGCTGTCAACACGATTCGCCAATCGCTTTCAATGGTTTCTGATAGTGGCATAAACTTAGATTCACAAGAAGAAGAATTTGATGAATTCTATCAAATAACAATCAAAATTCCAAAAAAGAAAAAATAAATGACCTAGCCAATCTCAAATCAACTTTTGCGAGATATGGCTCTTTTTTTATCCAGAAAATAGCATCTGGAAGATTTTCTTATTTTTCTTAAAATAATTATTCTTCCCCTCACGTTCATGATAAAATAGATTCGTGCGTTCGAAAAAAGTGAATGCGTACTAAAACAATGATGTCTTTAATAGGGGTTTTTAATAGATTACATACGTAGAAAAACAAACATGTGAAGAAAGCAGGTGAGTTCAGGTGGGGAAAACGATTGCTTTAGCTAACCAAAAGGGTGGCGTAGGAAAAACAACAACAGCAGTGAACTTAGGTGCATGTCTAGCTTCTATGGGCAAAAAGGTGTTGCTTGTAGATATAGACCCACAAGGTAATGCAACGAGCGGTATTGGTATTGAGAAGGCAGAAGTGGATTACTGCATTTATGATGTATTAGTGGACGATTTAGAAGCAAGTAAAGCCATCAAACCAACAATTGTAGAGAAACTGCATATAATACCTGCTACGATTCAACTAGCAGGAGCGGAAATTGAACTTGTACCAACAATATCAAGAGAAGTTCGGTTAAAGAGAGCTTTAGAAGACGTGAAGGAAAACTATGATTATATTATTATCGATTGTCCTCCATCACTAGGATTACTAACGCTCAATTCTTTAACAGCATCTGACGCCGTATTAATTCCTGTACAATGTGAATATTATGCGCTTGAAGGATTAAGTCAACTGTTAAATACGGTGAGACTTGTGCAAAAACATTTAAATCAAGATCTTCGTATTGAGGGCGTTTTGTTAACAATGTTGGATGCAAGAACGAATTTAGGTATTCAAGTCATTGAAGAAGTGAAAAAGTACTTTCAAGATAAAGTGTATCGCACGGTGATTCCTAGAAATGTACGCTTAAGTGAAGCACCAAGTCATGGGGAGCCAATTATCACATACGATCCAAAGTCTCGCGGAGCAGAAGTATACTTAGACTTAGCAAAGGAAGTGTTAACAAATGGCTAAGGGGTTAGGTAAAGGGCTTAATGCCTTCTTTACGAATGTGGACAAAGAAAGTGAAGAAATAATTGAAGAAATCAAACTTAAGGAAATACGTCCTAATCCGTATCAACCGCGAAAAATCTTCACAAAAGAGAGTATAGAAGAGCTAAAACAATCGATTCTCACACACGGAATCCTCCAACCAATTATTGTTCGTAAAAGTATTAAAGGTTATGAAATTGTTGTTGGTGAAAGAAGGTATCGGGCAGCAAAAGAGGCAAATATGCAGACGATGCCAGTCATTATTCGCGATCTATCAGAACAACAAATGATGGAATTAGCTATATTAGAAAACCTTCAAAGGGAAGATTTAACGCCGATTGAAGAAGGCGCAGCTTATCAATTATTAATTGAAAAACTAAAAATCACACAAGAGGAATTGGCTAAGAGATTAGGAAAAAGCCGACCGCATATTGCTAATCATATTCGCTTGCTTTCACTGCCAGCTAAAGTACAAGAGATGATTGCTGATGGAAAATTAACGATGGGTCATGGTAGGACGCTGTTAGGGTTAAAGAAAAAATCCCTTATGGATACGGTAGTAGAAAAAGTGTTAAAAGACTCTTTAAATGTAAGGCAGTTAGAACAATGGATCGGGCAATTAAACGAAAAAGTTCCACGTGAAACAAAGAAGAAGGAAAATAAAGATGTGTTTATTCAATCACATGAATCTTCGCTTAGAGAAAGGTTCGGCACGAACGTTCATATTAAAAAAGGAAAAAAGAAAGGGAAAATAGAAATCGAATTCTTTTCTAACGACGATTTGGAGCGAATACTGGATCTTTTAGATCAGCAAAAAGAATCCATCTAGCCGCTTAGTCGTTTGCTAGATAGACATCATGAAAAGATAGAAAGTATATTTGGGTAGCTCTAATGTTTTTATTAGGTACAGTAGTCAATTCACTATTAATTATTGTCGGTACATTAATCGGTAAGTTCCTTAATCGTATCCCTGAAAAAATGAAAGATACAGTGATGCAAGCTATTGGCTTGGCAGTAATGGTACTTGGTTTACAGATGGGGCTTAAGAGTGAAAACTTCTTAGTGGTCATTCTTAGCCTCGTTTTTGGGGCGATGCTTGGAGAATGGTTAAAATTAGAAGATAGACTCAATCAAGTCGGTATTCTATTAGAAAATAAAATTGGATCCAATCATCAAGGTAGCATCTCTCAGGGATTTGTCACAGCAACATTAATTTTTGTTATTGGTGCAATGGGTGTCATCGGTGCGTTAGATAGTGGGATTCGTGGAGATCATTCGGTCTTATATACAAAATCAATTATAGATGGCTTCACGGCTCTAATCTTAACGACCACTTTAGGTATCGGTGTCATATTCTCAGCCATCCCAGTCTTTATCTATCAAGGATTGATTGCGTTATTTGCGACACAAATTGATAAATGGATTCCCCAAGCGTGGATGGACAGCTTTATTCTAGAAATGACAGCTACAGGCGGCTTAATGATTTTTGCTATCGGCTTAAACTTAATGGGCTTAACAAAAATCAGGGTAGCAAATCTCTTACCGGGTATTTTTGTCACCGCCCTTGTCGTTTCTTTCTATTACTTCTTTTAATTTAGGTAACGAACAATCCTTGATAGGCATGGATTGTTCGTTTTTTCTTTGGTTTCAAGTCTTCATACAGGGGTTGAATGAGATATTCGAGAGATTCATGGGCAAAAGCAGTTAGACTACACAACCTGCTTCCTTTCTTCATCATGGTTTAATGCATTTCAGCCTCATCAAACCAGATTTCCAAAATGTCTTTATTTATGTCGATTCCAAAGAAAATACGCGGCGATTTGCGTCTGGAAAAACGAAAATCGTCACGTATCGGTAGCTCTCATATTTATTGTCTGTCGGAAACTCTTGTGTCACATTATAAAGTCTGTTCTTTCCCCCAGTCGATAGGGATAAATTTTGCTTTTTCCATCATCGTTACTTCGTGGATGCCATTGGCAATGGTTTTGGCCATATTCATGACTAAGCTCAGTCTTGTATTTTGTAATACCATAAACTCCATAAACCCGCTCACATTGACGATGCCAGCGATATGTATATCACCAACTTCAGGTAAATCCTTATTTACTCCAGCACCTGGTTTAACAGGACCATCAGCAATTTGAATAATCCCCACACTTTTTACACGCCCTAAGCAGGCATCAATGCCGATAATAAAAGCATTAGGAAATTGTTCTTCAATATATGACAGTTTTTCAGATAGATTTACTGCATGAATAGGGTCTTCTAATGTGCCGAATACATGAAGGTTAGGAATAGATCGTTCTTTTAATAAGGTTCCAACTAATGGACCGAGCGAATCACCGGTAGAGCGGTCCGTACCGATACAAATAAGGACGAATGGTCTTTCTTGTATATTACTCGGGAGAAACTGCTTGATTTCATGAGCAAGTTTATTAGTAGCACTTTGTTCATCGTGTGGAATCCGAGAGGTTAATTTAGGTTTCTTATCAAAAATACGTGGATAAAAATTCATCAAGCGTCACTCCTTCAATGTCACTCTATAGAAAAGAGCGCTTTACTTTCTTTTTTAGCGATTGAATTGAATAGTAGTAATAGTATACGGAATATTCACTCATTCTATACGTGATTAGGACACGAAATATATTTTCCTCTGATGTTTATTGGAAATATATTAGTAGGACAAGGTATAATAGTGAAATAGAAGTGAAGAAAAGGGTGATGAAATTGGAAGAAAAACAATTTGATCTTAATAATATTGTTGAGATGAAAAAGGCTCACCCATGTGGAGCAAATCGATGGAAAATTATACGTATGGGCGCGGATATTCGCATTAAATGTGAAGGTTGCGGTCATAGTGTAATGATTCCAAGAAGAGAATTTACAAGAAAACTAAAAAAAGTATTGGCGTAATCAATGGTAAAGGTTATCTTTACCATTTTTTTCGATAAGAAAATGTGATTTTTTCAATGAGTTTTCATGTCTAGCTCCAGGTGCCATCCGGCTCTATGGTCTAGGCCAATCCGTCAAACAGGTTAAAGAACAACCTTTGCACCGGCTCATCTTATCTTATGCTTGTAGCTAATAGACGGGCGGCTTGCGCTTTTCTTAAAACGCACAGTGAACTTGCTTATTTTTATACAAATCTCTATAATTGTTAAAGGCTTGTATAAAAATCGATTAATAATTTTTCTTAGATAGATTAAATGATTAGGAGTGACCTAAATGGCATTAACAGCTGGAATTGTCGGTTTGCCGAACGTTGGTAAATCCACCTTATTTAATGCAATAACTCAAGCGGGTGCTGAATCAGCGAACTACCCGTTTTGTACGATAGATCCTAATGTCGGTATTGTTGAAGTACCGGATGAAAGATTAGCGAAGTTAACCGAACTTGTTCAACCAAAGAAAACGGTACCTACCGCTTTTGAATTTACAGACATTGCTGGAATTGTTAAAGGGGCAAGTAAAGGTGAAGGACTTGGTAATAAGTTTCTTTCACATATCCGTGAAGTTGACGCGATTTGCCAAGTGGTTCGTTGTTTTGCTGACGATAATATTACCCACGTATCAGGAAAAGTGAATCCGATTGATGATATCGAAACAATCAACTTGGAACTGATTTTAGCTGACTTAGAATCCGTTGAAAAACGCATTGTACGTGTAAGTAAGCTTGCGAAACAAAAAGATAAGGAATCTGTTTTTGAATTAGAAATCCTTGAAAAATTAAAAGAAGCTTTCGAAGCAGATCAACCTGCAAGAACAGTAGAATTTACAGAAGAACAAATGAAATTGGTTAAAGGGTTACACTTACTAACGATTAAACCAATGCTTTATGTAGCGAATGTTGGTGAAGATGATGTGGCTGATCCTTCTACTAATGAATACGTTCAAAAAGTAAAAGAATTTGCATCCGCAGATAATGCAGAAGTGATTGTCATTTGTGCAAAAATCGAATCAGAAATTGCTGAGCTTGAAGGAGAAGAGAAGGAAATGTTCCTTGAAGAGCTTGGTATTGAAGAATCAGGTTTAGATCAATTGATTAAAGCATCGTACAGCTTACTTGGCTTAGCTACTTACTTTACAGCTGGCGTACAAGAAGTACGTGCTTGGACTTTCCGTAAAGGAATGAAAGCACCACAATGTGCCGGTGTCATCCATAGTGACTTCGAAAAAGGCTTCATACGTGCTGAAACAGTTTCCTACGACGACCTAGTCGTTGCTGGCAATATGAATGCAGCGAAAGAAGCTGGGAAAGTTCGCTTAGAAGGAAAAGAATACATCGTTCAAGACGGAGATGTTATGCACTTCCGATTTAACGTTTGATAAAATCCCCAATGAATTCTTGTAATAAAGGATTTATTGGGGTTTTTCTATAGAGTTACAGAGGCGTATCGTCATAATGCTTTAACCGCAAAAAATATTTCATCCTATTCGTTTTTTTCTTTTTATGTTTCGTCTCTCTGTTTTTCCTTTTGAGGCAATTGCATATTGATCAAACGTATGATATACTTTTACCTTGTGAGTAATGAATAATTGCTCCTTGCCCTCACACGGGCCGTTTAGACCAAAAGGAGGTGAAAGTGATGAAAAAGTACGAAGTTATGTACATCATCCGTCCAAACATTGAAGATGAGGCAAAGAAATCTGTAGTTGAGCGTTTCGACGCAATCCTTACTGATAACGGTGCTGAAATCAACGAGTCAAAAGACTGGGGTAAGCGTCGTTTAGCTTACGAAATCAATGATTTCCGTGATGGATACTACCAATTAGTAAACATTAATGCTGATTCTAAAGCAGTTGATGAGTTCACTCGTCTTGCAAAAATCAGTGAAGATATTATCAGATACATCGTTGTTAAAGACGAGAAATAATAAATATGCTTAATTTTATCGAAAGGAGTTGATTCTGATGATGAATCGTGTAGTTCTAGTGGGGCGTTTAACGAAAGACCCAGAATTACGTTATACACCGAATGGAGTAGCAGTGGCTACTTTTACTCTTGCTGTGAATCGTACATTTACGAATCAAAATGGAGACAGAGAAGCGGATTTCATTAATTGCGTTGTTTGGAGAAAGCCTGCTGAAAACGTAGCGAACTTCCTTAAAAAAGGAAGCCTAGCTGGTGTCGATGGACGCTTGCAAACACGTAATTACGAAGGACAAGATGGCAAACGTGTATATGTGACTGAAGTTCAGGCAGAAAGCGTACAGTTTCTTGAACCAAGAAATGCTGCAGGCTCACAAGGTGGCTCGAATCAATATGGTGGCCAGAGAGATGATTATTCTTATGGTGGCAACAATAATCAGAATCAACGACCATATGATAATAACCGCAGCAACCAAGGCCAAACTCGTGTAGATCAAGATCCATTCGCTAATAACGGTCAAATCGATATTTCCGATGACGATCTTCCGTTCTAAACCAATAAGGCTTTGAAAAAATAATAGGAAAAGGAGTGACAAAACATGGCTGGTGGACGCAGAGGAGGACGTGCGAAACGTCGTAAAGTTTGCTATTTTACTGCAAATGGAATCACTCACATCGATTATAAAGATGTAGATCTTCTAAAAAAATTCATCTCTGAACGTGGTAAAATTTTACCTCGTCGTGTAACAGGCACAAACGCTAAATACCAACGTAAATTAACGATTGCTATTAAGCGTTCTCGCCAAATGGCATTACTTCCATTCGTTTCAGGTGAATAATAAGTAAATGTTCGAACACAGTAGGCTTCGCGCCTACTGTGTTTTTTTAGGTTTAATTTAGTTTGAACACATGTTTCAAACGAGTCGGAAACCTGGCGAAGCGTAGAAATTTGATGGGATTCGGATGGAAAAGAGTCAAAAAATGGGCGCGGGGTAGAAATTTGATAGGATTTAGGTGGAAACGCGTCAAAAAATGGGAGCAGGGTAGAAATTTGATAGGATTTAGGTAGAAGCGCGTCAAAAACCTGGCCAAGAGTAGAAATTTGATAGGATTCGGTCAGAAACGTGTCAAAAAATGGGCGCAGGGTAGAAGAATGGTAGGATTCGGTCGGAAACGCGTCAAAAACCTGGGCAAAGGTAGAAATTTGATAGGAATCAGGAGGAAACGCGTCAAGAAATGGGAGCAGGGTAAAAATTTGATAGGATTCGGTCGGAAGCGAGTCAAAAAATGGGAGAAGAGTAGAAATATGATAGGATTCGGGAGGAAGTAAGTCAAAAACCTGGCCAAGAGTAGAAATATGATAGGATTCAGGAGGAAGTGAGTCAAAAACATGACCAAGAGCAGAAATTTGATAGGATTCAGGTGGAAACGCGTCAAAAACCTGACCAAGGTTAAAAATTTGATAGGATTCGGTCAGAAACGTGTCAAAAATTGCCCCAAAGTAAAAAATCTGATTGGATTAGAGCGAAAACAATTGGAAGATAGCTGTGTAAACACAGTTAGCCCTCATTATTTGCAACGGTTAGAATCACACCCCCTTTTATTTCCGCTCCTTGTGCCCATATAGAGTCTCCTAAGAATCAATCCGATGGTCGACACTCCCTGAGTCGAGGTTATCCACACTCTAAATAATTAGAATATTTAAAAATATAACTTGCATTCTAAAAAGTTAGAACGTATTATTAATCTAGAACATACAATACAATTAGATAGGAGAGGTAAAAATGACATCTTTTGAATGGAAGTCCATGAATATTGATATACATCAACAAAAACTAATCTCTAATCCGTTGCGAATGAAAATTATCTTTTTACTGTCGGAACGCGCGCTCACAGCGAAGCAAGTAGCAGATGAGTTGGGGAAATCAGCAGGTAGTATCCATTACCATATTCAGCAACTTTATAAGGGTAACATTTTAGAGATTGAATCAACGAAGGAGTACAAAGGAATTATCGAAAAGTATTACCGAGCGAAGGCTAATCAATTTCATCTTAATCAAACAGGTGCGAATGTTGAGGATAAAGGAAAAAGTACAAGAGGAACAACTTTATCTTTAACCAAAGAAGAGCTGCAATTATTCCAAGATGAGGTAGATGAGCTGTTTTTGAAGTATTTTAAAAAGACGGTTAAGCCTGATGAACAGACAAAGAATCGTGATACTTATGAAGTGAATTGCTCGTTTAAGAAACTACCGAAAGAGGGGGAAAGTTAAATGCCATCATCAGCAGCCATAAAAAAGAATTTGGTGCTGTTTCTCTTAGCGAAAGTAGTGATTGTGTTTGGGTCATCTATCTATAGTTTCGCGATAGGATTATATGTTCTTGCGGTTACGGGTTCGGCCGTCAACTTTTCAATTACCCTCTTACTTACTATTCTACCTCGTATTATACTCGCTCCACTTGCTGGGACATTGAGCGACCGATGGAACCGTAAAAGAATCATTATTACAACCAATTTTGCTTGTGCCCTTTGGATTGCCGTTATTTGTGGTTTGTTTATTTTTGTCACACAAGACATTTGGCTACTTTATTTAGCGACATGCGTACTCAGTATCATCAATACCTTCTATTCTTCAGCAGTGATGTCCTCCATATACAATATGGTCGGTCCAGATTTCTTACAAAAAGCAATGTCTCTCAACCAAGCTGTGGCCTCCTTCTCAGTTATATTAGGGCCAATACTTGGAGGCATCCTTTTCGGACTATTACCTCTCTCAAGCTTCATGATGATCAACATATGTGGATTTTTCCTTTCCGGTATAGCCAGTCTTTTTATTAACTATTACTTATTTGTCGAAAAAACAGAAAAACAACAAGTAGGAACGATTCAGACCGAGTTGAGAGCAGGTCTATCCTATGTAAAAAAACAAACCTTGCTTCGCCAATTAATCTTTATGTCTGTATGGGTGAATTTTTGGTTTGCAGTTTTTCCCGTAGCACTACCTTATCTCGTTCTTACGATTCGCCAAATGCCAACTTATCAATTTGGTCTTATTGAGGGTAGCTTTGCTGTGGGCATGTTAGTCATGAGTACGATTCTCTCGTTAAAAGCAGAGATGAAAAATAAATCATTCAGTATTGGAATTGGTATGGTGTGCTTAGGAATATTGTTAATGTTAATAGGGATGCCACAACTGATAGAGATTTCTAATCAAGTGGTCTTCGTTTATTTAATAGGGATCGTGCTACTCCTAGCGGCAGCAATCATGATTATTAATATTCCAGTGATGGTACTCATTCAAAAAAGTACAAAAGATGAATATCGTGGTAGAGTGATGGCCATACTCGAAACAGGTGCGAGTGCAGCAACACCTTTAGGGTATATCCTATTTGGTTTATTTCTTGAATGGTGGCCGATATGGGTGATCATGCTCGTTTCAGGAGGCAGTATTATTTGTATGATTCTTTATCATACAAGAAATAAACAGTTTTTTAATCTATTAAAACAAACTGACCAAACCAAGGTCGTTTCAACCGAAGCATAAAAGGGAAAATCGTAATGAGAACCTTCTAGAATGATTGAACCTTCATTCTTGGAGGTTTTTTGCATGATTGCCTGTTTTCTTGATAGATAAGGATGATTTGGTTATGAAAGAATATATTTACACGAAATGAAGCATTCATTCAGTTGAATACCTATCCATGAGTGTATACAATAATAGATGCGGGCTTGTGCCCAATTTGAGAGGTGAATCTATTTGAAAAATGTACATAAACTTACTGAAGGGGCAGTTTTATTAGCTGCTTTTGCTGTGTTACTATTGATGTCCCTTTATTTGCCGATTATCGGAACAATTGTCACTTTCGGCTTACCGGTTCCTTTTATGTTATTTGCCGCTAAAAATAAGCGAAGTGATGCGGCTATCTTTTTTGTTGCGGCTATTTTGATTTCATTCATTGTTGGAACCATTACAGCCATTCCATTAACCCTTATCTTTGGCTTAACAGGGTTAGTGATTGGAGAGTTAATTAAGCTGAAGAAAGAACGGACAGCGATGTTGCTCGGTGGTTCTTTAGCGTTTTTAGCGATGTTTTTACTCGTTTTTGCTGGCATGAACGTGCTATTGAATATCAATTTTGTTGAGGAACTAAAAGTAGTTCTTGAGCAATCAATGGATATGACAAAAAACATGTTATCTACGATAGATAATAATGAAGCAGAACAAATTATCGAGCAGTTAGAAGCGACAATTACTGCATTAGAGACATTACTTCCAAGTCTCCTTGTGCTTTCTTCTGCAATGTATATATTTATTATTCAGCTGATTGGTGTACCCATTGTCAGGAGATTTGGTATTGAAGTGAAAAAATGGCGCTCATTTGCCGATATCAGTTTCCCGAAAAGTATTTTATGGTATTATTTATTAACCATCCTTGCCCAATTTGTCATGAGACCAGAGGAAGGTTCTTTTACAACGATGGCCATTATGAATCTCCTTTTCGTTTTACAGCTAATTATGGTGATTCAAGGGCTCGCCTTTATCTTCTTCTATAGCAGATTAAAGAATTGGCCAAAGATTGTGCCCATTGCCATCCTCATATTTACCTTTTTAATGCCAATCTTCCTTTATATTGTGAGGATATTAGGTATAATTGATATAGGATTTGATTTAAGAAAACGATTAGATAATAGGGATGCATAACACTACTGTTTAGGAGTTGAAAACATGCCCTCGTATTTAGAAAAGAAAACGATGCGTTATTGCCTGTTTGCTTTAATTGGTGTAACCGTCGTTCTTCTAGCGATTATGGCGTTGTACAATTGGATATTGAGTCTCGTTGCGCTCCTCCTTTTCGGCATTCCTTTCTACCTATTATTTAAGTTTGATTATGAGCAGAGGAAGGAAACAGAGGAGTACATATCGACCTTATCTTACCGTGTGAAAAAGGTAGGGGAAGAAGCATTAATGGAGATGCCAATTGGAATTATGCTGATTAATGATGAGTATTATATCGATTGGACGAATCCTTATATGGCATCATGCTTTGGGGAAGATACATTGGTAGGGAGATCACTTTATGATGTGGCAGATGCCTTAATCCCTATCATTAAGAAAGAGATTGAATCAGAAACCATTACGCTAACAGATCGCAAATTTCGTGTGGTACATAAGCCTGATGAACGTCTGCTTTATTTCTTTGATGTAACAGAGCAAACACAGATTGAAAAATTATACGAAGATGAACGTACCGTTATTGCTATTATCTTTTTAGATAATTATGATGATTTAACACAAGGAATGGATGACCAGACAAGAAGTAGTTTGAATAATCTTGTCACCTCTATTCTGAATAAATGGGCCATGGAAAATGGCGTTTTCTTTAAGCGTGTATCTTCAGAGCGGTTTATCGCCGTCTTTAACGAAAGTATTTTGGACCAATTCGAGAAAAGTAAATTCACCATTCTTGATTTTGTCAGAGAAACGACGGCAAAACAAAATGTGCCACTCACATTAAGTATAGGTGTCGGAGCAGGGGTTTCCGATTTGCCAGAACTAGGTGTCTTAGCTCAGTCTAGTTTAGACCTTGCTCTCGGTAGAGGTGGTGACCAGGTAGCAATTAAACAGCCAAATGGTAAAGTGAAATTTTTCGGAGGGAAGACGAACCCCGTCGAGAAACGAACGAGGGTGCGGGCACGCGTTATTTCTCACGCTTTAAAGGAATTAGTCTCTGAAAGTGATAAAGTCATCGTCATGGGTCATAAACGACCGGATATGGACGCAATTGGTGCTGCCATTGGTATTCAGAAGGTAGCAGAGATGAACCATCGTGATGGCTATATTGTCGTTAATAAAGACGAATTTGATCAAAGCGTAAATCGTTTAATGGGTGAGATAGAGAAAAAAGAAGAGCTTTATGCGAAATTCATCACGCCAGATCAAGCGTTAGAGATGGCAACTGATGATACTTTACTTGTTGTTGTTGATACCCATAAGCCTTCTATGGTGATAGAAGAGCGATTGCTTGCTAAAATAGAAGATGTAGTTGTGATTGATCATCATCGTCGTGGCGAAGATTTTATTAAAAATCCGCTGCTCGTTTATATGGAGCCTTATGCCTCTTCGACAGCAGAATTAGTGACAGAATTGCTAGAATATCAACCGAAGAATCGTAAAATTGATATGCTTGAGGCGACTGCACTACTCGCTGGAATTATCGTTGATACGAAGAGCTTTACGTTAAGAACAGGCGCCAGAACCTTTGATGCAGCATCTTATTTAAGAGGACAAGGAGCGGATACAGTCCTTGTGCAACGATTCTTGAAAGAAGATGTCGACACGTATATTAAACGGGCGAAAATCATTGAAACGGTAGAATTTTACCGAAATGGCCTTGCCATTGCTAAAGGTGCTGAGGATGATATATACGACCAAGTGTTAATTGCACAAGCAGCCGATACATTACTGGCAATGGACGGTGTGACAGCTTCATTCGTCATTTCTTATCGTGCTGATGAAATGATTGGTGTGAGTGCTCGCTCATTAGGTGATATTAACGTACAGGTCATTATGGAGGCGTTAGAAGGGGGCGGCCATTTGACAAATGCTGCTACTCAATTAGATGATGTCTCAATCAATGATGTGGAAGGTAAATTAAAAGAAGCAATTGATGAGTATTTAGAAGGGAGAAAAGAAGAATGAAAGTCATTTTCTTAAAAGATGTTAAAGGAAAAGGGAAAAAAGGTGAAGTGAAGAACGTAGCAGACGGCTATGCACATAACTTTTTAATTAAACAAGGGCTCGCTGTAGAAGCAAATAACTCAAATGTGAGTTCATTGAATGCACAAAAAAAGAAAGAAGAAAAAGAAGCAGCAGCTGAGTTAGAAGAAGCGAAGCAATTAAAAGAAACATTGGAGAAGTTGACACTCGAATTTTCAACAAAAGCTGGAGAGGGCGGTCGTCTATTCGGTTCGATTACAAGCAAGCAAATTGCTGAAGAATTAAAGAAGGCGCATGATATTAAAATCGACAAGCGCAAAATCGAATTAAGTGACGCCATTCGTACTTTAGGATACACAAAAGTACCGGTTAAACTGCACACAGAAGTATCAGCTACGTTAAATGTACATGTAAAAGAAGCCAATTAAAGAATTTAACAACGCATCAAAAGAATTCATGGTAAAATAATAGAGTGAAAAAATGTGATCGGTGAAGGCTGATCACATTTTTGTCATCTAACGTGTTTAAAATGTGTCAGTATGAGGGGGTTCTATTTGTTTTGAGTGAATTATTTGCTGATCGTCTCCCTCCGCAAAACATAGAGGCTGAACAAGCTGTTCTAGGCGCAATCTTTCTGGAGCCTTCCTCGTTAACAATGGCTTCAGAACTATTAATTCCTGAAGATTTCTATAGAGCGGCTCATCAAAGAATCTTTAATGTCATGCTGAAACTAAATGACAAGGGAGAAGCCGTTGATTTAGTAACAGTAACAGAAGAATTAAACGCAGCCAAAATGTTAGAGGATACAGGCGGAGTAACTTATTTAAGTGAATTAGCTGCATCTGTTCCAACAGCAGCAAATATAGAATATTATGCTAAGATAGTTGAAGAAAAATCGATCTTACGTAGACTCATCCGTACGGCAACAGACATTGCCCAAGATGGATATACGAGAGAAGATGAAGTTGAATCACTACTTGGCGAAGCAGAAAAAAATATATTAGAAGTATCGCAACGTAAAAATGCAGGGGCTTTCCACAATATTAAAGATGTGCTTGTTCGTACGTATGATAATATCGAGGTCATGCATAACCGTAAAGGTGATATCACTGGAATAGCGACTGGGTTTGCTGAGCTTGATCATATGACAGCAGGCTTTCAACGCAATGATTTAATTATCGTTGGCGCTAGACCTTCCGTTGGTAAAACAGCTTTTGCCTTAAATATCGCGCAAAATGTTGCCGTAAAAACACAAGAAAATGTTGCGATATTTAGTTTGGAGATGGGTGCTGAACAGCTCGTTATGCGTATGCTTTGTGCGGAAGGAAATATCGATGCACAACGTCTCAGAACAGGTTCTTTAACCGATGATGATTGGGGCAAGCTGACGATGGCGATGGGGAGCCTATCGAATGCTGGCATTTTTATTGATGATACTCCTGGTGTTAGAATCACTGAAATTCGTTCAAAATGTCGCCGCTTGAAGCAGGAACATGGCTTAGGCATGATTCTCATTGACTATTTGCAGCTTATTTTGGGTAGCGGCCGTTCTGGTGAAAACCGTCAGCAGGAAGTCTCTGAGATCTCTCGTTCCCTAAAAGCACTTGCGAGGGAGCTGCAAGTACCTGTTATTGCCTTATCTCAGCTATCACGTGGCGTTGAGCAACGACAAGATAAACGTCCAATGATGTCTGATATACGTGAATCAGGAAGTATTGAGCAGGATGCTGATATCGTTGCCTTCTTATATCGTGATGATTATTATGACAAAGAGTCCGAAGACAAAAACATCATCGAAATCATCATCGCTAAACAACGTAACGGCCCGGTTGGTACCGTCCAGCTCGCCTTCGTCAAAGAATATAATAAATTCGTCAACCTAGAAAAAAGATTTGACGATTCATTTGCTCCGCCTGGGGCATAAAGAGGGAAACAGCATTTGGCTGGTTCCCTCTTTTTTAATGGAAGTCGCGGCAAATGGGTAAATATAAAAGGAGCGGTGAGATTGCAAATGTTTTGAGATAGATATTGGTGAAAATGGTGAAGTGGAAGTGGTTTGGGGGAAAAATTATAAAGATAACGGGGCAGAAGTGAATTGCTCGTACATCAAAAGGAAAAAACACAAACATAGCCGAGCAAAAATAATCCCCCATATATTTAATAAAAATCAATGTCATATAAGATCAACAGTACAAAAACCACCTAACCGTCGTTTTATTTTCGTATTTTTACTAACGGAGTTCAAATAACTTAGAAGCAGTAAAAACAGGTGTCACCAAACCCTTGATGCAAGAATTACTCAATTGTTTCACGAACGTATTTTTCGTTATATGAATAAAATGTTCGTGTTTTATTGACTTTATCATAATAAAATTGTAGAATTAGTTTGTTTGATAAGGGAAAAAGAAACCTCGGAGGTGCATTCGTAATGTCATCAGTAGTTGTTGTAGGAACACAATGGGGAGACGAAGGTAAAGGGAAAATCACGGATTTTCTATCAGAAAATGCGGAAGTGATCGCAAGATATCAAGGCGGTAATAACGCTGGACATACAATTAAATTTAACGGTGAAACGTATAAATTGCATTTAATTCCATCAGGTATTTTTTATAGTGATAAAATTTGTGTCATTGGTAACGGAATGGTCGTTGATCCTAAAGCATTGGTACAAGAATTAGCTTACTTACATGAAAAAGGCGTGACAACAGATAATTTACGTATTAGTAACCGCGCCCATGTCATTTTACCTTACCACTTAAAATTAGATGAGGTAGAAGAGAACAGCAAAGGCGATAACAAAATTGGTACAACGAAAAAAGGAATCGGACCTGCTTATATGGATAAAGCCGCTCGTGTTGGAATCCGTATCGCAGATTTATTAGATAAAGAAGTATTTGAAGAGAAGCTTGCTCGTAACTTAGCAGATAAAAACCGTTTACTTGAAAGAATTTATGAAACAGAAGGCTTCAAAATCGAAGACATTCTGGACGAATATTATGAATACGGTCAACAAGTGAAGAAATATGTATGTGATACATCCGTTGTATTGAATGATTCACTTGATGATGGCCGTAGAGTATTATTTGAAGGTGCACAAGGGGTTATGCTTGATATTGATCAAGGAACATATCCATTCGTTACCTCTTCTAACCCAGTAGCGGGCGGTGTCGCAATCGGTTCTGGTGTTGGACCAACAAAAATTAAACATGTTGTTGGGGTTTCCAAAGCCTATACAACTCGTGTAGGAGATGGACCTTTCCCAACTGAATTAAATAATGAGATTGGTGATCAAATCCGCGAAGTTGGTCGTGAATATGGAACAACAACAGGTCGTCCTCGTCGTGTTGGTTGGTTTGATAGTGTCGTTGTTCGACATGCGCGTCGTGTGAGCGGAATTACAGATCTTTCACTTAATTCTATTGATGTTCTTACAGGCATTGATACTTTGAAAATCTGTACGGCTTATAGCTACAAAGGCGAAATCATTGAAGAATTCCCAGCGAGCTTAAAAGTCCTTGCTGATTGCGAACCAGTATATGAAGAGCTGCCAGGCTGGACAGAAGATATTACAGCTTGCAAATCTTTAGATGAGTTGCCAGCAAATGCACGTCACTACTTAGAGCGTGTCTCTCAATTAACAGGCATTCCATTGTCAGTATTCTCTGTTGGCCCTGACCGTACGCAAACAAATGTGGTCTTAAGCCCTTGGAGACAAAACTAAAAAAATAAGCTTTTTAAGATCGTATCTGTAGAGGGTACGGTCTTTTTTTCTATGTTCCATATGATATACCTTCTACATTGTATAGGTGTTTGTACAAGCCGACTTTATCTATTTTCATACATTAATATAAAACGATGTTGGAAGGAGATAAATTGATGGATAATCCATGTAACCAACAAGCATTAGGCGATTGTTCAACGGCTGAAGGGTTAAATACAATAGCGAACGCCGCTGCTGCGCATGCGGAAGGTTTTGAAACTGTTGCAAACGGGGAGGCTTCACATGCAGAAGGATCGCATACACTTGCGGCAGGGGATGCCTCACATGCAGAAGGCTATATGACGGAAACAACAGCTAGTGCCTCGCATGCAGAAGGAAGTCAAACACAAGCAATTGGTATAGCTGCGCATGCGGAGGGCTTTGCAACACAGGCAGTCGGAGATAGCGCCCATGCGGAGGGAGTGAACACCCTTGCATCTGGAGTAACAGCCCATGTGGAGGGGAATGGATCTCAAGCAACTGGGGATGTTTCTCACGCAGAAGGATACCAATCAACCGCACAAGGAATTGCTTCACATACAGAGGGGCAAGCAACACAAGCGATTGGACTTGGTGCGCATGCAGAAGGTTTTGAAACACAGGCAATCGGAAATGTTACTCATGCAGAAGGGTATCAAAGTGTTGCTTCAGGGGTTGCTGCGCATGCGGAAGGTTCACAAACAGAAGCCATTGGCATTGGTTCTCATACTGAAGGTTACCAAACAAGAACAATCGGTGCGACTTCTCACGCAGAAGGGGATGGAACGGTTGCTGCTGGAAACTCTGCTCATGCAGAAGGAGATCATTCAGAAGCAAGTGGCGCGTCATCTCACGCGGAAGGTTCATATACAGCAGCAAGTGGAGAGAATGCCCATGCCGAGGGTTCCCAAACAACAGCAAGTGGTGCGAATGCCCATGCAGAAGGTGTCGAGGTCACAGCAAGTGGAGATGGATCCCACGCAGAAGGTATATCGACAACAGCCAGTAACTCCGGAACCCATGCAGAAGGATATAATACAGAAGCAAGTGGATTAAATGCGCATGCTGAAGGTAACCAAACGACAGCTTCAGGGGAAAATTCCCACGCAGAGGGGCAGATGACAATGGCTAATAGTATATGCACACATGCTGAGGGGTATCAAACAGAAGCTAATACCCCATACTCACACGCAGAAGGATATCAATCAAAAACATATGGATGGTATTCCCACGCTGAGGGGTATCAAACAGAGACATATGGATGGTATTCGCATGCAGAAGGAGATAAAACAATCGCAAGGGCTGATCGTTCTCATGCGGAAGGATATCAAACAGAGGCAAGTGGTTGGTATTCGCATGCAGAAGGTGGTTTTTCAACTGCAAGTGCGAGTGGTTCGCATGCAGAAGGTATTTATACAACTGCAAGTGCTGCTTCAGCACATGCGGAAGGATCGAGAACAAATGCAACTGGCGAGGCATCTCATACAGAAGGGATTTTTAACACTGCTAGTGGTGAAGCGGCTCATGCAGAAGGCTATGAAACGTTAGCTAGCGGTAACTATTCCCATGCTCAAGGTCGGCAAACTGTAGCAAGTGGAATTTATTCTCATGCCGAAGGATTCTATACCTCCACGGAAGGTTTTGCTGCCTCACATATTATGGGTGTGTTTGGCAATGCAGAAGAAGCCAATTCATGGTTTATTGGTAATGGCACAGGGACTAATGCTAGAGCAATTGGCGCCAAATGGCTCGCCAGCAATGGAGAAATGTACATCGACGGTGCGTCCTACAACACAGGTGGAGCCGACTTCGCTGAAATGTTCGAATCCATCAATGGAGAAGAAATAGAAGTAGGCTACTTTGTTACCTTAGAGGGTGACAAAATCAAAAAGGCTACATCATTAGATAACTATATACTTGGGATTACTAGCGCGACTCCGAGCATCATTGGCAATAGTGCAGGCCTTAGCTGGCATGGGCGCTACCAATTGGATGAATGGGGAAGAAGAACGTATCATGAAGTGGAGATCCTTGAAAAGAAAGATAAAGAAGGAAACGTCATAATTCCTGCTTCAACAGAGACACAACCAATTATAAATCCAGAATGGGACACACAAAAGTCGTACATTCCAAGAGAAAAACGTCCAGAATGGGTACCAGTTGGACTAGTGGGCCAAATTCTTGTAAGAGATGATGGCACATGTGAAGTCGATGGGTATTGTCAGTCTAATGATGATGGAATTGCTACGAAGGCAACGGATGGGTTCCGCGTCATTAAACGGACAGGAGAGAACCAAGTATTAGTTTTGATCAAGCCGAATGATGATGAAAACCGAAAGTTAAAAAGAGACATAGCAGTGATAGAAGAGCTGCAAAAGCAAAGCGTTGTGACGATGCAGGAATATCGTACGCAAAAAGAAGAGAGTGACGTAAAGATGCAGGCTTTACAGCTGGAAAATGCAATAATTAGTCGTGAAATAAAAGATTTAAAAAATCAATTAGCTTCTCTTATGAGTAGATTGGATGGAAATGATCATCTTTAAAAATTTAAATAAACGACTGCACTATGAAGATGAAAGGTGGAGTCGTCACTTTTACATAGAGTGATGTTGAAAATAGTAGAATGGTTTAGAAAGCAAAAAATTAGGGCATTGAACACACTAAGGTGGTGGAAGAATTTGAAAATATTAAAAGGCATGTATTCATTGATTTTGTTTGTAGCAGGAGTCCTTCATTTCGTTCGGGAACGAAATTTTCGTAAGATAGTGCCGGAATCTTTACCGTTTAAAAAAGGGGTTGTCCTCATTACAGGTGTGCTGGAGGTCGCATTTGCGATGTTACTTTGGGCGAAAAGAGGTCAAAGTCTAGTAGGTAAGCTGCTTTCATTCTTCATGGTGCTTGTTCTCCCAGCGAATATCAACATGGCAGTAAAAAATAATACTTTCTATAAAGGTAAAAAGATTCATCCGTTATTTTTATGGATGCGTTTACCACTACAAATCCCACTTATTTTAGGGGCAATTAAACTCACACATCCATCTACTGAAAAAAAGACTAAATGACCCATGTTATTTAGTTTTTTTCTTTTTTATAAGACAAGTTATGAGAGGATTTTAACTAGAAAAAGTTTTTCTGAAAAAATTTTAAAAAAAGGAGTGTACAAAGCTATCACCCTATGATAATATAAAAAGCGTCGTCAAGAAAAGAAAACGCTTCAAATTAAAAAGCGAGCCATTAGCTCAGTTGGTAGAGCATCTGACTTTTAATCAGAGGGTCGAAGGTTCGAGTCCTTCATGGCTCACCATTTTATATTCGTATGGCCCCTTGGTCAAGCGGTTAAGACACCGCCCTTTCACGGCGGTAACACGGGTTCGAATCCCGTAGGGGTCATCTTTTTTAATAGTAGTAATCATAGGATGCAAGCGCTCATTCTTTCATTGATTACGAATTTTATATAGATTTGGTCCGGTAGTTCAGTTGGTTAGAATGCCTGCCTGTCACGCAGGAGGTCGCGGGTTCGAGTCCCGTCCGGACCGCCATGATTCACTTGTATAGTGATCATGAAAATTGGATAAGCTGTTTTTATGGCTCAGTAGCTCAGTCGGTAGAGCAAAGGACTGAAAATCCTTGTGTCGGCGGTTCGATTCCGTCCTGAGCCATCAAAAAGGGAGTATGAATTTAATTCGTGCTCTCTTTTTTTATGTTTTTCTCCTTCCTCTATTACAATCATATGACAAAATTCCCCCTTTTCTATGTAGTTTTTTCCTATATTACGTCAAACTATGTCACCATAAATACAGTTTATTTACATTACCGAGACATCAAACTCGTAAAAATGACGATATGGTACATTAGTTAGGTGCAATAGTGATTAGTCTGATAGCACTAATAAGAACCAGAAGGTGTAAAGTAGTATAGGGGGAAGAACCATGAAGCAATGGAAGCAAAGACTGACTACATATACAGAACATACATCTAAGCGTGTTACACATAAATGGAAGAAAGCGGCCGCAATCGTTATGATTGGTGGTTGTTTAGCGTGGAGTGGATCCACATCAGTATTAGCAGAAGCAGAAGAGTCGGATTTGTATTATGTATATATAGGTGATCAATATGTGGGGACAGTTGATAATCCCCAAGTGATTGAAAATATAGTAGAGGATGAACTTGAAAACCAAGGGAAGTCCTATGAGGGCATACAAAAGGCGTTAGACCATGAGATCTCCTATCTACCTGAAGATGAAGGGAAAGCCTTTAATGAAGCAAGCGACAAAGAGTTAACGTCAGAAAACGGGCTGAGAGGGATCTCTATTAAAGCAGATGCTGTCGCGCTAGAAATTGATGGTGAAACAGTTGCTTATGTAAAGAACCAAGAAGAAGCGAATGAAGTGCTTCAGCAACTACAGTTACAGTACATTTCTGAAAAAGACTATAAAGAGTTAAAAGAGCGCTCAGAAGAAGAAGAGCCACTACCAGAATTAGCAATTGGTGATACCCGCCTGTTGAATGCGAAATTTTCCGAGGAAATAGAATGGAAGAAAGAAAAAGTAGATCCGAACAAGGTGCAGTCTGTTGATGAGGTCATCAATTTCTTAAATAAAGGAACAGTAGAACAAGAGAAATATAGAGTTGAAGAAGGCGACTCTATTAGTACGATTGCTGACGAATTTCATTTATCTACAGAAGAACTTGAAGACCTGAATGATATAGGTCAAGAAGATGTATTAAAGGTTGGTCAAGAACTTGTTGTTGAAACAATCGAACCGTACGTTGATGTGATTACGAATAGATCAGAATATATAGAAGAAGACATTCCCTTTAACACAAAAGTAATAGAAGATGATGATATGTTGAAAGGGGAAGAGAAAGTAAAGCAAGAAGGGAAAAAAGGAAAACGTAACGTGTTATACCATTTGAAAGAATCAAATGGTGAAGAAGTCGATAAAAGTGAACTAAAAGAGGAAATCATTGATGAGCCTGTAGAAGAAATCCTTATTAAAGGAACAAAAAATCCTGATGTTGGCGATGGTGACTTTGCTTGGCCAGCAGTTGGTGGATATGTGTCAAGCGAGCTTGGCCATCGTTGGGGTAAGCTCCACAAAGGGATTGATATTGCCAGACCAAGTAATCGAACCATTAAAGCAGCCGATAATGGAAAGGTCATTTCAGCTGGCTTTAGTAGCAGTTATGGCTATAAAGTAGAAATAGACCATCAAAATGGCTACCGTACCTTGTATGCTCATTTAGATTCTCTCTCAGTGAGTGCAGGAGAGACAGTAACGAAAGGTTCTAAGTTAGGTGTGATGGGCTCTACTGGTAACTCAACAGGTGTTCACCTTCATTTTGAATTATACAAAGATGGTCAGTTGAAAAACCCATTAGACTATATTAGTCAATGATCAAAAAAGCGCTGGGACATGAGTGTTTTAGCTAACATTAAGCACGAATAACTCTGCTTTCATAAACAGAAGTTATCGTGCTTTTTTGTGTGTATGGTAAGGTTCCATCTAAGGGCGCTCGCAAAACAAAAAGCCCCTTCTATCTTGCTTTTCCATAACTTGTACATATATGATACATTACAAATGATGCGTACTTGTATGTAACGTGATAAAGTAGAGTAGGATACATGCTGACGAAATTTTACAAAATGCTTTTACAAGCCCAATAAGCTTAGATATGATAATCTTGAAAAAGATACATGATTGTGACGATAGTAGATAATAATTGGATAAAGGAGAACAACGATGGATAAGAAAATTCTTGTAGTAGATGATGAAAAACCAATTGCAGATATATTACAGTTTAACTTAAATAAAGAAGGCTTCGATGTAACTTGTGTGTATGACGGTGTTTCCGCATTGGAAAAAGTAGAAGAAGTAAAGCCTGATATGATTCTATTAGATATTATGCTTCCACAGAAAGACGGCATTGAGGTTTGCCGAGAAGTAAGAAAGAAATATGATATGCCGATTATTATGCTCACAGCAAAGGACTCTGAAATTGATAAAGTATTAGGGCTAGAGCTAGGAGCAGATGACTATGTAACAAAACCATTCAGTACAAGGGAATTAATTGCCAGAGTAAAAGCCAATCTTCGTCGTCATCAACAAATTGCATCAAAAGTGGATGAAGAAGATGAAAGTAATGAAATTGAAGTTGGCTCACTCACGATTCACCCGGACGCATACATCGTTTCTAAACGCGGTGAAACGATCGAACTAACGCATAGAGAATTCGAATTACTTCATTATTTAGCTAAGCATATTGGACAAGTAATGACGCGTGAACATTTACTTCAAACTGTTTGGGGCTACGATTATTACGGAGATGTTAGAACAGTTGACGTAACCGTTAGACGTTTGCGTGAAAAAATCGAAGACAATCCAAGTCATCCGACATGGATCGTTACAAGAAGAGGTGTCGGATACTACTTGCGAAATCCAGAACAGGAGTAAGTAGAACATGAACAAGGTAGGATTTTTTCGATCAATTCATCTGAAATTCGTCATTATATATGTGTTGCTCATCCTCATTGCCATGCAAATTGTCAGTGCTTATTTCGTCAGGCAATTAGAGGATACGTTAAACGCTAACTTTAAAACAACGATTGAAAACCAGATGAAGCTGCTATCTTATTATTTAGAAGAACAATTTGTGAAAGAACGAGTGCCGGAAGACGGTGATGCCACATTGGAGGTGGACCTGCGCAGGCTACTGCAGGACTACAACACTGATGATATTAGTGAAGTTGCCGTTATTGAAGGCACGTCTATGAGAGTGCTAGGGACATCGAATGTTTCTGATCAATCAAAGGTTGGTCAGAAGATGTCTAATGCGCTTATTCGTACGTCAATTAAAAACGGTCAACCGAATGAACAGGATAGTGTCATTAATGGCAAACGAGTATGGATCTACATTAAACCAATTATTATTGATAATGACGTAAAAGGTGTGATTTATGTCACGTCTAAAATTGAGAATGTCTATACACAGATGAGGGAGATTATTAAAATCTTCTCAACAGGTACAGCAATTGCTCTTATTTTAACCGCTGTGCTCAGTGTGTTACTTGCGCAAACCATTACAAGACCTATCACCGATATGAGAAAACAAGCGTTAGCAATGGCAAAAGGAAATTATTCTAGAAAAGTAAAAATCTATGGCCAAGATGAAATTGGTCAATTAGCTATGACCTTTAATAGTTTGACTAGAAAGCTGCAGGAAGCACAAGCTACCACTGAAGGGGAAAGAAGGAAACTATCATCGGTCCTCACCTTTATGACAGATGGCGTTATTGCCACTGACCGCAAAGGGCGTGTCATTCTCATCAACGAACCTGCTGCAGAAATGTTGCATGTTTCACGTGAAACAGTCTTATCTAATTCAATTGTTTCATTATTAGGGTTGGAAGAAGACTACACATTTGAAGAGCTACTTGAAGAAAGAGAATCGGTTATCTTAGATTATAGTGATGAAAAGAGCAATCTTATTTTAAGGGCCAATTTTTCAGTTATTCAAAAGGAAACAGGCTTTATTAATGGACTTATAACCGTTTTACATGATATTACCGAGCAAGAAAAAATTGAAGAAGAGCGCCGCGAATTTGTGGCTAACGTTTCACATGAGCTAAGAACACCACTAACGACCATGCGCAGTTATTTAGAAGCATTAACAGATGGAGCGTGGCAGGATAAAGAGATTGCTCCGAATTTCCTTGATGTCACTCAAAATGAGACGGAGCGTATGATTCGTTTGGTCAATGATTTATTGCAACTATCGAAAATGGACAGTAGCGATTATCAATTAAATAAAGAGTGGGTTGATTTCACACAATTCTATAACCGAATTATTGATCGCTTTGAGTTCACGAAACAACAAAATGTCACTTTCGAACGTAGGGTGCCAACAACGGCTGATTTTGTTGAGATTGATACAGATAAACTCACTCAGGTACTTGATAATATCATTTCCAATGCGATGAAATACTCACCTGAAGGAGGAAAGATTACCTTCAGTATTGAAGAACAAGAGGGGTATTTAATCATAAGCGTAGCTGATGAAGGCATGGGTATACCGAAAGAAAATGTATCAAAAATCTTTAATCGTTTTTATCGTGTAGATAAAGCAAGAACAAGAAAATTAGGAGGAACGGGATTAGGACTAGCGATTGCCAAGGAAATGGTAGAAGCGCACGGTGGTGAAATTTGGGCGGAAAGTATTGAAGGAAAAGGAACAACGATCTCCTTTAGCTTGCCGTATATCCGTTCCGAAGAGGATGATTGGGAATGACCTATGAGAAGATAAAGAATATCCTATTAATTATCTTAGTAGGTTGTAGTATCTTATTGACGTTTAATTTATGGACGTATCGACCTAATTTAACGCCTGTCGAGAACCCAGGACAAGCGATTGAACCGATAGGAGATGACAAAGAGTATAGTGAAGTCATTAGACCTAGTCAGCTTATTCATTTCTACGATGATAAGAAAATTGGAACAACCTTATCTGCGGAAATCGACCAAATCACTAATGATATGAACAAATGGGAACTATTAAATCTAGCTAATGTCTCCAACGATATCGGTTCATTACATGAATGGATAGAAGAGTCAGGACATTCTATAATGGTCTACCCAGATGACGTTTCACTTAATGCTTTTCGCGAAGTCATGCCCAATATAGATAAGAACGCTACCGATTTTTCATTTGACACAATGATGATTGACACGACTTCTATAGAGGATGATGTCGGTTTAGCCTATTTTATATCGAGAGATCAAGGTACGGTCTACCGTGGAGAAGTACAAGGTCCATCGATGGCTGATTTCCGTACGAAGTATTACGAGACGGCCAGTGAAGATGAAGATTTCTATTCGCTTCTTGGTTATAAGGGCCAGAATGATCGCGTGATTTATGTACCGGATGAGCATATTCCTGTATCGACACAACGCATCTATTTAATGGATAAAATCAAACCACGTACATTGATGGAGTCATTATTTAGTGATCCATCTGTTGTACAAGAGAGTACAACTCAACCATCCATGATTGAATATACCGATAGTACGAGTATTATGCGTGTCTATGAAGATCGCAATATGATTTCTTATAAAAATATCTCTTCTGTTGTTGGTGATGAGTTTGTTGGGATGAATCTACTGCGACGAAGCATTGATTTTATGAATGCACATAAGGGCTGGACAGGCAATTATCGTTACTTTGAAGAGGTACCAGAGAGTAATAAGGTTGTCTTCCGATTATTTCATAACCAACAAGGAATTCCCATCTTTAGTGATTATCATCGAGCGAAGATAGAAGTAGAGCTTGGCGATACAGACATTAATGAATATACGCGTAGCAACTTCGCACTCGGAACGATTGTGAGTGGTGGGGAGGAAAGCCGTTTACTATCCGGTAAGGAAGTCATCGAAGAGATTGAGCAGCTGCCTAATTTTGAGCGTAACTTGCTGCAAGATGTAACGGTGGCTTACGAGATGAAGGTAGAAAAGAATGTGGCTACAACTAATTCGGAAATCATCAATTTGCAGCCAGCTTGGTATTATCGTTATAATAATGAGTGGAAGAAGTTTACCAAGGATGAGTTTATACCAAATTGAGGCAGGAGGGGAAAGTAGATGGATTGGAGCAAAATAAAAACCATTTTTATACTGACCTTTCTTGTGCTCAATGTCTATTTATTGTATGAGTACTTTACTGTCGTCCAAGCAAAAGAACAAGAAACGGAATTTCCTTTATCAAGCACGTTAGAAGAAAAATTAAAGGATGATGACATTTCGTACGACGCAAATATTTTTACGACAGAAGAAGTCAGTGGCCAGTTGTTACGGGCAACTCCTAAAGAGTTTGAAAAAGATGAATTGAAGAGCCTGAATGGAGAAGACATTAAGGTTGATGGCGGTGTCGAGTATATATTTGATGTCAATAAGCCATTGATGAAAGTAAGTGAAGACTTTGATCCAAAGGAATTAGAGTCCTTTATTCAGAGTCAAGTCTTATACGGTAATGAGTATCGTTTTTGGGAGAAGAAAGGCAATACCATTACGTATTATCAAACATACCAAGAGAAAATCATCTACCAAAATAAAAATGCTGAACTAACCTTCTTCTTAAATGAAAATAATGAAATTGTCTCTTATACACAAACATACTTGGAAACAATTGAACCAATTGAGGATGATCAAAAATTGATCAAGCCGCCATCTGAAGCATTATCTTCTCTATACAATAGTGGCAAGATCCCGTCTGGAAGTAAAGTATCAGAACCAGAGCTTGGGCTTCATACGTATGTCGATATGAGTAATCTTCAAGTATTAACACCAGCTTGGCGCTTCGTCATTGATGGTGAATACAGTCTATATGTACACGGATTCGAGCTAAATGTACTCGAACTAAATAAAAATGAGAATAAAACAATGGAGTGAGAGAAACCTATGTCTTTTCAATTTAGCGTTCTCGCGAGCGGCAGTACGGGGAATGCCATTTTTGTAGAGACCAACACCCACTCCTTTTTAGTGGATGCTGGCCTCAGTGGCAAGCAAATGGAAGCATTATTTAAAGAAATTGATCGTGATATGAGTCGTTTAGACGGGATACTTGTGACACACGAGCATAGTGACCATATAAAAGGTGTCGGTATTGTTGCAAGGAAATATGGGCTCCCGATCTATGCCAATGAAAAAACATGGCAGGCGATGTCTCCGTTAATTGGACAAGTCCCAACAGAGCAGAAATTCACCTTTGATATGGAAACCGTAAAAACCTTCGGCGACCTCGATATTCAATCATTCGGCGTCTCACATGATGCAGCCGAACCGATGTTTTACGTTTTTCATCAAGGCGAGAAGAAACTTGTGCTCATCACAGATACGGGGTATGTAAGTGATCGCATGAAGGGACTTATTTCAAACGCCGATGCCTATGTATTTGAAAGTAATCATGACGTGCAAATGTTAAGAATGGGACGTTACCCATGGAATATTAAACGTCGAATTTTAAGCGATGTCGGCCATGTCTCCAATGAAGACGCGGCGATTGCGATGAGCGAAGTGGCCGGTGATCGCACGAAAGGCTTTTATCTTGCCCACCTAAGTCAAGATAATAATATGAAGGACTTAGCACGCATGGCTGTCGCACAAACACTTGAAACAAAAGGCATACGCGTCGGAGAGCGATTCCAGCTCTTTGATACAGATCCGAAAAAACCTACAGCTTTAACAGCTGTTTAAGGCAAGAAATAATGGGTAGAAGGAAGGGGAGGCTTAGATGCTACCCCTTCCTTTTTTGCGCTTTTTACCAAATCAGAAAGAAAGTATGAACAAATTCGTAAGATTTTCTTGTCTTATGCATTTTAGTATTTGTCTTTTTTCATCTATGCGTATAATAATAGTAGCGGAGTAAGCCTCTACACGTTTCATCAGGTAATCTTTCTCATTCCTAGTATGTTTCTAATGAAGAAGAGTTATGATAACACTAGGGAAAAAAGAGACCTCATTTTTTATAAAAATAGAAGGATATATCTTAAAAAAGAAAATGGAATGAAAGGGTTGGTTGTGTAATGGGCTATTATGATGATCATTATAATCAAGAGGGACGCACCAAAAAGGGAAGTAAAGCAGGTTACATATTCTCTAGTCTTGTCGGTGTCATTATCGGTGCATTGCTCGTTTTATTCGTTGTTCCCCAAATGAACGGGGGCTCTAATGGTGGAGAAACATTAGGCTTATCAAACACAGATGAAAACAGCCAAGTAGAAACGAAAAAAGTATCGGTAGATGTGGAAACAGAAATCACATCAGCAGTCGAAAAGGCAAGAGGAGCGGTTGTTAGCATCTCCAACATCCAATCGGCAGGCATGTGGTCGAATGGACAAAATGGTGAAAGCACACAAGGAGTAGAAGCAGGCTCTGGCTCTGGTGTCATTTATAAGAAAGAGGGGGACCATGCCTTTATCGTGACGAATCACCATGTCGTCGACGGTGCGGAGAGGCTTGAAGTCAATCTCTTCAATGGTGAGAAAATTGCTGCTGAGCTCGTAGGATCCGACGTATGGACAGACCTAGCTGTACTTGAAATAGATGGCTCGATTGTAGAGGATGTCGCAGAATTTGGTGATTCCGACGCTCTATCAATTGGTGAGCCTGCGATTGCTATCGGAAATCCACTCGGTCAATTTGAAGGCTCAGTCACAAAAGGGATTATTTCCGGCTTAAATCGGACCGTACCAGTCGATATTGATCAAAACGGTACAGTCGATTGGAATGCTGAAGTCCTACAAACAGATGCAGCCATTAACCCAGGAAATAGCGGTGGGGCACTCGTCAATATTAGCGGACAAGTCATCGGCATTAACTCGATGAAAATTGCCGAATCCTCTGTGGAAGGCATTGGGCTTGCCATTCCGATTAATTTTGCGCAAACGGTCATCAGTGACTTAGAACAGCATGGTGAAGTGAGAAGACCATATATGGGCGTACAAATCGCTTCAGTAAGTGATATCCCTGCCTATTATCAAGAAGAAGCGTTAAAACTTCCGAAAGATGTAGAAAATGGTGTAGTTGTGAGCGGAGTCGAGCCAAATGGTCCAGCTGCAGAAGCAGGACTGAAAGAAATGGATGTCATTGTTGAGCTAGATGGTGAAGAAATTACCGATGTCTTAGATTTACGCCACCATTTATATGGTCAGGACGTAGGAGATGAGATGAAGGTGAAGTATTATCGCGAAGGTAAATTAGCAGAAACAACAATGGCCTTAAAAACCGAGAATACATTCTAAATTCATCCACAGGAAAGTGAAGGCATCACTTTCCTGTTTTTTTTAGTTTTGATAAGATGAGATGTGGATAAATTATAAATAGATAAATGAGGAGGCACCGAAGATGATTTATAGCTGTGAAGAACATATTGATATCGCCATCGATACCATTGTAGACGAACACGAAACCTTCCCAGTGTTAACAAAATGTGCACCAGAAGAAAACTTATCAACAACCTGTGAATTCTGCCCCAACCCAGCCATATATATGGTGGCGAACAAATAATCCCATACAAGATGTGGATAGAAAATGTGGATATGTGGATAACTTCTGTGGATATTCTGTTTATGGTGTGAGGATGACCTGTGTATATCTTTTGAGGGATGAAATGAGACTGGGACATAACTAAATGAGCTAACCTCAAAAAAGAACAATAGCAAATTGATTTTAAAACATCATTTGCAAAAAAAGTCCGTTCCATTGCGCTACAGTCACTCGCTTTCCGCGGGGAGGGGCTGAGCCTCCTCGGCATTGAACTGCACCCCAATTGTTAGACACTATCTACAACTATTGGAGGTGCAGTTTTTTTGTCCAAATTTACTGCGGAAATGAAGCTACAAGCCGTGACTCG
>NZ_JAYEFF010000011.1:0-58278 GCF_034651445.1 Cytobacillus sp. OWB-43 | reverse complement strand
TTCTCAGCGCCGATGGTAGTTAGGGGCTGTCCCCTTGTGAGAGTAGGACGTTGCCGGGCAAGATAAAAGAGCACATCATTTGTATGTGCTCTTTTTTGTGTATATGAGTTAGTAAATATATGCTCCCCAAAAAAATAACATTGAGAAAATCATAACATTAAGTATAAATTATTGAGTTTGAGGGTTTAATAGAAGATCAAAAAATGAATGATTGAATGGAACCTCATTTGGTTATAACCCAATGAGGTAATGTTTTAGATACTAATAGTGGTCAATATGGCTTTCAAGTGATACGCAAATGACTATGGTGGTTTGATTCAATACTGCCACGATAAATTGTTCCTTGTAGTAAGGCAAATTGATATAAAGGATTTGGAAATCAGCATTATCTTAGTCAGAAAACTGTTGGCTCGTTTAGAAAGGCATTAAATTAACTTTCGTTAGCTCATCACATGTGAGTAAAGAAAGAGCAAGAATGTAATTTGGACTTTTACGATCTCTTTATCTTTCAACAATTGAACCTACAGATTCCTTGAAGAAGTTGATTTATGCATAGTGCTCCGTATGACGAAAGCAACACTGTAGATAGTTTCCCAAAGTAAAAAAACTCCCTAATATTTGTTAAAATAATAGAGAAAATCATAAGATAAGTATAGAAGCAAAAGGGAATTTAAGATAAAATTTCAGGTGTAGTGACTCTTTTTAATTGTTGGACATAATAATTATAATGAGGATCATCTGTTTCGGTATTCACGATTTGTTCCTCACACTGCATACAAATAAAAGAAGTATATAAATGGATACCAGTAGATTGTGATTGTTCACAGATTACACATGTTTTTTCATTAAACGTTTTCACAATGTCACCTCCGTACATTCAATCATAGCCAATGATGATAAAATATATACAATATTTAGAATTTTACTCTCATAAGTGAGTTGTTAACAGTTTATGTTTGTAATCACCAATAGGTGTATGTCTATACAGTAAATTTATAAAAAGGATTTGCGTTCAATGGATCAGAAACAAATGCCGTTAGTTGAAAAATTAATACAGCATATAAAAAGAAAGCCTGAGAATTATCATGTACCTGGTCATAAAGGGGGGAGTCTGCTCACCGGAGTGAATGAGGTTGATGATTATTTTCGACAACTATTACAATTGGATTTGACAGAAATCAGCGGGCTTGATGATCTTCATTCCGCTGAAGAAGTAATCAAAGAAGCTCAATCCTTGCTTGCCGCTTTATACGGGGCTAAAAGAAGTTTTTTTCTTATAAATGGTTCTACTGTAGGTAATTTAGCGATGATTTGTGGCACATTAAAAAGGGGAGACCGTGTGCTTGTTCAACGGAATAGTCATAAGTCTATTTTAAATGGCCTGAGACTTATTGGAGCTGAACCCATTTTTATCCTGCCTGAATTTAACCAGGAATGGGGCATTAATGAAGGTGTCTCCTATACTCATATTGAAGAGGCATTAAGTAAGTATGAAGATATTAAAGCTGTTATTCTTACTTACCCGAGTTATTATGGTACAGTGTATCCATTAGAAGATATTATTGCACTATGCCGTGAAAAAAAAGTATTAGTTTTAGTTGATGAAGCACACGGTGCTCATTTTATAGCGAGTACAAGATTTTTCCCACCCTCAAGTTTACAATTAGGAGCAGATGTCGTTATACAATCTGCCCATAAAACATTGCCAGCATTGACAATGGGGGCCTTTCTTCATATTCAAGGTGATCGGGTGGATGAAGACAGCATACAGGAATATTTAAGTATGTTGCAATCCAGTAGCCCATCTTATGTTATTATGGCTTCATTAGATATGGCTAGATTCTTTGTCAGTCAATATACAGAAGAAGATGGTAAACATTTAGTCCAACGGATAAAAGAATTGAAGGAGAAATTAAGTAATATTGCTGGACTAGCTATTATGCCAACAGATGATCCATTGAAACTGGGATTACAGTTTAAACATATCAGTGGTTATCAACTACAAGAGCTGCTAGAGAAACGAGGTATTTATACAGAGTTAGCTGATCCGTTAAATGTTTTATTTGTACTTCCATTATTAAGGTGTGCCGATGAGGATCGTTTCAGTAAAATTATCGATGCATTGCAAGAAGTTAGTACTGACATTCCCAATGCAGAAAAAGAGGAAAAGGTGAATCCAATTCCATCGCATTCAGAATTAGTAGAGGTACCAGAGGGAGCAATGATTGTTACAGTTCCTTTTGCAAGTGCGATTGGTGAAATTAGCGCACGAATGGTGACACCATACCCGCCTGGTATTCCTTTAATATATAAAGGTGAAAGAATTACAAAAGAGCATATCACTAGTTTGGAAGGTTATTTAAATAAAGGTGCACGAATTCAAAACAGGAAAAACTTAAATCAATCATACATAGAAATATATAAGACAGCGAGGGACAAGGATGACTAAAGGTTACTTTATATCAATTGAAGGTCCAGACGGGGCAGGAAAAACGACGATTACAGAAATGGTTAAGGAACAATTAGAAACAGAAGGATATAATGTAGTACATACGAGAGAGCCTGGTGGAATTGCTATTGCTGAACAGATCCGGGCTGTTATACTGGATCCGAAGAATACAAAAATGGATGCAAGAACAGAGGCGTTACTTTATGCCGCGGCAAGAAGACAACATTTAGTTGAAAAGGTCTTACCAGCCCTTGAAATGGGTAAGATTGTACTATGTGATCGATTTGTTGATAGCTCTATTGCATATCAAGGATTTGCAAGAGGGATTGGTATTGAGGAAGTTTGGTCCATCAATCAGTTTGCCATTGAAAATGCCATGCCTCAATTGACTTTGTACTTCGATATCGCACCAGAACGAGGGTTACAGAGAATTAATCAAAATAAGGGCAGGGAAGTAAACCGTTTAGATTTAGAAGATTTACAGTTTCATCAAAAGGTATATGAAGGGTATGAAATTGTTCGGAAGCAATCTTCTAATCGCATTCAAACTGTAAATGCCGATGCCTCTGTTGAAAAAGTATTTGAACAAACGATGGACATTGTTAGAAAAGCACTTCAAAATAAGGATTAAGCTACTTGGCGAAAAATTCGGTCAGTATATCTCTGTTTGTGCATAGAATAACTGATATAATAGGAGAAAGTAAAGATATAGGAGGGTGGTATGATGAAGCTCGTATTAGCAGTCATACAAGATCAAGATAGTAATAAGTTATCTAAAGCATTAGTAGATCATAATTTTCGTGCAACCAAATTAGCCAGTACAGGGGGATTTTTAAAGTCGGGTAATACAACCTTTTTAATTGGTACGGAAGATATTCGAGTAGACAAATGCTTACAGGTCATTAAGGATAATTGCCAATCGAGAGAGCAACTTGTTGCGCCGGTTTCACCAATGGGTGGTAATGCCGATTCATATATTCCTTACCCTGTTGAAGTAGAAGTAGGTGGAGCAACTGTATTTGTTCTTCCAGTAGAACAATTCCATCACTTCTAAACCTATTTGGAGGCATAAATGAAGATTAATCAAGATTTACGTCTTAATATAGATAATAGAAGGCAAGACAGTAAGCATCCTATTGGATCGCAAGTGCGTTTTAATGATCTTGTGCAAAAAAGTGGTCAAAAAATGCAGATGACACAAATGCAAATGCTTTTAGGTGATATAGAATCAGCTGGACAGAGGGTAGCTAAGTCCAGGAGCTTTAAAGATTTAGCAAAATACAAAATGCTGGTTAAGCGTTTTGTGAAAGAGACTGTTGAGTATGGGTTGGATATTAAGCAATCCCATAGTTGGAATCAACTAGGACAAAGTAGGTCATTGAAAATTGTAGAAACGATTGATGAAAAGCTTGCTCAACTAGCCGATGACCTACTTTTACAAGAGAAAAGTGCCATTGATATTCTTAGTAAAATCGGAGAAATCAAAGGATTATTAATAAATTTATATACGTAAGTGAGTGATCAGCATGACAAAAACATGGGATCAAATAGAAGAATTACAGCCAGTCGTGTTGAAGATGCTTAAAAATAGTTTAAGTAAGGAACGCCTTGCCCACGCTTACCTTTTTGAAGGACTGAAAGGAACAGGAAAAAAAGATACGGGTATGCTTCTAGCAAAGAGTCTTTTTTGCACTGCTCCAATAAATAACTATGTTCCATGTGAAACATGTAATAACTGCAAAAGGATTAATCACTTTAATCATCCGGATGTACATCTTGTTGAGCCGGATGGTCAATCAATAAAGAAGCAGCAGATTCGGTCATTACAGGAAGAGTTTTCAAAACGGGGCGTCGAATCCAGTAGAAAAGTATATATTATCGTTCATGCTGATCGAATGACAACAAACGCAGCTAATAGTTTGCTGAAATTTCTCGAAGAACCGCATATGGATACAACAGCAATTTTATTGACTGAACAATCTCAACGAATGTTACCTACCATATTATCAAGATGTCAAACGATCTCATTTCAGCCAATAGCTGCAAAATTTTTAGTACAACAATTCGTAGATTATGGTGTGAAAGAAAAGTATGCACCATTACTTGCGCAAATTACCCATAATTTGGACGATGCTTTAGCATATAGTAATGATGATTGGTTTGTACAAGCGCAAAAAATAGTGTTAAAATTATACGAAGTACTTAAAAAAAATCCGTTACAAGCGATGGTCACTCTCCAAGAGGAGTGGTTTCCACATTTTAAGGAGAAAGAACATCTGGATTTAGGTTTAGACTTATTACTTCTTTTATTAAAAGATTTGTTATATATACAGCTTGATAAGAGTGATAGGCTCGCCTATACGCATGAGCTAAGCTGGCTAGAACAACACGCGCTTCATACATCTAATAGAAAGTTAACAGAGCAAATGGCTGCAGTTTTAGATGCAAAAAGGAAGCTGCAAGCAAACATGAATGCGCAGCTGTTAATGGAACAGTTAGTGTTAAAGATGCAGGAGGGATCTTCATTTGTATGATGTAGTAGGTGTTCGCTTTAAAAAAGCGGGCAAAATATATTATTTTGATCCCGGTGATCTTCAAATACAAAAGGATGACTTTGTCATTGTCGAGACTGTAAGAGGAGTAGAATACGGTAAAGTTGTCATTGCTCCTAAAAAGGTTGGAGAACATGATGTAGTCCTACCTTTAAAAAAAGTTCTACGTATTGCTGATCAAAAGGATCGTATGATTGTAGAAGAGAATAGACAAGCGGCTAAAGAAGCTTATCAAGTTTGTTTAGAAAAAGTAACTACTCATCAATTAGATATGAAATTGGTGGATGTTGAATATACTTTTGACCGCAATAAGGTCATCTTTTACTTTACTGCTGATGGTAGAGTGGATTTCCGTGAACTAGTAAAGGATTTAGCGGCCATTTTTCGGACAAGAATTGAACTTCGTCAAATTGGCGTTCGTGATGAGGCGAAGATGCTTGGTGGCATAGGTCCATGTGGCAGAATGCTTTGTTGTTCCACTTTTTTAGGTGATTTTGACCCAGTTTCGATTAAAATGGCTAAAGATCAAAATTTATCTTTGAACCCGACGAAGATATCTGGACTATGTGGTCGTTTAATGTGCTGTTTGAAATATGAAAATGACGAGTATGAAGCAGCTAAAAAAGAGCTCCCAGATGTAGGGGAATGGGTGAAGACACCAGAGGGTTCTGGAAGGGTAGTAGGGTTAAATATACTTGAAAGAATTCTACAAGTTAACCTAAAGGAACAGGAAAGAGTGCTAGAATTTACGTTAGACGAAATTAATGAGAATGCCGTGTCAGTTCAATCCACAGATTAATGAGGTGGAATGCTTGGATAAAAAAGAAATCTTTGACTCTGTAGATAATATGGAATCGCAAATCGGTCAATTATATATACAGCTTGGTGAGTTGAAACAGCATCTTGCTGAGGTGTTAGAAGAGAATAACGCATTGAAGTTGGAAAATGAACATTTACGTAGAAGATTAAAGATTACATCTGACCGAGAAAAGAAAAATGAACAGCAGAAGGAAGAAACAGAGAAAGAAAAACTCTTTGATATAGGGGAAGGCTATGACAACCTGGCTAGACTATATCAAGAAGGGTTCCATATTTGTAATCTTCATTTTGGTAGTCCTAGAAAAGATGGGGATTGCTTGTTCTGTTTATCATTTTTAAATAAAAAATAATCGATACCTTCCTTCTAAACAAGGAAGGTTTTTTTAAAGATATAAATTTCATTTTCTAAGTGTAGAGGAATCTTCGGCTTAAGGGGTTTCAACCGATAAAATAAATAGATACGAAGTGTGCTTTTTAGTAATGGAGGAAGAGAAATGGTTATTTTAAAGGGTGATGAAAGGTTAGATCATTTGTTAGCAGAGGGGTTGAGAATTATTCAAAGTCCTTCCGTATTTTCATTTTCGGTTGATGCCGTGTTATTAGCTCGATTCACCTACTTACCTATACAAAAAGGAAATATCATAGATTTATGTAGTGGGAATGGTGTGATACCTTTGTTTTTAAGCGCAAGAACAAAAGGAATGATTACAGGGGTGGAAATACAAGATCGTCTTGTTGATATGGCGAATAGAAGTATTCATTATAATCAACTAGAGAATCAAGTTAAGGTGGTAAAGGGAGATGTTAAAGGCATTGCTCGGCAATTAGGGTATGCTAAGTATGATGTGGTGACATGCAATCCACCTTACTTTCCAGTTGATACCAATAAACATAAAAATGAAAATGAGCATTATGCGATTGCTCGGCATGAGATTCTCTGTACATTAGAAGATACAATTCAGTCAGCTAGTCAACTAGTTAAGCACGGAGGGAAAGTTTCTTTTGTTCATCGCCCAGGTAGGTTGTTAGATATCGTGACATTAATGAGAAAGTATGAGATAGAACCAAAAAGGATTCAACTCGTTTATCCTGAGCAAGGAAAAGAAGCGAATGTGCTTCTAGTGGAAGGCATTAAAAAAGGAAAACCTGACTTAAAAATATTGCCGCCATTGTATATCTATGAGACGTCGGGTGAGTATACAAAGGAAATGAGGTTGATGTTGTATGGAGACTGAAACTCATTACTTTTACGTACTCGAATGCAAAGACGGCACCTTCTATGCTGGATATACAAATAATCTTATGCAAAGGATAGAAAAGCATAATGCTGGGAAAGGCGCTAAATATACAAGGGGAAGAGCCCCGCTAACACTTATTTTTCATCAAATATTTTCTAGTAAGTCAGATGCACAGAAAATGGAATATCGTTTTAAGCGATTGAGTAGACAGAAAAAAATTGAATGGATGAATACCCAAAGAGAAGAAGGTCGGTGAGTAATATGCAACAACAGAAGAGTTTCCATATGGAGAGTGAAAAAGGTATTCTCTACTTAGTGCCAACACCCATAGGTAATCTAGAGGATATTAGCTATCGCAGCTTAAGAATATTAAAGGAAGCCGATTGGATTGCTGCAGAGGATACTAGGAATACAAAAAAACTATGCAACTACTTTGAGATAGAGACACCCATTATTAGTTACCATGAGCATAATAAAGAGAGTAGCGGGTATAAATTAATTGCGAAGTTGAAAGATGGAGAGAAAATTGCGCTTGTGAGTGATGCAGGTATGCCAACCATTTCTGATCCAGGATATGAACTGGTTACTAGTGCCATTGAAGAGAAGCTCACTGTTGTCCCGTTACCTGGTGCGAATGCTGCACTTACAGCATTGATTGCCTCGGGGCTACCAACACAGCCATTTTTCTTTTATGGCTTTTTAAATCGGCAAAAGAAGCAGAAAAAGGCAGAGTTAGAGACGCTTTCAAAAGTATCTTCTACAATCATTCTATATGAATCTCCTCATAGGTTGAAGGAAAGCTTACAGCTCATGTTAGATATCTTAGGCGATCGTTCAATTGTTTTGAGTAGGGAGCTGACAAAGAAGTATGAAGAGTTTATTAGAGGATCGATAAGAGAAGCAGTAGAATGGGCAGGCCAATCTGAAATTCGCGGGGAATTTTGTTTAATTATTGAGGGTTGCAAAGAGCCAGTAGAAGAAAGTAAGTGGTGGGAAGGGTTATCTATTGAAGAGCAAATTACTTATTATATAGAAGAAAAAGGTATGAAAAGTAAGGATGCCATTAAACAAACAGCGCTAGACCGTGATATGAATAAACGAGAGGTATACAAGATTTATCATATTGATGAAGCGTAAAAAAATAGAGACTCGCAAATAGGAGTCTCTTTGTTTATTTATTTAGTTAGTTCAAAATTGCTTTGGATTTCTTTAATTAATTGCTCAGCGCCATCTTTGCTAAGGATTAATTTTCCACCAGCTAGTGAGATGTTATCATCGGATACTTCACCAGTAACTTGGCAAGTCATGTTTGGCTTATATTTTTTTAAGATGATTTTTTCATCATCCACATAGATTTCTAATGCGTCTTTCTCTGCAATACCAAGAGTACGTCTAAGTTCAATTGGAATAACTACACGACCTAATTCATCAACTTTACGAACAATACCAGTAGATTTCATATTAATTGCTCCTCCCAGTCATCTATCTAATTATTTATCTTTTTCGTCATTATTCGACAAAAATCATTGTTGATATTATAATACCAACCATTGCCATAATCGTCAATTACTTTATTTTATTTTTGTGTGGAAATTATTAACATGAAGAGGAATATTGATTTATCAACGTTTATGATGGAAAAGTCATGGATAAAAACTCACCCAATTTCCAGTAGACGTACATACCTCGTTTCGACAAAACGACATAATTCGACAAATTTCATCTATTTGTCTATTTTTTGTCGAACGATTAATTTGATTATGGCTTTTGAAAAAACACGGAGATTGCAATAAAACCATCGCTTCTCCCTTCGGAAATGTTGCACAAATTCAAGTTTTTAGGTATATTTTGAGGAAGATAGAGGCTAAGATGACTCATATATATTCTTTTTTTCATGCAAAGAAGAAACAATAAATATATGGTCAGATATGAGAGATTAGACTCGTCATAAGGGCGGGTTTTTTAAGATGAGGAGGAAATAAACATGGAGGAAAAATTAAAGACTTTTTATTTAACCACTCCAATTTACTATCCGAGCGGAAATTTACATATTGGACATGCTTATACGACCGTTGCTGGTGATGCGATGGCACGTTATAAGCGTCTACGAGGTTATGATGTAATGTATTTGACGGGTACTGATGAGCATGGCCAAAAAATTCAAGAAAAAGCGGAAGAAAAAGGCGTGTCTCCCCAAAGTTATGTGGATGAAATCGTTGGTGGTATCCAAGACTTATGGAAAAAGTTAGATATTTCTTATGATGACTTCATTCGTACAACAGAAACAAGACATAAAGAAGTAGTTGAGAAGATTTTTGCTCAATTATTAGAGCAAGGTGATATTTATCTTGGGGAATATGAAGGTTGGTATTGTACGCCTTGTGAATCGTATTTTACTGAAACACAATTAGTTGAAGGTAACTGTCCAGATTGTGGGAGACCGGTTCATCGTGTGAAAGAGGAGTCATATTTCTTTAAAGTAAGTAAATATGCTGATCGGTTACTACAATATTACGAAGACAACCCTTCTTTTATTCAACCAGAGTCTAGGAAAAATGAAATGATTAATAACTTCATTAAACCTGGGTTAGAGGATTTAGCTGTATCTCGTACAACATTTGATTGGGGTGTTCCGGTTCCTGGTAATCCTAAGCATGTCATTTATGTATGGATTGACGCCTTATCAAACTATATTACTGCATTAGGATATGGCTCAGATAATGATAGTAAGTATTTGAAGTACTGGCCTGCAGATGTTCATTTAGTCGGAAAAGAAATTGTGCGCTTCCATACTATTTACTGGCCAATTATGTTAATGGCACTAGACTTACCATTACCTAAGAAAGTATTCGCTCATGGTTGGTTATTAATGAAGGATGGAAAGATGTCTAAATCTAAAGGTAATGTAGTAGACCCAGTCACATTAATTGATCGTTATGGTTTAGATGCGTTACGTTACTACTTATTGCGCGAAGTGCCGTTTGGCGCTGATGGTGTATTTACACCTGAAGGTTTCATCGAGCGTATTAATTTTGATTTAGCCAATGATTTAGGAAATCTCTTGAATCGTACAGTGGCTATGATTAATAAGTACTTTGATGGCGTAATTCCAACTTATCGTGGTTCAAACGGTGAATTTGATCAAGCGCTTGTACAAATGAATAAAGAGACAGTTGGAAAATATGAAGAAGCAATGGAAAACATGGAGTTTTCAGTTGCGTTGTCTGCTGTATGGCAATTGGTCAGTCGTACGAATAAGTATATTGATGAAACAAAGCCATGGATGCTTGCGAAAGAGGAGAGTACACAAGAGGAATTAGCAACGACGATGTACCACTTAGCAGAATCGTTAAGAAGAATCGCCGTTCTATTACAACCGTTCTTAACTAGAACACCAGAGAAAATCTTTACACAGTTAAATGTAAACAAAGAAGAGCTCATCTCTTGGGAGAGCATTGAGACATTTGGTAAAATTGGCGAAGGTATAAAAGTACAAAAGGGCGACCCTATTTTCCCTCGTCTTGAAATTAGTGAAGAGGTTGAGTATATTAAGCAAAAAATGCAGGGTAGTGCACCTCAAGGTGAAAAAGAAGAGAAGCAAGTACAAGCGAAACCAGATAGTGAGGAAATCACGATTGATGACTTCATGAAAGTGGATTTACGTGTTGCTCAAGTTATAGAGGCTGAACCAGTCAAAAAAGCGGATAAGTTATTAAAATTACAATTGGATTTAGGTTATGAAAAACGTCAAGTTGTTTCAGGTATCGCAAAGTTTTACAAACCAGAAGATTTAGTTGGCCGTAAAGTTATTTGTGTAACCAATCTTAAACCTGTTAAATTGCGTGGAGAATTATCTGAGGGAATGATTCTTGCTGGAAGTGAAGATGGCGCATTATCATTAGCTACAATTGCAGAGTCATTACCAGTAGGCGCGAGAGTCAAATAATATCCGATTAATGGAAGCAGAAGGTTTTTTAGAACATAGAAATGTGATCCGTTACAAAGACGATGATGCATTTCTATGTTTTTTATTTTTATATAATATATCTAAATAAAGTTATTAAGGTTAACTATATATATAGAAGGAAGATGTTTATTTAATATTATAGTTGTTAGTTTTCTAAAATAATAATAAAAAAGGAGAAATGAGGATGCTATTTGATACACATGTTCATTTAAATGCGGAGCAATATGACGAGGATTTGGCAGAAGTGATTAAGCGAGCAAGAGAAGCTGGGGTTGAAAAAATGGTCGTTGTTGGTTTTGATAGACCTACAATTGAAAGAGCAATGGAACTGATTGAACAATATGATTTCCTTTATGCGAGCATTGGTTGGCATCCGGTTGATGCGATTGATATGACTGAAGGAGATTTAATTTGGATAGAAGAATTATCGAAGCATCCAAAAGTAGTCGCAATCGGAGAAATGGGATTAGATTACCATTGGGATAAGTCACCAAAAGATGTGCAAAAAGATGTGTTTAGACAACAAATTCAATTGGCAAAAAAAGTAAAATTACCGATTATTATTCATAACCGTGAAGCAACAGCTGATATCGTAGAAATATTAAAAGAAGAAAATGCTGCTGAAGTAGGTGGGATTATGCATTGTTTTAGTGGAAGCCCTGAAACAGCTAAAGAATGCATTGATATGAATTTTTATATTTCATTAGGTGGCCCTGTTACTTTTAAAAATGCAAGAAAACCAAAGGAAGTGGCAGCAGAGATTCCATTAGAAAAATTGTTGATCGAAACAGATTGCCCATATTTAGCTCCGCACCCATTCCGTGGCAAACGTAATGAACCAAGCTATGTGAAGTTGGTCTGTGAACAAATTGCTGAAATTAAAAACATTCCAGTAGAAGAAGTTGCAGCAATTACAACCGAAAACGCAAAAAAATTATTCGCTATAAATTGACAGCAAATATTGTCAAAAATAATAGAAGCTTGTCCAAATGTTTTCTTATACCAAAAAGTTCTACACAGGAATCTGTCCTCATAGGATAACCATGTCGATATCTCTCACTTTGCAAAAAAATGCTTTTTCTGCATAATAGAGCGTACGTGCAGAAAAAATTTTTTCTTGTATGGAAAGAGGGAAAAAAGAGTGTTTCGGAGAATAGAAGGTATATCAGTTTGCCTGACTTCTGAAATGCTCGATTGATTCAGTATTTTTAGGGGGTGTGGATGATAAGGTGAACGTTCTTTTCTTGAACTCTTTATAAGGGGAAGAGGAATACTTGGGGATGTTCCGTTTTATCTTTCCCTCCAAAAAATCAGATAGTGAGTGTTGACAGTCAGCAAGATAGTCTATATAATCACTCCGAGAGAAAAGGAGGCAATTTTCATCGTGATAAATTACATGAAAAACCTGTTATCCAAGTCTTTGAGCAAGAAAAAATGGGCAGTTATCTTTGCTAGTCTAATCGTTACGATTACAGCTAGCGGTTTTTTAATCTTTGAAATGACAAAGAAAACCGTTGCTCTAACATTAGATGGTGAGGAACAAACAATAAATACACACGCAAAAACCATTCAAGAGATATTTGACGAAATGGATATAGGATTACGCTCAGAAGACTATGTGTACCCCTCGGTAGATAAAGCCGTTAAGGACAATATGGAAGTGGTTTGGAACCCTGCAGTGCAGGTGAAGATTACCGACAAAAAAGATTCCGAGGTCATATGGACAACAGCTGATACTGTGCAAGAGCTGATAGATGAAGAGAATATTGAATTAAGTAAACATGATGCCATAAAGCCTAAATTAGGTGATAAAATTACAGGTAAGATGGACATCAAGATTGATCGCGCGTTCAAAATTGAATTAGCAGACGGTGCGAATGATAAAACCGAAGAAGTGTGGTCAACTTCGACTACGGTCGCTGACTTTTTATCGCAACAAGATATTAAGCTAGGAAAATTAGATCGTGTTGAACCAAAGTTGGATGAGACAGTCAAAGAAAATGACGTAATAAAAGTCATCAGAGTTGAAAAGGTCACCGATGTAGTGGAAGAACCAATTGAATATGCGGTCGTAACTAAAAAAGACGATAGCTTGAAAAAGGGTAGTGAAAAGGTTCTTGAAAAAGGTCAAGAGGGTCTTTTGAAAAAAGAATTTGAAATTACTCGTGAAAATGGAAAAGAAATCTCTCGTAAATTACTTAGTAAAGAAAAAGTAAAAGAATCAAAAAATCATATAGTTGCTGTTGGAACAAAAGTATCTCAACCAGTTACAAAAGTGGCATCTCGCGGCGAGAATAATGAATCTAGTGGCAAAGAAATGTATGTTAGCTCTACTGCCTATACTGCAGGTTGTAATGGTTGTTCAGGTGTCACAGCGACGGGATTAGATTTAAAAGCTAATCCGGGAGCAAAGGTGATAGCGGTAGATCCGAGCGTTATTCCTTTAGGGACAAAAGTATATGTGGAAGGTTATGGTTACGCTGTAGCTTCCGATACGGGATCTGCTATTAAAGGGAATAAGATTGACGTATTTTTCTCCAGTAAATCTGATGCTTATCGTTGGGGACGTAAGCAAGTGAAAATACGTGTGCTTAATTAGATGGTGTTTGTAAGCAGGGGAATTCATCCTCTGCTCTTTTTCTGTTATAATTATTTGCATTTTCTTTCGTAGGATGTTTCATATATAATAAAATGCATGCAATCTTGCTGTACTATCATTATATATATTTAGACGATTAACATTACAGAAATGTTTCACTTTTTTTGCAAATAATTCATTCTATTTAAAATAAGTTTGCTGAATAAGTATAAATTGGAAGTTTTTAGTGAACGGATAGGTGTTAAGATGAAAATAAAAGAGATTATCGTGGTAGAGGGTAAGGACGATACTGTCGCGATTAAAAAGGCATTAGATGCCGATACAATTGAAACAAATGGCTCAGCCATAAATTTTGAGACATTAGAAAAAATAAAACTGGCGCAAAAAACGAGAGGTGTTATTGTTTTAACAGATCCTGATTTTCCTGGTGAGAAAATTAGACATACGATTACAAAGCATGTCCCACAATGCAAGCACGCTTTTATTGATAAACAATTTGCGATAGCTAAGCATGGTAAAGGTGTAGGTGTAGAGCATGCTTCTGTTGAGGTAATACGAGAGGCGCTCTCCCATGCCTATGTCATGACAGAGGAGGCTGTGTCTGAAGTGACGCAGGCTGATTTAATGGACGCAGGCTTAATTGGTGGCAGTGACGCAAAGAAGCGCCGTGAAGAGCTAGGCAAGATTTTAAAGATAGGTTATGCCAATGGCAAGCAACTTTATAAACGTTTAACAATGTTTCAAATTACAAAGAAAGACTTTTTGGCAGCGGTAGCTAAAATGGACAAGGAGCTTGGTTATGAATAAGGATATTGCCACACCGATAAGAACGAAAGCAATTTTAGAGAAGCATGGCTTTTCGTTTAAAAAGAGTTTAGGTCAAAACTTCTTAATAGACACGAATATATTAAATCGAATTGTGGATCATGCTGAATTAACATCCAAGTCTGGTGCAATTGAAATTGGTCCTGGTATTGGAGCATTAACTGAGCAATTAGCTAAGAGAAGTGAGAAGGTTTTAGCTTTTGAAATTGATCACCGACTATTACCAATATTGGCAGATACACTTGAGCCATATCCGAATGTAAAAGTTATTAATGAAGATGTGCTAAAGGCTGATATCGTTTCAGCGATACAACAAGAATTCGCAAATATCGATGATTTAATGGTAGTTGCTAATTTACCTTACTATGTCACTACGCCAATTATTATGAAGTTATTAGAGGATCAGCTCCCGATTAGAGGTATTGTATGTATGTTGCAAAAGGAGGTCGCAGAACGTATTTCTGCGAGTCCTGGCTCTAAAAGCTATGGCTCCCTTTCGATTGCAATTCAATATTATACAAAAGCAGAGACTGTTATGATTGTTCCTAAGTCTGTCTTCATTCCTCAACCGAATGTTGATTCTGCTGTTATCCGCTTAACAAAATTAGATCAACCAGCAGTGAAAGTCCAAGATGAAGCCTTCTTCTTTAAAGTAACAAGAGCAAGCTTTGCTCAAAGGAGAAAAACCATCCTCAATAATTTAACGAGTCAGTTAGAGAAGGGGAAAGAAAGAAAAGAGTTCATTTTACAGGCACTAAATCAAGCGGGGGTTGAACCAACGAGAAGAGGAGAAACGTTAGGGTTAGAAGAATTCGCTCGTTTGGCTGACGCATTACTACCTCACTTCAGTTCATAACATCTATTAGGTATTAGCACATATGAACCGGACTAATGACTTTATTAAAAGTGTTTAGTCCGTTTTTTATTTGGCTTTTGGGATTTGCAATTTTTCCTTGTACGGTGAAGAGGCGCTATAGAGAAGCACAGGTCCAAGCATTGGCGCATAATTTAACTAAAGAAACAGACTCAGGGAAATGGCCCAAAATGGAGTGACGACAGTGACTATAAAATTAATGGATATCGTTGGGAGGGTTTCCTATCATTGTGATATTATGTTCCGCGTTATTGACATAAGAGAGCATGATGGGAAAAGGATGGCGGTATTATATGGAGAAGATATAAGGCTCATTGCAGATGCTCCTTATGAGGATCTTATCATCATGAGTCAGTCTGATCAGCGAAGAATTATGCAGGAATTCCGCACACTTGAAGAGCAATCTCTTGAATTATTCCGTCAAGATGTTCATCTATTGCAAGAGAAAAGAGAATATACAGTAACAGAGGGATATAGTAAAGCAGCTAATTATTTTCAATTGCCCGGGAAGGTATTACATCTTGATGGTGATCCAGGTTATTTAAAGAAATGTTTAACGGTTTATGAGAAAATCGGTATTCCAGTTACTGGACTACACTTAAGTGAAAAAGATATGCCTCGTGTTATTGGGGAGTTAGTTGATTATTATCGACCGGATATTTTAGTTATTACTGGCCATGACGCATATACAAAGGCAAAGGGTAGTAAGTCAGATATAGAGGCATACCGCCATTCTAAGCATTTTGTGCAAACGGTGAAAGAAGCGAGGAAGAAGGTTCCTCATTTAGATCAACTTGTCATCTTTGCTGGAGCTTGTCAATCTCACTTTGAATCCCTGATTCATGCTGGAGCTAATTTTGCTAGTTCTCCTTCTAGAGTAAACATTCATGCGCTAGATCCCGTATATATTGTAAGTAAGATTAGTTTTACACCTTACAATGAGCATATTCGTGTTTGGGACGTGTTAAGAAATACATTATCTGGTGAAAGAGGCTTAGGTGGGGTGGAAACAAAAGGTGTGCTTAGGACGGGTATGCCGTTCCATTATGAGGAAGAGGAAGAACAATCTATTGATCCGTTTGGGTCATTTTAAAAGAGAGTTTACCTTTTGGGAAAATGATAAAATAAGGGGATGTTAGAGGGGCTTGCCAATGTTGGTAGGGCTTCTTTTTTATGAGGAAAAATAAGATTCTCAATAATTTTACATAATTTCCTAAAAGATGGGGAATGTTAGGAATGTAGAAAATTAGCAAAAAAAGTAGAACGAAATGTGTTGCAACTGTTTTTGTTTATTGATATAATTAATAATTTTACTTGACTTAATTGTGGTAAAGTGGTATACTTTTTATAGTGAGGTGGACCGAATGGGAAAAACATTATTGGATATCAAAAAGGCACTTGATTCAAATCTTGGTAAAAGGCTAATGCTCAAGGCTAATGGCGGACGCAGAAAGACAATTGAACGGTCTGGCGTTTTAGCTGAAACGTATCCATCTGTATTTGTCATCGAGTTAGATCAAGATGAAAATGCATTTGAACGCGTATCTTACAGCTATGCGGATGTTTTAACAGAAACGGTTCAAATTACTTTCTATGAAGACACATCAGGACAAGTTGCTTTAAGCTAACCTTATATAACATCAACAAAAGCGGCAAGCCAATTTGCTGCTTTTTTGTGTTTTAGAAAGGTTAAAACAACTACTAGTAATTACCTTTATGAAAAAAATACTTCTGAGGAAAGCTATGAGTAGCAATGAATAAGGAGTGATTCCAAGATGAGCAGAAGAAGGCGAATCATGTCAGAAGGAATGAAAGAAGAACTCGCTAAAGAATTAGGCTTTTATGACACCGTTCAACAAGAAGGCTGGGGCGGTATTACTTCTAAGGATGCTGGCAATATGGTGAAAAGAGCAGTAGAAAAAGCCTTAGCATCCTATCAGACAAAATAATTCATTGTGTTTTTTAGAGAAACAAATACGAAATCAGGCTAATGCTCCCCTATAGGTAGACAAATATCTGGCTACCTATGGAGGAGTATTTTTTTATGCTTAAACTCTCTGGAAGGAAAGTATTTAATATCAAACGCGTAGGCGAACGAAAGTCAGGAATCAGGAAGGTGAACAAAGGAGATATGGTTAGGTGAAATCGAGTTAGATTAGGGCAAAAGAAGCCCAATCAAAAAAACAAACTTCAGAAGTTTAGTCCGGGTGCGGATAAAATCGATCCAGAAAGCTATACTTCATGTTGGTTACAAAAACGATCGCCCGGAAATTCGAATCAAGAGTCACCCCTGATTTGTAAGACGAGCGCCCTTTTAATCTGTTTCTTACAATCGTTATACACAGCTTGTACATAACAAAGACCGCTTGGGCATAAGTACTTAGTTTACTTTATTTCGTTTTGCGATTACTTATTTTTCATCGTGAAAATGCTGATTGTTCCCAGGCTAATGTCAAAAAATTAATCTTAATATTGAATAATATTATTGCATACGTCTTACTTTTCTCGTTTTGTGGTAAAATAGGACAAAAAATGGAGTCGTCCTGAAATTTGTAAAGTAGGTGGAGAGTTTGAAACTTTTAGTAAAGGCTCCTGCTAAAATCAATTTATCACTAGATGTCCTCGGTAAACGAGAGGATGGTTATCATGAAGTAGAAATGATTATGACAACCATTGATTTGGCAGATCGTCTTGAATTAACGTTATTGGATAAAGATGAGATAAAAATTGTTTCACATAATCGCTTTGTTCCAGATGACCATAGGAACTTAGCTTATCAGGCAGCACATTTGCTAAAGAACAGGTTTAATGTGAAGCAAGGGGTTAGTATTGCGATTGAAAAAGTGATTCCTGTTGCTGCGGGATTAGCTGGGGGAAGCAGTGACGCAGCGGCCGCGTTAAGAGGCTTGAACAAGCTGTGGCAATTAGGGTTAACGATTGATGAGTTAGCGGAAATCGGTGCAGAAATCGGCTCTGATGTATCTTTTTGCGTTTATGGAGGGACAGCCCTTGCTACAGGTAGAGGAGAGCTTATTCAAGCTTTACCAGCTCCACCAACTTGCTGGGTGATTTTAGCCAAACCTTTTATCGGTGTTTCGACTGCTGAGGTGTATCGCCGCTTAAATAAGCAGGGAATTAAACATCCGCAAACCTTAGCAATGATTAAGGCCATTGAAGATCAGTCTTATAGCGATGTTTGCGCACATTTGTCTAATGTCCTTGAAAGTGTGACGTTAAAAATGCATCCAGAGGTTAACCAGATTAAGGAACAGATGCAGAGATTTGGTGCTGATGCAGTCTTAATGAGTGGTAGTGGCCCGACTGTATTTGGTTTAGCACAGCATGATTCTCGTATGCACCGCATTTATAATGGTCTAAGAGGATTTTGTGACCAAGTTTTTGCGGTTAGACTCCTTGGAGAACAGCATAAACTTGATTAAAGACGTATAATAATGTTATATTATCGTTATAATATTCGGTTTTTAATTAAAAGGAGGGCCAATCATGAAATTTCGTCGTAGTGAACGTCTAATTGATATGACACATTATCTTTTAGAGCATCCAAGACAATTGGTATCCTTAACCTTTTTCTCAGAAAGATATGGTTCAGCTAAATCATCAATTAGCGAAGATTTAGCGATAATAAAAGACACTTTTGAGCTTCGCGGAATAGGCACATTAGAAACAGTTCCAGGGGCAGCGGGTGGCGTGAGATATCAGGTGAAGGTACGAGATGAAGAAGCGAAACCGATCATTGCAGAACTATGTGAGTTAATTGCAAGTCCTGATCGCCTCTTGCCGGGCGGTTACCTTTATATGACTGATATTTTAGGTGACCCTATGATTGTACAAAAATGCGGTAAGTTAATTGCATCGGCTTATATTAATAAAAATATTGATATGGTCATGACAGTTGCAACAAAGGGAATTGCGCTTGCCTATGCAGTCGCTAATTATCTTAATGTTCCTGTTGTCATTGCCAGAAGAGATAGTAGAGTGACAGAGGGATCTACAGTCAGCATTAACTATGTATCAGGGTCTGCGAAAAGGATTCAGACAATGGTTCTTTCTAAAAGAAGTTTAGAAGAAGGTTCGAAAGTACTTATTGTTGATGATTTTATGAAGGCCGGCGGCACAATTAATGGCATGATTAGTATGCTAGATGAATTTAAAGCTACACTAGCTGGAATTGCTGTCTTAGTAGAATCAGAAAATGCAGATGAACGTTTAGTTGATGAGTATGTATCTCTCGTCCAGTTAGCAGATGTAGATGTGAGAGAAAAACGTATTAATGTAACTGAAGGAAACTACTTCAAAAGGAATTAAGTAGGGAGAGGGAGGAAGATTGAAATGAAGATCGTTCAAACGAATGAAGCTCCAGCGGCTATTGGACCGTATTCTCAAGGTATTGTTGTAAATAATATGTTTTATAGCTCGGGACAAATACCATTAACTACAGAAGGTGTTATGGTAGATGGTGATGTGAAGGAACAAACACATCAAGTATTTAAAAATTTACAAGCAGTATTACAAGAAGCAGGTGCATCACTTGAAACAGTCATCAAGACAACTGTCTTCATCCAAGATATGAACGACTTTGCAACTGTGAATGAAGTTTATGGAGAGTATTTCAATAACCACCAACCCGCTCGCTCTTGTGTAGAGGTAGCAAAATTGCCAAAAGAAGCAAAAATTGAAATAGAAGTTATCGCGCTTGTGAAGTAAATCTCATGTGGGGGATACACCATTCTGAAAGGATGGTGTATTTTTTATGAGACAAAAGTGAATTTCATGAAATCGAAATAGTAAAAGGAAATGGTATTTGGAAGAATTTTAATGGAAATCATCCATTTGTCCTAAAATTACGAAATATTTTTTCTAATTAAGAAGGAGTTTGCAATTATATGTGGAATTGTAAGTAAAGGATTTTATCTACTGGGAAAAGGTGGTGAACAGAATGGAAGTAACTGACGTAAGATTACGCCGCGTTAATACGGATGGCCGCATGAGGGCGATTGCATCTATTACTTTGGATCAGGAATTTGTCGTTCATGATATTCGTGTCATTGATGGTAATAACGGCTTATTTGTAGCGATGCCAAGTAAACGTACTCCGGATGGAGAGTTTAGAGATATTGCTCATCCGATTAATTCCGGGACTCGCGGTAAAATCCAAGAAGCAGTATTAGCAGAGTACCATCGTTTAGGTGAATTAGAGGAAGTAGAATTTGAAGAAGCGGGTGCTTCGTAGACAAATAGACACGCAGGTAGGAGTCCATACATCTTAGGTATGGGCTCTTTTTTTGTGTGTAAATTAGTTCAAATGTATAGGGGTGTGTAGACGTGTGAAAAAGTCATTCTAATTGACAAAAATATGTACTTTCCTTTCATTCCTTGAAATCATATGCTATTTAGGATATATTTTTTAATGGATAAAAAGGTTAATTGGAGGACTTTAAATGTCTAATCGATATGCGGTCATTTTAGCTGCTGGTCAGGGTACACGGATGAAATCTAAGCTATATAAAGTGCTACACCCTGTTTGTGGAAAACCAATGGTTCAGCACGTCTTTGATCAAGTATCTACACTTGATATAAAAGATATTGTAACTGTCATTGGTCATGGAGCAGATCTAGTTCAATCACAGCTGGGAGAAGCGAGTGAGTACCGGTTGCAGGAAGAACAGCTTGGTACGGCTCATGCCGTTATTCAAGCGAAAGATTTGTTGCAGGATAAAGAAGGTGTCACGCTTGTTATCTGTGGAGATACACCATTAATCAAAGCAGAAACAATGGAAGCGTTATTTAAACATCATGAAGAACAATCTGCGAAAGCAACTATACTAACAGCGCATACTGGTCAACCGACAGGTTATGGTCGTGTAGTGAGGAATACTGCTGGTCATGTAGAGAAAATTGTCGAGCATAAGGATGCGTCAGAAGAAGAAAGATTGATAGAAGAAATCAACACTGGAACTTATTGTTTTGATAACAAAGCTTTATTCCAAGCGCTATCACAAGTATCTAATGATAATGCCCAAGGTGAATATTATTTACCTGATGTCATTGAAATCTTAAAAGCCCAAGGTGAAATCGTTACTGCGTATCAAACACCTGACTTCGAGGAAACCTTAGGAGTAAATGATCGGGTGGCGTTATCACAAGCGGAGATGTATTTAAAGAAACGTATCAACGAACATCATATGAGAAATGGTGTAACAATTGTTGACCCATTAAATACTTATATCGGTGTGGATGTCGAGATTGGTTCAGATACAATTATATACCCTGGCACTATGTTGATGGGGCATACCATTATTGGTGAGGATTGTGAGATTGGTCCTTCTACTCAGATTGAAAACTGTCAAGTTGGCAGTGAAACGGTCATAAGGCAATCAGTGGCACATGATAGTGAAATTGGTGCGGGAGTAAAGATTGGTCCCTTTGCCCATATTAGACCGCAATCGCAAATTGATGATGAAGTTAAAATTGGCAACTTTGTAGAAATAAAGAAAGCGAAGTTTGGCAAGGGTAGTAAAGCTTCACATTTAAGTTATATTGGTGATGCTGAGGTCGGAAAAGACGTTAATTTAGGCTGTGGTTCGATAACAGTTAACTACGATGGAAAGAACAAATATTTAACAAAGATAGAAGACGGTGTATTTGTTGGTTGTAACTCAAACTTGGTTGCACCAGTTACAATTGGTGAAGGTGCTTATATTGCAGCTGGATCTACGATTACTGATGATGTGCCAGGCAATGCCTTATCTATTGCACGTGCTCGTCAAGTAAACAAAGAGAATTATGTAGATCAATTAAATCAAAAGAAATAAAAATTTATGGAGGCGCATCATGTCAAATCAGTATTTAGATCCCAATTTAAAAGTATTCACTTTAAATTCAAATAAAGGACTTGCCAGTGAAATTGCTAAATTTATCGGTGTAGAATTAGGTAAATGTTCGGTTACGCGCTTTAGCGATGGTGAAATCCAAATTAATATCGAAGAAAGTATTCGTGGCTGTGATGTGTATGTAATCCAATCAACTAGTAATCCAGTAAATGAGCATTTAATGGAATTATTAATTATGATTGATGCCCTAAAACGAGCATCTGCTAAAACAATTAATATTGTTATGCCTTATTATGGATATGCTCGCCAAGACCGTAAAGCGCGTGCACGTGAGCCAATTACTGCGAAACTTGCTGCAAATTTATTAGAAACAGCGGGCGCAACACGTGTGATTACGCTCGACTTGCACGCTCCACAAATTCAAGGATTCTTTGATATTCCAATCGATCACTTAATGGGTGTACCAATCCTATCTGAATACTTCAAGAACAAGGTAGAAGGGGATATTGTTGTCGTTTCTCCAGACCATGGTGGTGTAACAAGAGCACGTAAGATGGCAGATCAATTAAAAGCGCCAATTGCAATCATTGATAAGCGCCGTCCAAGACCAAATGTGGCAGAAGTGATGAATATTGTTGGTAATATTGAGGGGAAAATAGCTATTCTTATTGATGATATTATCGATACGGCTGGCACAATCACTTTAGCTGCAAATGCACTTGTAGAAAATGGAGCTGCAGAAGTGTATGCTTGCTGTACGCACCCTGTTTTATCTGGACCGGCAATTGACCGTATTGAAAACTCACAAATTAAGGAGCTAGTTGTGACTAACTCTATTGTTCTTGATGAAGAGAAGAAAACAGGGAAAATCGTCGAGCTATCTGTTGCATCTCTTATTGGAGAAGCAATTATTCGTGTCCACGAAGAGCAATCTGTAAGTGTGTTGTTCGATTAAAACAATTCTGACAAATCATGCCATCTATCGGATCATTACGTTTACTTAAATAATGGACATTTTGCTTACAAACGTCGAGCGATGTTTATCTTTCAGTTAATTAGGGAATCTTTTAATAATAAGCCTTAAATTTTGAAAGGGGACGTTAGAATGACTGTTTTAGAAGCGAAGGAAAGAAAAGAGTTTCGTCACTCATTTTTAACTAAAATTCGTGCAGATGGTAATGTTCCAGCAATTGTTTATGGCACGAAGATGGAGAGTAAGCCAATATTCTTTAATGAGGCTGATTTTATTAAGACGATTAAAGAAGTTGGTAGAAATGGAGTCTTCTCAGTCGATATTGATGGTAAGAAAGTAGATGTCGTCTTAACAGAATACCAAGCCGATCCATTAAAAAATACAGTGGTACATGCTGATTTATTATCTGTAGATAAATCTACAAAAATTACAGCAGAAGTTACTGTAAATACGGTCGGTGACTCACCAGGTGTTAAAGAAGGTGGCGTCTTGCAACAAGCGCTACATGAGATTACTGTTACCGGTACACCTGGCAATATCCCGCAATCAATTGATGTGGATATTTCTAAATTAGAGATAAACGATGTAGTCACTATTGAAGATTTAAAAGGTGCCTCCTCGTATGAAATTGAACATGACGCCGAAGAGACGATTCTTTCCGTCCTCCCTCCTCGTGTGGAAGAAGAACCACAAGAAGAGGAAGTTGTGGAAGAACCGGAAGTTATAAACGAAAAAGAATAATACCAAACTAAGGTGGGGACTGACCAGAGCACCAATGGGTCAGTCCTTATTTGAGGTAAGGGGGAAAGTGCTTAGTGAAACTATTTGTAGGGTTAGGTAATCCAGGTAAGCCCTATGATCGTACAAGACATAATATTGGATTTGATGTGATCGATGAATTATCTAAAAAGTGGGACATTCCACTTGATCAATCAAAGTTTAAAGGATTGTATGGTGCTGGATTTGTAAAAGGAGAAAAAGTTTTTTTATTAAAACCACTTACATATATGAATTTATCAGGTGAATCCATTAGACCACTGATGGATTATTTTCAAATTGAGATAGAGGATATTGTAGTTATTTATGATGATTTAGATTTACCGGTTGGAAAGATTCGCTTGCGACAAAAAGGAAGTGCTGGTGGACATAACGGGATTAAATCAACGATTGCTCATATCGGTACGCAAGAATTTAACCGCATCCGAGTGGGGATAGATCGTCCGCCTCAAGGAATGAAAGTCCCCGATTATGTACTTGGTAAGTTTTCTGAAGAAGAAATGAACGAAATGAAAGCCGTTATTAATAAATGCACTGATGCGTGTGAAGAATGGTTAAATATACCTTTCCTTCAAGTCATGAATGTATATAATCAATCATGATATAATGACTTGTGCATATCCTTCCAACAAACCGTCAATAATAATGACAATTGATGGATAAAGGGAAGTGTTATTGTTGGCTATTCATTACTCATGCCGCCATTGCGGGGTATCTTTAGGGACTGTCGATAAACAAACGGTTCAAGCAGAGCAATTAGGCTTTCATAAATTAAATGAAGAAGAAAGACATGAAATGATCCAGTATGACAATTCAGGAAACGTTTACGTGAAGGCGATTTGTGAGGATTGCCATGAATCACTAGAGCGTAATCCAGACTACTATCAGCAAGACTTTCTTATTCATTAAAGCTTTGGAGTACTTTCCAAAGCATTTTTCTGTTTCTTTATACTCTTTTCGATAGATAGGAAAAAAGTTTAGTACGATAATAGAGGGACTTTTCTTATAAAAATCGAATAATATATAAAGTTAACAACCATTGTTTGAAAAAATACGCATGATTTATATGCTTTGTGAGTATAAACATGTAAGTAAGAAAAATTTGGCTTCCTAACCTATACGAGGTTTAGGGAGCTTAAAGTGCTTTAAAAATGTATTTAAAAAGAAGAGCAAATAGGGGAGTAGTAGCTTTCTCAGGTTGAGGGAGAGATGTTGCTTTTTGTAATAGGAGGATTACTGCATGTTAGGGCTTAAAAAAGTATTTTCACAACAGGATGAGGTCTTGTCTGTATTATCAGGCATAGATGAAGGGTTAAATGAACAAATGGTGGCAGGTTTAACGGGTTCAGCTAGAACGCTTTTTCTGGCGGCAGTATATGAACAGTCTAAACGTCCCTTACTTGTGACAACCCACAATTTATTGCAAGCGCAAAAATTATATGATGATTTAACACAACTTCTAGGAGAAGAGCAAGTATTCTTGTATCCTGCAAATGAGTTAATTGCAGCTGAATTAAGTATATCTAGCCCAGAATTAAAAGGGCAAAGAATTGAAACACTCAACCATATGATGTCAGCAAATGATGGTGTCATGATTGTACCTATGGCCGGGTTAAAGAAGATCCTCCCACCTAAAGAGTTGTGGAGCAAACTTCAGTTAACGTTAAAAGTTGGCGATGAGCTAACCGAACAACAATTAAATCAGTTTATCCAAATGGGCTACAGTCGAGTGGAGATGGTGTCCTCTCCAGGTGAATTTAGTGTTCGCGGTGGTATTATTGATATTTATCCGTTAACAGAGTCAGACCCTATTAGGATTGAATTATTCGATACAGAGGTTGATTCTATCCGGTTCTTTTCTTTAGAAGATCAGCGCTCAAAGTCAAAGGTTGAGCGTGTGTTAATTGGGCCAGCTACAGAAACACCAATGGAAGGTGAACATTTTGAGCGGCTTATTCATACTTTAGAGTCAGGATTGGGTAAAAGCTTAAAAAAATTAAAAAATGACCAAGCCAAACAAAGCCTTACACAAAATATCGGTTATGAATTAGAACAATTAAAGACTGGTACTAAACCAGAGCAATTATATAAATATTTATCCCTTGCTTATGAGGGAGGCAGTAGTTTAATAGACTATCTTCCTGCGAACGGATTGATTTTTGTAGACGAAGTCAGTCGTGTACAAGAAATGAATGATTCCCTTGATAAAGAAGAAGCAGAATGGTACACGAACCTACTTGAAGAAGGACAGATTATTCACGACGTTGTGACTTCTCATTCTTTAAAAGAACTAATGTATACTAAGAAAAATCCGATTGTTTATATGTCCTTATTTTTACGACATGTACCGAATACAAATCCGCAAAATATTATTAATATCTCCTGTAAGCCGATGCAAAATTTTCATGGTCAAATGCATGTGCTTAAAACAGAGGTTGATCGCTGGAAAAAAGGAAATTATGCTATTGTTTTTCTTGCTGTAGATGAAGAACGGGTTCACAAATTGCAGAATGTGTTAGAGGATTATGATATTGAATCCGCTATCATCAAACAGGACTCTCTCCTTGCACAAGGAAGAATTCAGATTTTAGAAGGGGCAATTCAAACAGGTTTTGAGCTTAATAATCAACGGATTGCCGTAATTACAGAAGAAGAGCTATTTAATCATAAAACAAGAAAGAAACAGAGAAGACAAAAACTTTCCAATGCAGAAAGAATTAAGAGCTATTCGGAATTAAAGATTGGTGATTACGTTGTTCATGTCAATCATGGTATTGGGAAGTACTTAGGAATTGAAACTTTAGAGATTAATGGTGTCCATAAAGATTATTTGAATATTCGTTATCAAGGTAGTGATCAACTTTATGTTCCTGTTGAACAAATTGACCTTGTACAAAAATATGTAGGGTCTGAATCAAAAGAACCGAAGATTTATAAACTTGGCGGTAACGATTGGAAGAAGGTAAAGAAAAAAGTCCAATCCTCTGTTGAAGATATCGCCGATGACCTTATTAAATTATATGCCGAAAGAGAAGCATCTAAAGGATACGCTTTTAACCCTGATAGTGATATGCAGCGAGAGTTTGAATCTGCTTTCCCATATCAAGAAACAGAAGATCAAATTCGTTCCATTAATGAGATTAAAAAAGATATGGAAAGAGAAAGACCAATGGACCGTTTGCTTTGTGGAGACGTGGGTTATGGAAAAACAGAAGTGGCAATACGAGCGATATTCAAAGCAGTTGCTGATGGTAAACAAGTTGCTTTTCTTGTGCCAACAACGATCCTTGCACAACAGCATTATGAAACGATGCTTGAGCGGTTTCAAGACTACCCTGTAAAAATCGGTATGTTGAGTCGATTCCGTACGAAGAAACAACAAACTGAAACGATTAAAGGATTAAAAGCGGGGACGGTTGATGTTGTCGTTGGTACTCACCGTATCCTTTCTAAAGATTTAACTTATCGAGATCTCGGTTTGTTAATTATAGACGAAGAACAAAGGTTTGGTGTTACTCATAAAGAGAAAATCAAGAAATTAAAAACCAATGTCGATGTTTTAACATTAACAGCGACACCAATTCCGCGTACATTGCATATGTCGATGCTGGGCGTTCGGGATTTATCCGTTATTGAGACACCACCTGAAAATCGTTTTCCTGTACAAACATATGTGATGGAATATAACGGTGTATTGGTGAGGGAAGCAATCGAGCGAGAATTAGCACGTGGTGGTCAGGTCTATTTCCTCTATAATCGCGTGGAGGATATTGAGCGTAAAGCAGAGGAAATCTCTATGATAGTTCCTGATGCAAGGGTCGCTTATGCACATGGTCAAATGTCGGAGAATGAATTAGAGAGCGTCATGCTTGGTTTCTTCGACGGTGAATATGATGTCTTAGTAAGTACAACGATAATTGAGACTGGTGTAGATATACCAAATGTAAATACATTAATTGTTCATGATGCTGATCGCATGGGCTTATCTCAGTTGTATCAATTGCGAGGAAGGGTAGGTAGGTCTAACCGTGTTGCTTATGCGTACTTTACCTATCGTAAAGATAAAGTCCTTACAGAAGTGGCAGAGAAACGTTTGCAGGCGATTAAAGAATTTACGGAGCTTGGCTCTGGATTTAAAATTGCCATGCGAGATTTAACGATTCGAGGTGCAGGTAATTTACTTGGAGCGGAGCAACACGGCTTTATTGATTCTGTTGGGTTTGATCTATATTCACAAATGCTGAAAGAAGCAATTGAAGAGAGGAAAGAATCCATGGGCGGTGAGCCGAGAAAAGAGCCAATGGAAATTGATTTAGAAATTGATGCTTATATTCCAGATGCATTTATTTCTGATGGACATCAAAAAATTGAAATGTATAAACGCTTCCGTGGGATTACGAGCCTTGAGGATATTGATGAATTGAAAGATGAGATGGTTGACCGATTTGGTGATTATCCGGAAGAAGTCGCGTATTTATTTAAAATTGCTGAAATGAAAGTATATGGAGAAGTGGCTGGGGTCGAACTAGTGAAGCAATCAAAAGATGAAGTGCTTATCCTATTATCTGAGCAAGGTAGTGTGGAAGCTGATGGGCAAAAAGTATTCAAGCTTAGCAATCAATTTGGTCGCATGATTGGGCTTGGTATGGATGGGAAAAAACTGAAAGCGGTTCTCCATATAAAAGGAATTGCCACGAAAGAATGGTTAGAAAATGCATTCACTTTTATGAAGGGATTACAGGATACAAAGAAGGTTCCTGAAAAAACAGCCAAGTAAATGTTGAAAAATATTGGTAATTTTATTGTAAGAATTGCAATGTTTGATTGAGAAAGGACAAGGGTATTTCAAGGATAGAGCACATAAATGGAATGTTTATCCCTTTCTGGAATGAATCACACCTAAAAGAAAAAATAGTTGGACGTGTATATAACTTTCCTTATGAAAGATACTAAGTTCAAACATGGCGATGCATTCATGATATCTTCCTTATGAATCATAGCTATTTTGAAAAGCAAAAGCTGTAGTTTGAGTTAGATTTAACCGAAAATCATCTGTAAAGGGAAATATGTATCATTAGTGAAGGAATAAATGGGAAGAATTCTCGTTGTATCGTCCTAATGGCCATGGATCGGTTAGAGTTAAGCGGCTTTTTCTTTTCAGTAATTTAATCATCAGATGAAAGTGAGGCAACGTTGAATGAAAGCAACAGGTATTGTTCGTCGTATTGATGATTTGGGTCGTGTCGTCATTCCTAAAGAAATCCGGAGAACTTTAAGAATCCGTGAAGGAGATCCACTTGAGATTTTTGTAGACCGCGATGGAGAGGTAATTTTAAAGAAATACTCACCTATCTCTGAGCTTAGTGACTTCGCAAAAGAATATGCAGAAGCATTATATGATAGCTTAGGAAATCCGGTCTTAATTTGCGATAGAGATACATATATCGCTGTTGCAGGAGGCTCTAAGAAGGATTACTTAAATAAGAGTATTAGTGATCTAGTAGAGAAGACAATGGAGGATCGTAGCTCTGTTCTTGTGACCCAATCAAGCGAAATTTCAATTGTAGATAATCATACAGAATCCGTCGCATCTTACACAATAGGACCCATAGTAGCCAATGGCGATCCAATTGGTGCAGTCGTAATCATTGCGAAAGATGACACCATTGGTGCAGTTGAACAAAAATCCGTCGAAACCGCAGCTGGATTTTTAGCGAGACAAATGGAATCATAGTATATAGGTAATATGAGCTGGAGCTTTTCTAGCGTCATCTAGTGCGAACAATCATATTTTTAATGATGATTGTTCGCTTTATTTTTGTGTAGACATTGACTTTCGGGAGCTGAATGCTGCTAATGTTAGAGGAAAATGATCTGCCGTAAGATGCCGTTGGAAACGAATCAGCCCCTTAACTGAAGTCGACTGGAAATTCTTAATCGGGTAAAAAAGAGCCGCGTTCTGAAAAGACCGATTAAGATGGTAACGAAGTCAAAAAACCAAAGAGATTTTTGGTAAGAAGCACTAGGGGGAATACGTCTGGAGAAACCCAAGCGTGAAGAAATCATAATTAAGCCAGAAAATATCAAATAAATGCTTCAAAAATTGATAAATTCAAGTAGGATTTGATTAATCATAAGGAGAAATCATAGCTAAGCATCTTTTTACCGCAAAACTACACCTCAATATTTAAAATGCCTCCCTCAGGCAAGGAGCGAGAGACAAATATCAATAAATGAATATGCTATAATACATTTCGAAGTTCATAGTTAAGCGGTATCGTCGTGCTTATAGGGGGAGATATCTTCTGGATACCAATCAAACTTCTACGAGTATAATGAAAGGTGCGGTTATTTTGACTGCGGCAGGAATAATTGTCAAATTGTTGAGCGCGGTTTATCGCATTCCTTTCCAAAACATAGTAGGAGATATCGGGTTTTATATTTATCAACAAGTGTACCCTTTTTATGGGATCTTTCTTGTTTTAGCCACAACAGGTTTTCCAGTTGTGATTTCAAAACTATATATTGAGCAAAGAACGAGGAATGGTGAGGAAGGTGGACGGCGGTTATTAAAAGTTGCCGGATTATTGTTATCAATGATTGCTATTATATGTTGCTTAACGATGTATTTTAGTGCGGATGCCTTAGCTTACTATATGAACGATCCTCAATTGGCTGATTCCTTGCGCATTGTTGCTATTAGTTTTTTAATATTACCACTTGTATCAGTGCTAAGAGGTTTTTTTCAAGGAAAAGGAAATATGATGCCAACAGCTGTTTCTCAAGTGAGTGAACAACTTTTACGAGTGCTGTTTATCTTACTTTATGCTTATATACTAACTAAAATGGGTGCTTCCATTTATTCTGTTAGCGGTGGAGTTTACTATGGTGTCATTTTAGCCTCTTTGGCAGCTTTTGCAATCTTGCTATTTTATTTTATAAAAGAAATGAAAAGTGCACCAAGAATAAGGCAGAAGCACATGGGTGTTAGCTCGTATTTTCAACTGTCTAAAGAGATTATTGTCCAAAGCTTTGCTATTTGTGTGAGTAGTTTATTACTCATTTTTATCCAGTTAGCAGATGCCCTCAATCTTTATGCCTTATTGACGACATCGGGTTTTTCTGAGATTGAAGCAAAGACATTAAAGGGTGTATATGACAGAGGTCAGCCACTTATTCAATTAGGTTCTATTGTTGCCACTTCGATGAGTTTATCGCTCGTACCAATTCTTACATACGTAAAAATACAGCAACCTCAACTACTCAATGAAAAAATCCAATTGGTCATTAGAGTGAGCCTTCTATTTGGCGTTGGCGCTTCAGTTGGGCTTTGGGCGATTGTGAGTCAAACAAATGTCATGCTATTCGAAAATGATAAAGGGTCAGCCGTTCTAGGTTTAATGTCTATTGTTATTTTACTAAGCTCTCTTGTGATTACTTTGGCAGCCGTACACCAAGGTTTAGGAAATAGCTTTTTCCCAGCGTGGACGATTTTAATCGGAGTGGGAATTAAGTACTTTCTGAATACCTCATTTGTACCGCATTATGGAATATATGGGGCTGTATACGCCACATATATCGCGTTAGCGTTGATGGTAATTGCTTTGCTGTTTCGGTTAAAATGGAACCAAAGTGTCAAACTTGTTTCAGTACGTGAGTTATTGACAATCCTTAGTTCTGCTATTCTGATGACGATTTTTTTAAATTTGTATCTCTCTGTTACTGCACTCTCATTCATGAGTGGAAGAGTACTTGCTACCTTTCAATCGTTAACCGGCGCTGCTCTCGGTGCGATTCTTTATTTATTTCTTACGATTCGCAGCAACATATTTACAGAAGCAGAGCTACGTCAGTTACCTTTTGGAGAAAAGCTTCTCCATTTTATGAAAAGAAGATAAAAACAACCGACACAAAAAGTAAAATAAAGGAGAATTATTTATAATGAAGGTAACAGTTATTGGCCTTGGAGCAGGAGATCTTAATCAACTGCCACTAGGAGTATATAAGCTATTAACCAGTGTTAATAAAGTTTATTTAAGAACAAAAGAACATCCTGTGGTATCAGCATTAACAGCAGAAGGAGTGCTATTTGAATCCTTCGACAAGATCTATGAATCACATGATCAATTTGCAGAGGTATACGAAGAAATAAGCACCCTTTTGTTAGAAAAAGGAAAAGTAGAAAACATTGTTTATGCTGTGCCAGGTCACCCGCTTGTAGCAGAAAAAACGGTACAATTACTCATTGAACGGGCTGATGAGTATGAAGTTAATTTAGAATTTAAGGGTGGCCAAAGTTTTCTAGATAGCATGTTCCAAGCGTTAAGGGTTGATCCAGTTGAAGGTTTTACACTATTAGATGGTACGGACTTAAAGGGAAGTGAACTTGTTCTTACACAACATATGATTATCGGACAAGTATATGATGCATTCATTGCATCTGAAGTAAAATTGACGTTAATGGACTATTTACCGGATGATTATTTAGTAAAGATTGTAACAGCGGCCGGAAGTAGTGAAGAAGTGATTAAAGAAGTTCCACTTTATGAACTAGATCATGATTTAGCTTTAACTAATTTAACATCTGTATATGTCCCTCCCGTTACGAATGAAGCGATTCTTTACCCAACGTTTCCTAAACTGAAAGAAATCATTGCTACCTTAAGAGGTCCAAATGGATGTCCGTGGGATAAGAAACAAACACATCAATCTTTGAAGAAGTATTTAATCGAGGAAGCGTATGAATTAATCGAAGCGATTGAAGAGGATGATATTGATCATATCATTGAAGAGCTAGGGGATGTGTTGTTACAAGTTATGCTTCATGCCCAGATAGGAGACGATGAAGGGTACTTCTCTATTCATGATGTAATAGCAGGTCTTTCTAAAAAAATGGTTTTTAGACATCCGCATGTGTTTGGGGAGAGAGCAGCAGAAGACGTAGATGAAGCGTTACGTAACTGGAATGAAATGAAAAAACAAGAAAAAGGCGAAAAAACATCGTCAATATTGGATGGTGTTCCAAAATCATATCCAGCCATGTTGCGTGCAGAAGAGTTACAAAAACGTGCTGCAAAGGTCGGTTTCGATTGGGAAAACATCCAACCAATGTGGGATAAGGTGTTTGAAGAAATTAAAGAATTTCAATTGGAAGCCGAGAATAATAATGACAATCGCATAATTGAATTTGGTGATATATTATTTGCATTTATCAATATTGCTCGGTATTATCAAATCAATCCAGAAGAAGCATTACATCGAACCAATACGAAATTTACCAATCGTTTTTCATATATAGAGAAAAAACTAGATAAGAATCTAAAAGAGGCGAGCCTGGAGGAAATGGATCGTTTTTGGGAAGAAGCGAAGAAAAAAGGTTACTAAATGAACTTTTTAGGGTAAAGGAGAGTGAAAGTATGCGCTTAGATAAATTTCTAAAAGTATCTCGATTAATAAAAAGACGTACATTGGCAAAGGAAGTCTCTGACCAAGGGCGTATTGCTATTAATGGAGTAGAAGCCAAGGCAAGTACCAATGTAAAAGTTGGTGATGAATTATCGATTCGATTTGGGCAGAAAGTGACAAAGGTGCGAATAGATAAAATACAGGAAACAACAAGAAAAGATGATGCAGCAGAAATGTACACAATAGTAAGTGAAGAAAGAATGAATCAAGAATAAATAAATAGCGCTTGTTCTAATCCCTGAGCAATCTTCATACATATGTATTAAAGGATTGTACTATGGATTGTGAGGGATAGAGATGAGCCAATACCATGAGAACTCGAGTAAACAAACTGCTCCTGATCATGATGTGATCATGCGTGGCAGAAGACTGCTAGATATTACGGGAGTGAAGCAGGTAGAAAGCTTTGATAATGAAGAGTTTTTATTAGAAACTGTCATGGGTTTTTTAGCTATCAAAGGGCAAAATCTACAAATGAAGAATTTAGATGTGGACAAAGGAATTGTCTCCATAAAAGGGAAAATTTTCGACCTTGTTTATTTAGATGATCAACATGGAGAAAAAGCTAAAGGGCTCTTTAGCAAGTTATTCCGATGACGTTATCGGTCCAATTTTTGACGATGCTCTCCATGATAGGGATGGGTTCCCTTTTTGGAGCAAGCTTAGATACGTATCAGCGCTTTCTCAAACGGCCAGTAAGAAAGAGTTGGGTTGTCTTTATAAATGACATCCTTTTTTGGCTATTACAAGGACTAGCTATATTTTATATTTTGTTCCTTGTCAATGAAGGAGAGTTAAGATTCTACATCTTTTTAGCTTTACTTTGCGGTTTTGCAGCCTATCAAGCGTTAATGAAAAATATTTACCTAAAGTTATTAGAGATAGTTATTTCTACGATTATTTCTATTTATTATTTTATTGTGAAGGTCATTCGCCTATTAATTATTCGACCCGTTCAATTTTTTTTCACTACGTTAATAGGGCTATTGGTATTAGTGGGCAAACTTCTTCTACTACTGATAAAATGGACAAGTAATGTGCTAATGTTCATCTTAAAAGTACTATTATCACCAGTAAGATGGATATTTCGACTTCTTATTCGTATATTACCAGCCCCTTTTAAAAAATCAGTCGATAAGTTCTATGATAAATTAAAAGGATATTTCCAAAAAGGGAAAGAATATGTTAAAAAACTGGCGGAAAAGTGGAAGAAGAAAGAATAACTTAGAAGGGAGAGATAGTTGTATGAGTACCAACAAGAATAAAAATGTAGCCAAGATCCATTCAAGCTATATCGAACAACAGGAAGCCAATAAAATCAGTTCTCAACGGAGAAAGAAGCTTCTCTATCGTAGACTGACTGTCTTTTTTGTATTTGTTGCTGTGGTTTCAGTATTTATGATTACGACTATCGTATCCCAATCTGCTGCCCTAGGTGAAAAGAAAGAAGAAAAGGTAAAACTTGCTCATCAATTGAAAGAACTAGAACAGTCGGAAAAGGCCTTGAATGAAGAGATAGTTAGGTTACATGATGAAGAGTATTTAGAAAAACTTGCTAGAAGGGATTATTATCTTTCTGAACAAGGAGAAATCATCTTCAAAATGCCGGATGAAACCGATGAAAAGGAAAAAAAAGAAAATGAGTCAGCTCAATGAGAAGTTGACACCTATTTTTATCTTTCGGTATAATATAGTATAAGTATGAATACATTTGGGTTTACTTTATATCTTTAAGGAGGAAATATCTTTTTATGTCAATCGAAGTAGGCAGCAAGTTACAAGGAAAGGTTACAGGCATCACTAATTTCGGAGCGTTTGTAGAGCTGCCGGAAGGATCAACAGGCCTTGTGCATATTAGTGAAGTTGCAGACAATTATGTGAAGGACATTAATGATCACCTCAAAGTAGGCGATACTGTTGAAGTGAAAGTTATTAATGTGGAGAAAGACGGTAAAATTGGTTTATCAATTAAGAAAGCTGTTGATCGTCCTGAGAGAACGGAAAGGCCTGAAAGAAGAGAGTCTAGAGGCTATTCTGGGCGCCCACGTCAAGGTAGAACAAACGATAATCACCGTCCTTCAAAGGAGACATTCGAATCTAAAATGGCTCGCTTTTTGAAAGACAGTGAAGACCGTTTATCTTCTCTTAAGAGAAATACAGAATCAAAACGTGGTGGCAGAGGAGCTAAACGAGGTTAACTTGCTGCTGAATTAATATATACGAGCAAGGGAATCACGACGATTCCTGCAAAAGCAATCCTTATTGGGATTGCTTTTTTATTATTCTTCCGCATCTTTTGTGATGAATGGCGATGATTGTAACTTATAACGGTTAGGTGTGGTTTTAGGTAGGTATAAGAGACTTTGGGTATAAGCTTGGAAAAGAATTGTGCATATGTGCGGATAGGGTGCGGAAGATTGATTGAAGGATTAGGCGAGAAACGGGTCAGAAATTAGGCTAGAGAGAAGAGTTTGATTGGATTAGGCGAGAAACAGGTCAGAAATCAGTCCAGAGAGAAAAGTTTGATAGGATTAGGCGAGAAACGGGTCAGAAATTAGGTCAGAGAGAAGAGTTTGATAGGATTAGGCGAGAAACGGGTCAAAAATAAGGCCAGAGAGAAAAATTTGATTGGATTAGGCAAGAAGCGAATCAGAAATTAGCAGAGAGAAAAATTTGATAGGATTAGGCGAGAAAAAGATCAGAAATCAGGCCAGAGGGAAAAATTTGATAGGATTAGACGAGAAGCGAATCAGAAATTAGGCCAGAGAGAAAAGTTTGATAGGATTAGACGAGAAACGGGTCAAAAATCAGGCCAGAGAGGAAAGTTTGATAGGATTAGACGAGAAACGAATCAGAAATCAGGTCAGAGTGAAAATCTTGGTTAAATTAGGCAAAAACAAACCAGAAATCAAACAAAAAGGAAATACATGCTAGGTCTGCTGTTATTATAATTAAAAATGAGTAAAAAACAAACCTGAACAGTTGAAGCTGCCCAGGTTTGTTTTATAGCTAATATAAGTGATGACCCGTACGGGATTCGAACCCGTGTTACCGCCGTGAAAGGGCGGTGTCTTAACCGCTTGACCAACGGGCCACTATAAAAAATGGTAGCGGCGGAGGGGATCGAACCCCCGACCTCACGGGTATGAACCGTACGCTCTAGCCAGCTGAGCTACACCGCCATTTGAAGTGGCTTTCTTTTAAAAGCACAAGATATATAATACAAAGATTCTACAAGTCTGTCAATATTATTTCCCCCGGAAAATTTTTGTCGGAATAGTTGATGAGGTTTCGTCATTTTTTGGAAGCATGTGATGTCTAGTTTTTTAGACAACAGGAGAACGTATGGTCCAATTCCAATCCTTTAATTGTTGCTGCTTTTGTACTCTTTTTGCACTTTATAAAGAAATCAGTCGAACGAAAAAGAGGTATTTGTCCATTATTTTGACAAACTTTTAAGACATAGCCCTTTATAATAGCGAAAAAGAAACAAATAGGGAGTGGGAATGATGGAAAAACTCGAACGAACAATTGCAGAACCGATAGGGGAAGTGGATCTTCGTCGTCCCAAGATGGAGCTCTCAAAAATAGGTGGGAAAATACAGACGGGCTTAGAAACTTTCTTTATTAAGAAGGGGTACTTGTTTTTAATTATTGGTTTTTTACTTGGACGAGCCCTTATATTGTCCCAGTTAACACCATTCACTCTGCCCTTTTTTGCTGCGATGTATTTAGTAAGAAAGGATAAAGCACCGCTTGCTTTAATTGGATTGATTGGAGGAGCTTCGACTTTATCATTTACTCATGGTGTGACCACGTTTTTAACATCTTTCTTTTTTCTGTTTGTTTTTCGGATAAGTAAAAAGTGGGTTACCAATGAATTAAAAGTAATGCCTATATATGTGGCTGTGACATTATTAATCAGTTCGATTATCCAATCTTATATCATAACGGGACATGTGGCGATGTACGATTTCATGATGGCTGGTGTAGAGGCTAGTTTAGGATTTATCCTATGTTTAATATTCCTACAGAGCCTGCCGTTACTATTTTTTAATCGGAGGAGGCAATCATTAAAAACAGAGGAAATCGTCTGCCTCATTATTATGCTAGCCTCAGTAATGACAGGAACAATCGGATGGACCGTATATGACCTATCAGTCGAACATGTGATGTCTCGTTATTTGGTGCTTGTGTTTTCATTTGTCGCAGGTGCCACGGTAGGCTCAACGGTTGGTGTCGTGACAGGGCTAATATTTAGTTTGGCTAATATTTCAAGCTTTTTCCATATGAGTTTATTAGCATTCTCTGGTTTGTTAGGTGGGTTATTAAAAGAAGGGAAGAAAATAGGTGTGGCATTTGGTTTGCTTATTGCTACCCTACTCATGGGAATGTATGGTGACAATCAGTCAAACTTATTAATTGGTTTATACGAAACTGGAGTAGCAATATTTCTATTTCTATTAACGCCTCAAAGTTTTACGTCAAAGCTAGCGAAACATATCCCTGGGACTGCAGAATATGCGGCAGAGCAACAGCAGTATATGAGAAAAATGCGGGATGTAACTGCGCACAGAGTTTCTCAGTTTTCTAATGTTTTTCAAGCGTTATCGCAAAGCTTTGCCATGCAACATCAAGCTCCTGTGGTGGAAAATGATGAGACAGATCGAGAATTGGATTATTTCCTAAGTAATGTCACAGAGAAGACATGCCAAACTTGCTTTAAAAAGGATCACTGCTGGGCTAGGAACTTTGATACAACATATGATTATATGAAAAATATTATGCATGATTTAGATGAAAAAGATGGACAAATTTCTTCACGACTAGAAAGGGAGTGGGAAAAACACTGTACAAGATCGAAGAAAACAACAGAAGTGATTCAACAGGAGCTTACTTTTTATAAAGCAAATCAACGGTTGAAAAAACAAGTGCAAGAAAGTAGGAAACTTGTGGCAGATCAATTATTAGGTGTGTCTGCAGTGATGGGGGATTTTGCTAAAGAAATTCAAAGAGAGCGAGAGAATCATCATAAACAGGAAGAACTGATATTAGAGGCCATCCAAGAATTTGGGGTAGAGGTAGAACAGGTAGAAATTTATAGCTTGGAGCAAGGCGATGTTGATATAGAGATGACGATCCCATACTGTAATGGGCACGGGGAATGTGAGAAATTAATTGCGCCAATGCTTTCAGATATATTAGGAGAAACAATCTTAGTTAAATCTGAGGAATGTGCGAGTTATGCCAACGATTATTGCCATGTTACTTTTCGCTCAGCAAAGGCATATGTCATTGATACGGCAGTGGCACATGCGGCTAAGGACGGTGGCTTAATATCAGGAGATAGTTATTCAACAATTGAATTAGGTAGCGGTAAGTATGCAATTGCCATTAGTGATGGGATGGGAAATGGAGAACGAGCACATATAGAAAGCAAAGAAACGTTAGAATTACTACAGAAAATATTGCAATCAGGTATAGAAGAGCAAGTGGCCATAAAATCGGTCAATTCTGTTCTGTCATTAAGGACAACAGATGAAATTTTCTCCACATTAGATTTGGCGATGATTGATTTACAAAATGCTGATGCTAAATTTTTGAAAATAGGCTCTACACCGAGTTTTATTAAAAGAGGGAGCCAAGTGATGAAAGTGCAGGCAAGTAATTTACCCATAGGCATGATTGAAGAATTTGATGTCGATGTTGTCAGTAAGCAATTAAAAGCAGAGGATTTACTCATTATGATGAGCGATGGTGTATTTGAAGGGCCGAAACATGTGGAGAACTTTGATCTTTGGATGAAGAGGAAAATAACCGAGTTAAAAACGAACGACCCACAAGAAGTGGCAGATTTAATTATGGAAGAGGTGATTCGATCAAGAGCTGGACGTATTGATGATGATATGACGGTGATGGTGGCAAAAGTAAAGCACAATATCCCGAAATGGTCGAGTATACCGTTCCATAAACAAGCGAATTAATGTTAAATAGAATAGAATCTCCAATAGATGTCATTTTTATGTATATTTCCTTTCTAATCCGTTGAAAATGGTTAGTAATCACTAAGTAACTTCTATCAGATTAGGAGGGAAAAAGATGAAAACAGGTACCCTAAAACAAATTTTACTTATTACAGACGGGTGTTCAAACGTTGGAGAAGACCCTATAGCGATGTCGGCTCTAGCAAAAGAGCAGGGAGTTTCCGTAAATGTGATAGGTGTAATGGAGAATGACGTTATTGATGAGAAGGGAATGCAGGAAATTGAGAGTATTGCCCTTTCCGGGGGTGGGGTAAGTCAAGTCGTATATGCTAGACAGCTATCACATACTGTACAGATGGTAACAAGGCAGGCGATGACACAAACATTACAAGGAGTAGTCAATCGTGAACTCACGCAAATCTTAGGAAATAAACAAACGATTGAGGATTTGCCTCCAGAACAAAGAGGCGAGGTAATGGAGGTTGTGGATGAGCTAGGGGAAACGGTTGAAATGGAAGTGTTGATTCTTGTCGATACGAGTGCAAGTATGAAACATAAGCTACCTACAGTCAAAGAAGCCTTATTTGATCTATCTTTAAGCTTAAATGCACGCACGGGAAAAAATAAATTTTCTCTGTTTGTATTTCCCGGGAAAAAGAATGATGTCGAAAAATTGCTAGATTGGACACCTAAGCTCGAATCGTTAACTTCTGTGTTCGCTAAACTCTCAACAGGTGGTATTACACCCACTGGACCAGCTTTAAGAGAGGCGATTACCTATTTTGAGAAGAAACGATCATTACGCAATTTAATTTCTAGAAATGACGATGAGTACTATGAAGAGTCAATTTAATCTACAAAAAGGTGCGATTATTAACGGGAAATGGCATCACAAGCAATACTGTATCGAAAAAGAACTAGGTGCAGGGGCTAATGGTGTAGTTTATCTCGCCACATACCTTGGGCAACTCGTTGCTTTAAAAATAAGTGAAAATGGGTATACAGTAACTTCTGAAGTGAATGTGCTAAAATCCTTTACGAAGGTCCAAGGGTCTACCCTAGGACCTTCTTTGCTTGATGTTGATGATTGGCAATTTTCCTCATCCACTATGTATTCTTTTTATGTGATGGAATATATCCATGGTCCTGATCTCCACTCTTTTATTAAACAGAAAGGAGAGGCGTGGATACCTGTGCTCATGCTGCAATTACTTTCTGATCTAGAGGAGCTGCACAAAGCGGGATGGGTATTTGGAGATTTAAAACCAGAGAATCTGGTTGTCACAGGAAGAGCTCCGCGCATTCGGTGTATAGATGTAGGAGGAACAACATTAAAAGGTAGAGCCATTAAGGAGTTTACAGAGTTTTACGACCGAGGATATTGGGGGCTTGGTAGTAGAAAAGCTGAACCTACTTATGATTTATTCTCAACAGCTATGGTTTTTATTCACTGTGCCTATCCGAGCCGTTTCTCTAAAGACGGAAGGGGTTTAGAACAATTAATGGATAGGGTAAAGAAACATAAAATCTTAAAAACTTATGAAGGAGTTCTCATACCAGCACTTCAAGGCAGGTTTAAAACTGCTGAAGATATGAGACAAGCCTTGCTTGCCTGTTCATATAAGCAAACTCGTTCAAAAGGAACTCGTGTGTCCCCACCAGCTAGGCAAACATCCCGAAAGACTAAAGGAAAGCCCAATGGAAAAACTGGAGCGTTCGTTTTAATCTTGTTTATTGGTTGTATTTACTTTTTCTATTTATATAGTCAAATGGTGTGAGAGGGTTTAGGCATAAATAATCGTTTCTTTGGAAATAAACATTAAAAAAGTGATATCCTTTTAGTAGAAGTAATAGTTTAACATAAGGGAAGAATGTTATGTTTTATGCAAAGGTAAAAGCATTTTTATCACAAAAGGGCATTGAATTGGAGAATAAGCGTGTGGGAATTGCTGTCTCAGGAGGGCCTGACTCCTTAAGCTTACTTCACTTTATGCAGCAAATAAGTAAACAAGAGTGTTTTCAATTAGTAGTAATCCATGTGGATCATATGTTTAGGGGCGAAGAATCTTTTGAAGACGCTAAGTTTGTAGAACGCTATTGTCAGAAGTCAGGCATTCCTTTTCATATGCAACGAATTGATGTTTCTGCACATATGAAGGAAACGGGGAAAAGCTCGCAAATTGCTGCAAGGGACTGTCGCTATCGTTTCTTTGAGCAAGTAATGCAAAGAGAAGCGCTTGATTACATTGCATTAGGTCATCATGGTGATGATCAAATTGAAACAATGTTAATGAGAATGACAAGAGGGAGTAGTGGTCTTGCTAGAGCGGGTATGCCAGTTATACGACCTTTTAGTAGAGGGGCAATTATACGGCCGTTCCTTTGCTTAAGTCGAAATGAAATTGATTCCTATGTAGAGACTCATCATTTAGAACCTAGAATAGATCCTAGTAATGTAAAGGAAATCTATAGCAGAAATCGTTTTAGGAAAAATATCTTGCCTTTTTTAAAAAGGGAAAATCCTCAAGTGCATAACCATTTCCAACGCCTTAGTGAGGATTTGAGCGAAGATGAGGTATTTATGCAGGAATTAGCAGAAGCACAATTGAATAGTGTAACAGAGAGGAAAAGTGCTAGTGAAATTCTTCTTTATATTGACAGATTTACAGATGTCGCAAAACCTTTACAAAGAAGAGTGATTCAACTAATATTAAATTATCTATATCAGGAAAGGCCATCTTCTTTATCCGCTACACATATTGAAAATGTTTTTTCCTTAATTTCTCATCCTCATCCGTCTGGAACCTTACATTTCCCAAATGGTTTAACAGTTGTACGTTCATATGATTGTTGTTTCTTCTCCACTAGTAAAAAAACAACCGTACAGCCGTATTTATTTCAAATACAAGAGCCAGGAAACTATGTTATTCCTGAAGTAGGCGAGATCAGCATGCATTATGTCGGTCACCCATTACAGGAATATCAACAAATGGATTATCTTTTGGTTAAAGCGGATATCGCCTTTCCATTAACGATCCGTACAAGGAAAAATGGAGATAGGATGAAGTTAAAAGGAATAAATGGTAGCAAAAAGTTAAAGGATATCTTTATCGATCAGAAAATTCCGCGGCAAAAACGGGATTTATGGCCTGTTGTTACGGATGCAAATGGTAACATTATATGGCTACCAGGATTAAAAAAGTCTGATCAAGCAGCTGAATATTCACCTGATACAAGCTATATTTTTCTGAAATACATAAAGCAATGATCTTCTAGGGGGCACAGGAATAAGATGCGAAACGAAATTGAAAAAATCTTAATTACTGAAGAAGAGCTTCAGCAAAAAGTGAGAGAGTTAGGCGGCTTATTAACAGAGGAGTATGATGGACGTTTCCCTCTTGTTATAGGTGTCTTAAAAGGCGCAATGCCATTTATGAGCGATCTAATTAAACGAATTGATACTCATCTTGAAATGGATTTCATGGATGTATCCAGTTATGGGAATTCCATGGTCTCTTCAGGAGAGGTAAAGATTTTGAAAGATCTTGATACTTCTGTTGAGGGACGTGATGTCCTCATCATAGAAGATATCATAGATAGTGGATTAACTTTGAGCTATTTAGTAGAGTTATTCCGTTATCGTAAAGCGAAATCGATAAAAATTGTTACTCTGCTTGATAAACCAACTGGTAGAAAAGCAGCAATTAAAGCGGATATCGTAGGATTTAATGTACCAGATGAGTTTGTTGTAGGATATGGATTAGATTATGCTGAGAAATACCGAAACTTACCATATATTGGTATCTTAAAACCTGAGGTGTATAGCAATAATAATTAAGTGAAATGCGATGTGTGAAATACTTTACAAAACCCAGTCTGACCAAGTGTAATTCCTTGTATATGCACAATTTTGTATGATACGATACTATGTAGTTTGTTTACCGTGGGAGGAGGTAAGGGATGAATCGGATTTTCCGTAACACCATCTTTTATTTATTAATATTTTTAGTCATTATAGGGGTTGTCAGTTTCTTTAATGGCAATAACGAACCGACAGAGGCAATGACTTATGACCAATTTGTTGAGAATTTAGAGTCTGGTCAAGTTGAAAGCCTTAGTTTACAGCCTGTAAGGGGCGTTTATGAAGTACGTGGTCAATTAGAAGGCTATGAAGAAGGTAAATATTTTATCACATATATTGCTAATAGTGACTCTGTAATAGACCGAGTGGAAGAGTTAGCAAGTGATTCCAAATTAGAGATCCTACCAGCAGAAGAAGCAAATGGCTGGGTAACGTTCTTTACAACGATGATTCCATTCATCATCATTTTCATTTTATTCTTCTTCTTATTGAACCAAGCTCAAGGCGGCGGTGGCCGTGTAATGAACTTCGGTAAAAGTAAGGCGAAGTTGTATGATGAAAGCAAGAAGAAGGTCCGTTTTAAAGATGTAGCAGGTGCGGACGAAGAGAAGCAAGAATTAGTGGAAGTTGTTGAATTCTTGAAGGACCCACGAAAATTCTCAGAACTTGGTGCGAGAATCCCTAAAGGTGTTCTATTAGTGGGACCTCCAGGTACTGGTAAAACGTTATTAGCGAGAGCAGCTGCGGGAGAAGCAGGCGTACCTTTCTTCTCTATTAGTGGTTCTGACTTTGTTGAGATGTTTGTCGGTGTTGGTGCTTCTCGTGTACGTGACTTATTCGAGAATGCGAAGAAAAACGCACCATGTATCATCTTTATTGATGAAATTGATGCGGTTGGTCGTCAGCGTGGCGCCGGTGTCGGTGGTGGGCATGATGAACGTGAACAAACACTTAACCAATTGCTTGTAGAAATGGATGGCTTCGGTGCAAATGAAGGAATTATTATCATTGCTGCAACAAACCGTCCAGATATCCTTGACCCTGCGTTATTACGTCCAGGTCGTTTTGACCGTCAAATTACAGTTGATCGTCCGGATGTAACAGGTCGTGAAGCGGTATTAAAAGTTCATGCAAAAAATAAACCGTTAGATGAGTCGGTAAACTTAAAAACGATTGCTCAACGTACACCAGGGTTCTCTGGTGCAGACCTTGAAAACTTATTGAATGAAGCAGCACTTGTTGCCGCTCGTCAGAATAAGAAGAAGGTGGATATGACCGATGTGGATGAAGCGACTGACCGTGTAATTGCAGGGCCTTCTAAGAAGAGTCGTGTTATATCTGAAAAAGAAAGAAATATTGTGGCCTTCCATGAGGCAGGTCATACTGTAATCGGCTTAATCTTAGATGAAGCTGATATGGTTCATAAAGTAACAATTGTACCTCGTGGGCAAGCAGGCGGATATGCTGTTATGCTGCCGAGAGAAGATCGTTACTTCCAAACGAAGCCAGAATTACTTGATAAAATTGTTGGTTTACTTGGAGGACGTGTAGCAGAGGAAATCGTGTTTGGTGAGGTTTCTACTGGTGCCCATAATGACTTCCAACGTGCAACAGGTATTGCACGCCGAATGGTAACTGAATTTGGAATGAGTGACAAACTCGGACCTCTACAATTTGGTCAATCACAAGGTGGTCAAGTATTCTTAGGTAGAGATTTTAATAACGAGCGTAATTACTCAGATGCGATTGCATATGAGATTGATCTAGAAATTCAAAGCATGATTAAAGAATGTTACCAACGCTGTAAGCAAATCCTTACAGAGAACCGTGACAAACTAGATATCATTGCAAAAACACTTTTAGAAGTGGAAACGCTAGATGCAGAGCAAATTAAACATCTATCTGATCATGGTACACTACCTGAACGCCCAGCTTCTAAAACAAGTGAAACAATAGAAGATTCAAATATTAAGGTTAATATTCGAAAAGATGACGATCGTAAAGATAATGAAGGTGAAATCACTGAAACAAGGGAAAAACAATCCCCTGCTGAAGAAGAAGAGCCTCCAGCAATTGATGAAGATCGTAAATCTTAATCAAAAAAGAAAAAGCGCCTCACTATTGAGGGGCTTTTTTTTCTGTCTATAAGTGGGGGTTGAAACGTATAACAGGAAATTTCTTCGTGCAATAAGGGGAAACTTATGAAAGATAGTGGAATAAAATGGTTTTGCGCGTGTAACAAGAGGAAATTCATCAAAGGTAGCAGAACAAATGTTGGTATACCAAGTCAGGTTTATACAATTATACAACCACCTATGGTTAATTATTAACGGAGCAAGAACTACATAACTTGACCGATTTTATTTCTTTTTAATGAAGTAAGGGGAAAGCTACTATTGATTAGAGATATGCACTAAAGGAAATTATTTAGTAAGTTGTCCTATTAAATAGAAATGATGAATCTTCATTCATTCAGCGTTGAGGCAATAGGGTTGGAGTTTTATAATTTGGATAATCTGAACAGAGGTGTGATATGATGTTCTCAGTATTAAAGTGTAATTATTTTATGGTAAGTGTGGTGAGGGTGCTTGATCTTTGTTTTTGATGTAGGGAATTCGAATATGATGATGGGTGTTTATCAACGAGATGAGTTAAAGTATCATTGGCGAATAGAGACTGATCGTCATAAGACAGAGGACGAATATGCAATGATTGTGAAATCGTTGTTTGAGCATGAGCAATTATCTTTTGCTGATATAGATGGTATTATTATTTCCTCCGTTGTTCCTCCGATTATGTTTGCTTTGGAGCGAATGTGTGAAAAATACTTTCATATCAAACCATTAATTGTGGGTCCAGGGGTCAAAACAGGTTTGAATATTAAGTATGATAATCCAAAAGAAGTGGGAGCCGACAGAATTGTTAATGCGGTGGCAGGTATTCATGAATATGGCGGTCCGCTCGTAATTGTTGATTTTGGCACAGCAACTACGTATTGTTATATTAATGAGCATAAACAGTATATGGGTGGTGCAATTGCACCTGGTATTGGTATCTCTACTGAAGCGCTTTACTCTAGGGCAGCGAAATTACCGCGAATAGAGATTGTCAGGCCTGATGGGATTATTGGAAAGAATACCGTCTCAGCTATGCAATCAGGCATTCTCTTTGGCTATGTTGGCCAAGTAGAGGGGATTGTAAGTAGGATGAAGTTACAAGCAAAAGAGGAACCGCTTGTTATAGGTACAGGTGGGTTGGCCTCATTGATCGCAAAAGAATCAAAGGTTATAGATATTATTGATCCATTTTTAACTTTAAAAGGTTTACAGCTTATTTATAAACGGAATATGGACACGATAAAAAAGTAGAATAACGTCTGTATTCGTTATGGAAGGAGTATTAAAATGAGTGATTATTTAGTAAAAGCTTTAGCTTATGAAGGACAAGTGAGGGCATTTGCCGTTCGTTCAACAGAAACAGTAGGAGAAGCGCAAAGAAGGCATCATACATGGCCAGTTGCTTCAGCAGCACTCGGGAGAGCAATGTCCGCTGGTGTAATGATGGGGGCGATGGTAAAGGGAGAAGACAAAATCACTATTAAAATCGAAGGTAATGGCCCACTTGGCCCACTCCTGGTTGATAGTAATGCAAAAGGGGAAGTGCGTGGTTATGTGACTCATCCTCAAGTGCATTTTGAATCCAATGCACAAGGCAAACTTGATGTCCGTCGTGGGGTTGGAACAGAAGGTACTTTGACAGTGGTAAAAGACATTGGAATGAGAGAAAACTTTTCTGGACAAGTACCGATTGTATCAGGAGAGCTAGGGGAAGATTTTACTTACTACTTTGTCACATCTGAACAAACACCTTCATCCGTTGGTGTGGGTGTATTAGTCAATGATGACAATAGTATATTAGCTGCAGGTGGTTTTATTATCCAGTTAATGCCTGGAACCGATGAAGAAACAATTGCAGCAATTGAAGAGAGGCTATCACATATTGAACCTGTTTCAACAATGATTGAAAAGGGGCTAACACCAGAAGAAATCTTACAAAGTGTTCTTGGTAAAGATCAAGTGAATTTCTTAGAAAAGATGGATGTTAGTTTTACTTGTACATGTTCAAAAGAACGGTTTGGGAATGCGATTATTAGTTTAGGAAAAGAGGAAATTTCAGATATGATAGAGAAAGAAGGTAGTGCAGAGGCACAATGTCATTTCTGTAATGAAGCTTATCACTATAATAAAGAAGAACTTGAAGCATTTAAACAAGAAGCAAAATAAATGTGAGGGCTTGGGCGTATCTTGATTCTTAAGAACAATAGGGAATAGAAGGTGCGCCTAAGCCCTTTTTTATACAGAAATATATGAAAAGTAGTAGGGGGAGGAGCTTTGAAAAGACAACATTTATGGTTAATCATATTAATACTCATTGTGATTAACTTTATGAGCGTTGCTTATTTTCTTGGGAAGGGCGAACCGAGTCAATCTGAAGTTGTGGCACAGATTGGAAAAGATGAAATTACAAGGCAAGATTGGTTAAATGAAATGGAGGGTCGCTACGGGAAAGAAGTGTTAGACGAAATGATTGATGGGAAGGTCATCGAGGCTGCTGGAGATAAATACGATGTTGAAATAGATAAAGAAGAAATTGACCGTGAAATCAAAATGTTAAAATCAGCGTATGGCACGTCTGCCGCTGCTTTATCAATCAATGAAGAACAATGGAGAAAGCAAATTAAAGATAGTTTAATGCTTGAGGAGCTTTTAACAAAAGAAGTCAGTATTTCTGAGGAAAAGCTGCAACAATACTTCGAAGATAACCAAGCTCAATATGAAATTAAGGATACATATCATCTATCACAAATTGTACTGGCAACTAAAGAAGAAGCAGAACAAACAGTGAAAGAATTAGACAATGGCTCAAGCTTTACAGCTATGGCATTGGAAAAATCAACAGATACTTTAACAGCTGCCCAGGGTGGCGACCTTGGTTATGTGACAGTTGATGACGAAAATTATGAAACCATCATTAAAGCGGCGCAAGATTTAAAAGCTGGAGAATGGTCTGACCCAGTAAAGACCGATGAGGGGTATGCTATAGTTCTGTTACAAGAGTTTGTTGAGGGAGAAACCTATTCCTTTAAGGATGTTAAATCCCAAATACGGAGACAAATGGCTTTAGAACAAATGGATCTTCCTGTTTCTACTGAACCTTTTAAGGATGAAGTGGACATTGAAACTTTTTATGATGGTGCATTGTAGTTTTTTGTTATTTATAGGTATCATATAGCATAAGCTAACATAAATTGTTCAGGTATAAAGTTTTAAATTTTCTAATAATTAAAGGGCTTTATGCCTGCATATTCGTTGACAATTGGTTGTGTGATTGATAAATTAAAATAAAACCAATAATAATACTCGGAATAAGGAGTGGAGAAGATGGTACGTATTGCAAATTCAATTACTGAACTCATCGGACAAACACCAATAGTGAAGCTTAATCGTATTGTAGAAGATGGAAGTGCGGATATTTATTTGAAGTTGGAGTATATGAATCCTGGAAGCAGTGTAAAAGATCGTATTGCCAATGCAATGATAGAAGCCGCAGAAAAAAGTGGTGATTTAAAAGAAGGCGACACAATTATTGAACCAACTAGTGGGAATACCGGTATTGGTCTGGCTATGGTTGCTGCAGCAAAAGGATATCAAACGATTTTAGTGATGCCTGAGACCATGAGTATGGAGAGAAGAAATCTTCTTCGTGCATATGGAGCAGAATTAGTGTTAACGCCAGGACCAGATGGTATGGGTGGAGCAATAAGAAAAGCGCAAGAATTGGCGAAAGAGCATGGATACTTCATGCCGCAACAATTCGAAAACTTATCAAATCCTGAAGTACATCGTGAGACAACAGGAAAAGAGATTGTTGAGCAAATGGGCGATCAATTAGATGCATTTATTGCTGGTATTGGTACAGGTGGCACGATTACAGGTGCTGGTCAAGTACTGAAGGAAAAATACAAGGATATTAAGATTTATGCAGTTGAGCCTGCTGATTCTCCTGTTCTTTCAGGTGGAAAGCCTGGACCGCATAAAATTCAAGGTATTGGCGCAGGATTTGTACCTGAGATATTAGATACAAAGGTATATGATGAAATTATCGCTGTTGCCAATGAAGATGCGTTTGCTCAAGCCCGTCGAGCGGCTAAAGAGGAAGGGATTCTAGGTGGTATCTCTTCAGGTGCAGCTATTCACGCGGCTTTAAAGGTAGCCAAAGAGCTTGGAGAAGGCAAAAAAGTATTGGCGATTATTCCAAGTAATGGAGAACGTTACTTAAGTACACCACTTTATCAATTTGATTAAAACGATAAAGAAAACGGCAGTGATGAGCACTGCTGTTTTTTTATTCAAAAATGAAGGCTGGCGCCATCGTACTTGGTGACTAGCCTTCTTTTTTGATTAACAATTATTACAATGAGAAAATGACTAGTAATTTGTAAGCATTTCGGTATGATGAGTATGAGGTGAGATTCAATGAAAAAGATGATACATACAAAAAAGTTAAGCTATTCGAAGGAATGGTTTTTTCCATTATACAAAAAGATAGCTAAGGACTATGATATACATATTTTATTAGAGAGCGGTAGAAGTGGCCGTTATAGTATGGCTGGCTTTTATCCAGTCGTAGAGTTTACGGGGAAAGATAATAAGTTATACATAAAAACAAGTGAAGGGGTGCAAGTGGCACATGGCAACCCATTACATGAAATGAAAAAGTGGTTAAAGCAATATGAAATCGAAGAGCCTTTAGGGAGTTTACCAGATTTTCATGGAGGTGTATTGGGATTTGTAAGTTATGATTACGGACGTTATATTGAAAACCTACCAGACATGACTGAAGATGATTTGGAAATGCCTGATACGCACTTCTTCTTATTTGAAGAATGGTTCGTTTTTGATCATGATACAGAAGAATTATGGTTGATATTTGCCCATGATAAAGAAGAGGATGTCACCTCGAGGGAAACAGCATGGGTGAATCGTTGGACAGAGGAAGTGGAACAAGGAGAGGTACAATTAGCTGGAGAAAAGGAACCTACTTTAAAGGACGTTTCCATCAGTGAAGAAACGTTTGTTCAAGCAGTGGAAAAAGTACAATCATATATTGCGAGTGGTGATGTGTTCCAAGTCAACCTTTCTGTAAGAGGAAGCCAAAAGTTGAACGTTCCTCCCATCGAAGTGTACAGTCAATTACGTGAACTGAATCCATCTCCTTATATGGGTTATTTAAATACCCCTGATTACCAGCTTGTCAGTGGTTCGCCAGAATTATTAGTAAAGAAAAAAGGCGATGAAGTGAGTACAAGGCCAATTGCGGGTACTCGTTCACGTGGTAAGGATGAAAGAGAGGATCTTAAATTAGCCAATGAATTGATTGAAAATGAAAAGGAACGGGCTGAGCATGTCATGCTTGTTGATTTAGAACGGAATGACTTAGGACGTGTGTGCCAATATGGAACGGTTGAAGTTAATGAGTTTATGGTGATTGAAAAATACTCCCACGTCATGCATATTGTGTCGAATGTAAGGGGGCAAATAGCTAACGGTAGAGATGGGTACGATTTAATCGATGCCTCATTTCCAGGCGGCACAATCACAGGTGCACCGAAAATTAGAACGATGGAAATAATTGATGAGTTAGAACCAGTAAGAAGAGGTATTTATACAGGGTCGCTTGGTTGGATCGGCTTTAATGGTGATTTAGAGTTGAATATTATGATTCGAACAATGCTAGTCAAAGAGGAAGTGGCATATGTACAAGCAGGAGCGGGGATCGTTATTGATTCTGAAGCGCATTTAGAATATAAAGAATCGTTAAAGAAGGCCAAGGCGTTATGGCGTGCAAAAGAGTTAGCTGAAGAGAAGGGGGATTGGAAAAAGTGATATTAATGATTGATAACTTTGATTCTTTTACGTTTAATTTGGTGCAATATTTAGGGGAATTAGGTGCAGATGTGTTAATTAAGCGTAATGATGAAATCACAATCGCTGATATAGAAGCACTTTCCCCCTCGTGCTTAATGATTTCACCAGGACCCTGTAGTCCGGATGAAGCGGGTATTAGCTTAGCGGCGATAGAAGCTTTTGCTGGGAAACTCCCTATCTTCGGTGTATGTTTAGGGCATCAATCAATTGCACAAGTATTTGGAGGCAAGGTTGTGCGAGCAGATAGATTGATGCATGGGAAAACTTCACCCGTTTTTCATAACCAACAAACGATCTATAGGGGAATTGAAGTGCCGTTTTTAGCTACACGCTATCATTCTTTAATTGTGGAGAGAGAGACCCTTCCAGATTGCTTCGAAGTCTCTTCGTGGACGGAGGAAGGTGAAATTATGGGTATTAAACATCGCCTTTTACCAATAGAAGGAGTGCAGTTTCACCCTGAATCCATTATGACTTCAGCAGGAAAAGGTTTGCTCTTAAACTTCCTTAATCAGCATGACCTCATTCAACAAGGGGGCAAACACTTTGTATATTAGTGTCAATGGCAAGCTGGTGCGAAAAGAAGAAGCGAGTATTTCTCCATTTGATCATGGGTATTTATATGGTTTAGGCTTATTTGAAACCTTTCGTATATACAATGGACATCCGTTTTTATTGGATGACCATTTAGCGCGGTTGAAACAAGGGTTAGATGCTGTATGTATTCGTAGTCCATTTAATGGGCGAGAAGAGTTACAATTTCGTTTAGCTGAATTATTAGAAATGAATCAGTTAAGAAATGCTAGAATAAGAGTAAATGTTTCTGCGGGAATAGGTGAAGTAGGTTTAAGGGCTGACCATTATATAGAACCTACCGTTATTATTTTTGCCAATGAATTACCTGAAGCCCCCCTACCGTTTGAAAAAAACGGAAAAATCCTTTCAATTAGAAGAAATACACCAGAAGGGGTTGAACGTTTAAAATCACACCACTTTTTAAACAATATTTTAGCCAAACAGGAATTAGGTGCAGATAATACGTTAGAGGGAATTTTTTTAACAAAGGAAGGTTTTTTGGCTGAAGGCATTTCTTCTAATGTTTTTTGGACTAAAGGAAATGTGTTATACACACCAGCGATTGATACAGGTATTTTAAACGGTATTACGAGGCAATTTATTATAAAGATAGCTAAAAAGTTAAGGTTGGAGATTGAAGAAGGTGTGTTCCACCGTGCTGAGATCGTTGATGCAGATGAGATATTTATTACCAACTCTATTCAGGAAATTGTTCCGCTTAAAACAATGGAAGGTCGAAAGCTCCCTGGTCTAAATGGACCGATAGTAACCTTGTTGCAGGGGGTATACAAACAACAAAGAGAGAATTTATGGGGTAGAGATTCATTTTAGGAGGAATAGCATGACAAACAGTGTATTACATTGTGGTTCTTATACCTTAGATTATAGTAGGAAGACATTAATTATGGGCATACTTAATATCACGCCTGATTCTTTCTCTGATGGTGGTAAATACAACCAATTAGAGAATGTGGTAAAGAGAGCGAAGGAATTAGTGGAGGCTGGAGCAGATATTATCGATATTGGTGGCGAATCTACGAGGCCAGGATATGAAGAGATTTCTGTTGAGGAAGAAATTGCACGAGTTGTTCCCGCGATAGAAGCGATTGTAAAGGAAGTTCGAATTCCTCTTTCTATTGATACTTATAAAGCAGAAGTGGCGAAGCACGCCCTAGAAGCAGGTGCGCACATTATTAATGATATATGGGGTGCGAAGAGAGATAAAGAAATGGCATCATTAGCCGCTGAAAAAGATGTCCCCATTATCTTAATGCATAATAGAGATAATGAAAAATATGATTCATTCTTTAGAGACTGTATGAATGAATTATATGAAAGTATCGCAATTGTTAAGGCAGCGGGGGTTAGGGATGACAATATCATCTTAGATCCAGGTATAGGATTTGCGAAAAGCCATGAAGATAACATAGAAATGATGCGTCATCTTGATCAGCTTGTGGCGTTTGGTTATCCAGTATTGCTAGGTACATCAAAGAAACGAATGATAGCCAATGTGCTTAACCTACCTGTTGATGACAGAATGGAAGGGACAGGGGCGACAGTCTGTTATGGTATTCAAAAGGGCTGTCAGATTATGCGTGTACATGATGTAAAGGAAATGAGCCGTATGGCTAAAATGATGGATGCGCTTATTGGGAAGGATGTTAATCTTGGATAAAATCTATTTAAATCGCATGGCGTTTTATGGATATCACGGGGTATTTACTGAAGAGAATCGCCTAGGACAACGTTTTTATGTAGATTTAACAATTGAGTTAGATTTAAGTGAAGCGGGGAAAAGTGATGATTTAAATCACACGATAAATTATGCAGATCTATATGAGTTGTGTAAGACAATAGTAGAGGGCAAACCATTCAAGTTAGTAGAGGCATTAACAGAGAAAATTGCCTCAGAAGCATTAGCCACCTTTAAACAAATATCTCAAATAACTGTAAAAGTAGTGAAGCCGGATCCCCCTATTCCGGGTCATTATGATTCTGTAGCGATAGAAATGACAAGGAGTAGGAAATAGTGACAAATATAGCTTTTATCGGCTTGGGCTCAAATATGCCAGATCGAGAAGTAAACTTATATGAAGCAATAAGTGAGCTAGCAAAGAGTAAAGATATAGAAATAGTAAATTATTCCTCCATATATGAGACGGACCCTGTTGGATTTGAAGACCAAGCTCAATTTTTGAACATGGTTATACAAGTTAGTACGACATTATCTTCTTCGCAACTATTAAAAGCTTTATTAAGAGTTGAGCAAGATCTTGGTAGAAAAAGGGTTATTCGTTGGGGGCCAAGAAATATAGACCTTGACATTTTACTGTATAATCAAGAAAATATTGAGACAGAGACGTTAATCGTTCCACACCCACGTATGCATGAGAGAGCTTTCGTGCTCATTCCACTTCTAGAGATTCAACCAACCATTTGCTTACCGGATGAGGAACAGCCTTTACATGAGAAATTAGAGGCGATCCCAGACAAAAAAGGAGTTCGGATATGGAAGCGGAAAAATGGGGGAGACGTATTCGCGCTTTTCGAAAGCTCAAAGGATACACCCAAGAAGGTTTTGCGAAAAAGTTAGGTATATCAGTTTCTATTATTGGTGAGATTGAAAGAGGTAATCGTATGCCTACGGAACAATTACTAGAAAAAATTACAACATTACTACATGTGACAATGGAGGATTTAGCTCCACCTGAAGAGCAGGAAATCCATAAATAGAAGGAGGTCTCTCGGATATGTTTCAAATTGGTGATGTTAACATCAAGAACCGAGTGGTCCTTGCACCGATGGCTGGTGTGTGTAACTCTGCATTCCGATTAACAGTAAAAGAATTCGGAGCAGGACTTGTATGTGCCGAAATGGTGAGCGATAAGGGCATTATTTTAAAAAATGAAAGAACAATGAATATGCTGTATATAGATGAGCGTGAAAAGCCGTTAAGTCTACAAATTTTCGGTGGGGAAAAAGAAACATTGGTTGAGGCAGCGAAATTTGTTGACCAAAATACTAATGCAGATATTATCGATATTAATATGGGATGCCCTGTGCCGAAAATCACCAAATGTGATGCGGGTGCCAAATGGCTTTTAGACCCAAATAAAATCTACGAAATGGTTTCAGCGGTTGTGTCGGAGGTAGAAAAGCCCGTAACAGTCAAAATGCGTATGGGTTGGGATGAAGACCATATATACGCCGTGAAAAACGCCCAAGCAGTAGAACGTGCTGGAGGTAAAGCGGTCTCGTTGCACGGTCGTACGAGAGTGCAAATGTATGAAGGTACAGCTAACTGGGACATCATTCGAGAAGTAAAACAAAACATTCAAATCCCGTTAATCGGTAATGGAGATGTACAGACTCCCCAAGATGCCCAAAGAATGTTAGATGAAACAGGTGTCGATGGGGTGATGATTGGACGCGCAGCTTTAGGGAACCCGTGGATGATCTATCGGACTGTCAAATATCTAGAAACTGGAGAGCTCATGGGAGAACCGTCCGTTCGTGAGAAAATGGATGTCTGTACATTGCATATGGATCGATTGATTGAACTGAAAAATGAACATATTGCTGTGCGGGAAATGCGTAAACATGCAGCTTGGTATTTAAAAGGAATCAAAGGAAATGCAAAAGCTCGTGCAGCTATTAATGAATGTAATACTAGAGAAGATGTTGTAAACGTCCTTTCTGAGTTAGTAGTGGAAATGGAAGAAAAAGAAAGACAAGCTTCAAAAGCAGTCTAATTAACTACAATTAGTGGCAACTAGCGTTTAATAGCGGGTTTGACATCATTTTTATATTTAACTATAATATTTCTGTGAAACAATGAACGACTGCCAGTCACTTGCTGGCAGTTTTTATTCTATTTCTTTACTTAATAGATGTCTGTCGTTGTTGTATTGTGTACAATAATAGAGATATAAAATACTAAATCTTCGTAAACCGCCCTTAGGCGTCTACATAAAAGATTTAAGATGGAGATGGTATCTGTGAGTCAAAATCATGAAGAATTAAATGACCAATTAGTGGTTAGACGTGAAAAGATGAACAGTCTTCGTGAACAAGGCGTAGATCCTTTCGGAAAAAGATTTGATCGCACACATCAATCACAGCAATTGGTTGAGGAATACTCTCAATTTGAAAAAGAAGAATTAGAGGAAAAAGAAATTCCTGTAACCATTGCAGGTAGAATTATGACAAAACGCGGTAAAGGTAAAGCGGGTTTTGCTCATATTCAAGATTTATCTGGACAAATCCAATTATACGTTCGTAAGGATGCTGTTGGTGAAGAAGCATATGAAGTTTTTACATCTGCTGATTTAGGTGATATTGTCGGTGTTTCGGGTGTTCTTTTCAAAACAAAAGTAGGAGAACTTTCTGTTAAAGCAAAACAATTTGAATTATTAACAAAAGCCCTACGTCCTTTACCTGATAAATTCCATGGTTTAAAAGATGTGGAGCAAAGATATCGCCAGCGTTACCTAGATTTGATTATGAGCGAAGAAAGTAAACATACCTTCATTACTCGTAGCCGTATTATACAATCTATGAGACGTTATCTAGATGATCAAGGTTATCTTGAAGTAGAAACACCAATGATGCATGCTATTGCTGGTGGGGCTTCAGCAAAACCTTTTATTACACATCATAATGCGTTGGATATGGAATTATATATGCGTATTGCCATTGAACTACACTTAAAACGCCTGATTGTTGGTGGGATGGAGAAAGTGTATGAAATCGGCCGTGTATTCCGTAATGAGGGAGTGTCTACAAGACATAATCCTGAGTTTACGATGATTGAACTATATGAGGCTTATGCTGATTATCGTGATATTATGAGATTGACAGAGAACCTTATTGCGCATATTGCAGAAGAAGTTCTAGGTTCAACGACTGTTCAGTATGGTGAATACGAAATTAATCTGAAACCAGAGTGGAAAAGACTTCATATGGTAGATGCGGTTAAAGAATATACTGGTGTAGACTTCTGGAAAGAAACATCAGTTGATGAAGCGCGTGCGCTTGCAAAAGAGCATGGTGTGGAAATTACCGAGCATATGCAATATGGTCACATCGTCAATGAATTCTTTGAACAAAAAGTAGAAGAGAAGCTGATTCAACCTACCTTTATTTTCGGACACCCGGTAGAAATCTCTCCACTTGCGAAAAAGAATGAAAACGATCCACGTTTTACTGACCGTTTTGAGTTATTTATAGTCGCTAGAGAACACGCTAATGCATTCACGGAACTTAATGATCCAATTGATCAAAAAGAACGCTTTGAAGCGCAGTTAAAAGAGCGTGAGCAAGGAAACGATGAAGCACATATGATGGATAACGACTTTATTGAGGCGTTAGAATACGGAATGCCGCCAACTGGTGGACTAGGTATTGGTGTGGACCGTTTAGTTATGTTACTAACAAACGCAGCTTCTATTAGAGATGTGTTATTGTTCCCGCATATGCGTCAAAAATAAATATTAATGGATGAAAAAAGCCAGTAGAAGTTTACAAAAGTAAACTTCTACTGGCTTTAATTGTATTTAAACAAATGAAGCGGTGTACTATGATTAGTAAAAATTGATAATTTATTAGAAGCTATACTATTTTAAATTAGTTAGTTTTTTAGTTATGTTACTTTAAACTTTACTGCTTCACTTTGACTATTTGCTAATTGCCATGGGTTTATTAATTGTGTTCCTTGCTTTCAATTGAATTGTTAGAGAAGGAGAGTGACTCATATAGGAAAAGGTAAAGGTGGGTGCATCAGTATTAAATCCATTATCAAACAATTGATATTCAAGTCTTTTTTTCACTATACGTAGAGCTGGCAACCGTTTGTTCTAATGAAAACGAAGCTAATAAGGTAGAAAAGCAATTTATTAATCACTTTGGTCAGGCTGTCGTTCGTTCTAGAAATAGGTGGTTTTTGACGCAGCAGTGTTAAGAGGAAAAACAGAAAGGTTTAAGTGCTATTTGTTGTTTGCGTTTCTGCTTGGATGTAGATTATGTGACGAGTAAAGGTACAAAGGTATATTTTCCTGTAAGTATTCAATTTAGAAGATAAAAGAAAAGCTGTTTAATGATAAAGATTCTACTTGTTTAATTAAAGTAATAGTACAATAGAAAAAACTTATTAAAAGATTAGTTGGGAAGTTGAAATTACAGATTTGAAGTTTGTTTTCAAAAAAAAGAAGTTTCTTAATAAAAACTTTAAAAATTATATTGCAAACACTTTTTAATCGTGATATAGTAGTTTTTGTTCCCAAGAGAGAGCAAGTTTACTCAACTAATCATCAAAAATTATTTTAAAAAAATAGTTGACATGATGTTGGTGGGATGATAAGATTATAAAGTCGCTTCTGAAGCGAACGAGATTGTTCTTTGAAAACTGAACGAACGTAAAACGTCAAGCGTAATTCTAAAAAAGCTGATTTATCAGCAACAAAGCACCATAGGTGCAA
>NZ_JAYEFF010000002.1:257198-578758 GCF_034651445.1 Cytobacillus sp. OWB-43 | reverse complement strand
TTAAAGGGAAAATTGAAAATGAGTCCGGTACAATACCGAACTCATTTTGAACAAGTTGCCTCATGAAATAACTGTGTCTAACTTTTAGGGGTCACTACACATTGCCTGTGGGGTCTCAGCTTTCCCTCTATTTCCCGCAGGAGTCGAGTGTCTTCCGCTCCATTTCACTATTCTTTTCATATAAGGGTTCAAATCACACAAAAAACCGAATGATTAGATGCTAGAACTCCTAATCATTATCATTCGGATAAATCATTAGCTAAAATACTTATGTCCCAACCTCTTTCATCATTTTACTCATCTAATTCCTCTAGTCGTTTGATCATTCGTTGACTATGTTTATCCTCGGGATTTGTCTTGTACGCTTTTAATGCCTCAGTAAATTTCTTATCTAACAAAAGTTGGTCGGCTTCAGTTAGTGTTCTCGTTTTTAAGTAAAAAAAGGGAAGATGACCGATCGTATCATTACCTAAGCGGTAGCCGTTGCTTCTCGTCAGTAATTCATCATTTTCATCGAAAGCGTCAACAGACCAAGAAAAGCGGTTGTTTGGGTTGGTGAAAGCGAGTAATGTAATGGGATCAACAGAATTTGGATCATCACCTGACATAGAGAGTCCAACGGTATGGTTATATAAGTCTTCCACTGGCACATCTATTTCGTTTGTTGCAATATGTGAGCGAAAGGGACTACTTATCGAACCAGATCCATCATCTATAACGACAGCGAGATGTAGTTGATAATAGGCAGCCTCCTTTACCGGTTCCCAAGAAAAATGCACCGTGTCCGTTGTGATTTTTTTCTGATTAACAGGTGAATTAATCTCAATTAACGGACGAAGCGTGATATCCTTCGTGACTTCAAGCTGATCGCCAGCTGTTAGCCAATCATCCATCGTAGAAGGATACGTCCATCCATCAATCTGATCGAAAGAAAACCCAAGAATCACTTGATAACGTCCTGATTCAACAAAGTTCCATTCATAAAAGCCATCTTTATCTGTCGTCGTAAAATAACGTTCGTCCCCAATAGCGCCATAATGAATGTCTGATTCATTTCTCAAAATAACGCCAACATTGGCCGCAGGTTTGCCGTCACTATACATAATTCTACCTTTTACGGTACTAGTAGTCGGGTTATTGATGCTACTTTCTATTCGATCCTTAAGTGATACCAATGACTCGTATACGTCAGTCGTATATTCTGACTCTATTGTGTCATCATTCCCTTCAGCTTGTTTATATTCATTTAAAATGACATTCAGTTGTTCACGAGCTTCTTGCAACTTCCCTTGTTTCATCGCGATTTCTACTTGTCTTTGCCCGATTTTAGCGTGCCAATAATAATCGCCTTTCTCCAGATTTTCATCAAATGTCTCTAACAGTTGGTTTGCTTCTGTATATTCTTTGTGGTTAATGGCAAAGTCAACCCGTTCTAGTTGTAAATTATTATAATAGAGACTATAGGAGCTAGCGGCACGTTCTGACGCTTGATCCAAAGTCTGTTTAGCAAGGTCGGACTGATTCATCTCTTCATAATAGGACGTAAGCTGTTTGACGGCTAGAACGAAGTAATCATCAATAGGTCCTTCTTTTACATATTGCTTCAGATAGGGTAATTTTTCTTTCCATGTAAAGTGGATGGTCGGTTGATCTAATTGCACCTCTGAGTAAGATGGCCCAGCAAAGACATTAAACCGCTCAACTGGTTGTATGAGCATATATTCTTGAATGATGTTCCATTTTTGCGTCTCAAAAACTGTATCATCTTCAAGTGTTTGCAGTAAGGCAACCTTAGCCTCAGAATGTCCTTGGTCAGCTTGTTTTTTCGCATTATAAATATTCCATTGTGGGATAATCAAAAAAATCATCGTAGCAATAAGCAAAAGAAAGGCAACAACCAGATAGACGAGCTGCTTCACTTGTAGTTTAATTTTCATATTTCTTAACCAGCTTTTCAAAATCTTCTTTCCAATACACGTTGCCCCCGATTTTAATCGTCTCATTGTTTTCCCTCGTCGTGTAACTGATCTCGTTGCCGACAAAAGTTAAACCGGACAGCAATACAATCATCATCCCAAAAGCTGCAACCGGAAGGAGGGGAATCTCAATCTCCTTATGCCAAAGGGAGTTCAATCTTTGTTTCCAGGTTGGTTTGCCCATTCGGTCCAGTACATTTCTTTGCTTGGTGAAACGAAGGTGTTCTAACTCCTTTTCGAGTTGTTTTTTCATATGCCGATACTCCCTTCAGGAAGAATTTCTTTTAAAAGCAGGCGTGCCCGCTTTAACTTGGACTTGACTGTGTTCTCATTGGTTTTCGTAAATAAGGCGATGTCTTTAATCTTCATTTCGTTAAAGTAAAATAATGTAATGACTTCACGATATTTATAGTCTAATTGTTGAATGCTAGTGCTGATGCTCTCATGCCACTCAGAAAATAGCAGAGCATTTTCAGGATTCAATGTCTGACTATCTGCTTTTGTTCTCTCAATCAAATCAAGAGGGGCAAGCAGCACTTTCCAACGCGATTTCCTCATTTGGGAGCGGCAGCGATTAAGAAGAATGGTCGTTAACCAACTTTTCAACTTCTCTTCATCCTCAAGCTGATCTATCTTTTGAAAAGTGATCACAAACGTATCCTGAACCGCCTCTTCTGCCAACTGATAATCCTTCAAAAGCAAGAAAGCGGTCCGTAGCAGATATTCCCCATACGCAGCCATCACTTCTAAATACGCCTCATCTTCTTTCTGTTTCAAACGCTCTACAAGATGCAAAAATACCGCCCCTCCTCTCTGGTAAAATCGAGTATAATACATAGATGCTAAAAGGCATGGAAAAGTTGCAAAAAGAAGGAAAAATTTTTCAGACAACAAAGAGGACCATCAATAAGTCAGCACACTTTATGGTAAACTAGGGGAAGAAAAAACAGCTCGGAAGGAAGGCCCAGTATGAACATCACAATCGTATCCGTTGGCAAACTAAAAGAAAAATACTTAAAACAAGGCATCGACGAATATAAAAAACGCTTAAGCGCCTACGCCAAACTAACCCTAATCGAAGTACCAGACGAAAAAGCCCCAGAATCCATGAGCGCTGCCGAAATGGAAGAAGTCAAACGCAAAGAAGGCGACCGCATACTCGCCCACATCGCCCCAGACACCTTCGTCATCACCCTAGAAATCCAAGGCAAAATGCTCACCTCCGAACAACTCGCAAAGAAACTAGACGACCTCGCCACCTATGGTAAGAGTAAGATTGCTTTTATTATTGGGGGGTCGCTTGGGACTAGTAAGGAAGTGGAGAGTAGGAGTGATCTCGCGTTGAGTTTTTCGAAAATGACGTTTCCGCATCAGTTGATGAGGTTGTTGTTGTTGGAGCAGATTTATCGGGGGTTTCGGATTAATCGGGGGGAACCTTATCACAAGTAAGTGCAGTTTATAAAGATTTTAATTTACAAACTGAGAAGTATAAAAAAGTCGAAACTAAGAATAGACTAAGTGGATTTATTACTTTTATTTAAAAGTAGGAAAAATTAAAATTACTGCAATAAAGAATATTCAGTTGGTACTCAACTGGATTGAAAGCGATATTAATCTATTGTAAATTCAAAGTATTAATAGAATGGCTTCAACATATATAAGTGCACAAGATCTTCGTCAGTTTATTCATCTCCCATCCTGTATAAATTAATTGCTTCCCGTAATGAATGTAGCAAATGTTGCTCTGTTTTAATAACTAATGAATTTTTAAAATTATTCAATTCTACAGTTTGGATGAAAAGCATCTATTTGGTACGTATTTTTGAAAAAGCGCTGAGTTGAAAAATACAGGGGTGGAAATGAGTAATGTGGTCAGGTTCGAATTTATAATTTGTTTATATTTGCGATATAAGGAGTTTAAAACTGCCTTTCATAATGGAGTATAAGAAATTGAAAGGGAGAGGATAAATATGAATTAAAAATTTAAATTTGCAACATTGGCGATTTTTAGCTCATTAACCATTTTGGCGGCATGTAGCGACGAGACAGCAACGGAGATGGAGACAACTAATTCGACGGAAGAGGTTGAGCCAACAGCACAAGTTGAGGAGAAAAGCCAGTTTACAAAAGGTCAGGAAATGATGAATCTATTAAGTAGTACAAATTGGCAAGGGACAAAAGTTTATGATCAAGATAACAATGATTTAACAAAGGAAAATGCAAACTTTATTGGCTTGGCTAAATATGATTCAGAAACAGGGCACTATGAGTTTTTTGATTCAGCAACAAAGGAGACACGTGGAGATGAAGGTACATTCTTCGTGACTAACGATGGAGAGAAGCGAATTTTAATTTCTAATACGATGCAATATCAAGCTGTTGTGGAGATGACGGAACTTAGCGAAGATATTTTCACATATAAGCGCATGGGGAAAGATGCAACAGGCAATGATGTAGAAATTTTTGTTGAACATATTCCATACGAAGAAACAGAGTTAGCCTTTACAAATCCAGCGCAAACTTTAACGACCACGACAGGGGCGATATTGACGGACGTTGATGGTGATGAAGTTTTAGGCGAAACATTATGGCAAGGGACAAGGGTGATAGATGATCAGGGGAATGATTTGACAGAGCAAAATGTCAACTTTATTAGCATTGCCAAATATAACTCAGCAACAAATCAATATGAATTTTTCAATGTTGAATCAGGAGAGAGTCGGGATGATTTTGGTTACTTTGATGTGATTAATAGTAACAAAATGCGAGCACATGTATCACTAGGTGAAAATAAATATGGGGCTACTCTAGAACTGACAGAATTAAACGATAACAAGTTCACGTATAAGCGTATGGGCAAAGATGCAACAGGCAATGACGTAACTATTTTTGTTGAACATGAGCCGTATAACGGAGAATTTAATTTAAATTTTAGTTTTTAACAGGTAATATTTGAATATGCTTGATTTCTCTTTAGAAATCGGGGAAGGTGGTCACTATGACAATAAAAAATCGATTTCTCATTTCATATATTGGTGGTATTTTTATTGCGAGTGTCTCCATTCTCATGATTTTATGCATTGCTTTTTACGTAACGACAGGATTTGTACCAACTCCGAAAACATTATATGAATCCTTTACGAAGCAACGTTCCCTGAGTCCAGAAGAAGAGCTTGCTTACGTAGAATTACGAGATATAGCCAAAAGTACGCCGGACCAACTATTAGAAGAGGATATGCGAAATAAATTACAGCAATTAGAGCATCAGTCTCTCGGCCTTGTAATTCGTAAGGAAGAGGATATTTTATATTATTCGGAGGAGCTAGTCGAAAGGTCCCTTATTGTCCATTTTCCTGATTTTGATACAAATAATATTGAAACAAAGGGTACAGTTGATAACGCAGGTAGAATGTACCGTTACATTAAATTTGATTTTTATTACAGTGATCAGACTAAAGGTAGTATACTCGTGTTGAAGAAAGAAAATAGTTTTTTAGAGTTTCTGACTAGATGGGGACTGCTTATTATTTTGATCATTATGTTCGTTTCGGTTGCAGTTATGCTTTTTTTAAATCATCAAATTCGCAAATCAATCATCAAGCCTATTGAAAGCTTAGGGCAAATAATGTCCAGCATTCGGGACAGTGACATGATGATGCAGGCACCTACTTTGCCGGGAAATACTGCAAAAGAAGTCCAACAGCTGACCGCAAATTTTGAACGAATGCGAGAGGCATTACTTGCTTCTATTGAGGAGAAGCAAAATCTGGAAAATAACCGGAAGGATTTAGTAGCGAGTATTTCACATGATTTGAAAACTCCGATTACCTCTATTATTGGTTATGTGGAGGGTTTGCAAGAGGGTGTTGCTGAAACACCGGAAAGGCAAGAAAAGTATTTAAAAACAATCCATTCAAAATCACTTGCCCTAAATCATTTAATAGAGGAGCTTTTTCTCTATTCAAAGCTTGATGCAGAGTCAGTGCCATTTCGTTTTGAACGCACTTCATTGCCAGATTTTCTAGCACATGTAGTAGAGGAGTTTCAATTATCGAATCGACAGGTTCACATTAACTTGCAAGTTTCTGAGGAAGTGTATGTGCAGGTTGACCGAATGCATATGAACCGGGCGATTACGAATTTAATTGAAAATAGTATAAAGTTTCAAATGGATAAGGAGCCATTAGCTATTGTTGTGGAGGTGATTGTTTTGCATCGTTTTGTGCAATTAAATATCAAAGATAACGGGCAAGGAATTTCAGAGGAGAAATTGCCATATGTATTCGATCATTTTTATCGCGGGGAGGAAGCGCGAACATCGACAACGGGCGGCAGTGGATTAGGACTAGCGATTGTGAAGCAAATCGTTGAAAAACATAAAGGTCAGGTGAAAGTTCAAAGTACGTTAAATGTAGGTACAACTGTAACCATTGTGTTGGAAAAGTCTTAAAGGAAGTGTTGAGAAATGGTAGCTTCACGAATTTTAATTATTGAAGATGATATAAGTATTGCGGAATTGCAACGAGATTATTTAGAAATTCATTCTATTGAAGCAGATATTGTAACAGATGGTTTTGAAGGGATGACCCGTGCATTGAAAGAAGAGTATGACTTAGTCATTATTGATTTAATGCTACCTTCGATGAATGGCTTTGAAATTTGTCGTCGTATTCGCGAAGTGAAAAATATATCGCTTATGATTGTATCAGCAAAAAAGGAAGATATCGATAAAATTCGAGGGTTCGGTTTAGGTGCGGATGATTATATAACAAAACCATTTAGTCCTAGTGAGTTGGTTGCACGTGTTCAAGCACATATGAAACGCTACAAACAATTAACAAACGTGGGACAACGGATGGAGTTTATCGAAATGGGTAATATTGTTGTAGATAAAGCTGCACGTAAAGTTTTTGTACTCGGCAACGAGATTACTTTTACAACCAAGGAGTTTGATTTACTCGTATTTTTTATGGAACACCCGAATCGTGTATGGACGAAGGAACAGCTTTTTCGCCAATTATGGTATATGGATGATTTGGATGGTGATGTATTCACTGTTGTTGTACATATCGGGCGCATTCGTGACAAATTAAAAAAGGGGAAACTATCAGATCTACCGATTGAAACCATTTGGGGCAGCGGTTATCGTTTTAATCATACAATCACTCCTTGGGAAGAGAGGTTTTAATTTGAAATTTATTATAGGGCTTTTGCTTGGATTTTTATTCCTAGTTACAGGCTGTAATAATGAGGAGGAAAGGGAAATGGCACATCAATCTGGTGAATTACTTCAAGCTGTTGAAGCTAATAATCTTGAAAAAGTACAGGATATTTTAAAAGATACTTCTTATCTAATTAATGAAACCAATGAAAAAGGCGAAACCCCGTTGTTAATTGCTACTCATAAAAATTATATTGAAATCGCAAAAGCTCTTATTAATGAAGGGGCAGATGTTAACAAACAAGATGTGCTCCAAGATAGTGCTTATTTATATGCAGGCGCACAAGGAAAAACGGAGATTTTAGCTTATATAATTGAAAACGCAAAACCTGATCATCAAGTATACAATCGCTATGGTGGCAATGCATTAATTCCAGCTGCTGAGAAAGGACATTTACCTAATGTAAAGTTACTTTTAGCAGATGGGAAGGTGGATATAAATCATCAAAATAACTTTGGTTATACAGCCTTAATTGAAGCAGTCGCATTAACAGATGGTTCAAAAGTATATCAGCAAATTGTACAGGAATTGTTAGTTTACAATGCTAACAAAGAGCTTCGTGATGACAATGGTATGACGGCATTGGATTATGCTAAAGATAGAGGATACACAGAGATGATTGAGTTGTTGGAGAAATAGATTATTACTATATCAGTTGAAAATAAAGACCACACTTAGGTTATTAACGGAAAATCGTATGATAAGTATCAAGACCACCCTATTCTTATACTATAAAACAATAGCACACTATACTTATTTGTTACTTTAGAAGCCATTCCCTCCCAATTGAATGGCTTTTTTATTATAGTATAATATATACAAATAATTGGATTGATCTGTAAACGGAGTGAAGAAATGATTGAGCAACTTATTATTGAACTATCAAAACGAATAAAATACATAAGCATCCTGATCTGCCTTATTTTGTTCTTTTAGATGAGATTTTGTACGGGTTGAATATTATTTCAGTGATCTTCTCAGTGTCATGGAGAGTCGAAGGTTGGAGGATGGGAAGATGGTTACTTTTGCTTAACATTGGATCAACTGCAACCCAATCATTAAACCTGTAGGCTACGGTGTGGCTGCCTATATGCAGACCACATTAAATCATTTGAAAGAGTCGACAGAGCTCCCAGAACTATTTATGAGATCAAAAGAAGAAAAAACTCTCTGGAGAATGCTAAGAAGGGTCTCCGATAAAATATCTATTGAACTGGACTCAGTAGAAATCGATATAGCAACTAAGGTAGAGGAATACAGGATTAAGAATGTTTTAATCAAAATCAATAAAGACAAAAGGGAAGTGTCTCTGATAGGGAAAGATGATCAGAAAACAGTTAGTCTAGATACTTTACAAAGGAATCCTTCTTTTGTTTTTAGGGAGTTGGTTGGTTTGTTAGGGAGGGAATCATAAACACACCAATCAACTCTGTTTCAACGTGAATTGGAAGGGAAGTGAGAAGAAGCATTACCACTATTAGTAGGAAACTTCTTCTCTTTTTTTGCACTTCTAATGGATTGTCAGGTTTATCTCCAAAATGAAATTTTGTCAGTACTTAATCGAATGGATTCGTATCCAGCTACTTTGGCTTTACCAATTGAAAGGATCATGACGGGAGTATATCGTTCTTCATCCAATTCAAAAGTTTTTGCTAGCTGATCTGCTTCAAATCCCGCCATTGGATTTGTATCATATCCGTGCGCACGAGCTACTAACATTAATTGCATTGCAAAGAGACTACTATCGATTTTTGCAATTTCAACTTTCATTTCTTTTGATAGTGTTGGGTAGATTGATAGAATGGTCTCGAGTTGGCTATTTCTCACTTCAGGCGGCATTTTCCCTTGTTCTACAGCTGTATTAAATATTTCTTCTGCATACAAATAGCTTTTTGTATCACCAAAAATTAATAACATGGCAGAAGAAGTATCATTTTGTAATGTATTGAAACGTACAAGAGGTTTAAGTTTTTCTTTTCCTTCGGGAGTATCTACAACAACTACACGCCAAGATTGCATATTTGCAGAGGATGGCGCCAAACTAGCTTCCGCAATAATCTCGCTTAACTCTTCTTGCGATATTTTAAAATCTTCATCATAATGACGAACAGAACGCCTTCCTTTGACTATATCGACGAAATCGTTATTCAGAATATGGTTGAACATAAAATCGCTCCTTTTGATAACTTTAGATTATTTTGACATTTTATATGCCATTGGTTATCATAAGCACATTATGAACTATGAACCTAGGTTTATAGCAATAAAAAAAGAGGTCATATGATGAAAATAAATGAAGTTTCGAAATTAACGGATTTGCCCATATCCACATTAAGATTCTATGAACGCAAAAATCTAATTCCTGACTGTTATATTGAGCGAGATGTAAATAATTATCGCGTATATGCTGAAGAAATTGTGGAGTACCTTGAGGATGTAAAAGCACTTCTATGCGCAGATTTTTCAATAGAAGAGATAAGTATGATGGTCAATCAACAAATGAACTTATCATACGATGAAAAGAAAACAATCGTTGAACAAAAAATCAAAGAAATAGATGATATCAGGAAACAATTAACCAAATCAAAAAAGTTTTTGCAGGACATTTTGGAAGGGAAAGCAGCGTTTCAGACGAAATGTTGAGAAAATTGTTTTTTCTCAACAATTAAAAGGCACCAAAATGGAAGACCAAGATAAACTGTTACAGTTAAAAAATACTGATGATAAATTTAGTAGATAGATTGCATTATAATTGGTATGTAATAACTAATTACCTTTAAAGATATCTGTCTTTTGTTTTTAGAAAATTGAGTTGTTTTATTATGCATAAGCGAAGAATTTGAGGAGAAAGGCTAGTTGGTGATGACGAATCACTGCAAACATTATAAATAAGAAGAGGGTCTTTTAATATAATACTTCATCAGTTTATTTAAAGATCCCCCTTCATCTTAATAAGAATATGAGGGAGAAGGGGATAACAGTAGATGTCATCACTTATTCACAGGATACTTCTTCCCGTTCTTCACAATCTTATCCTCTATAATCTCTTTTACATCTAAGTTTAAGTCAGAACATAACATTAAGGAGTAAATTAGAACATCTGCGATTTCCTCGCGAATATTTTCTCCATTTTCTTTGAGTGCTTTTTCGCTGCTGATCCATTGGAAATCTTCTAGTAGTTCAGCTGCTTCGATAGAAATTGAGATGGCAAGGTCCTTTGGGTTGTGATATTGTCTCCAGTTCCTTTCATCTCTAAAATCGTTAATGGTGTTGATTAAGTTCCTAATATCGCTCATAAATTAATTTCCCCTTTTTAAGTCAAGTAGTCTCTGTCTTAATTTAGGATCTGTGGCGTAAATATATAATCCATGGATGCCTCGCTTCATTAGTACATTAATAGAATTTAAGATAATTTCTTCTTTAATTTCTTGATTTTTTTCAGGCAGTAAATCCGTTCGTGAAATAAATGCTCCGGTATCTTTATATTTCAAAGGATCAATGACTAATTTCCTTTGTTCGACATCGTAGCTCACCGATGGACCAAGGACAACGCCAACGTAATTTAAGTCAAATCCTTGTACAGTATAAATGGAGCCAACTTCCTTAATAGAATTTGGGTTTTCTGCCCATGTTGTACTATCTTGGGTGCTATTCCAAGGCATATTGATTCCATTTTCATCAACTATATAAGTATTACCGTCTTTTTTATGTAAATAATCAAAGGTTGAGACAATACGAGAAAGACCGAGTTCTTTGTTTTTCTTTTTAATAGCTGTTTTGAACGTACCTGGATCTTCGAAAAATTTAAGCTCGAAGGTTGAGTCATTTTCTATTGGTAACGGTAGAATCTTTTTTGCAACAAAATTGTCAATCCACTTAATTGTTTCTGGATTAGCATTCATTCTCATTTGATCTTTAAGTACTAACGTCTTAGCGTTATATTGTCTAGTGATTTCTGCTAGTAATCGATCATTCCAATAACTCTTAATCTTCAAAACTTGGTTTGGGTCAAAGATAACAATGGTGATTTTACTACGTTTTATGATTTCATCTAATTGGTTTTGGTAGCGAAAATTGTTATAAGAATCTTCCTTTGTAAGAAGCAAATGCGCTTCGTCTATTAAAACGATATCTGCTATTTCTTGCGCCCTTGTCTTTTCGTTAATAAACGGTGTCGGTTTCATCAGATTCTTTTTCTTCAAGTTGGGTAGACTGTTGGCAATGCTTTTATATGTCTTCAACATCTCAGTGTGATTCACCAGCAAATAATTGTCTGTTCCATATAATAAAGAGCTATCATCTTTGGCTAGATCCTGAATGGTATTAAACAGAGAGCTTAAAAGAACACTTTTACCAGTCCCCGCGTCACCTTCAATAGCAAAAACATGATTCCCGTTCTTCTTAATATTTTCATTACAAAATTTGAGAATTTCATTTTTAATATCGAGTTGTTGAGGGTTAAGCTCTTTATATGGAGAAAGTTTATAAATATCTTTATTCCTTAGGTTTTCAACAGTATCACTTACGATTTTTTCTTCTCTAAGCTTCTCCCAAATCATTTGGAAGAGTTCTTCATTATAGAAGGATTTCTGATAATAATTATGCATGACCCTAGAACGTGTTTGACTAACATTTTGCAATTGATAGTGGTTATCAGCAATGAAATAGTTAATTAAGTTCGACTCAATATTGTAGGTCGCAGACTGATTGAATTTTTCATGTCCAATTAATATAGAATGGCTCAAATTTTTCCGTTTTTTATCTTCTCGATGCTTTTTCAAACGTCGTGAAGCTTGAACCGTCTGTCCAATATAGGCGGACGGTCTCTTTTTCTCGTTATATAGTATATATAAAATAGGATAGTTATTTAGGTGCAGTGTCTTTACAGCATTTACATGATCACGAGTAAAACTTATCTTTTCAAATACTAATCCATTCATGTTTTTATCCTCAGTATGTCTTTTTTTATATAGTATCATATATTACAAATCAATTGTTATATATTGGGGGTACAGTATTTGTGAAGGTATGTTAGGTTAAATGATGATTAACTATATATACGACACATTAAAAAACCATGAAAATTATGGATGAAATGCCGATAATTTTGATAGATAGGTTATTCCAAATACTGGATCGTTATATCCTGCTAAAAGGGTTTAATAAGTTTTTAACAAATATTTGATAATGGGAGTGAGAAGTTGAATAAAAGGGAAGATATCATAAATGCCTGGATTACAATAGAGCAGCTTTCTGAAGGTGATATTAATAAAAAAGACAAATCGCTAAAGCTGTTACATAAAAAGGAAGATGACTGGCATTATTTTTTCTCAGCCTTTTTAATTAAACAAAAAGAACAGCAAAATGTCTCAGAAAAGCAATTTAAAAAGTCAGGATTAGTATTTTATTTTGATATTTTTAATTTTCAAGAAGTTGTTGATATTTTAAGGGAAAAATACAAGATTGCTAATACATATGAAGAGGTAAGTAACTCAGATAAATTTACTTTCTCATTATTTTTTGATAATCAATTAAATTTCATAGCAGACAAATTGTTTTTTACTATGAGTGGCTATATTCATCAGCATGGTGTTTTGCCTGAAGATATTTTAAAAGTTGAAACCTCATTTAGAGAAAACTTGGTTAGGAAATTTCACGAAGATTTTAATGTCGCGATTTCCGAACTTTTACAAAAGTATCATGTATCCGAAGAGAACTTCCGCTATGCATTTGTGAAAAACTTAGATAATGGAGATGTCAATTTACATTCATTCTTTATTGAAGATCTAACCAAAGCAAAGACAATAACTAATGAAAACTTGAATCGATTTTTTAATGGTTTTTCTGGATATAGGAAAAATTTAGACGGGAATAAAAAATCAATTCACTTTAACTCAAATATTTTTGAGACAATCTTACAACCTAAATTTTATCCATTAGGGCGTTTCCCCAGTAATCCTGATTTTTCGCTTTCATTTATGCAACAAGTTGCTGTAAACCTTGCTTTAAATGATAAAAATGATATTCGAAGTGTTAATGGGCCACCAGGGACAGGGAAAACTACGCTCTTAAAAGACATATTTGCTGATTTAGTAGTACAACAGGCAGCGGAAATTATCAAGTTTCCTGATAAAACTATTCAAGGAAATCTAGTTTATTGGAAAAATGCAAGACTTGGAACATTACCCCAATCGATTTCAGATAAAAACATGATTGTTGCAAGTTCAAACAATGGGGCAGTCCAAAATATTGTGATGGAGTTACCAAAGAAAGAGGAAATTGATATTGCATTTCAAAAACAACTAGAGGAAGCGAATTATTTCAAAGATGTCTCTAATTCTAAATTGGACGGTAAAGGTTTCGGGAAGAATCGCGAAATTGAAAGTGAACTTTTAAATGATGAAAATTGGGGTGCATTTTCATTAGAAGGTGGTACGTCAAAAAATATTAATAAGTTACTTTTAAATATTGAAGTAATTGAAAAAGATCTGGAAGAAAATTATCAAGCAAATACAAGTGTAAGTGTATATCAAGAGTTCTTACAAAAATATGAAAAGATAAAAATTGTAAGAGAGAAAATACAAGAGTATAGTGAGAAAATATATTCTCTCAAAAAATTAAAAAATAAACATAAAGAGCAATCCATCGCTTTTGAACAGGAGAAACAAAAAAGAGAATCGATTTTGGAATCACAAGATAAAGAAGCTAGGCTTGAACTAGAAAGAAATAACCATGAAAGTGTAAATCTGCAAAAAGATTTATCGGATATTGTCATTGAACTTGATAACATTGCTAATATGTATACTCAAGCAGAACGGAATTATGATGTTGTTATTTCACAAAAGCCAAGTTTTTTATGGGTTCAAAAGATATTTAAAAAGTCAAAAGTTGAACAATATTCAAGAGAACTCAATAATGCGAATGATCTTTTAAATGATCTTTCTCAACAGAAAACAAAAATTTTGAACGATCGCAAACTACTAGAAAATAGGAAAAAGGATAATGAGATAAAAGCTGAGAAGATTGAAAGAAAAATTCGGATCATTCAAGATGACTTCAAAAAATGGATGACTACTCAACAAAATAATATTAAAAAAATCGAAAATGAAATTAAGCTATTGGAAGAACTTAAGTTTCAAAGTGGAATAAGTGAACTGGATTTTTCACTCCCGTATGATGAACTACAAAAGTCTAATCCGTGGTTTACAAGGCAATTTCGAGTTTTACAATCAGAATTATTTATTTCTGCCTTGAAAGTTAGAAAGCAATTCTTGTATGAAAACAGAAAAAACTTAAAAGCTGCTAGGATTATTTGGAATAAGCAGTCTGAATACATAGGGAAACAGAATGGGTATCAGTTAATTTCAGAATCATGGCAATGGTTGAATTTCGCTATCCCTGTTGTTAGTACTACATTTGCTAGTTTTGGAAGAATGTTTAAAAATATGAATGAAAACTCAATTGGTAATTTATTTATCGATGAAGCTGGTCAAGCTTTACCACAAGCGAGTGTTGGTGCAATATTAAGAAGTAAAAAAATTATGGTTGTTGGGGATCCGTCACAGATAAAACCAGTAGTGAGTTTAGATTCAAATGTATTGACCTTGATTGGAAGACATTACAAAGTTGACGAGAAATTTGTTGCTGCTGATGTTTCTACTCAAACTATTGTGGATGACACAAGTCAGTATGGATTCAAAAAAAATGATGATGAATGGATAGGCATACCACTTTGGGTACACAGGCGTTCAAACTATCCAATGTTTACGATTTCAAATGAAATATCTTATGATGGGTTAATGGTACAAGGGAAACCTGAAGAAAAGTCAAATGGTAAATCAAAGTGGTATCACTCAACTGGGAAAGCAAATGATAAATTTGTTAAAGAACAAGCTGATTTATTGAAAAATTTAATTATAGAAGGTTTGCAAGAAAGTCCAGCATTAGCAGACGATATCTATGTTATAACTCCTTTTAGAAATGTGGCATATAAACTTGCACGTGTATTAGATGAGATTAACTTCACGAAACGGGAAAATGGAAAAATAGCCAATATCGGGACTGTTCATACTTTTCAAGGTAAAGAAGCAAAAATTGTCTATTTTGTTCTTGGAGCTGACTCAAATAGCAGTGGGGCAGCAAGGTGGGCTGTTTCTGATCCAAATATGATGAATGTTGCAGCTACACGAGCAAAAGAGGAATTTTATATTATTGGAGATAAAAAATTATATGCATCCCTTGGTAGTGAAGTGGCAAATAAAACAATTTCTATTATTGATGATTATAATGAAACTAGAACAAAAGTTTTTTGACCAGAGAAAAAACCGAATTCTTAATCGAGAATCTTCATTCGGATTTCGAGTTAGCTCTGATTTTCTTTGTTTTAATTGTTTATCAAATCACCTTTCGGTTTTATAGTTGTGTCATGTAGTTATGTCCCACCTCTTTGGAATAATCATATTATGATTCAATCTTTCCCCCTAAAACAGAAGTGTGGATGTTTGGTTATTGATATATGGAAAATGAATAGCCCTTTTGTTATAAAACTACGCATTCTACTTAGGGGTGAAAGTGCAGGGTATTAAAGTTTTAAATTCAATGAAATAGATGGATAGAATTAGTATCATTTTTTGAGGAACACCTATAACTAACAATTTCTATACTCAGGATTAGTTGATGATGTTCTTAAAAGATATTTTTGGAATAGTAGTTAAAGACAGAAAAGAGGGGTACCGACATGAACAAACGCGACTACCTAATAAAGACTTTCTCAAGAACAAAAAGAAAAGACTATGAAAACTATATTTTAACGGCGATTTGGCATAAGTTAGACAATATGAATATTAAGCCGGTAAGCCAACAGTATGTGAAGCGGCAAAATGGCCGATATGCTTTGATGGACCTTTATTTTCCCCAATTAAAGATAGGGATAGAAGTAGACGAAGCCTATCATCTAAATCATCATACAGAAGACAATTTACGTATGGATGATATTATTTCGGCGGTTTATGAGGAATCCATTGAGGATTTTCAAGTGTATAGAATGGATGCGACGAAATCTATAGATGAGATAAATGCTAGAATCCACGAGGTCGTATCTATTATTAAAAATAAAGCGGCGGTAGTGAAAACAACATTGAATTGGATGACATATGAAGAAGAATTAAGCGAATTAAAACAAAAAGAATATCTCTCTATTCACGATAATGTGCAATTCAAGGACATAAAAGATATCGCCAATACTGTATTCGGTAAGAATGCTAAGAGGTATCAATTGAGCTATTTTCGAGTGATAGATAAAACCTGGTTATGGTGTCCGAAACTCTCCATCGTAGAAAACGGGGATACAAAATCAGTTGCCAGCGGTTGGTTAAATCTATTGGCAGAAGATTGGACTTACATAGATGAATCTCACCAGGACGTTGCCATCGCCAAAGAAAGAACAAAAAATTATATGGAAGAAATGAATGTTGGCCGAGAAAGAGCAGTATTTGCAAAATACAAAAATAATCTCGGCTTTAATAGTTATCGATTTGTAGGTGTCTTCAAAATTTCAGGGGTTTCACCTGATAATGACGAGTTTCTTAGGTATGATCGTATAAGTGAACGGGTTAGAATTGTTTAATTGTATTTATAGAAGTGGTCAGGTGGGGGAAGGAGTATAATTGTATATTCCCCCATTTAATCCCAATCCTTATAATCGTTTATTATAGTTTTCTATTCACCAACGACTGATCAAAAAAAGCCAAAATCATCTCTAATAACGTTGTGATTGTTATATTTCCACCCTCCATCCCATGGTCAGCGCCTTTAACAGTTAGAAGCGCAGCATTAGGGAGGTTTTCATATATTAATCGGGCTTGAGAGACCGGAACGATTTTATCGTCTTCACCATGTATGATTAAAAAAGGTATGTTCTTGCTTTTGTCGTTGATGTATGGGATAGGGTTTGTTTTTTTGGCAAGTTCCGCATTTTTTTGAACGGTTATTTCTCCAATAAGTTTGGCTTCATGAGAATTTTCTAGATCATGCCATCCGCCCATTTTGAGTATATCAATAGGGGCTGAAACTGTAACTACACAATTTATATGAGTCGGGTAATGAGGATGCCCTGATCCTCCTTCTAATTCATCATTTCCAATAGATGTCGCTAAAAGAGCTGAGAGGTGTCCGCCTGCGGAGTGTCCCCAAACCCCTATTTTTTCAGGATGAATATGGTAGTTTACATGATTAGCTCTTAACCAGCGGACGGCTGCTTTACAGTCATGAATTTGCGCGGGGAAAATTGCTTCACCACTCAATCTATAATTGATGTTGATGACAAAATAACCATTCTTAGCAAAATATGAATTCCATTCTCGACCACCTACTCCAGCTTTATCTCCACTGGACCAACCTCCACCATGAATATAAATGATTACCGGCATTGGTTCATCTGGAAGTTTGGTAGGGCGAATAATATCTAACATCAACGGTACCCCATTTACTTTACCGTATTCAATATCTTCAATAAGTACAGTAGTCATGAAAGCTCGCACTCCTCACTCTTTAACAATATAATCCGGAAACGCCCGCTTCAAAGAATTCTCCTTCGCACCTTCACTAGATTCCACATGTATGAAATGATCATTTAAATAAAGGCTGTAAGTTCCTTTAGGAATATTGTTCATTTCCTCGAGGTCACTTATCACTTGTGTAAAAATCTCTTCACTAGGTTCTGCTTGTTGCTCTTTCATAAACAATTGGATATTAATTTGGAAGTTTTCTTTATCAAATAAGCTTTCCTCATACGCATCTCTTAGCGTTTCAATATTCGAATCAGGGTTTTGTAAATAAAGGTCATACACGGGTTTGATGGCGGCATCATCAGGGTCAGTAGAAATAAAATAATAAGGCGTCATAAAGCCATGTCCACCAACATTTTCAAGCGCTGCTTCTGTTTTACCAACCACTTCTCCTTCTGCAACCAATGACTCAAAGTAATCATCAAGCTTCTTGAACTCATTGCTAAAAATCATATGATATAACCCGCCCTTCATAGCGTTTTCTACTTGAAAGGCTTCGGCTGAAATATGCTCGGTCATTACTTTCTTTTCTTTTTCATCAATTGGTACAACAGCGTATGTATAAAAATGAGGTTCACCCACCGATTCCACAAAGACCGTGGCGGCATCTAATGCTCCGACTACATTGTGCACTACGACTTCGGTTTGGTAGTTTTCTTGAAAAAGTGCGACTGCGGCCTTTTCAATTTGTTCTCGATGATCTTCGGCAATCTGATCGGTTTCTTTTCCGTATGGTAAGGCATAGCCTTCACCGTTGTATTCCGCCACACTTACTAAGGCGTCATCAGAAGCATTTGTCTCACTCGTGTCAGTTGGATTAGAACATCCACCCAACATGATGATTATTCCCAGACAAAAAAGAGAAATCTTAAAGATAGGAACCATTTTTGTTTACTCCCTCCAAAAAGATCTTCCTTTTATTGTAGCGAAGAAAGTTAGATATTTACAGATTCGTAGGTGAAAAATTACCCTTTTTATGCAAAAATAGGAGATATGGAATAGGGGAACGAGGGGAGATTGTATGAAGAATAAGGGGATTTTTATTACCACTGTATGGCTTTTATTAGTGCTTATGATTTCGGCTTGTGGAACTACTGGTAATGAGACACATAAACAGTTGGATACGGAACAAACAAAACAAGTCCCTACCCAAAGCGAAAAAGAACAGCCTCCAATCACTCATAATGAGAATTCTTTAAAAGAGACGTATATAAAAGAATTCAATCGTATGCAAAAAGAGTTGGAAGAAGTAAAACCAGCGGATGCATCCACTTATGCAATGAAAAAAGTAGAGGGTGATCGATATGATGCTTGGGATGCGTTGTTGAATGAAGTTTATCAAGTGTTAGAGGAGGAACTTTCAACAGAAAAGATGGCTCATTTAAGAGAAGAACAACGAAATTGGCTCAATGAAAGAGATGATACGGCAAAAAATGCGTCATTAAAATTTGAAGGTGGAACACAGGAACAGCTAGAATATGTATCCGTCCTCGCCAATCTTACTAAAGAAAGGTGTTACGAGCTAATCAATACCTATTTGTAGTAGTAGGCCAAAAACTCCCTATACCCATCCTACGATATATCTGCTTTAATTAGTATAGTAGTGCAAATTGTTTGAAGTAGGTAAAGAATCGAGGAAGAGAAGTTGAAAAAGTTCAAGAAGTTTTATTTGGAGATTACGAGTGTTTGTAATTTGGCTTGTAGTTTTTGTCCGCCGACAGAACGGGCGAAGCAGTTTATTTCTTTGGAAGATTTTGCGAAGCGGTTGGATCAGATTAAGCCGCATACGGATTATATTTATTTGCATGTGAAGGGTGAGCCGCTGCTTCATCCGAAAATTGGGCAGTTGCTTGATATCAGTCACGAAAAAGGCTTTAAGGTCAATATTACAACCAATGGGACGCTCATTAATAAGAAGAGGGAGAAGTTATTGAACAAGCCGGCTCTAAGGCAGATGAATTTCTCACTTCACAGTTTTGATGGCCATATAGGTTCGGAGGATAAAGAAGGATATGTAAAGAGTATTCTTTCGTTTATTAAGGAAGCGACGAGTCAATCGGAGCTGATTGTGTCACTAAGGCTATGGAACTTGACGCAGGATAATGCGACGAATTTGGAGAAAAAGCGAAATAGAGAAGTGCTGGAAATCATTGAAAAAGAATTTAACTTGGATTATCGCATTGAAGAAAAGGTCGTACCTGGTAGCGGTGTGAAAATTGCTGATCGTATTTATATTAATCAAGATTATGAATTTCAGTGGCCCGCTCTTCATGAAGAAGAGGATGATGGCAAAGGCTTCTGTTACGGCATGCGTAATCAAGCGGGCATCTTAGCCAATGGTACCGTAATTCCATGCTGTTTAGATGGGGAGGGTATCATCAATCTCGGCAATATTAATGAAAATTCTTTTTCGGAGATTATTGAAATGGATCGAGCAAAGAATCTCGTTGATGGCTTTTCGCGAAGAGAGGCTGTCGAGGAATTATGTAGGAAATGTGGGTATCGTAAACGGTTTGGGAAATAAAAAGGGAATCTAGGTTAGCCTAGATTCCCTTTTTTACCATTCCTTAGGCTCATAATTCAACTCTCTAAACAATTGATTCTTCTCCTTCTTAGACAAATCGCGCCATTGTCCAGGCGGGAGGGAACCTAAGTTGATATTCATGATGCGAATCCTTTGTAAACGTAATACGTCGTAGCCGAATTCAGCACACATGCGGCGAATTTGGCGGTTGAGACCTTGTGTTAAAGTGATTTGAAAATCAAATTTGGATAAGGGGACGATTTTACAAGGTAGGGTAGTGGTCCCTAAGATTTTCACACCTTCTGACATCTGCTTCACGAATTCAGGCGTGATCGGTTTGTCGACAGAAACGATATATTCTTTTTCATGCTGGTTTTCCGCACGTAAGATCTCATTCACGATATCACCGTCATTGGTCATTAAGATTAAGCCCTCTGAGTCTTTATCTAAACGGCCGATATTAAATATGCGTAATGGGTGATTCACGAGGTCGACGATATTCCCTTTGACACCCTTTTCGGTTGTGCTCGTAATCCCTACAGGTTTATTGAGCGCAATATAAACATTATTTCTGGCTACACGGATTTGATTACCGTCTACACGAACGTCATCGCCGGGTTCGACTTGAGTACCAATCGCAGCACGTTTCCCATTAATGGTGACTCTCCCGTCAGCAATTAATTTATCCGCTCCTCTTCTAGAAGCCTTTCCTGATTCACTAATATATTTATTAAGGCGCATATTGCCACATCCTTTTTAAATGATTCGTTAAGTACTAACTATACTTATTTTAAGGAATAATCACAAACGTTTCTGCTATTTTTTTTATTAAATGCTTCGTTTTTCTTATCGTTCTACATAAGGTGTTTACTGAATTTGATACTAACATAAACGCAAAAGAGAAGTATGATAGATTAAGAGTGTCACAAAACAAGGAAACTAAAGGACCCAATTTGTTTATGTAAGAAAGGTGGGTTGTTTTGCTAAAAATACTACGTTATGTCTTATCTGTAGTTACTCTCTTATTTGCTACATATGGAGTAGTGACCGAAGATTTTACGTTTGTGGGTATCATGATTTTATTCTTAAGTCTTACTATGTTGGCTTTGGGTATCGAAGCATTTAAGAAAGAAGAGAAGGGAATGGGCGTATTTCTCATTGTTGTATTTTTATTTTCCTTTTATGTATCCATTGAAAGACTCTTATGAAGTTAGAGCCTATAAAATATTTTTTTCCATTTACCAACCATTTTAAGATTATAATGGAAAGAAAAAGGTTGGAGATGATGGTTATGTCGAACACGGTTTCCCTTAGAAAAGGAGCAAATATCCAACTTCCAAAAGAGGGATTAGTTACAATCGAGGTTAAATGGCAAGGAGAGGTTGAATTAGACATTAGCGCTTTCCTAGTTACAGGGGACGGTCATGTACCTTCGGATGATTACATGGTTTTTTATAACCAAAAGAAAGATCCGGAAGAGAGTGTCTTTCTGCAACAAAATAAAGAGAAGCTAGTTGTGTTTACCATAAATTTAGACAAACTATCTTCAGTAATTCAAAGCTGTTCGTTTACCGCTACGCTTGATGGGCAGGAATCATTTCGTACGGTTCAAGGACTAGCCATTACTGTTAATAGTCCTCAAGGAATGGTTCATTATGAGGTAGATGATGCGACAGAAGAGCGGGCGCTAGTACTTGTGGAGGTCTATCGCTATCAGTCTTACTTTAAATTCCGCGCAATAGGAAGAGGGTTTAATGGTGGGTTAAAGCCTTTAGCTGAATCGTTTGGTGTAAAGGTAGCGGAAGAAGAGGCGCCTTCTGTTCCGGAACAAAAGCCCACACCATCAAATGCACCCATTCATCTATCCAAAATTGATTTGTTAAAGAAGAAAGTAACCATTTCTTTAGAAAAGAAGAAAATACAGCAAGTGAGAGCACGGGTAGCGGTTGTATTTGATGCTTCTGGGTCGATGTCACTTTTATATGAAAAAGGCGTGGTACAGCGCGCATTCGAACGTGTTCTAGCAGTTGCTGCATGTATGGACGATGATGGTGAATTAGATGTGTGGTTTTTCGGTTCTAAGTCTATGCGGGCAAATAGCGTAACAGAAAAGGATTATGAGGGTTATATTGAGAGAACTTATCCTCGTCCCAAAATATTTAGTGGGCTAGGAGTAGGAAATAACGAGCCTGTGGTGATGAAAGATGTCATTAGAAATATGTAAAGGAAGACCCTCGCAGTGATTTACCTACATACATTATCTTTTTTAGTGATGGCGGCATTTATTTGGATCATAAGATATCAAAAATCCTTATTGATTGTTCCAAGGAAAACTTATTTTGGCAATTCGTCGGCATTGGCAATGCCAATTATGGTGTACTACAAAAACTGGATCAATTACCTGGAAGAGTCATTGATAATGCCGGTTTCTTCGCATTGGATGATTTAGATAAAATTACAGATGATGAATTATATAATCGGTTATTAGATGAGTTCCCATCATGGCTGACATCAGCTAAACAACATGGCATGATTCAATAAAGTGATCGCGTTTTGAGGGTTGGATTATGTGTATGAACAGACCGTTTTTCTTTTTCGTATTTGGATACTGTATAATAGAAGTTTATGAACGAGAATAATAAGAAAAAAATGAGGTTTTTCACATGACCAAAAAGAGTTTTTCAGATTATCCATTAAGCAATGAGATGATAAAAGCGTTGGATAGTTTAGATTATCATACACCAACAGAAGTACAAGCAAAGGTGATACCGTTAATACTTGAGAAGATTGACCTTGTGGTGAAATCACAAACAGGGAGCGGGAAAACGGCTTCTTACGCTATTCCGATTTGTGAGTTAGTCGATTGGCAGGAAAATAAGCCGCAGGCGATTGTCTTGACACCAACAAGGGAACTGGCGGTACAGGTGAAAGAAGATATCATCAATGTTGGCCGTTTTAAACGGATTAAGGCAGCAGCAGTCGTTGGTAAACAACCGTTTCATATCCAAAAGAATGAGTTAAAGCAGAAAGTGCATGTTGTCGTTGGTACGCCTGGGCGTGTGCTTGATCATATTGAAAAGGGTACGCTCGCGCTCGATGAAGTGAAATATTTAGTCATTGATGAAGCCGACGAAATGCTTAATATGGGCTTTATCGAACAAGTTGAAGCGATTATTGACGAGATGCCGAAACAGCGGAATACGTATCTTTTCTCAGCTACGCTACCTGACCGCGTAAGAACGTTATCACTTGATTATATGAAAACTCCTATAGATATTGAGGTCAAAGCTAGCGGGCTGACCACAAAGCAAATAGAACATAGTCTTTATACGGTATCAGAAAACGAGAAGTTGTCATTGTTAACGGATGTGACAACTATTGAAAATCCAGATAGTGCGATTATTTTCTGTCGAACGAAGGAGCGCGTTGATACACTTTGTGACGAGTTAACCGATAAAGGGTACGATTGTGATATGATTCATGGAGGTATGGAACAATACGATCGTTTAGAAGTAATGGAAGACTTCCGCAGAGGCGAATTTCGTTACTTAGTTGCAACGGATGTCGCGGCAAGAGGAATTGATATTGATCAAATCACGCACGTTTTTAATTATGATATTCCGTTAGAGAAGGAAAGCTATGTGCACAGGACAGGAAGAACAGGGCGAGCAGGACATCACGGTAAGGCGATTACCTTTGTGACACCGCGTGAAGATAAATTTCTTAAAGAAATAGAAGCATATATTGGCTTCCAAATCCCAGCATCTGAAGCGCCTTCGAAAGCGGCAGTGTCAGCGGCGAGGCCGGCATTTTTAGAAAAGCTGAACAGCGAACCACCATTAAAAGAGGCGAAAAGCGAAAAGTTAAATAAACAGATCATGAAACTCTATTTCAATGGCGGTAAGAAAAAGAAACTTAGAGCAGTCGACTTCGTTGGAACCATCGCTAAAATAGACGGTGTCACCGCCGATGACATAGGGATTATTACTATCCAAGATACGGCATCCTATGTAGAAATTCTAAATGATAAAGGTCCGCTTGTGTTGGAAACAATGAAGCATACAACTGTCAAAGGAAAGCAATTGAAAGTCCATGTGGCGAGGAAATGAACGGGTAGAGAAGTGAAGAATCTTTGGGATTCTTCACTTTTTTTATGATCTATAAGAAGAAGGATGAACAAAAGGGCTTTGGGCGTAAAGAGGAGGTGCGCGCAAAACCCCGAAAAGAAGGAAGGAGAATTGCGCGAAAAGCGGGGATGTGCGCAAAAGCTCAGAAAAGAAGAATAAGAATTGCGCGTAAAACGGATATGCGCGCAAAAGCTTAGAAAAGAAGAAGAAGAATTGCGCGAAAAAGCTGGGATGCACGCAAAAGCTCAGAAAAGCAGAAGAAGAATTGCGCGAAAACAAGAGATGCGCGCAAGACCCGAGAAAAGAGGAAGGGGAATTGTGCGAAAACAAGAGATGCGCGCAAAACCCGAGAAAAGAGGAAGGAGAATTGCGCGAAAACAAGAGATACGCGCAAGACCCGAGAAAAGAGGAAGAAGAATTGCGCGAAAACAAGAGATACGCGCAAAACCCGAGAAAGGGGAAGAAGAATTGCGCGAAAAAAAGGGATACGCGCAAGACTTGAGAAAAGAGGAAGAAGAATTGCGCGAAAACAAGAGATGCGCGCAAAACCCGAGAAAAGAGGAAGGGGAATTGCGCGAAAACAAGAGATGCGCGCAAAACCTGAGAAAAGAGGAAGAAGAATTGCGCGAAAACAAGAGATACGCGCAAAACCCGAGAAAAGAGGAAGGGGAATTGCGCGAAAACAAGAGATACGCGCAAGACTTGAGAAAAGAGGAAGAAGAATTGCGCGAAAACAAGAGATACGCGCAAGACTTGAGAAAAGAGGAAGGGGAATTGCGCGAAAACAAGAGATGCGTGCAAAAGCCGAGAGAAAAGGAACAAGATTTACGTGCGTTAGCCATACATGTCTTCGCCTCGTTCGCAAACGAAGGTGCTTTTATAGGTGCATTAAGTAGAGCAAAAACTTCCCCTCTCCTTCTGGTCGGTTTAAGAAGTACCGTAGCTTTATACCCTTCTCCCAGGATAAAACCGCGCCTCCTCCACCATTTTATTCTCCTTCGCCGTCACCTCAGATGGTGTCAATTTAAAAACCATCGTATAACTCCCTAAAGAAGATTGGTATTTTTCCACATGAGTTTGAGCCAGTTTTTTATCGTAGTATCCGGGGACGTATTTATCGAGCATGCCTTGCATAGCGGCGGTGGCTTCTGTTATGTCCGTTACGGCTTGAAGTTGCCCGAAAAGCATAACGCTCATATAGGCAGTGTCCGTTTTCGCCGGAATCGGGCTAACCATTGTACCGTAATCTTCTGCGATGGTGAAACAGCAATGAGGGTTCTCGCGGATTATTTCAATTTTTCTGCCGGCAGCAGCACCGTGAAAATAGAGCGATCCGTTCATCCAGGTATAGTTTAACGGAACGACGTAAGGATGATCACCATCAGTTAATCCCAGATAGCCTGTACGTGTATTACTTATTAGTTGTTCAATTAGGGCCTGATCTGTGCACGCTAATTTTTGATTGCGAATTTCATATGACATTTCCATCCCATCCTTCTTTGTAAATGTTAAAATAATCGTAAGAAAAATCTGTATTTAAGAAAAGTGCCAGAAAGGGAAAGTTTCTTAGGGACAGTTGGGGGTTATGTGGGATGGAAATCACACCATTTATTCACAGGGAAAAAACGATACCACTTTATAGTCAGCTTTATCATTGGATGAAGACAGAAATTGAAGAGGGACGGCTATTGCCGGGGACAAAGGTGCCATCGATTAGGCAACTGACCCATCACTTGCAGATTAGTAGAAATACTGTGGACGCAGCGTATCAGCAGTTACAAGCAGAAGGATATCTTGAGAGTATACCTCGCAGTGGGATTTGGGTGGCAGAAATAGAGGAACGACTCTCGCAATCTTCAGAAGAGGCATCACCAGCAATAATTGAAAGGAAGTCATCATCTAAGACGATGATTGACTTTGAATATGGAAACATCGATGTAGAAAAATTCCCTTTTAAAAGTTGGAAAAAATCTCTCTCTCATGCCATCGAAGAGGAAGGACAGGCGTTATCTCAGTATAGCGACAAGCAAGGAGAATGGTTATTACGGCAAGAGATTGCCACCTATTTATTGCAATCAAGAGGAGTTCATACGAGACCAGAGCAGATTTTGATTACGAGTGGCACACAATCAGCAGTAGAGATTATTTGCCGACTTTTGAAACTGCAGGGAAAAGAGGTGGCGATAGAAGAGCCGGGCTATAGTGGGGGGCGTACCGTCTTTGTTGATCAAGGCTGTGAGATGGTCCCTGTGCCGCTCGAGAAAGATGGTTTATCTATCTATCATCTACAGAAAAGTAAGGCAAAAGCCGTTTATGTGACCCCTTCTCACCAATTTCCGTTTGGGATGATTCTTCCAGTCGGTAAAAGAACGCAAATGCTTAACTGGGCTTATCAATCAGCTGGTTATATTATCGAGGATGATTATGACGGGGAGTTTCGTTATCAAGGTCAGCCTATCCCCTCGCTCAAATCGCTAGATGAAGAAGAAAAAGTCATCTACTTAGGAACTTTTTCAAAATCATTTCTCCCTTCCATGCGCATGAGCTTTATCGTTTTTCCACCTTCATTAATGAAGCAGTACGGACAGATGTTTCCTGATTATAATCAGCCAGTTTCACCAATGATACAAGTAGCTATGGCTAAGTTTATGCATGCAGGTGATTTTGAACGGCATATTCGGAGAATGAGAAAAACATATCAGAGAAAACATCAAACACTATTAAATAGTATTGAGCAACATTTAGGCAATAAAGTAAAAATTATTGGGGAAAAATCGGGCTTACATATCCTCCTAGAATTACAAGGGCAGGCAGCACCACAAGTGATTGAAAAAGGGTTAAAAAAAGGTGTAAAAGTTTACGCCCCTTCACGTTTTTGGCTACATCCAATTAGCGACAGCCAAAGGTATATCATGCTTGGGTTTGGTGGACTATCCATTGAGGAAATTGAAGAGGGAATTGCGCTTTTAGCTAGTTGCATATAAACGAAAGTAATCCCACTTTAAAAGTGGGATTACCATTCCTATTATTTTTTAACAACAGGAATCCACATTTCACCGTATACTGTACCGTTGTCCTCACTCATTTCCACTGTTGTGTTTGGTCCGCCAACATAGGCATAGTCAGTCATTTCTACTAATGCTTGACCAAAGGCCACAGCTGTTAGTTGATTACTTAATTCTTGAGCGGAGTCAGCTTTCCCTTCGACAACGAGGTAGGGTCCTTTAGGAAATTGGATAATTCTCGTTGCATCAGGTAATGTCTTTTCAGTCATCACGCCTGCATAATGCATCATTTTGTTATTGACCGCTTCGTTGACTGCGAAAATATAATTATTGTCTGCCACGGATTGAAGCTGCTCAAGTGTGCCATCCTTTTTCACAGTTTCCCAGAAATCGCTTTTCTGTTGATTGATGCTTTCTTGGTCTCTATAGTCCGCTACAATTTCAATTCCAAAGCCTAATACGACGAAACCTTCTTTTTCTTGTAATGAATAATTAGCCATTTTTATCGTCCTTCTTTCTTGAAATTTGACCAAATGATTGGTGTTTTCATTTGATGAGTTTATAATAACTTTAAATCATGTCAAAAAATGATACTGTTTAGGAGACTGAGATGAAAAAGGTTGAAAGAATTAATGTCATGATGCGATACATTAATAATCGTGCCCATTTTACGATTTCAGAAATCATGCAGGAATTTCAAATCTCTCGGTCAACAGCGATACGAGATATACGCGAGATCGAAAGTATGGGTGTCCCTCTTGTTGCGGAAGTGGGAAGAGACGGTGGTTATGCTGTCATGAAAAACGCTGTACTTCCCTCTGTTCGCTTCACTGATAACGAGTTAAAAGCACTATTTATAGCCTTTATGGCAACGAGAAACTTGCAATTACCTTATTTAAAGAGTCGCCAATCGTTAGCTGAAAAATTACTCGGTCTGATTTCAGAAGCCCAACAAGATGATCTCGTGCTTTTAAATAAGATTCTCTTATTTGAAGGAACGAACCCTCATAATCCTGAACTCTTAGAACTATCCGATTTACCTCATCCGATGTTAGAAAAACTGATTCAATTGATACTAACAGACCGTTATATGACCCTTTCTATTAACGATGTGGACTATCCTATTTATCTTATGCACCTTTACCGTGAGAAAAACATCTGGTGGGTGGAAGGCTTTGATATAAGCGAAGAAAAGAAAAGGCTGATAGCAGTCGATCATTTGACCGAAGTGAACGTCTTTCATACGAAAAAAAGATTAAGCAGAAACAGCATGCTAAAAAAGATGGCTGAACATCATGTGAAAGACAATATCGTCATGAAACTTGGACCAAAAGCCATTGCTCAATATAAAAAGTATCATCCTTTCAATGTGGCCCTTACCTATACAGACCCCTATCAAACAACAGCTATAGCAAAAATATATGTCACCATGGAGAAACGAGATCAACTAGAGGAAATAGCCAGTTGGTTGCTCTTTCTTGGTGAGGATGTAGAATTGGTGGAGGTGCCGAGAGAGGTTTATACAGCTTTAGAAGAGAGGCTCTATAAATTTCAGAAGAGAAAGAAAAGCCAATAAAAACGCCAACCCAGCAATAAGCTAGATTGGCGTTGCGTTATGCGAATGATGTTTTTCGCCAAAAAGCCCCTTTGTCACAAGAGCTAATCGGTGGGAAAACTTCTTCGGTTTCTAGTTGGGTTTTCTTTTCCTCGCCGGTTGGACTAGGTGTACGCGTCCCATCTGTATAACCATCCCATTCGTAGTAAGCATGAGCAGTGGAACGTTGACCTGTTTTAAATCTCTCTCCAATTGCCATAAATCTTACCTCCTTTAGGGGTGTTTGTCTCTATTTACCCGCGTTTATACAGGCTAAACCAGAAGCAAGTCCAACTTTATTTTGAGGTCTTTTTTCGGAAAACCCTCAAAAAGAACAAAAAGAAAAAGCCAGTAAGCGCAAGGCTTCTGACACAGTATGCTTTTTAACCATTTCGATGGAAGTATTACTTGTTCAAGGTCCTCATCCATTTTGCTTAACGTATCTTTTCCGCGTTTTGTTGGTAGAACCCCGTAATGAAAAAACATGTAATCCATGCAGTGGTTGTAACGATTATAGCTAGAAATAACCCCATAGCCTGCATGAAAATATCCTCTCCTTGATAGGATGGCTCAAGAGTGATGTAAAAAAAAGTAAATAAAACGGTTAATCCCATGTAAAAACTACTTCCAATAGTAGCTAACTTTAATCTATCCCCTTTTGAGCCATGCCAGGCTTTATTTACTGATGCCCATAAATAGATGCTTGTGCATACAGCTAAAACCATAAAAATTAAGTGAACATAGGGAATGACAAAATAGCCCACAATATAAAGAGCCAGAATGGTAGCAGAAAATAGGACTGTATTCATGAAGAATAGGAGAATCCCAGCTCCCCAATATGATTGGAACCATGGCGTCTTTTTTAAAAGGTGCACGAATGGATTCCCCTTGCCAAGTTGAGAGAGGATGGGGTTTTTAAAGAATATAATAACTAACATGATGAGTGAACCAACAAATAATATTAAAGACATTATAACCCTCCATAATAAAATTATTTCATATATAGGATACAATGTAATTTATTGAAAAACAATAAAAATTTATCGATATACTCAAGTTCCTCGTATGGTAAATTTGACTGAGGAAGAGGAGATGTGAATGATGAAACTCATAGGTAGTCATATTTATTTAGCAAGTCCCCAATTGAAAGAATTTCCTTATGTTTGGAATATGCTTAATGATAAGGATGCACGAAAGTATACGGGAGGCATTCCTCAAATAAGTTATGCCGAAAGAGAGTTATTATATGCTGAGCAATGTCAGACCTTTGGTGAAAACGGAAATTGGGAGTTTTCTATTTATTCTAAGGAAAACAATGATTATATGGGCTATGCAGGTTTTACTTTTGACGATGTCAATAAAAGATACTACCTCATGTATGGATTAGACAGGCAATATTGGGGAAAAGGTTATGCGACAGACGCAATCACCTTACTTCTAGCATTTGCAAATAAAAAATTAAATATTTCTACTATTTATGCGAGTGTTCATCCTGAGAACGCTTCGTCTATCCATTTGTTAAAGAAATTTTCATTTGCAAAAAGGGATAACGAAGATCTTTATATTCTGAGTAGTTAAAGTTACAGGAAATAAAAGAGGTTAGCTGTTTTTTATTTTCATAAAAGAAGAGATATAATAAAACAAATATGATACAAAAGGAGAGGCGATAAGAATGCCAGAAAGACATGTGTCAGGCTGGAATTTGCAAAATAGTTATAAGAAGCTGTCTCCCGGTCTTTTTACAGAAACAAAACCACAGCGAGCAAGTGGTCCAGAGATGGTGCAATGGAATAAAGAAGTAGCTGAAAGTTTAGGGATTAATAAAGAGTGGTTACAGAGTGAAGAGGGCATTAAGGTGTTAGCCGGAAACCAATTGCCAGAGGGCAGTGAGCCGATTGCACAAAGCTATGCAGGACATCAGTTTGGTCATTTTAATCGGCTAGGTGATGGGCGCGCCATACTTTTAGGGGAACAGTTGGCGGTAAACGGTGATCGCGTTGATATTCAGTTGAAAGGTGCCGGCAGAACACCGTATTCTCGAGGTGGGGATGGGCGTGCGGCGCTTGGACCGATGTTGAGGGAGTATCTCATCAGTGAAGCGATGCATGGTTTGGGCATTCCAACAACGAGAAGCTTAGCTGTAGTCGAAACGGGTGATGATATTGCACGCGAAACTTTATTACCAGGGGCCATTTTGACACGAGTGGCGGCGAGTCACATTCGTGTAGGCACTTTTCAATTTGCAGCTACCTTCACGAAACCGGAAGAATTGCAGGCGTTAGCTGATTATACCATTGAGCGTCATTATCCTGAGCTTTTAAAAGAAGACCATCCATACGTGGCCTTGTTGCGCAAAGTGATCGAAGTTCAGGCAGGGTTGATTGCTAAATGGCAAGCGGTCGGTTTTATTCACGGTGTCATGAACACGGATAATATGACGATCTCTGGGGAAACGATTGATTATGGACCATGTGCCTTTATGGATACGTATGACCCAGCAACGGTATTCAGCTCCATTGATGTTCAAGGTCGTTATGCATATGGGAACCAACCATATATGGCTGGTTGGAACTTGGCGCGCTTCGCAGAGTCACTGATTCCCTTATTACATGATGAAACCGAGGAAGCGGTGAAAATTGCGCAAGAGAAAATCGGCGAATACAATCGTATCTATATTCATAAGTGGACCGGAGAAATGAGGGCCAAACTCGGTCTGTTTACAGCAGAAGAATCAGATAAGGCTCTTATTCATGATTTACTCGAAATCATGAAGGAGCAAGGCGCGGATTATACGAACACATTCATCGCCCTGACCGATCGAACATTAGATCAGCCAGCGTTCAAAGAGTGGATAGTTCGTTGGCAAGAGCGGTTAAAGAGACAGGAAGCTTCAGAAGCGGAAGTGGAACAGTTAATGAAAAATCATAACCCAGCTGTTATTCCACGAAATTATTATGTTGAAAAAGCATTAACTGCAGCGGTGAACAAAGGGGATTATCATTTATTTGAGGAGCTATTAGCGGTGCTCGCTCATCCATATGCGCATACGGCAGAGCAGGAGAAGTATAAAGAGGTGCCGGTACAGGATGATAATTATCAAACATATTGCGGGACGTAAAAGAAGTGGGGGCGTGACCCTTGCTTTTTTTTTACGCATGTTTATGGGGATTTTTGTGGCGATTGCAAAATTGATCGGATACGGCGAGAAACCGAACGGGTCAAAAACCCGTAGCTGTAAGAAAGCCTGATTGGATTAAGCAGGAAACGCGTCAAAAAACGGAGCCAGTAGGAAAACATGATAGGATTAAGCAAGAAACGCGTCAAAAAACGGAGCCAGTAGGAAACCCTGATAGGATTAAGTAAGAAACGCGTCAAAAAACGGAGGCAGTAGGAAAACCTGGTTGGATTAAGCAGGAAACGCGTCAAAAAACGGTGTCAGTAGGAAAAATGGTTGGATTAAGCAAGAAACGCGTCAAAAAACGGAGTCAGTAGAAAAACCTGGTTGGATTAAGCAGGAAACGCGTCAAAAAACGGTGTCAGTAGGAAAAATTGGTTGGATTAAGCAAGAAACGCATCAAAAAACGGAGTCAGTAGGAAAACCTGATAGGATTAAGCAGGAAACGCGTCAAAAAACGGAGCCAGTAGGAAAACCTGATAGGATTAAGCAAAAAACGAGTCAAAAACCCTCGTCAGTAGAAAAAAGCTTGAATCAGCAGTGAAACAGAAGTAACAGCCATAGGCAATTGCAGTCAACCACCTACCACGAAAAACACACGAACATACAGCCCGTGTGTTTTGCTAACCTAGTTCTTCTCCATCACCGCAAAATAATTCTCTTCGTTATCGGCAAAGTTGAATACTTTACCAAAAGGCATTTCAACGAGCTCTCCTACTGTGATTTCTTTATTCTTATATGTTTGGTAGAGCTTTTCAATGTCAGTTGTATAAAACATTAGAGATGGTGTCCCAAGGTTTAATTCCGGGCTCATCTTTGCCACGGTTTGTTTATCTTGAAGGACAATCGTTGTTTCTGTTTGTTCGGACGAAGCAACCTCATACCATTTAAAATCTCCTTCGTCATTTTCCGCGATCAGTTTGAAGCCGATTTTTTCTATCCAAAATTGCAAGCTTGTTTGTTGGTCGTTGACGTATAACATGATTTGTCCTAGAGATAGGCTCAAATTAATTGCCTCCTTTATCTTGTCGCTTGACTATCCATATATATGACTTCCCACGTATGTCCATCAAGATCTTGAAAGCCCATTTGATACATAAATCCAAAGTCTTTTGCTTCAGATGCCAATCTACCACCAGCATCTAGCGCTTTTTTAATGATTTCATTGACTTGGTTTCTACTTTCAGCAGCAAAGGATGTAATGACCTCAATTTGGTCATTAGAATCAATGATGTTTTTGGCGGTAAAGTTTTTAAACTGTCCCTCTGTCATGAGCATGGAAAAAGTATATTCATTGATGACCATACATGCGGCGTCATCGTTCGTGAAATCGTCGTTGAAAGTAAACCCAATTTGTTTAAAAAAGTCCATTGACTTCTTTAGGTCTTTCACAGGTAAATTAATAAATGTCATCTTAGGTTGAAAAGACATTTCTTGTCACCTTCTCTTTCATAGTTAATGGTAAGACTGATTTCACGTTAATTATAGAGACATGCTATGAGGTAGTCAATTTTAATTTAGAATATTCTGTAAAAAGAACATACTTCATTCCTTCTTATCATTCTTCATAACAGAGATACACCCCTTTTTCTATGTCTAGGTTTAGGAAAGGGGTGTATTAAATCGCTAATCTTCCTTTTTTAATGCAATAACAATCTTTGTACCTTGATGCTGTTCACTAGTCAGATAAACGGTGCCACCGTGGGCTGTAATGATATCTCTCGCAATCGCCATTCCAAGCCCAGTACCTTGTGCTTTTGTATTAGTGCCACGGTAGTATCGGTCAAAAATTTGCTCTAGGTCGTCGGGAGCGATGCCGTTTCCATTATCCTCAATGATTAGTTTTCCAGCTTCTAGACGAATATCTACCTCAACGTCTGATGCATTATGCAGAAGGGCATTGTGAATAAAATTCAATAGAGCTCGTTTCATTAAATGCTGGTCGATGGACCAAATGAGTGCCGGATCATCACTTTCAAAATTGATATGATAGCCGTCATAACGAGGATCATTCAGGATGTCTATAACAATTTCCCGCGTAAATCGTTCTGCCGTTATTTCTTGTATGTGCAAAGGTAATTCTTGGTTGCGTAATCGCAGTGTTAGGTTAAAGTCATCTAGTAGTTCTTTCATATAAAGAGATTGCCGCTCAATGACTTCTGCGTACTCCTGTCTCTCCGCGTGGGAAACTTGCTCCTCATTTAATAACTCGGCATAGCCGCGAATGGAGGCAAGCGGTGTTTTTAAATCATGGGAAACATTACTTATCCATTCGTTACGCATATTTTCGAGTTTTTTACGTTCTTCCTCATGCGCTTGAAGGGTAGTGGAAACTTCATTCAGATTGGCAAACACAGGTTTATAAATACCTGCTCGTTTCGTCTTTTGAACAGTGAAATTTCGTGCTTTAAGTTGAGAAATGCGTTCAATCATATAATGAACAGGCTTGGTCAGTATTGTGCTAAAGAGTAGCCCAACAATAGCTGCGATAATCAAATCAACAATCGTTATGGCAATGATTGCTTTGAAGACATACGTAATGACTGAAGTGGTATCCATCATGAAAGTAACGCGCTCCTCTTTACTTTGGGGGACACCAATGATGTAACTATATTCTTCGAATTCCCCGAGGAAATACGTATTAAAATAATCGTCCATATACTTATATTTATGTACAAGTTCTACAGGGCTATAATGATTTGCAACTCCATCAGGTGCAAATTTAGAGGAAATCACCTCTCCATTTTGATTTAAAATTTGCAGCCACGCACCGAATGATTCTAGCGCCTCTACTCCTTCAGCTGAAAGAGTTGGTTGTTCATCCTCTATTGTTAAATAGTTAGAAAAAGAACGGGTGAATCGTTCGGCTGAACCACTTTCTACTTGATCAATGCCTTGTTGTTGCTGATAAATAAGCAAACCAATTAAAACCATTGTATTAACAATGATGACGATGAAAACGATGCTTAAAATTGAGAATAAATACCTACCAGTTAATTTCCATTTCATTTGTCCTCACCTATTTTACATTCAGTCGATACCCGAGCCCTTTAACCGTCGTAATGAAGGTCGGTTTGGAGGGGTTATCTTCCATTTTCTCACGTAATCTGCGGATATGAACCATTAAAGTATTATCTGCTCCGTAGAAGTCTTCACCCCACACGGTTTGAAACAATGTTTCCTTACTAAGTATTCGATTTGGGTTTCGGATAAAACAAGCCATTAACCCAACTTCCTTAGCAGTTAGTTCTATGCGTTGATCCTGCTTGTACACTTCTGTTTGTTCTTTATTTAAGGCAAAAGGACCGGCAGTCATCATCGTTGTTTCTATCATTGCTTGTTCAGATATCTGTTGTGAATAGCTGCCAGCACGTCGGAGTTGCGCTTTGACACGATAAGCAACTTCTTTTGGGCTGAATGGTTTTGTAATATAGTCATCTCCGCCAATTGCCAATCCTAATATCTTATCGATTTCATCTGTTTTGGCGGATAGGAATAAAATTGGAATTCTCGAGACTTCACGGATTTTTTTACATAAATCGTATCCCTCACCGTCAGGAAGCATCACATCGAGAATCGCTAAATCTGGGGAGAAAGCCTGGAATTGTTCCCAACCACTCTTAACTGTACCTGCTGTTTGTATGGATTGAAATCCTTCTTTTTTTAGAGAAGTTTGCATGAGCTGACATAAATCTTGTTCATCATCAACGATTAGAATACGAGGCTGTTCCACATTGATTCCTTCCTTTCATCTATCTATTAGCCTTATCTTAACAGTGTTTAACGATTATTATATACAATTTAAGGATTTTGTAAGGTAGAAGTGAATTTAGTGTAAGGATGGGGAGGTAAAGTAGAGACATAAGAAAGAGGTGCTTAATATATGGAATCATTATTAGTTGTAAAAAAGGTAGAAAAAATATACGGAAAAGGTGCAAACACATTTCATGCGCTTCAGAATATATCATTTGACATTAACCATGGGGAATTTGTAGGCGTTATGGGGCCATCAGGAGCTGGGAAGTCTACCTTACTAAATGTATTGGCAACAATTGACTCTCCGACAAACGGTGATATTTATATTGAAGAAGACAATATTGCCAAAATGAAAGAAGAGAAGTTAGCGGATTTTCGCCGTGATCATTTAGGTTTTATTTTTCAAGACTACAATCTACTCGATTCATTAACTGTTCGAGAAAATATTGTCTTGCCACTGGCGATTGCTAAAAAATCAGCAAAGGAAATGGCTGAAAAAGTAGAGACATTAGCGCATACTTTCGGGATTGCTTCTTTATTGGATAAATATCCTTATCAAATATCTGGAGGTCAGAAACAAAGAACGGCAGCTTGTCGTGCATTGATTTCGAATCCTAAATTGATTTTTGCTGATGAACCGACTGGTGCTTTGGATTCAAAGTCAGCAACAGACTTACTAGAAAGCATGAGCCAATTAAATGAAAAGCATGAAACAACGATTATGATGGTTACGCATGATGCTTATGCTGCTAGTTTTTGCCGAAGAATTCTTTTTATTAAAGATGGCCAATTATCAAAGGAAATCTATCGTGGTTCACATACGAGAAAAGAGTTTTTCCAAATGATCTTAGCGGAATTGGCACAACTAGGCGGTGACGATAATGACGCTATTTGATTTAGCGATCAAAAATATTCGTCGAAATGTGAAGAGTTATGGGCTGTACATCGGCTCGATGATTTTCTCTATTATCATTTATTTTACTTTTGTCACGTTGAAATATAGTGAAGACATCACTGCCTTGGCAGCAGTCTCAAAGCAAGTCAGTAGTATTATGAGTGCATCTGCATTTGTCCTGATTATTTTTGTTGCTGTATTTATCCTTTATTCGAACTCTTTTTTTATGAAAAAAAGGAAGCTGGAAGTAGCGCTTTATTCCTTACTTGGGGTACGTAAACGCTCCATCGGTTTTATGCTTTTTTTCGAGAATATCGTTATTGGCGTAATTGCCTTAATTATTGGTGTTGGCTTGGGCTTCTTACTATCACAACTTCTCTTAATGGTTTTATTAAAATTAATGGGACTTGAAGTAATGAGCAGTCTAGCATTTTCACCAAGTGCAGTTGTTAATACAGTCATCGTCTTTATGATTCTGTTTTTATTTACGTCATTACAAGGGTATCGTGTAATTTATCGTTTTAAGTTAATTGATTTATTTCACGCAGAAAAGAAAGGCGAGGAATTGCCGAAAGCACGTCTTATTTCGGCTTTATTAGGTGTGGCATCATTAGCAGGTGCTTATTGGTTGGCGTTGCAAGATTTGATGACTTCAGAAGTATGGCGCTTACTTAGTGTAGCTATGCCATTAGTTATTATTGGATTAACGGTGTTAGGAACGTATCTTATTTTTAATAGTGTACTTGTTTATATTTTATCGAAATTAAAAAATCAAAAGAACTGGGCTTGGAAAGGCTTAAATCTATGGACAACGTCACAGCTATTGCACCGCATTCGTGGAAATGCACGAACACTAACAGTGATTGCAACTTTAAGTGCGACAACAATTACTGCTGGTGGTGCGGTATTTGGGCTTTATTATAATGCGGATAAAGAAATAGAGACCTATACGCCTATTACATTTATGTGGGAGGGCGAGCCACAGAAAATTACACAAGACATTGTTGTGTATGAAGAGGAAATCAAAAGTAAAACTGTCCGTATAGCTGAAGGTGGCATGGAAATTGACTACCAAGTAATGGATTATTCAACCTTCAAGCAATTGGCTACACGACAAGGGTGGGAGGACCTCCCTACCATTAATCAGGAAGAGGCATTCATCCTGGATACGTATTATGATGAGCGTTGGTCGACGAAAGTAGATGAGGTTAAGCTTAATAAGCAGACATTAAATGTGATCGCTTACGAGGATCGATCCGTTGTTAATACCTTCACAATGGGAGGTAAATTATTAGTTGTAACAGATGCTTTGTTTGAACAAATAGACAGCCCGCAGGTGACCTACCAAGCGGTTCAAGTGGAAGATTATAAAAAGCAGCAAGCACTATCAGATGATTTAGCTGCTTCTACAGAACAATTTTCAAGTGCAACACAACAATATAAAGATTCCATTGAAGCTTCAGGCTCTATGCTATTTGTTGGAAGCTTTCTTGGACTCGTATTCTTAGTCGCTACGGGTAGCATCATTTTCTTTAAGATGATGACTGAAGCAGAAGAAGATAAAGGGAAATATCAAGTGTTATACAAAATTGGTGTGTCACAAAAAGAAATGAAACGAACGATTAGACATCAGGTGGGAATGATCTTTACTGCGCCGTTACTACTTGGATTAATGCATGGAGCGATCGCCTTAGTTGCATTTTCTAATTTGCTAATGATGAATCTGCTTATACCAGTAGTAATATGGATGCTAGCATATACAATGATCTATTTCATCTATTATTTCTTAACGATAAGAAGCTTTCAAAAGACGATATTTTCAATGTTAGGGGAGAGATAAATGAAGAAGACAACTGGGGTTATTGGAGGAATTGTCATCGTTTTTATTGTGGCAGTTATTCTATTAATAAATATAGATTTTAATCGTTTAGGCAAAGAGAATGCGTATGTTCAATTAAATGAAGAGCCGAGAGTAGAAGAAGAAACATTAGAATCAGGAGAAGTGATGAAAAGGTATTGGTATGAGCTGCCAGCTTATAATAAAGAAGGCAAAGCAATCGCAGTAGAATTCTCTGCTTCTAGAGCTTTGCGTGAGGATGCCTACTTAATGCTTTACCTTGATGATAGTAATGAAGTCACGTCTTACGATGAAGTAAAAGAAAGTGATATTCCTTCAGAAGTAATAGAAAAAATAAAATCGTAAAGATAGGTCCCTGAAATTTTTATTCGGGGGCTTTTAAGTATTTTGGAATAATAAATAATTAGAATGGTAAAGTTGAATAAAACAGCAAAATATCCGTTAAAAGCAAATAAAAGAATACCCACTAAGAAAAAATGCGCGGAACTTTCCAACTTTTATCTGTTTTCCATTATTTTTTTCAGTCAAATATCAAAAAATTTTATATAATATAAATAGGATTTATACTATTATAGAGGGAGAAGAATTTCTTCTATGATGGATAATTGCCAATTTTATAGTATAATTAGTATTGAGAAATATATATTTTGCAAAGATTGATGATATTTAATTTAGCGCATTTTAAAGAGAAGGTGCCTGCACAATGTAAACGTTTGCCTACATCGACCAACAACTGGAAGGGTAGAGAAGCGTTTTTGGTGTAGGTTAGACTATTGTCTTATTTTCTCTGCAAATTTCACGGTATAAGGATGGTAAAAAATGAGCAACGGGGAAACCAAAGAAGTGATTTTAATTGGTGCTGGGATTATGAGCGCGACTTTAGGTTCGCTCTTAAAAGAATTAGTTCCAGACTGGAAAATCAAAGTGTTTGAGAAATTGGATAAAACAGGGGAAGAAAGTTCAAATGAGTGGAACAATGCAGGTACAGGTCATGCTGCATTATGTGAGCTTAACTATACGAAAGAAAATCCAGATGGTTCTGTTGATATTAAGAAAGCCATCAATATTAACGAGCAGTTCCAAGTTTCTAAACAATTTTGGGCTTATCTAGTTGATAGTCAATTAATTAGAAGACCACAAGAGTTCATTATGCCTTTGCCACATATGAGTTTAGTGCAAGGACAAAAAAATGTAGAGTTTTTGAAAAGACGTCATGAAGCAATGTCTAGCAATCCACTATTTGCTAGTATGGAGTATGCGACAGATCATGAAACATTAAAAAAATGGATTCCATTAATTATGGAAAACCGTGCAACTACTGATGCGATTGCCGCAACAAAAATCGATTCAGGGACAGATGTAAACTTCGGTGCTCTTACACGTTTATTATTCCAACAACTAGAGTCTCAAGGTGTGGAAATGCACTATCAGCATAGTGTAGATGATTTAAAACGCACAAGAGATGGCGGCTGGGAAGTGAAAGTACGTGACCATGCAGGTGGAAACCTGGAAAACCATAAAGCAGACTTTGTCTTTATCGGTTGTGGAGGCGGTAGCTTACACTTACTACAAAAGTCAGGTATTCCTGAAGGGAAAGGCATTGGCGGGTTCCCTGTAAGTGGAATATTTATGTCTTGTACAAACCAAGAGATCGTGGAACAGCATCATGCGAAAGTTTATGGTAAAGCGCCTGTGGGTGCACCACCAATGTCTGTGCCGCATTTGGATACAAGATACATTAATAACAAAAAATCATTATTATTCGGTCCATTCGCCGGCTTCTCACCAAAGTTTTTAAAAAATGGATCCATGTTTGATTTAATCACTTCTGTTAAGCCAAGCAATGTGTTAACCATGTTATCAGCTGGTGTGAAGGAAATGGGCTTAACAAAATATCTAATTGAGCAAGTGCTACAGTCAAAAGAAAAGCGTATGGAGCAATTACGTGAATTCGTTCCAAATGCAAAAAGTGAAGACTGGGAATTAGTCATTGCTGGACAACGTGTGCAAGTGATTAAAGATACAGAAGAAGGCGGAAAAGGGACGCTCCAATTTGGTACTGAAGTGGTAACGGCAGGCGACGGTTCAATAGCTGCTTTATTAGGCGCATCACCAGGGGCATCAACAGCTGTTCCAGTAATGCTGGATATCATTGAGCGCTGCTTCCCAGAAAACATAAAAGAGTGGGAGCCAAAAATTAAAGAGATGGTACCATCTTACGGTCTTTCTTTATCAGAAAATCCGGAGTTACTCCAAAAAGTAAATCAAACGACTGACCGAGCGCTCGGTTTAGATCAAAATAAAGCGATTCATAATTAATATATATGAGAGAGAAACCTGAACATCACAGCTGAAGTGTGGAATGTTCAGGTTTTTTTGTGTTTATGAATGGTTATTGATTGGTGGGGAATATTGTAAGCCTGTCCGAACAGCCGAATGATAAATAGTTGAAAATCAGAGGAATTTTGGAAAATGATTGTGATTAGATACGAGTTCAGAGTAGCGTATTTATGATTGTGCATAGGCGAACTACCCGCATAATCTGACAGAATAAATGTAACTTTTGTGAAAATAGCCCTTTAGTCCCCTGGCGTTTTTCTATACAAACCCTTTTCCCTCTCCGGTTATTAATAAATCATTTATGAAATCCGTCCGTAATGTTGCTGTTCTAAACCCTATATTTCCCTTAGTGTGTAAGTATTATCTATTGTCAAATCCTAATATAATCTGATATGATTTATTCGTAAAGTATTTAGACGTCTAAATATATTATTTTAATAAAGGGGTCTTTCTCATGAAATTGAATGGTAAGGTTGCGATTATTACTGGGAGTGCTTCTGGAATCGGAAGAGGAATGGCGCTTGCGATGGCAAAAGAAGGCGCGCATGTTGCCATTGTTGATGTGAATGAAGAAAAAGGGAAAGAGACATTAGCAGAGATTCGTGTTCACACAGAAGGTATGCTGTTTATCAAAGATATCACAGTACAAGAAAACATTACGCAAATTGTTGAAGAAGTTGTTAGGAAGTTTGGTAAACTTGATATTCTCGTAAATAATGCACATGTATCTAAGCAGGTGCTCTTTAATGAAACAACTCAAGAACATTTTGACCTTTCTTTTAACACTGGTTTTTATCCAACGGTTCGCTTTATGCAAGCGGCGTATCCTGAGTTAAAGAAAAATAAAGGAAAAGTCATTAATTTTGCTTCAGGAGCGGGAATTGATGGACAAGTGACACAAACAGCTTATGCTGCTGCGAAAGAAGCGATACGTGCCATCACACGTGTAACAGCAAATGAATGGGGACCTGATCATATTAATATTAACTTGATTTCTCCAATTGCTTTAACACCAGGTGTTGAACAATGGAAGCAACATGCGCCAGAAGCATATGATGCGATGGTAAATAAGATTCCATTACGCCGTTTAGGTGATCCTGAAAATGATATCGGAAAAGTAGCTGTATTCTTAGCAAGTGAAGATTCAAACTACATTACTGGACAAACTATTCTTGTTGATGGTGGATCAATAAAATTACATTAATTCAAAAATCTCCTACCAAAATAAATGGCGGGGGATTTTTTTGTCTCTAATTCAGATTCCATCATTATAAGTAGACAGAATGTTTGTAAATGCCCGTCAAAATGACATTATAGAGGGATTGAGCTATAATATATCCGTTATTGATTACCTTTCATAAATGGAAAGGGGGTTTATTTCATTTGATTCAAATGCATGATATAAGTAAACGCTTCGCTGATTATGAAGCGATTAAAGCGGTTGATATCGAAGTAAATGAAGGCGAGATCTACGGCATCATTGGTGCAAGTGGAGCGGGGAAATCGACATTACTACGGTTAATGAACTTGCTTGAAGTACCCGATTGCGGTGAAGTCGTTGTTGATGGAAAAAACTTGATGACGATGAAACCAAAACAGTTAAGAGAAGCGAGAAAATCAATGGGGATGATTTTTCAGCATTTTAATCTTGTGGCGAATTTAACCATTTATGATAATGTCGAGGTTTGTCTTCAGCTAGCAAACTATCCGAAGCATCGACGAAGAGAAAGAGTGATGGAATGCTTGAGGTTCGTCGGTCTTGCTCATTTGGAAAAGCAGTACCCACAAAGTTTAAGTGGCGGTCAAAAACAAAGAGTGGCGATTGCTAGGGCCCTTGCGAACGAGCCTAAGGTGTTATTATGCGATGAACCAACTTCTTCGCTTGATCCTCATACAACAGCAGAAATTCTCGCTGTGCTAGAGGAGATTAATCGTACATTAGGGGTCACGATTGTCATTGTTAGCCATGAGATGGAGGTTATACAAAGCATTTGTCACCGCGTATCGGTCATGGCAGATGGTTCTGTCTATAAGACAATCGAGCTAGAACCAAAAGGCATCCCTGATGTGGACCACACCCCTGAATATTTTATTGAAAAATTAACAGGTGAGGTGAGCGGGGATGCCTGAAGTATTGCAAAGGTATGAGGCGGAAATATGGCAAGCGATTGGCGAGACTTTTGCGATGGTGGGGATGTCTATTTTTGCCGCTGTCATCGTGGGACTCCCTGTTGGAACACTACTTTTTCTTTGTCGAAAAGGGAATTTACTCGAAAGCCGAGCTGTTTTTTCGATTTTAAATTTATTGGTTAATACGATTCGTTCTTTTCCATTTTTATTATTAGTCGTCTTCTTGATTCCTTTTACAAGGTTCATTATTGGGACAGCGATAGGCACAGCGGCAGCAACTGTACCGCTTTCTATTATCGCTATCGCACATTATTCTCGCCTTGTAGAGCAGTCTTTATTAGATGTCCCTAGAGGCGTAATAGAGGCAGCAAAGGCAATGGGGGCATCGGTTGTCGAAGTTGTCTTCAAATTTTTGTTTGTCGAAGCACGTTCAGGGCTAGTCCTTGGCTTAACGACTTCAATTATTAGTTTTATATCCTATTCCACTATTATGGGGGTAGTAGGTGGTGGAGGAATTGGTGATTTCGCCATTCGCTATGGATATCAACAATTTATGACGGATTTAATGATATATATGATCATTATTATGGTCATTCTGGTACAGTGCATCCAGTTTATTGGGACAACAGTTGCGAGAGTGATTGATAAGAGATGATTACATACTGAAGGAGGAAAATATGAAAAGACTATTTGCTTTAATGATACTAAGTATTTTGATGCTTGCTGCTTGTGGTCAAGAAACAGAAGATCAAACAGACGATAAACAAATAAATGGTGGTGACAGTAAAGAAGAGGTAACACTAAAAGTCGCTTCGCTTATTCCACCGATGACAGAGATTCTTGAGTTAGTAGCGCCACAACTGAAAGAAGAGGGCATTCATCTAGAGATGGTTGTGCTAAGTGATAATGTGCAACCCAATACAGCATTAGCGGCAAAAGAAGTAGATGCAAACTTTTTTCAACATGTTCCTTATATGGAGGAGTACAATCGTAGTAATGATGCGAATTTAGTGGCAATACAAGAGATTTATTTTGCTAATTATGGTGTTTATTCAAAGAACTTTGAAGATATAGCTGATTTACCTGAAGGAGCAACGATTGCCATTGCCAATGATGTATCCAATATTGACCGTTCATTAGCATTACTAGCGCAACATGATGTGATTGAATTAAAAGAAAAAACAGGTCCATATTATACGAAATCAGACATCACATCTAATCCAAAGAATTATCAGTTCGAAGAGGTAGATTTATTAATGCTAGCGAGAATGTATGATGATGCTGATGCAGTCGTAATGACTCCTGCTTATGCTGCACCACTGGGCTTAACACCAAAAAGTGATGCACTACTAACAGAAGGTATTGATAATGACTTTGCCATTACACTTGTCGCTCGCGAAGATAACAAAGATTCAGAAGCGATTCAAAAACTTGCAGAAGCAATGACAAGCCCTGAAGTGAAAAAATTCTTAGAAGAAAATTATGATGAAACGGCGATTCCGGCATTTGAATAACATAGAAATGTCTATGATCTAGAAGCTGGAACAAAACTAAATTATTCACTTCTAATTCTTAACTAAACTAAATACGTGAAAAATAATAAAAAACGAACTAATCTGAAGCTCTAAAATAGAGTTTCAAATATTAGTTCGTTTTTTCATTTGCGGAAAACCTTTTGTCCCAGCCTCTTGTTGCATTTTATGAATGTGTCTGTCTATGTGAGTCTGATGTATTGAATCAGAACCTTCTTAATGAATTGGTTGGTGGGAAATGAAGCGGGATGATCGCGCAAAAGTCGAGGGAGAAAAGGAAAGAAGTGCGCGCAAATAGGGAATACGCGCAAAAGTGAGTGAAGAAAAGGAAGAAAGTGCGCGTAAACAGGAAATACGCGCAAAAGTGAGTGGAGAAAAGGAAGAAAGTGCGCGTAAACAGGAAATACGCGCAAAAGTGAGTGGAGAAAAGGAAAGAAGTGCGCACAAACAGGGAATACGCGCAAAAAATCGAATAAAAAACCAAAGTTGTACACGCAAAGTCACAGTAGCTTACAGCAAGAACGTTTAGACCGATGTTTATGTATGACTCATTGTGCGTGCCTTTAATTTTCTTAAACCTCTAACGATATTTTCCATCCCATTCAAGCTTTTATAATTTCAGATCGGCTTTTTGATACGATAACGGTTCTCTCCGAATTAGCTAATAACAAAGCAAAAAGCCGAGTGAGTGGATCGTAACTCTCTCGGCTTTTGCTTTTTGTCACTTAAACAATCAAGCTTAATAATAAAGTAAATACTAGGCCTGAAATGGCAATGATTGTTTCTAATAATGTCCATGTAGCAAACGTTTCTTTCATTGATAAACCAAAATACTCTTTAAACATCCAGAAACCTGCATCATTGACGTGGGATGCGATTAAGCTACCTGCACCTGTTGCGAGTACAACGAGAGCTAGGTTAACGTCTGTTTGACCGAGTAAAGGGATAACAAGTCCAGCTGTTGTTAATGCTGCAACTGTCGCAGAACCTAAGGAAATTCTCAAGATGGCTGCGATGGTCCAGGCTAATAAGATAGGTGAAAGGGTCGTGCCTTCGAATAATTGGGCAACATAATCACCAACCCCACCGTCAATCAATACTTGCTTGAAAGCACCACCGCCACCGATGATCAGTAGCATCATTCCAATTTGTGTGATGGCTGTTGTGCAAGAGTCCATTACTTGTTTAATTGGAATATTGCGGCCAATGCCCATTGTGTAAATGGCCACAAGTAGAGAGATCAAAATCGCGATTGAAGCATCACCAATGAACTTAATCACGATAACGATTATGCTATCGCTAAAGCCCATCGTTTCTTGAAGTAAAGTAACGATTGTTGCAATCGACATAAGGATAACTGGTAACATCGCTGTAAATACACTGATACCAAACCCTGGTGTGTCTTCAAGTTTAAATTGTTTTTGCTCACCTAAAGAAGCAATATTTCCGCTCTTTGTGAATGAGTTTGGTACGATTTTCTTCGCAATTTTAGTGAAAACTGGACCAGCAATAATCACTGTTGGGATAGCAATAATCATCCCATATAATAGAACTTCACCGATATTTGCACCGTACTCACCAGCAATGACGGTTGGACCAGGGTGAGGCGGTAAGAAACCATGTGTAACAGATAATGCTGCTGCCATTGGGATACCGAGATAAAGAATCGATACTTTTAATTCTCTTGAAATCGCAAATACGATGGGAATAAGTAATACAAGACCTACTTCAAAGAATAGGGCAATCCCGATAATAAAGGATGATACGACAACTGCCCATTGGATATTTTTCTCACCAAACTTATTGACAAGGGTCATTGCAATTCTTTGTGCACCGCCAGCATCAGCGATTAATTTACCAAGCATAGCACCTAGACCAAAGATTAGGGCGATATGTCCAAGTGTTCCACCAAGACCGCTTTCAATCGTGCCAACAATTTCTGATGCAGGCATGCCAAGAGCTAGGGCAACACCAAATGAAACGATAATAAGTGAGACAAATGTGTTGAGTTTGAGCCCCATAATAAGGAGCAATAGGGCAATGATACCTAAAGCAACAATAAATAATGGCATAGTTTTCTCTCCTTTTTATTCGCTATCTTTTCCAATCAAGCCTCTTTGGTAGTTAGCGATTTTTGTATATTCCTCTGTTAATACTCTTGTCAGGTTGATAAAGCTAGGCATTAGTTGACGATACGCATTTGCTGCATCTTCATCTGGTGTATGTTTATGTGTGCTACCGATCATGTCAGAAGCTACTGCAAAATTTTCAATCTCTCCTGTAGCGTATAACCCAAGGATACATGCCCCTAAGCAGGAACTTTCATAGCTTTCAGGTACGACCACTTCAGAATCAAAAATATCCGCCATCATTTGGCGCCAAACAGCAGAGCGGGCAAATCCGCCTGTCGCTTGAATACGCGTAACAGGTTCGTCCATACACTCCATAAGTGCGAGGAAAACAGTGTATAAGTTGAAAATGACACCTTCTAATGCGGCGCGAATCATATGTTCTTTTTTATGTGAAAGGGTTAAACCAAAGAATGAGCCTCGAACATCTGGATTCCATACAGGTGCTCTTTCACCCGCAAGGAAAGGATGGAAAATAAGTCCATTTGCACCCGGTCTCACACGTTCAGCAATTTTTGTTAACACTTCATATGGATCGAGTCCTAAACGTTTGGCAGTCTCTACCTCGGATGAGGCAAATTCGTCACGAATCCAACGGAGGACAATCCCACCATTATTAACAGGGCCACCAATGACCCAATGATCTTCCGTTAGTGCATAACAGAAAATCCGGCCTTTTTCATCTGTTTGCGGACGGTCAATAATCGTACGAATGGCTCCACTAGTTCCGATGGTGACGGCGATTTCCCCTTTGCCAATTGCATTGACACCAAGATTAGAGAGGACACCATCACTTGCGCCGATAACAAAAGGGGTATGAGGGTCAAGTCCCATTTGTAAGGCAAGCTCACTGTCACAGTGCGTGAATATCTGAGTTGTGGGAACAAGGGTGGATAGCTGGTCCTCGCGAATGCCCGCTATCTTTAATGCTTCTTTGTCCCATGTTAATTCAGTAAGATTCATCATTCCCATTGCTGATGCGATAGAATAATCAACAACATATTGGTTAAAGAACTTCTTGAAAATATACTCTTTTATGCCAATGTATTTTTTCGCTCTTTGGGCTATTTCTGGGCGTTCATTTGTGATCCATGTTATTTTACTCAATGGGGACATTGGATGAATAGGGGTCCCTGTACGTTTATAAATCTCATGGCCACCCCATTCATCTTTAATTTTATGTGCCCATGATTCACTGCGGTTATCGGCCCATGTAATACATGGAGTCAATGGTTGATCATTCTCATCGATAGCAATTAGGCTATGCATGGCACTACTAAAGGAAATAAATGCTGGCATCATTTCTCTATTTTTTTTCATAATGTTCGTTATCGCCTGCTTGACCGCTTGATAGATTTCTTCAGGGTCCTGCTCAGCTGTAGACATATCTGGTGTATGCAATGGGTAGCCGATGTTTTCTTTTTGAATGACTTTCCCGTCTTTTGTAAAAAGAACAGCCTTTGTGCTGGTTGTTCCAATATCTACACCTAACATATAGGTTGTCATTTTGTTCCGCCCCCTTCTGCAAGAATTTCTTGGGATTTCCACATATCTTCAACTCTTCCTTGCACATCATCAAAATTTTGATGGAGAGATTGAATCATTAATGTTTTATCTTTTTTCTCAATCGCTTCAATATAGAGTGCGTGGTTTGTGAATATGCGTTCGAAATCGTGCTGGTTTTCTTTAAAACGCTTACGCATGGATAATAGAATCAATCCTTCCATGACTGGTTTTAAATTATTCCAGATCATTAATATATATGAGTGATCAGCGGCTCGAATAATTGTCTCATGAAATTGTAAATCCTGAAGTGAGAATTCATCCGCATCATTATATTTAATAGAGACTTTCATCATTTCTAAAATCTTATTGAGTTCTTTTACAAGGTCTGTAATATCTGAACGTACAAGTCGTTGATAGATAAACGTTTCAATAAGAATACGCACATCATATATTTCTTCTATTTCTTTCTCGGATAAGCCAATGACGACTGCACCCATTCGTTCTTGGCGAATAATATTTTCAGCAGAAAGAATTTTTAATGCTTCTCTTATTGGTGATCGACTTACTGAAAAGTCAGCAGCTAATTTATTTTCAGAAAGAATGGTACCGCTTTCAATACGTCCTGAGAGAATTTGCATCCTTAATTCACTTACAACGCGCTCACCTGTCGAAGCTTTCGTAAGCCATTTGGAAGGGTAGAGAAATTCTATTGGTTCGTTCATCATAACACCTTCTCATTTTAGTATACTTGTATACAAGTATTATATCTCGAATTTTCGATTATTCAAGGAGTTAATAAGAATTGTTTTTTTCAGTATGGAGGAAATGGGGGGAAGGGTGGAGGACGAATCCTCTTAGAAAGGTATTCTTAGCTCAAATAAAGATTTAATTATTATTCACTATTTAAGATAAATCATTCGTCACTATTCCATTTAGGTTACATATAATGAAGCAATTTGATGTTGAAGGAGTGGGAAGGGTGTTTTGTAATGATGAGAATATTACCTTATTGATTGTCTCCTTAGAGAAGGGTGAAGTGACACCCATTCAATGTCACCTGAATGCTTCTTCACTCTTATATTGTGTACAGGGGAGAATAGAAGTATCATTTGTGTTACCAGATGTACATCAAATCAAGTTGTTCACTATTTCCCCCAACCAAGTAGTTAATATCCCCAAAGGATGTTGGCACCTTATACAAGCTAAAAAAGATAGTCAATGGTTAAATGCTTTTGATTGTCCTCTGCCTCAAACCATTTTTGCATCGCAGGTACAAGAGTTAAATGAGCCTAGAATACTCACGTCAAAAGCACTTCGTCAACATACCGTAATGGCAATTGAAAGTGAACCCTACTATTATCATCATGGTAACTTATCGTTTCCAAAAAAATAGAGCCATAGTTCTACCAGGGTAAACAAGGTGGGACCGTATAGGATTCCTCCATAAAAAGCAAAGATGAAGGCCGAGCAAGTAGGAGTTGCCCGTCATTCAGATGGATAAACCAAAGCGAAAATAGTACATATCCCAGTAAACATTAGCACATACTATAATTAAAAAGGTACGCTGCTCTTATAACGTGTACGGTTCGTGTTTTTGAGAAAAGCATCATGAAGACCATCATTCAAAAGAAGGAGGTGTGAGGCGTGGAAATTAAAAAAGCAAGCAATCGACATTATGGTATCGATGATAGTGGGAAGGAACAAGGAGAAGTTACTTTTTCGGAAAGAAACGATCACACCATTGTTATTGATCATACATATGTAGAGGAAGAAGCAAGAGGGACTGGACTTGCTGAACAACTAGTGGATTCGGTTGTGCAAGAGGTGAAAAGTCAAAATAAAAAAATTGTCCCAGCTTGTCCCTTTGTCGCTGCCCTATTTAAGAAGAAAGCAGAATATCGGGAAGTGCAAGCTTAAACCAAAAAAGTAGGCGACCCCTACTTTTTTTATTCGCTTCAATCAAGTGATTCCTCCCATGTAATGTTCAAATTTAAAACACTATCGTTAGATATGATAGGATGGTCTACCACTTAAATTTTTTAAGATGTGTTTGAATAAATACAACCCATCTAGGTTCTTTAAAGGACTCCTATGGGGTAAATCTCCTCTCCCTTAAGGCATTGTTCCCGCTTCAAAAGATTTAATTTTACAGTAATATATTCTTAAAACAAAAGTATTGGTTATTTGTTCGACAGAATTCATCATTATTTTGAAGAAAAAAGAGGTGATTCTTATATAAGAAGAGAATTATAGGCTAATAGTTTAGAATTTTTAGACTTTATAAGTTAAGTTAATTTTCTTACTATGATAAAAATTTAGAAAATGTTCAACAAAATAACGTGGTAATGCTTTAATTCGTATTTATTTTTTGTAAAGAATCTATTATAATATAATAATTCAATCTAATTGTTTATTGTTGTATAACAGAAAATTAAAGAGGAGGGAAAATGATGGAATGGCTACAGAACTTAATAAGCGTAGTAGGTAATTTTGTATGGGGGCCAGTAACCCTAGTATTGATAGTGGGAACGGGGATCTTCCTTACTTTTAGGTTAGGGTTTATCCAAATAAGGGAACTTCCGTATGCCTTAAAGCTTACTTTTAGTAAAAGTGATAAAAACAATAAAGATAAAGGGGATATATCCCACTTTCAATCTTTGATGACAGCAATGGCAGCCACACTTGGGATAGGAAATATTACCGGTGTAGCGACAGCAGTGATGCTTGGTGGGGTCGGTGCTTTATTCTGGATGTGGTTAGCTGCATTTTTTGGAATGGCGACAAAATACGGTGAAGCCATTTTAGCAGTTAAATACCGCGTGACGAATAGTAAAGGTGAAATCTCCGGGGGACCGATGTATTATATTGAAAAAGGTCTCGGCTGGAAATGGTTAGCTGTATTATTTGCTCTCTTTGGATTTTTGGCATCATTTGGAATTGGTAATATGACACAAGCAAATACTGTTGCTGGCTCATTTGAAGCCAATTTCGGGGTGAACCCATGGATTACGGGTGTTGTTCTAATGGTATTAACAGGATTAGTACTGTTAGGTGGAATTAAAGGAATTGGTCGAGTTACGGGTATATTCGTTCCTTTCATGGCATTATTTTATTTAGCTGGTGGACTTATTATTATCTTTATGAATATTACTGAAGTACCTCAAGCATTAGGTTTTATTATCTCTGAGGCCTTTAACCCATCCGCAGCAACTGGTGGTGCAGTCGGGATGGCCATTCGTTATGGTATCGCTCGTGGGGTATTCTCTAATGAAGCGGGGCTTGGTTCAGCACCCATCGCAGCCGCAGCGGCTAAAACAGATTATCCTGGTAGACAAGCGTTAGTTTCAATGACAGGAACATTTATTGATACAATTATTGTTTGTTCGATTACTGGTTTAACGATTGTATTAAGTGGTCTTTATGTCGGGCATGAAAATGCTTCTAGTTTAACGGGAGAAGCATTTGAATTCTTCTTACCTGGTGTAGGTAATATGCTTGTAGTTATTGGTATTATGTTCTTTGCTTATTCGACTATTATTGGCTGGTCTTATTATGGCGAGAAATGTTTTGGTTATTTATTTGGTGATCAAAATGCAGTGATATACAAGGTGCTGTTTGTCATAACAGTACTCATTGGCTCGGCTTTAGAGTTAGAAATGGTTTGGGGAATTGCTGATATCTTTAATGCACTAATGGCCTTACCAAACTTAATTGCTCTCTTGCTTCTATCTCCAGTCATTGTGGCTGAATCCCGGAAATTCACTGAGATTAGAAAAAAAGAGAAACAAGAAGAGAAGAAACAATCAATGGCAGGATAAGTTGTTGTGTTTATTCATTGAAAGTTTAGCCTGACACAAAAATAATCATTTGAAAAAAATGCAACTGCTATCAATTAGAGTTGCATTTTTCCTTTATTTAGAAGCAATATCAAGAGCAGCTCTAATTGTACTAGCGGTTCTAAGCTTACTTGTAGGTCGATCGGCAAATGTAATTGATTTCTGTGCCATTGCCGGTTTGATTCCACACAATATCATAGAAGTACCCATTAATGATAATACATTTGCTAGTTCAATAAATCTTTGCATAATTTCTTCATTATAAGTAGTTAATCCATTTACATCGATTAATAGGGTTTCAGCAAATGTATTCTCTAATGATTGCAATAATTGCGTTGTCATCTTATGGTAACGACTTTCATTCATCTCTCCAACTAAAGGGAGAACAGATACCTTATCTGTGAGTGGAATAATAGGTGTTTCAAGTTCTTCGATTCTCTGTAAGGACTGTAAATACTTTTGCTCGGCCTCTTTCTGTTCAGTTATATCATGTTGAACACCGATAAAAAAATGGGCTTCCTCCTCTTCCATATAAACCGAATCAATTGTTAAGTGATTCCAGAAAATATCGCCGTTCTTCTTATAATTTAGAACTTCACATTGTATGGATTCTTTTCTTGTTACTGCTTCTCTAATACGAGCAATGGTTTCATTACTTGTTTGCTCGCCTTGTAGAAAACGACAATTATTACCGATTACCTCTTCTTTGGTGTAACCTGTTATATCAGTAAAACCTTTAGAAGAATAGATAATAGGGTTATCATGCTTACTCGGATCGGTAATTAAAATACCAACGCGTGTATAATCAAGTGTCTTTAATATGAGTTCCATATTCATTTTATTCAGTGCTAACCCCACCTTTGGCAAATTTCCATCTATTTATTATCTCTTCCTTTTTGGCAAAAAACAAAGGAAAGACCTTTTTGTTTAAGTAGATGAAATAAAACTATATTCTGTTGTAGGTTTCGTTTATGTTTGATGTGGGTAAAAAGAACTACTAGCGTATGAAAGGGAGCATGTATGAATACAACAATTGGTTTTCAGGAAAATCATCAAGTGTTAGATAATAATGAAGTGTTAGCATCACTGGAGAGAAATTTAGCCATGATTGAGTTTAATTTGGATAGAGAAGTGATATGGGTTAACGATAATTTTGCCAGAGTACTGGGGTATCAGTCAGGAGAAATGGTAGGAATGGATCATCAGAATTTCTGTACTATTGAAGAGGTGAATGGTTCAACCTATCTTGAGCTATGGCGTAATTTGAGAAGGGGAAGAAAGTTTCAAGAGAAAATCAAAAGAGTGGGTAAGTTTGGCCAATTATTGTGGTTAGAAGCGACATATATTCCTGTTATAGGAACGAAAGGAGAGGTAAAGGGAGTTTTAAAAATTGCCACGGACATTACTGAAAGGGAGCAGCATACAAATGAGATGATCTCAAAATTAAAAATGGCGCCCACACATCTGGTTGAACTGGTATTATCTAACTCTAATGAAAAGGTATTAGCTTTAGAAACGTTGAAACAACAAATGAAGCTAATTGAAGAAACATCTAAACTTATTCGAAATATTGCATCTCAGACGAATTTATTGGCAATTAATGCTGCTATTGAGGCAGCTCATGCTGGTGAAAAAGGAAGAGGGTTTGCAGTTGTTGCCAAAGAAGTTAAAAAGCTATCTGTCTCAGCTGATAATGCGATGAAAGAAGTAAATATAAATATTGAGAATATTACAGAGCAAGTCGTGAATGTGTATGAGATAACTGATGAGCTAAAAGATATTGTTTCACGGACAAAAGATGATATAGATGAAACTTTACAGTCGTTTGCGCGATTGTCTAATTAGTATGGTCCACCAGATTTGGGTTTTTCAAAGTATTTTATTTCATTAATTAGTAGATAGATTAGAAAAGCTCACCAGATGGCGAGCTTTTTTTACTTGAAATCACAAATGGTATTTTTACAAGAGTCAGAGAACCAACAAGTGAGGAAGGTATTTAACCAGTTACTCTTTATGCATTTGTCTAAGCCAAATCGCAAGTTGCAATGTAATCGCATCGAGAGTATGCTGTGGGTTATATCCGGTTATTTCTTTGATTTTCTTTAGCCGATAAATGAGTGAGTTTCTATGGATAAATAAACTTTTCGCACATTCTCCAAGGTTTAAATTATTTGCAAACAAGCTTTCAAGTGTCTCAATTAGCTTCTCAGAAAGTCCATTCAGTACTCTTGTATAATAGTAAGTTTTAGATGCTTCACTCAGTTCATTCAGTAATGCTTGTGCTTCAATATCTTTAAAAGTAGCAAAAATAGAAGACTCTGCACTTAATGTTAAAGCCGAAATGGATTGCTGATAGGAATGTTGAATGTTATTGACAGTCTTCACATTGGAACCCAACCCAATTCTTGCAGTAAGTTGATTTTCTTCTATAAATGAAATGAAACTTTGATACCGATGAATGATTTGCTCCTCTGTTAACCCGGTATGAAGTATAAATTGTTGATTGATTCCTAGGAAACCAATCAATGTATTCTCTTTGGGAAAAAATCTTTCCACCCATTGGATGAAGTCATTTTTTTTCAATTTGGGCATATCTGTTTTAATGACTGACACTTGAAAGGGGGGCAAAAGATGAATCTCAAATAGTTTAAATCGTTGTTCAATCGATGAATCTTCAATTGAGTCCTGCAATAAATCATCGAATAAATGATCCTTCGCTTTTTGTTGCCACTCTAACTGATCTAAACTAAAGGATTGTTGAATCATCATCTCTGTAATCATTTTTACTAACTCACCAAATTCAAAAATTTCATCTGGGTCACCAGTAATGCCAATCACACCGATGATTTTTTTTTGAAAATGAATAGGTAGGTTAACACCGGGATATGAGTTTTTCCACTGTATATCCTTATCACTAATGGTGACAGCTCTACCAGTACGTAAAACTTCTGTTGCTCCCTCATGAATCATATTGATTCGATCGGGGTTACCAGATGCAATTATTTTGCCTCTATCATCCATAATGTTTATATTTCTATCCAGTCTAACCATGGTTTGCTTAACAATTTCTGCGGCAATTTCACGAGTTAACATATATGGCCCATCCTTATTCTCTTCATTTCGTTTGTTATATATCAGTAAAATAATATCACAATCTGTTTATAATAGATAAAAATTTAACCAAAATAATCTGTTTTTTTGTTCAATCATAACGATGACAAATAGTATGACACATAATTATAATAAGGATAACACAATAGATGTTAGGTGGCGAGTTTATGAAAGTAGTTATTGCACCTGATTCATATAAGGGTAGCTTATCGAGTGTTTCTGCTGCAGAAGCAATTGCTAAAGGTGTTAAGAAAGCGCTTCCTTCGTGCGAAGTTATTTCTGTTCCTGTAGCGGATGGTGGAGAAGGAACAATGGATAGTCTTGTTTCCGCAACGGGGGGGAAAAAGGTAAAAGTTAGTGTGATGGGTCCATTACACAAAAAGGTCGCGGCGGAGTATGGTGTACTCGGCGATGAAAAGACATGTGTTATTGAGATGGCGAGTGCCTCTGGTCTAGAGCTTATAGATAATAGTGAACGCAATCCACTGATTGCTACAACTTTTGGCACAGGAGAATTAATTAAGAAAGCGTTAGATGATGGTTATCGCCATTTTATTTTAGCAGTTGGTGGAAGCGCTACCAATGATGGCGGAGCTGGTATGTTACAAGCTCTAGGGCTAAAAATAATGAACGATGCCGGAGATGAAATTGGTCTTGGTGGTGAAGCGCTAGGTGAAGTTACGTCTGTTCAATTAGACTCTCTTGATTCGCGGATTAAGGATTGTCAATTTCTAATCGCTTCTGATGTACAGAATCCGTTTATTGGTCCTAATGGTGCTTCCCATGTTTTTGGTCCTCAAAAAGGGGCAAGTCCTGAAGTGGTTGAGACGTTAGATCACTATATGGGTAACTGGGCAGATGTGATTGAGCATGCGACTAAAGTTCGCTTACATGATCGGCCGGGTGCAGGTGCAGCAGGAGGAATTGGTGGTGCTTTCCAAGCCTTTTTCAATGCAGATATGAAAAGAGGGATTGATCTTGTTATTGAGTACACTGGACTAAAGGAAAAAATGGTGAATGCCGATTGTGTATTTACTGGTGAAGGCCAGTGTGATTTTCAAACAGCCTCTGGTAAGACACCTATGGGTGTGGCAGAGGCAGCGAGAATAAATCATATTCCTGTCTTTGTTCTAGCGGGTTCTATTGGTAAAGGTATTGAAGAGTTATATGAATATGGCATTACTAGTGTCCACAGTTTAGTGACAAGTCCTATGGAGTTAGACGAGGCGATGGAGCGTTCAGCAGAATTGCTAGCGGATGCTGCTGAACGAGTAATGAGAACATTTATTGCGTTTCAAAGATAAATCCATTTTTAGGAGGGAAAAGAATGTTATTCTTCATCATTGCTATTGGGGTTTTAATTATCGTATTAGCGACAACAAAGTTTAAGATTCATCCATTTATGTCTTTACTAATAGGTGCTCTATTCGTTGGATTTGCATCAGGAATGCCATTTGATTTAATAGTTGAGAGCATTAATAGTGGATTTGGCGGTGTTATGACAAGTATCGGTCTTGTCATTGTGTTTGGAACAATTATTGGAGTGATCTTAGAAAAAGCAGGTGCGGCTTATCGAATGGCAGAGGTTGTGTTACGTATCGTGGGTCCAAAGAGACCACAGCTTGCCATGAGTATTATTGGTTTCATCGTTTCTATTCCAGTGTTCTGTGATTCTGGTTTTATTATTCTTAATAGTTTACGCCAGGCATTAGCTAAGAGAGCTAAAGTAACGATGGCTTCAATGTCTGTAGCACTAGCTACAGGATTATATGCCACTCATACACTTGTACCACCAACACCAGGCCCAATTGCCGCTGCGGGAAATATTGGTGCAGAAGCCTATTTAGGAACAGTGATTTTAATTGGTTTTATTGTGGCCATTCCTGCTGCTGCCATTGGTTATCTTTGGTCAGTTAAAGTAGCAACAAAAATTGAAGTTCCAGAGGATCGTAACACAGAAGAATTCGATTATGATAAGGTTGTCGCTTCATTTGGTAAGATGCCTTCGACTTTTCAAGCGTTCTTCCCAATTATTTTACCCATTCTATTAATCGGTTTAGGTTCAATTGTTGCCGTTCTGGGATACGAAGGTTGGTTTGCACAATTTATTGGTTTCTTAGGTACACCAGTTATAGCATTGTTCATAGGTATTCTCGCTGCTCTACCATTATTACCTCAATTTAATGAGGAAACATTAACTAATTGGGTTGGTAAAGGATTATTAGATGCCGCGCCAGTACTTTTAATTACCGGAGCAGGCGGGGTTTTTGGAACAGTAATCAAAAACTCTGGTGTTGCGGATATTATTCAAGGTTGGGACATTTCCGATATGTTTACGGGTGCGCTTTTCTTGATTATCCCTTTCTTGATTGCCGCAGCATTAAAGTCAGCACAAGGTTCATCAACTACAGCATTAGTACTAACATCTTCATTAATTGCCCCAATGCTTCCGGTTGTCGGTATTGAAGGAGCAGTACCGCTAGCATTAGTTGTAATGGCTATTGGAGCGGGTGCAATGACCGTTAGTCATGTGAACGATAGTTACTTCTGGGTTGTTACACAATTTACTGGTATGAAGGTAACTGATGCTTACAAAGCTCAAACGATGGCGACATTATTACAAGGACTTGTTTCTATCATCGTAGCAATGATTTTGTGGGTTATTTTAGTATAAGAAGAAAATCCGAACAGTCACTCGAATGCCTTTTTTAGGGTTCGTGTGCGTTCGGATTTTTACACCTTTAAACGGATGTTCTTAGTCAATTTTCATTTCCTTATGCAGAGGACGTTCCTTTTCATAAATGTCACATCTCGTTTGATTGCGCAATAAGCTTATTAATTTCCTGATTTAATGTTTCAAGAAAAATATCTGTCAGTCGGTTTATATGTTTTTTCTTTAAATGAACCCAGCCGTAGTGAACTCTTTCTTCTTTTAATTCTTGTATTTTCACCCCGGTAATCCCGTCAATATGCTGAAATGAATAATCAAGTCCAATCGTTATTGCATTACCACTAGATACCCATTGGGTAATTGCATTTGTATGATTGGTTTTTACAACTAGATTTCTTTGGCTATTGTTATCAAGAAGCTGTTTGATCGTCTGATTAAGGTAAGCATCTTGATATAAAATAATGGGATATCTTGATAAATCCTTTTTTGAAATAAAAGGCTTTTCAGCAAGTGTGGAATGAGCTTGTACGCCAGCAACCATATAGCCTTCTAGCAGTGGTTCAAAGTGGAATTTATCTTCATTTACTTCAGAAGATGGTCCAACAACAAGCATACCCACGTCCATTTCTTCGTTGATTAGTTTTTCTGTTATCTCCTTTGGTCCTAACTCTTGAAGCTCTATGGAGACATTTGGATGTTCTTTCTTAAATGAAAATACAGCGGCAAGTAAAGCGTTTGAAGGACCTGGTATTGTAGAAATACGAAGATGTCCTTGGAGTTTTTCTGTTTGCGCTTGTGCGAATGTTTGAAACTCTTTCGTCATCTTCATGATTTCTTCGGCCTTTTCAATTAATAGAGCGCCTTCAGCAGTTAAATGGGCACCAGAACGGGAGCGTTTAAACAACATCAATCCTAGCTCGGTCTCTAAACTACTGATGGATTGACTTAATGCCGATATAGAAAGGAAAAGTTCATGAGCTGCCACAGTGAATGATTGTGTTTTTGCCACAGTTGAAAAATGTTTTAGTTGATCAAAGGTCATTTACTATCACCTAGTTTTTATGGATTCAAAATTAGTATACTGTTAATTCGACGATTCTATCTATATATTTTTGAGCAGGTTTTTATAGAGCGTTTTGTGTTAAAATAAATATGTTATAGGTAAAAAGAATGTGTTTCGTTGTAATTAATTGAGAATTTAGAACTAGATTAGAGCAATTGTGTTTATAGAGTTAAAAGTAAATAATATCCTTAAAAAGGAGTAGACAATTGAATGAAGCAACGAATAAGCAAGTAACCAAAACACGTGAGATTGTGTGTAGTGCTTTAATGGATTTGATGAATCAATTTCAATTTCGTGAAATAAAAATATCAGCAATTACGAAACAAGCAGGGATTGCACGAATAACTTTTTATAGAAACTTTGGCACAAAAGAAGATATTATACGCATCTATTTACGTCAATTGTATAGAGATTTATTCAATATGAGGAAGAAACAAGATAATCTAACTATAGCGCAAATGATCCATATGATGTTTATGATCACAGAACTACAAAAACCAGTATTGAGAAAGCTATTTGCACATGATTTGGAATACTTAGTTATGGAAGAATTCATTGAAATGATCGAAGAGGGGCTAGCGGAAGTTTTCACTGACGTTGATATTGCAGAATACTTAATTCAATTTCAAATTGGCGGGTTCACCAAAATTATACTAAACTGGGTAAAAGAGGATTGCGAGAAAAATGCTACTCATTTTTGTAATCAAATCACGAACTTGATGAATCATTATCAATTAAATACAAAAAACTAATAAGCATTCATCAATAAAGCAACTCTAACAATCTTTATTATTGAAAGATAGTAAATATCGTTAGGGTTGCTTTTTATTTTTAATACTTTATTGTATTATTTAAATAAAATAATCTGTATAGATAGATTATTAGTATAATTGAATTTTTTACAAATAAACTGAACAGCTTAGATAAGGAGGGGTGTAAATTGAAATGGCATTTTTGTCCGTTGGGAGACCAAGCTCTTCTTATAGAATTAGGGGATCAGATTTCATCTGAAACCCAACAAAAAATTCAAATGTTCTCGAATTTTCTCGAGGATCAACGCTTACCGTGGATGAAGGAATGCATTCCAGCTTACACGAATATTGCGGTATTTTATGACATTTGGAAGGTTAGTCAATTATGCGATAAAGAACAACTACCTTATGAATTTGTATGCGCAGAACTGAATGAATTATTAAAATCTGTGGATACACAAAATCGCCTATCTTCCAGGAAAATTGACATTCCTGTCTGTTATGGTGGAGAATTTGGTCCCGATTTACATGAGGTTGCCCGGTTAAATCACCTAACACCAGATGAAGTAATCGAAATTCACTCAGCTGGTGATTATTTGGTCCATATGATTGGTTTTGCCCCGGGGTTTCCATTCATTGGAGGGATGTCTGATAAGATTGCTGCACCTAGGAGGAAATCACCAAGGCTACAAATTCCAGCTCGGACTGTTGGGATTGCAGGGATGCAAACAGGTGTATATCCTATTGAAACACCTGGAGGTTGGCAATTGATTGGAAGGACGCCAATCGAATTATTTACACCACAGGAAGAAATGCCAACTTTGTTAAGGGCTGGCGATCGCATTCAATTTAAGCCAATTAGCTTTGATGAGTATAAGCAATTGGAGGCTGAACAGTCATGATAGAGATTAAGAAACCAGGTTTATTATCGACCCTACAAGATCTTGGCCGAACAGGATACCAGAAATATGGTGTAATCGCCAGTGGTGTCATGGATCAAGATGCTCATAAGATTGCGAATATGCTTGTCGGGAACTCCGAAGAACAACCTACATTAGAAATGACATTAATCGGCCCACGAATTGTTTTTCACGAAGATTGTTTGATTAGTCTTTGTGGTGGAGATATCGGTCCGCAAATTAATGGACAGCAAGTAAGTCTGTGGAAACCTATTTGGGTAAATGCCGGAAGTGAGCTAACATTCGCCTCGTATAAAGAGGGCTGTCGTACTTATTTAGCCATTGCTGGTGGTTTTGATGTCGAGTTGGTCATGGATAGTTATGCTACTTATTTACGTGCACATATTGGTGGACATAATGGGCGCGCGCTTCAAAAAGGCGATCGATTAACTGTAAAAGAGAAGAGTAGCTTATCGAAAAAAATGATCGCTTCATTAAAACAATCTGACAAGCCATTTGTTGAAGCAAAATGGCATATACCGATTCAGATGAGAAGACCCTCTAATCAAAGAATTAGAGTCATTGAAGGGAAGCAATTTTCTCTTTTTAATAAAGAAAGCAAAATAGCATTATTCAATAACCCTTATAAGGTAGCTTCACAATCGGATCGAATGGGATATCGCCTGAATGGTAGTGCACTCGCATTATCAGAAGAGAAAGAAATGATCTCAGAGGCTGTTGCTATGGGGACCATTCAAGTACCTCCCGATGGGCAACCAATCATCTTAATGGCTGATAGGCAAACGACTGGGGGATACCCGAAGATTGGGCAGGTGGCATCCATCGATTTACATGTATTGGCCCAAACAAAGCCTGGAGAAGAGGTATATTTTGAAAAAATATCTTTTACAGAAGCTCAAAAGCTCTTTATTCAAAAGGAGCAAAGGCTCTATGAGTATAAAAGGAGTATCCAAATAAAATATCAATAGGGGGATAACGATGATAAAGATTGATTTAAACTGTGATTTAGGTGAGAGTTTTGGAAACTATTCAATTGGTAATGATGAAGAAATATTAAATTATGTGACCAGTGCAAATATTGCTTGTGGCTTTCATGCAGGTGATGCAACAACGATGCGTAAGACAGTGAAACTGGCATTAGAGAAAAAAGTGGGGATTGGTGCTCATCCAGGAACACAAGACTTAGTTGGCTTTGGTAGAAGAGAAATGAATATCTCCCCTCAAGAAGCGTATGATATTGTTGTCTACCAAATTGGCGCATTGTCCGCTTTTGTTCATTCTGAGGGAGGAAAGTTGCAACATGTTAAACCACACGGAGCCCTTTTCAATATGGCAGCAAAAGACGCTCAGTTGTCTGAAGCTATTGCAGAAGCGGTGTACAAAGTCGATCCAGAATTAATTTTGTTTGGCTTAGCTGGTAGCGAGCTAGTAAAAGCGGGTGCGAAGATAGGTTTAAAAACGGCAAGTGAAGTATTCTCTGACCGTACGTATCAAGATGACGGTTCCTTGACTTCAAGGAGAGAATCAAATGCATTAATTACCGAGCAAGAGGTAGCGGTCGCACAGGTCGTTCGTATGGTAAAGGAAGGGAAAGTAGCGTCTGTAAGTGGAAAGGATGTTGACATCTTAGCAGATACTGTTTGTATTCATGGTGACGGCAAACATGCATTGGCATTTGCTAAACTCATTCATGCGACTCTACAAAAAGAAAATATACAAGTGAGACGAATAGGAGAAGCTTAATGAAAACACAATCAACTAGAAGTATTATTTTAGGTGCAGCCTTCCTAATGGCTACTTCAGCAATAGGGCCGGGCTTTTTAACACAAACAACTGTTTTTACAGAAAAACTAGCAGCAAGCTTTGGGTTTGTTATTTTAGTATCAATTATCATAGATATCGGAGCACAATTAAATATTTGGCGAATTTTAGCCGTCTCAGAAAAGAAAGCCCAAGATATCGCTAATCAGGTTTTACCTGGATTAGGTTATTTCTTGGCCTTACTCATAGTGATGGGGGGACTGGCTTTTAATATCGGTAATATTGCTGGAGCTGGACTTGGAACGAATGTATTATTTGGTGTTTCTCCAGAATTAGGCGCTTTATTAAGTGGATTAGTTGCTATTGGTATTTTTGTTGTCAGAGAAGCAGGAAAGCTAATGGACCGTTTCACACAAGTGCTAGGGTTTGTCATGATTGGATTGATGGTTTATGTCATGTTTACTGCCTCTCCTCCAGTTGGTGAAGCTGTGACACGTACATTTGTACCTGAAACGATTGATATTTTAGCTATTGTTACACTAGTAGGAGGAACAGTCGGTGGTTACATTACCTTTGCCGGTGGGCATCGTTTATTAGATGCTGGTATTAAAGGGAAAGAAGCTTTACCACAAGTAACAAGAAGTGCAGTGAGTGCCATTGGAATTGCTTCATTAATGAGAATTTTCCTTTTCTTAGCTGCTTTAGGGATTGTTTCTCAAGGGTTAACTTTAAACCCTGATAATCCAGCAGCATCCGTGTTTCAGCATGCTGCCGGTAATGTTGGCTATAAAATATTTGGTGTGATTATGTGGGCAGCAGCGGTTACATCTGTCGTTGGTGCGGCCTATACATCCGTTTCATTTATTCGGACATTCACCCATTTCATTGATAAAAATGCGAAATGGTTTACAGTAGGTTTTATCGCAATATCTACCCTTGTATTTGTTATTATTGGACAACCAGTGAAAATTCTCGTATTAGTTGGTTCATTAAATGGACTAATTTTGCCTATCGCTCTAGGTGTGATGTTAATTGCTGCACATAAGGCGAAGATTGTTGGCGATTATAAACATCCTTTATGGTTAACCTTGTTTGGACTACTAATTGTCATTGTTATGGCATTAATGGGCGGTTACTCTTTAATTAATGGGATTCCACAATTGTTTGAATAATAGCTTGAAAGGTGTGAATAAGTTTGAATTTAACAACAGTAAGTCCTGAAGAAGCACGTAAGCAGATTAGGGACGGTCATTGGAAGCAGCCTACTGCTGGCATTGCTAATGGCTTTATCCAAGCGAATTTAGCTGTATTACCAAAAGAACTTGCCTTTGACTTTTTATTATTTTGTCAAAGAAACCAAAAGCCTTGTCCGATTATAGATGTAACAGAGGTCGGATCAGTTATACCAAAGTTAGCCGCACCAAACGGCAATATTATGACAGATATTCCTAAGTACCGTATATATAAGCATGGAGAACTTGTGGATGAGGTGCAGGATGCAACCGGTTATTGGCGTACAGATATGGTTGGCTTCCTAATTGGATGTAGCTTTACTTTTGAAGAAGCGCTTTTAAATAATCATATTCCAATCAGACATATTGAAGAAAACTGCAATGTGCCTATGTATGAAACTAATATTGAATGTGTAAAATCTGGTATGTTTGAAGGCCCGATGGTGGTAAGTATGAGACCAATGAAAGAAGCGGATGCGATAAGGGCTATTCAAGTAACGAGTCGCTTTCCTTCAGTCCACGGTGCCCCGGTACATTTAGGAAATCCTGAAAAAATAGGGATTAAAGATATTAACAAGCCTGAGTTCGGAGATGCGGTTACCATTAAAGATGGAGAAGTTCCTGTATTTTGGGCATGTGGCGTAACCCCACAAGCAGTGGCGATGCGGGCAAAACCAGAGATTATGATTACGCATGCACCTGGTCATATGTTTATTACAGATGTGTTAAATGAACAATATGCAATCATGTAAGAAAGGGCTTCTATGGAGTTACCAAACTATTTGCAGTCTCATTTTCCAGGATTAAAACTAATGCCAAGTATTTATCAGCAATGGAATATCGGTATTCCTTTCACGTTCGCTGAAGAAATCTACCAATTTAACGAACAAGGTCAGTTAAATATGGATAGATTTGAGCTTGTTTATGAACAGGCAACAACTCTTTTTAATGAGTTATTTGCTAGCGAGGATGAAGTGATGCTAGTGACTAATATGTATAAAATGGTTGAAAAAGAAAAGAGAACGAGAAAATTAAAGGTTTACCAATCTCATTTGAAGCAACGTAAAAAGTTGTATCAACTTCAGGTGGAAACCATGCCTTACCCTTTTGAAGCGGAGGATGCAGACGCATACCAATTACAACAATTCTCTTTATTATGTCAGTGCCGAGACATACAAATAGAATCACTTATAAAAGCAGCTGCTCATGAAGACTTTCCTTTAAAACCACGTTTTGGTGGTTATCATGTCAATTATCCAGATGTTTTCTTTATTAATTTAACGAGAGATGTCATCTTTTTCATATACGATGATCGTGGTTGTGAAGTAATTGCCCGCAATGTTCAGATACTGAGGCAGCTATATGAAAAGTATGGTAACTGGATTGATGAAGTCGATCGAGCAGATGTGGTTCAAAGATTGGGTATGGAGAAAGATGTATTATAACAACGGTTATGAAGTCCTGCTTAATTATACTCGAGTGGTGTGCATGCTGAATTGTGCACACCACTCGGGTAATTTTCTTGTTTCTCATGTATTAGTATGGTCAAAGCTCTGTTATTTTTTTAAAGAGAGTAAGTAGTGACTATCACACCTTCTTTATTATCACCAGAAATTTGATAGTAATCGTCATCCGGTAAGGTAATAGTTTTGCTATCATGGACCGGGTAATATCGAACATGATAAGTTACATCACCTAATGTAAAGTCAATTGTCTTTTCTGTTTCTAGCAGTTTTAAATATTCCTCTAATACAAGATTTTTCTTATGCATTACTGCACTATGTGGTAAACCAACATAGCGAATATGCCATGGTTCATATGAAATGCCAGTAATATCACTTTTGTTTTCAGGGTATCGTAAAATAAAGCCATACATCCAAGCTTTCTCTTCTAACCATTGGGCTTCCTTTGCTCTATACATAGTTGTTGCTTGAGAACCGACATCAAGGGCAAGTCCAAAATTATGTTCACTATAACCAGCAGGTAGAGCGTAATCCGCCCCTTTTTCCTGATACAGCGTTTGTTGTGCGTCCCAGCTTCTATAGCCACTTGTTAGTAAAAATTGAAAATCTCCTTCTTTGTTAGCTTCATGGATCATATCATTAAATCGATTTAATAAATCTATCGACAATTGTATATCATCATCGATAAGACCAAACTCTTTCTCTAATTCATCATAGTCAAATACGTTGACTACATCGTCTAGTATTGTATTTTTCTTCAATGGATGTTCTTCATTAACAAGTAATAGCTGACCATCGTTTATCATATCTTCTTCTACAGATAAATTTCGATTAGAAGGTATGGGCTTGAAATCATTGTTTTCGTTCTCCTCATTGGCGTATTCAATATCATCCTTTAATAAATTGGCTTTATTCGAAGTAAGATATTGATTGATGGCTATTAATAAAAATAAAATGATGGCTAAAAAAAATCCCCACTTCTTCATACGTTTATTCCTCCTTCAATTCATAAAATTAAAGATAAAGAATAAAGCTTAAAAAAAAGTAGGGGTAAATATAAAGTTTTTCTTAAATCATCCCTTTAATTATCCAAAGTAGATGGATGAATGGGAAGTCTAATCTCAAAGCTTGTTTGTATGACTGTACTATTGACAGTAATACGACCGCCATGCTGTTCAACAATATTCTTGGCAATAAATAACCCCAGCCCTGTTCCACCTTCTTGATGGGCACGAGAAGGGTCGGATGTGTAAAAGGAATCGAAAATATAAGGTTGGTCCTTTTCTCTGATATCATCACCGTAGTTAATAATCTGCACAATCGCTCCTTCATCGTCTAATGAAGTGTGAATATCGATAAATTGTCCATCTGCCCCATAGCGTATTGCGTTATTTAGGAGATTTTCAAATACACGTGCTAATTGTCTCCCATCTGCTTCAATCATTAAGGAGGGCTGTAAATGTAATCTTGCCTCTAAATGATTCTTCTTAAGGGCAGGATACATTTCCTCACAGAGTTGTAATAATAACTCACTTAAATTAATTTCACTTTTGATAATAGAGAGCTTACCATAATTTAATTTCGTTATATCAAAAAGATGATCAATTAATTCTTCTAACCGCCCAGCTTTTTTATAGACAATGTTTGTATAATGCTTTTTTTGTTCCTCGGTTAAGCTAGTGTCTTTTTTGATAATATCTAAATAGCCGATGACTGATGTGAGTGGTGTTCGTAAGTCATGGGCGAGATTGACAATTAACTGATCACGGCTTGACTCAGCAAAATCTCCACGCTCAATCGCCTCTTTTAGCTTGAGACTAGCTGTATTTAAATCTATCGCTATCTGGCTAAATTCATCATTAGTAGAAATTTTTGTTTCATATTGAAAATCACTGTTAGCTAATTGCTTTAAACCATGTGAAATATGACTGAAATACGATGAAATTCGTCTTGTAAGTAATTTGAAAATGACGAGTGTAAATAGAATATATAGAATCGCAAAAATAATAAATAGACCCTTATTTCCTAATGCCCATCTGATTCGAGCTAAAGGATCATCGATTAACACAAACTGATGATAATAATATTGCATATATGCAAAAAGTGAATATGTGATTACGCCAGCTAATATCATGCTAACGAAGACGAGTAGTAATAGTTTCGTTTGAAAATTAATTTTATAATTAACCATGAAAGGCATAACCTACTCCCCAGACGGTTTTAATAAACTCGTTCTTGTCTTCCCCAAGTTTCTTTCTTAATGTGCGAATATGAACCATCACTGTATTTTGGTTGTCATAATAAGCATCTCCCCACACAGTTTGAAAAATATGCTCTGCACTAAAAACCTTATTCGGATGGTTAGCGAGTAAGAGGAGAATATCAAATTCCTTCGGGGTGAGAGAGAGGACCGTATCATATTTTGTTACTTTATGTTGATCAGGATCAATCGTAAGTCCTCGAAACTCTAAAATATTCTCTTTTGAAGCTGATTGATTATACAGCATTGTCCGTCGTAATTGTGATTTGACGCGTGCCACTAATTCCATAGGATTAAACGGTTTGGTCATATAATCATCAGCTCCAATGACAAGCCCGGTGATACGGTCAAAATCAGATGTTTTAGCGCTCAAAAAGATAATCGGAAAAAGATAGTTTTGTTTGCGAATCATTCTAGTGACTTCATGTCCGTCTAAACGGGGCATCATAATATCTAAGACAGCCAAATCAATTGGCTGTGATTGTACAATTTTTAATGCTTCTTCTCCATCATTTACTTTGAAAATATGAAAGCCTTCTTTTTCCAAATGGAGCCCAACAAGGTCAGCAATTTCCGCCTCATCATCGGCAATCAAAATATTTACGTGCTTCACGTTGTACACCTCTAATTTTCAGTAAGAATCTCTTATAGTATAGCCGTTAACCATGTATTCATCCAGCAAGAGAATGATCGTTACCTTCCTTGAATTCTGTTATAATATGCAATAACTTTCGATCAGGAGGACTTTTTATGTATAAGGAGATTTTAAGCAAAATTGAACAGCCAGAAGCTTTTCAACCATCTGAAAAAATGTTTTGGCAAGATGAGTATATTGCAAAACAGCTTTTAAAAGCACATCTTAATCCAAACCATGAAGGAGCGAGTAGAGAACCGAAATTTATAGATGCTTCGGTAAGATTTATTTCACAGCTTATGAACAGTGGAGACAGAGTAGTTGATCTCGGTTGTGGTCCAGGTCTTTATTGTGAACAGCTGGCAATGAGAGGCTATGCGGTTACCGGGATCGATTTCTCCGAGAACTCTATTGATTACGCCAAATCCCAGGCTAGTGAAAGGCATTTACCGATACAGTACCGCTTTGAGGATTATCTGAACATGGATGACGTAAATACGTTTGATTTTGCGACGCTTATCTATTGTGATTATGGTGCATTATCACCAAATAATCGCAAGCAGCTGTTAAAGAATATTTATCGCTGCTTAACTGAATCTGGACGCCTATTTTTAGATGTATTTACCGTTAATAAGTATCATTCTTTTGTAGAGGGAAAACAATGGTCAATGAATAATCATGGGGGGTTTTGGTCTGCCCATCCTCATTTGGAAATCTCTCATAACAAAAAATATGATGATGAAATTTCTCTTGAACAAACTTTGGTACTGACTGAAGAATCGGCTGATGTGTATCACATTTGGTATCAATACTTTACTAAGGAGCGGTTGATAAGAGAGCTCCGGGATGCTGGATTTAAAGTGATTAATGAGTATAGTAATGTGGCTGGAGAACCTTACACTGATAGAAGCGAGACAATGGCTATCCTTGTTCAGAAATAATCTTTAAAAATATTCTATTTCTTTTCTTGCGAGAGGAGTACAATAGAAGTAATTTTAATACTTGTATTGGTTGAGGGGGCGAATTAGATGTTTGGCATCACAAGTTTTACGGTGTTTTTAGCCGCCGCGATTATTATGAATATTACCCCTGGGACAGATACGATGTATATCGTCTCACGGAGTGTCTCACAAGGTAAGAAGGCAGGGTTATACTCTGTTCTTGGTATATCTACAGGAGCAATGGTGCATACATTTTTAGCTGCTATCGGATTATCTCTTATTCTTACAACGTCAGTCATTTTATTTACTATTGTAAAGATGATTGGTGCGGCGTATTTAATTTATCTTGGCGTACGTATGGTCATTCAAAGATCCTCTCAATTTGAAGTTAAAAAGACGAAACCTTTAACTGCAAGGAAAGTGTTTGCTCAAGGTTTACTAACCAATCTAACCAATCCAAAAGTGGCGCTTTTCTATATTTCATTTCTACCCCAATTTATATCTGTAGACAATGGATATGGCCCACTTCCTTTTATCATCCTTGGTATGACCTATGTTGTAACAGGAACCATTTGGTGTTCGATAGTCGCGCTTTTTGCCTCTACAACAACGAAGAAACTTAGAAATAATCCTAAAGCAGAATTTATTATTAATAAGGTAACTGGCATGATCTTTGTCGGCTTAGGTATTAAGCTTCTCCAAACAAAGGCATCCTCATAAAGAAAGGAGCAGAACAAACTCTGCTCCGTTTTTTCATCCATTACAATATTACCCATTTACAAAGAAGTTTAAATAAATTATAGTTATTAAAGAGTGTTTATATCTATAATTAAAAAGGGGTTAATACTTATGAATGAAAAAGTAAAAAGAAAGATTAGTAATCTAGAAAATATTGACCGTTTTTCAGCTGAGGAATTATTTCAATACCTCCCCCTCAATCATAGTGACGTCGTATTAGATATAGGAGCTGGTGCAGGATACGTAGCACTACCTATAGCAGAAAGGGTAGATTTGGTTTATGCACTTGATTTGGATGAGGAAATTTTAAACTATTTGCAGCTAACAGCAGAGAAGAGAGGGATCACAAATATTCAGCCCGTAATAGCTAATTTTAAAGACATACCATTAGCAGATGAACAAGTAGATATTGCGATCGCTTCAATCTCGCTACATGAAGTAAAACCATTATCCGCTGTACTAGAAGAAATCAAGCGTACCTTAAAAGCTCGAGGTACATTCTTATGCATTGATATTGAAAAAACCGCAGATGCCAGAGGACCGAGAGTATCATCTGGGGATATGATGAAGGCAATGGAAAATGCCGGTTTTAGCGATATGAAAATGACCGTTTCTCCGCGGAAATTAGGAAGTGAGCCAGTTTATATCATTAGGGCAGTAAAGAAGTAATGAATGCTTTAATTTAAAGCAACAGTAAATTATAAAGAGTCGTAATAAAATAAAAATGATTGCAACGTGAAAATAGATATATTCGTATCCAACAAAGCTTTTTGAACGAATCCTGCACCCCTATAACTAAGAGGCACTTTCTTATCTTAATTTGATAAGTCCCCACACTAATTTCTCGTTCCACGTGAAACAAACGGTCCATCTTATGAGGGTTTTTGTTAGCTGAAATGGTAAAATAGAGACAGGGGAGAAAGTTTCTGTAATAGTGAAGGTGGTTTGCTCAATTGCTCATTTTATATATACTTCTTATTTTAGTTGCATCTATATTACAGGCGAGTACGGGATATGGCTTTTCTATTCTAGCGACGCCATTTTTACTGCTGTTTTTTGAGCCGATGGAGGCCATTCAAATCAACTTAATCTTATCTTTGTTTATTTCGATTGTCATGATAGGGAAAGTCAAGGTCGATGTTGATCAAAAAGTGTTAAAACGACTCATCATCGGCAGTATTTTTGGTTTACCTATAGGGATGGTCATTTTTCTTTGGTTACCGCTTAACTGGCTAAAACTAGGGATAGGTATTCTAATCTTGGTTTTGACTGTGTTGATGATTGCTCAATTAAAGATGAAGCAAACGAGAAATAGAGATTATGGCGCTGGTGGGCTATCTGGAACATTAACGACAAGTATTGGTATGCCTGGTCCGCCGTTATTATTGTATTTCTCGGGCACCAAAACGAATATGGAAATTCTCAGAGGAACGACAATTGCTTTTTATTTATATATCTATGTAATCAGTCTGGCTATCCAAATGGTTGTCGCCGGTACTACACAAACAGTTTGGCTCGCTAGTTTGGTTGGAGCTCCTGTGGTACTAATTGGTATATTTTTAGGACAATTACTATTTAAAGTCATGAGCCAAAAGTTTTTCTCAATTATTTCCTACTTCATCCTTTTATTTACTGGATTATACTTATGTATTAACCAATTAATTCTCTAATTCTGCATGGGAATGAGGAAGGAAAAAAGGCTGGTGAGGGGTTTGATTTCGCGCGTCTCACTCAGCCTGTCTTTCAAGTATGGATTAATGAATAGCAAATTCTTTGTTTAATAGGGACTCAAATGCTTTAATATTTTCATTAAAGTCCGGCAGTTGGTTTGTTTCTTCTGCTTGTTTGATCATGCTTGTGACAAGGTCATTTACTGGAGTAGATACTTGTAGGGCGTTCCCTTTTGTTGAAATGTAACCATTAATATAATCGACTTCTGTTTGTAATCCTTTTTCTAAATCTTGTAGCATACTAGCTTTGAGCAGTGCTTGAGGACCAAATGCTTGTTTAGCAACTTGGATGACCATAGGTAGATTGCTCTTGTCTTCGTTAATAGAGAAGATTCCAACATTTACACCAGCTAGTTCGCTAAATTGAATGTTATTCGCGTAACCAACTTTTAACGTTTCATCAGCTAGCATCACTGCACTTGTGACAGCTGCCTCGTTATTCAAAATATCTCCATATGTACAACCTAGTGCTGCCGACATACCACTCATCGCTACATTAACAAGAAGTTTGGACCATTTTGTACCGATTAGATTATTTGAAACGATTGTGCCACCGACATCTTCAAGAACGGTTTTTACTAGGTTCACGCGGTCAGTAATCTGTCCGTCTAACTCACCAATTTGAAAAGCGTGAGCAGAGAATGCCTCTTTGTCTGATGTTAATTGTGATACACCTGGTTTTACCCAAGTAGCACCAAACTCTACAGAACCACCAATAATGATGGATGAACCAAGTGATTCTACTAAACTTTCTTCTGGAACACCATTTTGTAAAGAGAGTAATATACTTGCTTCGTTCATATGCGCTTGAAGTTGTAGGAGCACTGATTTATTGTATACTTGCTTTGTTAAAAGTAAGACAAGGTCATAAATGCCAGTCATTTCATGTGGCGTGATGGCTTTCACAGAAGCCTGCAAGTTTACAGTCCCCACAACTGTTGCGCCGTTACTGTTTAAGGCATTAATATGGTCAGTATTTACATCGATGCATTCCACATGATGTGCCCCTTTTGATAAGTGTGCCCCAATAATCGTCCCTAAAGATCCTGTTCCCATGATAGCAATTCTCATTATGCATCCTCCTAAAATATTTAGTTGTAAAGCACTAACATAAAAGTTAATCATACCGAAATAAATAATAGAAATAAAAGAAAAAAAACCCAAATAATAGGCTTAAAGTCCTTGTTTTTGGATTAAATTAGGAGGAAAAATAATTGGGTACGCAAAAGAATGAATTATTAAGAGTTCATAAAGTGAATATGTGGGGATTGATGACATTAGCTGTTTTATTAGTCTTACCTATTGTTATTGACCGGGGTTTGAGCGATACAATTGTCATTATGTGTGCTGGGATTTCTGTCATTGTCATGGCTATTGTTCTGTATTTTTTGCGTATCAATGATTACGTAAAGGGCTTTTTATATGCTGCTATACCAAACCTCATTGTGATGATGCTCTTTTTTGTGGACGGATATGCATTGAATAAGCATTATATTTTATTCTTAACGATTGCAATGGTGGTGCTATATTTTAAGAAAGAAATGATTGTTGCTTTTTCTGTATTCTATAATGTTAGTTTTATTGCTACCTACTTTATAATTGGCCATCAGTTATTAGGAGAAAGTAATAGTGTCCGGAGTATTTTTACTATTATTCTTGTCGCCAACGGGATTTTGTACTTATTTTATTTATTAGCTAGTTGGGGTAGGGAATTAATTGACCAAGCAGAGCAAAAAGAAACGGAGTCAAAGGACCTCCTCATACAGTTGCAAGACACCTTTGGTTCAATAGATAAAGGTACAGTGACTCTAGAAAATCATATTGGACTTTTTAAGCAAAATATTGAAACGATACATGAGTCAAGTCAACAAGTATTAGAAGCTGCTCAACAGATGGCTACAAGTATTCAAGAAGAAGCGAACAGCTTAAATATTGTCAATGATTCTATGAGTCAGTCTTTACAAAATACAAAAGAATCTGTTGCCATTTCAGAAGGTGTCGTAGAAAAGTCGGAGAATATGAATGAGAAAGTACAAGATGGTTTAAATAAGATAGTCGATGTTACATCGCATATGAATACTGTAAATACAACGATTAGTGTGACAGCATCGACGGTATCAGATGTTCATTCAAGTATGGAACAAGTGAATAAATTATTAGCAGGCATTAAACAAATTGCCGATCAAACTAATTTACTCGCATTAAATGCAGCAATTGAATCAGCAAGAGCCGGAGAGCATGGGCGAGGGTTTGCGGTCGTTGCAGATGAAGTAAGGAAGTTAGCTGAGCAAAGTGCTGAAATCACGGTGGCGATCTCTGAAGTGACGAATACTCTTTTCACTCAGTCTCTTGAAGCACGTAAAAGCTCTCTTGAAGGGGAAGGTGCTGTAAAGCAGGGACAAGCACTTCTAACAGAGATATCTGCCTTTTTCAACGAGATACAAACATCATTACAAGAAAACAACTTAGAGTTAGTGAGAGGTGTCAATGAAGTTTCCGCTGCCACAGAAAAATTTGAACAAATTCAAGAGCAGATTGAAAATATGGCAAATATATCAGAGGAGAACGCCGCAGCTACAGAGGAAATCGTTGCTATCATAGAAGATGAACATGAGATGGTGTCAAACGTAAATCATTCGGTAGCGGATATTAATCGTTTGAGCATACAGTTAAAAGAGTTAGCTTCAAGCCAACAAGCTTAACATTGGTAATTATGCTCTAATCAAAAGGTTGTGCGAAAAAAGGACCAATTTTCCATAGAGTTTATATTGACAGACGCTATTAAACTATTGTAGCCTAATAGATATCAAATTGAATAAACCTCACTTTTTCTGGTGGGGTAGAGGCGCGGTATTTAACAGTCTTTAGTAGAGTGATAAGGCATGATGAGACTAAAGAGAAGGAAATATCGCCGAAATGTGCTATACCCGTTTGTATAGCATGTTGGGTCTGCAGTGAATAATTGCAGGACTGTCTTAATAAATTTACCCGATTTATTAAGGTGCACTATCTCTAAAATGGGAAAAGTAGAGGATTTAGGCGGAAGAATAACAAGGACCTGAGTTCATCTCAGGTCTTTTTTTGTTATTCTTTTTCTTAATTCGGAATAGTTTAATTAGTAGAAAAATATATTAGGGGGAATAGAGATGAAAAAGAGATTTGCTTTACTAGCTATGGCTATAGTACTGAGTATGTTTCTAGCTGCTTGTGGTTCAAATGATGAGGCTGAAGGAAGCACAGGTTCAGGTGGAAAAGATAAAGACGTTTTTCGCGTAGGACTAGAGGCGGGTTATGCGCCATTTAACTGGACGCAAATGGATGATAGCAATGGCGCAGTAGCAATTGAAGGTAATTCAGAGTTTGCAGGCGGTTACGATGTTGAGATTGCGAAGAAGATAGCAGAAGGTTTAGGAAAAGAGTTAGTAATTGTGAAAACAAAATGGGATGGATTAGTACCATCATTAAGTTCAGATAAAATTGACGCTATTATTGCTGGTATGTCACCAACAGCAGAACGAAAAGAAACGATTGATTTTTCCGATAACTATTACGAATCTGATTTAGTCATGGTAGTGAAAAAAGGTGGCGATTACGAAAATGCCACATCCATTCAAGACTTCAGTGGGGCAAAGGTTACTGCCCAATTAAATACATTTCATTATTCAGTAATTGATCAAATTGACGGCGTACAACAGCAAACAGCGATGGAGAGCTTCCCTGCTATGCGTGTTGCATTAGAGTCTGGAATTATTGACGGCTATGTTTCTGAACGTCCGGAAGGTGTAAGTGCTTCAGCTGCTAATGATAACTTTGCGATGGTTGAATTTACTGAAGGATTTGAGACAAGTGAAGAAGATACTGCCATTGCAGTAGGGGTGAAAAAAGGTAGCGAATTAACAGATAAAATCAATGAAATCCTTGCAGATATTTCTGAAGAAGAGCAAAAAGAATTAATGGATGCTGCTATTGAGAATCAGCCAGCGGCAGAATAACTAAATGAGCCGGCTGCATGAGATGTAGCCGGTTTTATATCGAGAAGAAGGTTAGGAGAGACATGAGAAATAAACAACTAGGGTAGCGCATCCTCTCCGTCGTATTAAACCTTTGAAGCGCAAATCCTTAGCAGATTGATTGGTAATGGCCAATCATGATGAGAGAAAAGGAGATCATTGTTATGAGTATAGAATGGATTATTCGCATCGTTGTCGAATATTGGCCAATGTTTTTACGAGGCGCCGGTGTGACATTAGTCATTGCCTTAATTGGTACCGTTTTCGGTGCCCTAATTGGTTTGTTGTCAGGCATTCTTCGAACAATACCAATACCTGAGAATGGTCCTAAACGGTTGTTATTAAAAATAGTGAATTTCTTGTTATCTGCTTATATTGAATTCTTTAGAGGCACACCAATGATTGTACAGGCAATGGTTATTTTTTACGGGGCAGCAATGGCCTTTGGCTATCAAATGGATCCGCTCATTGCTGGTATCGTTATTGTTTCCATTAACACGGGTGCTTATATGGCTGAGATTGTTCGTGGAGGGATTATTTCTGTCGACCCAGGTCAATATGAGGCAGCCCAAGCCATTGGGATGAACCATTTGCAAACAATGATGAATGTTGTTTTACCTCAGGTCATTCGAAACATTCTTCCAGCTACAGGTAATCAATTTATCATTAATATAAAAGATACTGCCGTGTTAAGCGTGATTTCTATATCTGAATTATTTTTCCAAACGAATTCAATTGCAGGGAATAATTTCCGCTACTTTGAGTCATTCTTTGTTGTTTGTATTATTTATTTCGTTATGACTTATACCGTTACATTAATTCTACGCTATATTGAAAGAAGAATGGATGGACCGGAAAATTACGTCGTTGCAGGTGAAATGGATACGGCAGAAGATATCAAAAGGAAAACAACAGGAGCATAGGTGGCGGAAAGGAGAGTTGGAAAAGTGAATACAGTTGTTGATATTCAAGGGTTAAGTAAGTCTTTTGGTAGTCATGAAGTATTAAAAGATATTAACTTCTCAGTGAATAAAGGAGAAGTAGTTACAATCATCGGCTCATCAGGGTCTGGGAAATCGACCCTATTAAGATGTGTCAATCTATTAGAAAAACCAAGTGGTGGACAAATTATCTATAACGGTGAAAATATCCTCGACGATAAACATAATGTCCATCAATATCGTAAAAATCTCGGCATGGTTTTTCAATCTTTTAATCTATTTAATAACCATAATGTATTGGGAAATTGTGTTGTTGGGCAAATAAAAGTATTAAAGCGTTCAAAAGAGGAAGCAGAAAAAATCGCGAAGAAATATTTGCGTGTGGTCGGGATGGAGGCTTATGTAGAAGCTAAACCAAGACAGCTTTCCGGAGGTCAAAAACAGCGTGTGGCGATTGCAAGAGCACTTTCAATGGAGCCAGATGTGATGTTGTTTGATGAACCAACCTCAGCACTCGATCCTGAAATGGTTGGCGAAGTGTTAAAGGTGATGAAGGAACTGGCTGGCACAGGCCTGACCATGCTTATTGTCACCCATGAAATGGAATTCGCCCGTGAAGTGTCGGATCGCGTTGTCTTCATGGATAAAGGCGTCATTGCTGAAGAAGGGACACCAGAGCAACTATTCAATAACCCCAAAATGGAAAGAACCAAAGCTTTCCTACAACGTACACGTAACTAAAAGAAGCTTGCCCGATTTAATAATTAAATTGGGCAAGCTTCTTTTAGTTTTAGCCTCTCGTACGGAACGTTGTTAAAAGCTTTGGAATTGGATCAGAAGTTTGTCGGTCCTTTGGTAGAAGTTGAGCCGCGACAAAGATGAATGAACTACATTCGTAAGATCAACTTATGCTGTCGTATTTCCGCTCCAGAATTAAGCTTATTCATGTCTAGCTCGGAAGGACTGCTCTTTTTTCTTAGTTAATGATAAATTTTCTCGTCTATATTCACAGGTAAGACCTTTTTATAAATGGCTTCAATATCTTCTTTCACTGCTTTTCTTGGATTATAATGTACGGTTCCATGATCGTTCATTGCATCTTCTGCTAGTTGGGCGATATCTTCATCTGTAAAGTGGTGGTCGAGATGCGCAAAATTTTGTGGAATATCAATAGAATACATTAATTCTTCTACTAATGGAATAAGAGTTTTGCCTGCTTGTTGCATACTAACGGAATGTAAGGATGGATCAATCATGCGTGCAATTGTTGCATATTTTTCTGTTGATGCTGGAAGATTGTAGGCAATCACTTTTGGTAGTATAACAGCATTCGAAAGTCCATGGGGGACACCGTAGCGTGCAGACATTGGATGTGATAAGGAATGAACAATCCCTAATCCACCGAGGCTAAATGACATGCCAGCCAATGTACTAGCAAGATGGACTTGCCCCCTTGCTTCTAAATTGTCTGCATGAGCATAGGTTTGTGGTAAATAGGTCCAGAGCATGCGAATCGCTTGAAGAGCAAGAGCATCTGTAAAAGGATTAGCTGGTAATGATACATAAGATTCAATGGCATGGACAAGTGCATCAGCCCCTGTAGCAGCAACATGCTTTCGTGGCAATCCAAGTGTGAGTGCCGGGTCCACAAACACAACTTTTGGTACAAGATAAGGAGATCCTAGAACAAGTTTTCTACCACCATCGCTATCTGTAATGACACTTGCAATCGTTACTTCAGACCCAGTACCAACTGTTGTTGGAATCGCAAAAAGTAATGGTAGTTTATCTTCTATTGGCTTACCGCCAAGAGAATATTCCAGTACATGTCCGGGGTGTGTGACTGCAACAGCCAGCGCTTTGGCAAAGTCCATAGAGCTACCGCCTCCAAGGGCAATAATCAAGTCTGCGCCTTCTAATTGAAAGCTCTTCATGCCTTCCATAACCGAATGAGCAGACGGGTTGGGCTCGATTTCTGCATAAACAGCATATTCAATGGATGCATCTTCTAATACTTGGGTAATTTTTTCTACGACACCTGATGAAATCAGTCCTTTATCTGTACAAACGAAGACCTTCTTCTTTCCTGTCGCTTTAATTTTGTCTGAAAGCTCTTGTTGAACGACCTCATAACCAAATTTTAAATCCGTTTGTAGATTTAAGTGAAATGATGCGTTCAATAAACTCATTCGCTGATCCTCTCCCTCTAATATTTTTTTACTTATAAATAGTTAAGCGCTTACAAGGTGATTTCCTTCTTTCTCTAACTAAATTTTAGAAAGAGTGTTAGAATACAAGTAAAAAATGAGGAAGTGAGCTTGTTATGCAAAAATCGATTGTACAAATAAATTCCCCTGTAGGTGTGCTAGCAATCGAAGGAACAGAAAAAGCCATCACAGCTGTTCAATTTCTTGATAGAACGGAAATCGCAGAACCATTGAGAAATGACTCGCCAGATGTAATAAAGGAATGTGTACAGCAATTAGAGGAATATTTTCAAGGGAAGAGAGAAGCATTTGAAATTACTTATGAGCTCAATGGGACAACCTTTCAAACGAATGTATGGCAAGCGTTAACAACAATTCCTTTCGGCGAGACTGCCTCATATAAAGACATTGCCGTCATTGTCGGAAATGAAAAAGCTGTCCGTGCAGTCGGGAGCGCTAATGGTAAAAATAAAATGAGTATCATTGTACCTTGCCACCGTATTATTGGCACAAACGGAAAGTTAACTGGTTATGCAGGTGGGATGGAAAGAAAAGGCTGGTTGCTTGAGCATGAAAGAAAGTTCAGAAAATAGTATAATAGTTCTGGTAAGCAGAATGTTAGAAGAGGTGACTGGAAATGGAGAGAAAGATCGATGAAATCATCAAGGATCGCCGTTCGATTAAAAAGTTCAAACAAGATCCTGTAAGCATAGATGAAATTGTAGAATTACTAGAGGTGGCAAAATGGGCACCAAATCATAAAATGACGGAACCATGGCGTTTATTACTATTCGCTGAAAAAGGGAAAGAGAAGTTTATTGATGCATTTTGCCAAACGCAAAAATTAAAGGATGGGACCATACCTGAAAAAGCACAAAATAAATCCGCTTATTTTCGCTCTATACCTTTGCACTTAGTTGTTGTGATGCCTGAGGACCCTCGTCAAAAGACATGGGATGAGGATTATGGTGCAGTGAGTGCGATGATTCAAAATTTCCAATTAGCTGCATGGGAAAGAGGCATTGGCATGATTTGGCGAACCAATGATTGGATCTATAATCCTGTCTTCCGAGAAGCGATTGGTGTAAAACCAGGGGAGAAAGTAGTAGCTACTTTAATGATTGGTTATGCCGATCATATTCCTGAAGCAAAGCCGCGAACAAGTATGAAAGAAAAGCTGCAAATTATTAAAGAGTAAAATAAGGTGATAATAAAGGCTAGGGGCAGGTGCGAAAAGCGGTTCCTAGCCTTTTTTTAGCTGCTAGAATATATAAACCTTTTTTAAAGTCAATCAAATATGTTTGTAGGAGGAGTAGTTAGGTATACTATTGGTATATAAAATAACGTTTAATTGCTGTTCCATTGTGAGGGGGACTAGAGTTGATTATTGCTATTATTTTTCTCTTATTTGTTTCATTCTTTTTTTCAGGGAGTGAAACGGCATTAACTGCAACAAATAAGATGAGGCTGCGAACGAAAGCGAAAAACCATGATAAAAAGGCTGAAAAGCTACTTAATATCGTCTCAAAGCCAAGTGAGTTTATTACTTCTATTCTCATTGGTAATAACATTGCTAATATCTTGCTACCGACACTTGTAACAACCCTTGCTATTCAATATGGCTTTAATGTTGCGCTCGCTTCGGCCATATTAACAGTGGTTATTATTATATTTTCGGAAGTAATTCCGAAATCCATTGCAGCAGCTTTCCCTGATCGTATATCGTATCTTGTATATCCTGTGATTCGGTCTGTTATTTTTATTCTAAAACCAGTGACAGTCATTTTAAATGGATTAACGGGTTTTATTACCCGCATATTATCAAAGGGGCAGAAGCAAGAATCATCAATTTCTAAGGAAGAGTTACGGGCAATAGTGGAAATCGCTGACACGGAAGGGATCTTTAAAAAAGAAGAGTCTCATCGTATTAAAGGTGTACTTAATTTTCATAATTTAAATGTAAAAGACGTGCTAAAAACCCCAAGAATAGATCTTGTTGCGTTTCCTATTACAACTACATTTGAAGAAGTAAGGGATACTGTGATTCAACATCCGTATACAAGGTATCCTGTCTATCGGGAGGATATTGATCGTATTGTCGCAGTTTTTCATTCAAAGTACTTATTATCTTGGGCTGCGAAACCACATAAAACACTAGAGGATTATTGTGATACAGATCCTTTGGTTATTTATGAATTTGCTTCTCTTGAGCGTGTTTTTCGCCAAATGACGATGGAGAAAAAACATCTAGCAATTGTCTTGGACGAATATGGTGGAACAGAAGGAATTGTTACTCATGAAGACATTATTGAAGCCATGATCGGGTTAGAAATTGAAGATGAAATGGATCTGGATACTGAAAGGCATATTCATAAGCTGACTGACACAGAAATCATCTGTAATGGAAAAATTACATTATATCAACTCAATTCTGTATTTAAGACAGATATACCAGAGGAAGATGATGTACTTGCAGGTTACATACAAAAGCAAATAGACCATTTTCCGGCGGTAGGTGAAGTCATTGTACAAAACAATCTTACTTTTGAAATATTAGAAGTAAAAGGGAGAGCACTGACTAAAATAAAAATTACTAAAAAATGATGCTGTGCTTTTAAAGGGGTTTGAAAAAGTGAATAAGCATTCAGAATTGAAATCTATTAAAGAAGTGAGAGCATTTATTCAAGAAAATAACTTTGCCCTCCTTTATATTTGGAGTGATCAATGTAGTGTATGTCATGCATTGTATCCCAAATTATTTGAGAGTGTAAAGGATTACCAAAAGATAAAACTAGGAAAAGTTAACTATCAGGTTGTAAGCGAAATTGCCGGTGAGTTTTTGGTATTTTCTGTACCGACAATCATCCTCTTTAAAGAAGGGAAAGAGTACTTAAGAGAAGGAAGATTTATGAGAGTACAGGAGTTTAACAAACAATTAAAGCATTTAAACTTTATGATGTGAAAAAATGCATTAAAAAGGGCACCGTTCTTAAAATGAACGGTGCCCTTCATTAATTATAATGCATCTTTAATCACTTTCTTATAATGTAAAATTGCTAATAATCCAAAGATGGAATAAAGCACAGTATAGATAACCATGACAATAATAGTTGGTGTCATCATTTCTGTTCCGAACAAGAACCAGCCCGATTTAACAGCGAAGTAACTATGAGACAGACTGAGAACAAGTGGGATACCGAAAGTGAAAAACTGTTTCACGCAAATTCCTCTTAAGAGATCGTTCTGAGTATAGCCAAGCTTACGTAAAATCGTATAGCCATTCTTTTCTTCTTCCCCCTCATCCATTTGCTTAAAATAAATGATACAGCCTGAAGTGATTAAGAATGTAAGCCCTAAGAAGCCGGTAATAAATAATGTCAAACCGATAAATTCTTTCACACCTTGAAATTCTAATTGCAGGGACCAGGTATTTCGTTCGATGTCCAGCGTTTCGTATAGATCATTTGCTTTTACTACATCGTCCTGATTTTCCAGGTTGATTTTATAAAAAACGTTGCCTTGGTCTTTAAAAATGGTTTGTAAATCTGGATTCAATGCTTTTTGCAATTGCTTATATACTGTGTCATCGACGACAGCAGTAGGAGAGCCGCCAAATGTGAAATAAAATGGAATGACAGGTTCATCATTTAAACCAATAAGATCTAATTTATATTCATTTGCTGTTGTATGCATCACAATAGAGCTGTTTTCGTTTACATCCATGATAGAATCAAACATGGCAGGCCAACCAGTAAAGAATACTTCATTTGGCTTAACGTCTAAACCGTCTACATCTTTATCACTAACTACGGTCGATTCCATCTTCTGTACATCCATACCTGCTGATTCAGGATCCACAGATAGTTGAATCATGTCTGCCATATTAAAGGTAGTAACTACGATTTCCGTTGTTTCTTCTGTAAAAGCTATATTATGATCAGTGAATGCCTCTGTTAGCATGTTTGCTTCTTTTTCACTATTCGTAGAAAAATCTGCTAGTACACGTTCAAATGCGCTTTTTTCTGCTGAATAGAACTGAATATAGGATAAAGAGAGTAAACCGATAGCTAATGCCGATACGGTTGTTATTACCGTTAATAATAAGGCATTGGATTTCATGCGAAACATAATTGATGACAAAGAGAGGACATCTGTTATGTTAAGATAGCCGCCTTTACCATTGCGAATGACATTACCAATGAAAGTAATCGACCCACGGAAGAAAAGGTAAGTACCGATAATGACACTCCCAAGGATGAAAATCATGGCGAGAAATAATTCATTTATTGATGTAAAATTACCACTGAAAAGTTTGGATGATACATAATAACCTGTTGTAATAAAGCAAAGTCCTAATATTCCAATTACAATTTCTACAACCGTGACCCGTTTTACAGTTCCTTCTGTAGTTGCTTTTACTTTGAACAGTGATAGTATGCTCTGACGGTGAATAAAGAAAAGGTTATTTGCCATAATGAGTAAATAAATCACAGCAAAAACAATTAGCGTCTGTACTAACGCCTGGGATGAAAACTGTAATTCCGCTAATTCATCGATCGATATTAATTTAAACAGAATCATTAGCACAAACCTCGAGCTGAGAAAACCAAGAAAAATACCAATCATTAAAGAACTGAAATATAATAAGAAATTTTCAGCTGTAAGTAGACGGAAGATTTGCCCTTTCGTCATACCGATAAGTTGGAAGAGCCCGATTTCTTGCCCACGTCTTTTTATAAAAAGATTGTTAGCAAATAAGAGAAATACAGCAACAATTACGATGAGAAGGACAGATGCTGCCCGTATAGCTGCTGCACCTTTTATAGTACCGCTCGCCTCATCTAATGCAGGGTCATATTGTAATGTAACAAAGGCAAAATAAAGACTAGAGCTAAAAGCAAGTGCAAAAACATAAAGGTAATAATTCTTCAAATTCTTCTTTAAATTACGCCAAATGAGCAAATTAATGTTCATTTTGTACACCGCCCAGAATGGCTTGTGTCTTCATAATATCTTTAAAGAAATCTTGCCTCTTCTCATCACCTTTGTTCAATTGCGTGTAAATATGGCCATCTTTAATAAAAATCACACGACTACAGTAACTAGCCGCAACGGGGTCATGCGTGACCATAACAATCGTTGACTTCCTTGTTTCATTCAGTCGCGTTAATTTATTGAGTAAATCCGAAGCGGACTTCGAATCAAGAGCACCAGTCGGTTCGTCAGCAAAAATGATACTAGGATCATGTATAAAAGCACGAGCTGCTGATGTTCTTTGCTTTTGACCACCTGAAATTTCACTTGGGTACTTGTTAGCTAAATCTTCAATCCCTAATTCAGAGGCGATGTCAGAAAAGCGCTTATTGGCTTCAGTCCGTGATACTTTTTTGATTGATAATGGCAGTAAGATGTTTTCTTTTACTGTCAATGTATCAAGTAAATTATAATCTTGAAAAATGAAGCCGAGATAATGTTTACGGAATTCCGCAAGTTGTCTTTCTTTCATTTTCGTCATTTCTTTGCCTTCAATACTAATTGAACCAGCGCTTAAGTGATCGATCGTCGAAAGGATATTGAGCAAGGTTGTCTTCCCAGACCCCGATGCGCCCATAATACTGACAAATTCACCTTGCTTTATATGCAGGTCCAAGCCTTTTAAAACTTCTTGTTTATTCCCTCTACTACCGTAGGTTTTATGAATTTTATGTGCTTCTAATATATTCATGTGAATGCTCCTTTTTCTAAGCTTACCTACATTGTAAAGGGATAGAGAGACTTTCTCCTTCGATTCAGCGAACAAAATATCATTGCGTGTGACATTATTGTCACTTCGTTGTCATTCTTATATCAACGAAATCATTCATTTTAGGGAATACAAGTGTTACTGTCGTCCCTTCATTTATGATTGAGCTAACTTGAATGTTTATTTTTAATGTATCAGCTGCTTTTTTGGCTAAATAAAGACCCATTCCTGTAGCTGCATGTCCTGCATGGTCAGCGGTTGAAGTGAAACCCTTGTCATATATACGCGGTAAATCTTTTTGTGAAATACCTTTCCCTCTATCTGAAATGGTGAGAACGTTAATGTCACCAAGTGCCTCCGATTCAATGGTAATTTCGGATGAGTGACTATATTTTACTGCATTAGATAAAATCTGCCTAATCACAAACCCAAGCCATTTACCATCACTTGTCACTTCTTTTACTGCGAGATCGAGTTCAAAACCAATTCCTTTTTGCATGCACCAAGATTGCAAGTCTCGTATTTCCCTAAATAATATTTCCTCAAGTGAGACCTTATCAATATAAAGATCATTTTCTAAAGTTGGCATACGTTTATGGTGAAGCTGTTGATCAAGCAGTAAATGAATGCGAAGCCACTCGTTAGCTAAAGCAGATTTCGAGCTTGGATGCTCTAGGCGATCAATGATGAGTTTCATTGCTGTTAAAGGGGTCTTTACCTCATGAATCCACCGCAATAATTCATCTTTCTCTTGTTCAATCTCCAATTTGATCTGTTGATTTTCCATCTCTAATTGCTGCGTTTGTTTCTGAAGACTAGATTCAATGATTTTTTCAAAAGGTGAGCGGGCCTCTTCTAAATAGTGGAGATCAAGTCCAGGCGCCCAATTTTCTAATCGGCGGTAGTAGGAGACCTCTTTTATAAAACGCAAGAATAGAAAGATAATGAAAATAACCAGCAGGATCGCAACCATATAGAGGGTCGAATACATTGATAATCCAGGATCAATATAAGCAAATACAATGATAAGCATGAGAGAGAAGAGGAAGAGGAGTATCCAACTTATTCGTTCTTTTAAAAAAGTAATCACCATATTAATAGACCTCTTCCATTGCCATATAACCTTGTCCTACCTTTGTATGTATATGTTTGCCTAAATCAATTTCCTCCAGTCGTTTTCTTAGCCTGTTCACATTAACGGTTAAAGTATTGTCACTAATAAATCGCTCATCATCCCATAGAGCTTTAATAAGTTCATCACGGCTTAGTGTTTTATTTTTATGTTGAAGCAATTGTTTAAGAATAAACATTTCGTTCTTCGTTAAGGTAATCTCACCGTGTTCGTTAGAAACCGTATATTTTTCATAATCGATTTTAGCTCCATACCATGTTTGTAGTGTCTGAGAATCAGCAGTATAGTTATAGGCTCTTCTTAGTAAAGCTTGGATTTTTGCCACAAGTACATCGAAATGAAAAGGCTTTTGCACAAAATCATCTGCTCCAAGTTGCATAGACATGACCATATCTGTCGGATGATCACGAGAAGATAAGAAGATAATCGGAACGGTAGAATGGTTACGAATCATACGACACCAATGGAAGCCGTCATATTTAGGCAATTGAATATCTATGATTACGAGGTCAGGCTTAACCTCTGAAAATCGTTCAATTACTTTTGAGAAATCATCAATTCCATGCACGCTAAATGACCATTGTTCTAATCTTTCTCTGATTTCTCGATATAAGCTTTCATCGTCTTCTATAAGTAAGAGAGTAAACATCTTTTCACCACACTTGTTTTTCCATATATTATATTAAAAACGAAAGGGAGGACAACCTTCTGGAAAAAAAGAAGACCGTACAGCGACGATCTTCTTATCCTTTATTTTCCGATAGCTTCAACTGTCGTTGCTACTTTTCCGATAACGAGTTCGCTACCAAGCATTGGAGATTCTTTAGGCTCTTCCCCTTGTTTTGGTTCGGGGCGTTTATGTGCTTGTTTGAATATGTCACTTTCCTTCCAAGCTTGGAAGCTATCAAGGTCTTCCCAATACATATTCACATTCAATTCATCATGTTCTTCTAAGTTTTGTGTAATAACGGTTTCCACTTTAATGAAACCTTTCATTTCTTGTAGAGGACCTGGCTTGGTGAAGTTAGGTGCTAATCTTTCAGCAAAACCTTTTTTCATTTTAATGCGATTCGTTACGATATACATCATGATTCCTCCTTTTAGTGATCATGCTTTTATTATAAACTTACTTTCATCAATTCTGAAATTAAAGCCCTTCATTTGGTAAAATAAAGGTGAGAGGTGAGAGGGATGTATAGTGAAGCATTATTAATTGATGAATTAGTGAAAAGAATCATTGCAGGTGAGTATCTATCGAATGAAAAGTTCCCATCTGAAAATCAATTAGCAGAAGAGTTTCAGTTGCCAAGAATGACTGTGAGAAAAGCATTACAACACTTAGAAGGTCGAGGCCACCTTTATTCAGTACGCGGAAAAGGGCGGTATTTAAAGCCTGAATCAGAAGCGATTCATTTACACTTATCGGGGGGCGAAAGTTTTACAGATAAAATGCTAGCCTCCGGTTATGATTTGCAAACTATAAATCTATTTTCCCCAGATAATGAGATAAATAAAGAGAACCAAACCTATATGTTGTCGAGACTTCGCTATATTAATGGGGAGCCAATTGCTATTCATCAATCGTATGTCAATACAGAGGTTTTCCCTACGATTAAAAAAGATGCGCCGAGAATTACATCCATGTTCGCCTATTACCGAGCTCATGGTTTTCATCACTTCACCAATAATGGAGCAGTATTAAGCGTACAATTCCCCTCCGCCTATGAGCAAGAGTTGCTCAAGTGCAATAATATCCTCCCACTTATTTGTCTTGAAAGTCATACCGTATGCGAAGACACTGAAAAAATACTAGAACGAACGTGCATTCTTTATAGAAGTGATAAATTTAAGTATCGGCTCCGTTAAAATGGGGCCGATTGCTTGGTGTTTAGATATATATTGCTAGAGAGAACGGTGAGAGAAGGAGAAAGCATGATTTGCGCGCAGGTTATAGAAAAATCTACACCTTATTGCGCGATTCCATGAATTGCGCGTAATACAAAGCCAAATCTAAAAGAATGGTGCGTGTAGCTAAGATTTGCGCGCAGTACATAGTCAAATCCAAAAGAATGGTGCGCGTAATTAAGAATTGCGCGCAGATCATAGCCAAATCCAAAAGGATGGTGCGCGAAACTAAGGTTTGCGCGCAATACATAGTCAAATCCAAAAGAATGGTGCGCGAAACTAAGATTTGCGCGCAGATCATAGCCAAATCCAAAAGGATGGTACGCGAAACTAAGGTTTGCGCGCAGATTATAGCCAAATCCAAAAGAATGGTGCGCGAAACTAAGATTTGCGCGCAGATCACAGCCAAATCCAAAAGGATGGTGCGCGAAACTAAGGTTTGCGCGCAATACATAGTCAAACCCAAAAGAATGGTGCGCGTAATTAAGGTTTGCGCGCAGATCATAGCCAAATTCAAAAGAATGGTGCGCGAAACTAAAGTTTGCGCGCAGATCATAGCCAAATCCAAAAGAATGGTGCGCGAAACTAAGGTTTGCGCGCAGATCATAGCTAAATCCAAAAGAATGGTGCGCGAAACTAAGGTTTGCGCGCAGTACATAGTCAAATTCAAAAGAATAATGCGCGAAACTAAGATTTGCGCGCAATACAAAGCCAAGTCCATCATGCTCTTGCGCAAAACCATGATTTACACACAGTCTCAGTCTGAAACGTTCATTTAAGAATATACATTTTGATTGGATGAGTCTGACAACAGTTTGAAGGATGCTGTCGCCACATTTATATGGAGATGCGGGCATAATCACCTTGTATCGTAGGGCGTACCAGCCTTTGATACTTCTGGCTTTTTCCGGCGAGTAATTAATTATACCCTTAGAGGCTCCATGTCAAAGGGTATCATGAAATTAAGGTCATAATTGAACATTATTTCGAAACCAAAACGGAATATGGTAGCTAATCGCTTGATAAGCGAGAGCAACCACCGACCACCGATTTACTCACCCTACTAACTGACAACCACATTAATAACCTCAAAAAAAGCAGCTCAAGCCCGAAACCAATATAGCTATATTCATTTTTAAAGACCCCTCACCACAAAACAAGGAGAGGGGTTTTTGGCAAGGGTTGATTCTATAAAGGTGTCCGCCATGTAAATCCTTATTTACACAATATTAAAAATAAATTAAAACACAACAGCTTGGCGCCAAGTTACGATGAACTTGCGAGAGGAGGTAGGGAGATGAATCGAAAAAGAAGAACAACGATTTTAGTGAAGGCGGGAGCCTCGTTGGCTAAGGAGATGGCGAGAGAGGTGACCGAACATTACGACGTAAAAGAAATAGTTGCACCGAGAAACGGTTTAACAATGCTGAAGGTAAGAGAAACAGCTAAGCAATCCCTATTTTATCTAGGGGAAGTATTAATGACGGAGACGATGGTAGAAATAGAGGGCAGCATAGGTAAGGGAATGGTCATCGGTCTAGAAGAAGAGTGGTCACGTGACCTTGCCATCATTGATGCCGCTTATGGCGCAAAATTGCCAATTATAGCGAGATGGAATCAATTTCTCCAAGCGAAAGAAGAAGCAATCATCAATCAGGAAAATAAAGAGCAGGCACAATTAATGGAAACAAAAGTGTCCTTTGAAACGATGTCAATTTAAGGGAGTGAAAATAATGCCACTTGATTATGTCCATGACACACAAGCTGTGTTTCGCAAGGTAATGGATTGCATGGCGCAGCCTGGTAAAACAGTTAGTTTAGCTAAGCAAATGATTCAAATTGACCATCTAATCGATTGCTATCATTCTACTTTTTTAACGATGGTAACCTTACTCGATAGCGAGGCAACTTTCCATATTAAAGGGAACCATACGCCACTCGTCCAAAGAATCTCTCAACTGACATTAGCCAAGCATGTGAAGGAAAGTGAAGCCGATTTTATCATCATTACAGCTGATTTACCACAAGCTGGTCTAATAAGCGCTATCCAATCGGCGAAAAATGGTAGTTTAATCGATCCCCAACTTTCTGCCACTATCATTATTGAGACCCCGAAGTTGTCATCAGGGCAAGAATGGCTATTATCAGGGCCAGGGATCAAGAAGGCTAAGCGTATAAAGCTCGCTTATTCTCAGACAATCAACCAAGCGCGTGAAGAGAAAAATCAAGAATTTCCGTTAGGAATCGATATCGTGATAACGGACCAAGTAGGTAAGCTTGTTTGTTTACCAAGGACAACAGTAATCAGTGAGGTGAGTAAGTAATGGGATATGTTGCCGTTAAAGGAGGGACAGAGGCTATCGAAGCCTCCATTGAACGCCTTCGTTATAACCGGCTGAAAGGTGAAAGGCATATAGAGATTGAAACAATTCTTGCCACGATGAAGGGCTTAGTAGATCAGGTGATGTCTGAAGCTAGTCTATATGCGCCTATGTTAGCTGCGTTGGCTATTAAACAATCGGAAGGGAATATGGAGGAGGCCGTTTTTACCTTGCGTGCCCATCGTTCGACATTACCACGATTGTATTATAGCGAAGCAATCCAGACAGAAGATATGCGCATTTCTAGGCGGATTTCTTCTAGTTTTAAAGATATTCCTGGTGGACAAATATTAGGAGCAACAACGGATTATACACATAGGTTGTTAGATTTTGATTTATTAATAGAGGATCAACAAGAAGAGAAACAATGGTTGCAGCATTATAAAGAAAGAATCGATCAGCTGAGAGAGCAGCCATCATCACAAATCTTCCCTAAAGTTGTGGAATATTTAAGGGAAAACGGTCTTGTGCAAACTTATGTAGATGATAATCGCGAGCCTTTTGATGTCACAAAGAAGAGCCTCCAATTTCCTGCCAATCGAAGTGCAAGGTTGCAGACATTAACAAGGGGACAGACAGGTGCAGTTATTTCTCTTGGTTATGCTTCTATGCGGGGATACGGTCAAGTTCATCCCAATGTAGGGGAGTTGAGGGTGGGTATGATGCCTATTCACATCTCATCTCCACATGAATGTGAGGAAGAGCAATATTATATAGGTGCTATTGAAGTGACAGAAGTGGAATCATTTGTGCCGGTAAAGGGCGCAAGTGAGGAAAGTGAAGAAGCCCTCGACTTTGAAATCGGCTATGGGATGTGCTACGGACAAAATGAGACAAAGGCGATAGCAATGAGTATTTTAGATCAATGCTTGCAGCACCCATCATCTGATTTTCCTACACATGACGAGGAGTTTGTTTTATTGCATATTGATTCCGTTGAATCGACAGGGTTCATTTCGCATTTGAAACTTCCTCATTATGTGACTTTCCAATCTAAGCTCGATCGTGCAAGAAAAGGACAGAAAGGAGAGTAATAATTATGACAAGACTCCATCATTTTGCTTTCTTCGATGAAGGCTCAAAAAAAGAGATTAGAAGAACAATCTTAAAAGCGATTAGTATTCCAGGATATCAAGTGCCCTTTTCTTCGAGGGAAATGCCTATCGCTAGAGGTTGGGGTACAGGTGGATTACAGGTGACGCTATCCATCATTGGCAAAGACGATGTATTAAAGGTGATTGATCAAGGATCAGATGAATCAGTTAATGCAGTCAATATTAAAAAACTAGTTGAAAAAACGACAGGCATTGCCATTACGGAAGGAACAGCAGAAGCAACGATTATTCAGTCAAGACATCGCATCCCTGAGCAGCCTTTAACAGAAGGTCAAGTGCTCGTCTTGCAGGTCCCTGCTCCAGAACCATTGCGGTCAGTAGAAAAAAGTGAAAGACAAACGAAAATTCTCCATGCGGAAGAAGAATACAGCGGTGCTTGGCTACAGTTATTTGAACAAATTATGAAATATGGTCAGACCAAAACAGGAGCGGACCACCCCGTCTATGTAGCTGACCGTTATGTGATGGCACCGAGTCCTATCCCCCGATTTGATAATCATAAAATGAATCATTCGGAAGCACTTATTTTATTAGGGGCGGGACGAGAAAAGAAAATCTATGCGGTTCCACCTTATACAGATGTCCGTTCATTAGCATTTGAGGATTACCCATTTACTGTCGAATCTTTCGTAGAACAAGCTTGTCATTTATGCGGGGCAACAGATACGTTTTTGGATGAGATCATAGATGCAGATAAAGATAAAGTGTATTACCAATGTAATGATTCTCACCATTGTTTAGCACAAGTAAATGGGGCGATTCAAGGAAAAGGGGATATAAGCTATGCGTGATAAACCTATCTTACAAGTCCAGCGATTAGAAAAAGTGTTTGGAAGAAGCTGTAGTCATTGTCAGCATCAAGATACGAGACAGTTAGAAAAGAATTTTTGCCCTTATTGTGGGACAGTGTATGCCTGTCGAAATATCTCGTTTGAATTATTTCCCGGGGAAATATTAGGGATTGTTGGTGAAAGTGGGAGTGGGAAATCTACGCTTATGCAATGTTTATATTTTGATGAGACTGCGACAGGTGGGGAAATGTTTATCAACCATGAAGATTTTAAGGAGAAAAACATTTTTGCTCTTTCTAATCAGCAAAAAAGATATGTGCGCAACCATATCCTCGGAATGGTTTATCAAAATCCAGCAAAAGGGTTGAAGATGGACTTTTCCTCTATTGGTAATATCGCTGAGAAACTCATTGCAGCAGGCAATCGCCATGTCGGTGAAATGGAGCGTGTCGGAACGGAATTGCTCGACAAGGTCCATCTTCCCCTTTTTAGAATGAAAGAAGAACCCAAGCGGTTCTCAGGGGGAATGCAGCAGCGTGTGCAAATTGCAAAAGCCCTTTCTAACTATCCCCCCATTCTTTTCTTAGATGAAGTAACGACCGGGTTAGACTTATCTGTGCAAGCCAGTGTCCTTGATTTAATTAAAACGATTCAACGTGAGATGGGTATCAGCATGATTGTGGTATCACATGACTTAGCCGTTATTCGTATGCTAGCTGACCGCACAATGGTGATGTTAAATGGAGAAGTAATTGAAAAAGGGCTAACAGATCAAATCCTTGAAGATCCTCAAGACGCTTACACACAACAGCTTGTTTATTCGTTGCTATAAAAGAGGAGGGTGCATATGTATATTATTCATAACGGTGTGATTGTACTTGAAGATAGAATGCTAGAAAAACATGCAGTATTAGTAGAAGAAGAACGGATCAAGGCAATTGTAAGAGAAGATGAACTCACTTCATTTACCAATGTTGAAAGAATAGATGCAAATGGGGGTTATATTTCTCCAGGATTTATAGATATTCACTCTGATTATATTGAATCTATCATCTCGCCGCGCCCGACAAGTATGATGAATGTCCAAATGGGCCTGCGTGAAGCAGAAAGGATTCTCATTGGACACGGGATTACAACGATGTTTCATTCACTTTCTTTCTACCGGGAGGATATTTTCACCCATAAGCCGATGCGCTTACCAGAAAATGTACAGAAATTAGTTGAAGCGATTACGGAGACATCCGAGCAGCAACATCTTATTCGCCATCGCCTACATGCTCGTTTTGAAATAGATAATCTGGAAGGTGTCGACCGTTTAATAGAGAACCTCCGTTCAGGTAAAATTCACCTGCTATCTTTTATGGATCATACACCAGGTCAAGGTCAGTATCGTAATTTAGAAGTTTTTCGTGAAACGATGCGTGGTTATCGTGATTTAACTGAACAGGAGTTAAATCGTATTATCCAAGACCGCCTATCTTCAAAAGTGATGACGATTGATATGATGAAAGAGATTGCTGAAATAGCGATAAGGCAAGGGGTTAGCATTGCTTCACATGATGATGACCATAAAGGTAAGATTGACCTCGTCCAATCCATTGGGACCACAATCAGTGAATTTCCAATTACATTAGAGGTTGCTAAAAAGGCGAAGCAGAGCGGTCTATATACAATCGTGGGGGCGCCCAATATCCTTTTAGGTGGCTCGCACTCAGGCAATTTATCTGCAGCAGAAGCGATTCGAAATCAATGTGCAGATATTTTATGTAGTGATTATTATCCATCGGCCTTACTCCATTCTATCTTTACGCTCCATGAAAAGTATGATCAGAACCTCCTAGATATGTTCCAAATGGTCACTTCAAAGCCAGCGAAGGCAGTAAACCTTAATCATGAAATTGGTTCTATCAAACCGGGCTATAAAGCCGATTTACTCATCATTGAGAAATTGGATGATGGTTTTCCAACAGTAACATTAACAATGGTTAATGGTGTTGTGATAACGACAACAAATTACCGAAAAAACCTGGCGATGGAGGAGGTAATACGATGACATTCTTAAAAATTGAAGGTCTGGAGAAGAACTTTCAAATTGTGCATTTAGGTCAGACGATTCATGCTGTGCAACAGTTGAACTTCTCAATGAACCAAGGTGAATTTATTGGGATCACGGGCAAAAGTGGCAGTGGGAAATCAACGATCTTAAAAAGTATTTATCGCACATATTTACCTGAAGCGGGGCGGATTTATTTTGACTCAGAGAAATATGGATGGATTGATCTGCAAAAAGCGTCAGAAAGGGAGATTATCTATTTACGAAAATATGAAATTGGGTATGTGTCACAATTTTTAAATGTCATGCCACGAACAACCGCCCGCGAATTAGTAGAGCAATCTGTTTTGGAGACGGGGCGGTCATTATTAGAAGCACAAAAAGAAGCAGAGGAAGTGCTTTCTCATTTTGAACTTGATCGCAAACTATGGGATACGTACCCTAATACATTTTCAGGTGGGGAAAAGTTAAGGTTAAACATTGCCATTGCAGCCGTTAAAAAGCCAAGGTTACTCCTTTTAGATGAGCCAACAGCAAGTCTTGATCAACAGTCCAAGCAAAAGGTGAAAGAAGTGATTCAAAAGTTAAAGGAAAGTGGGACAACATTGCTAGGGGTTTTCCATGATATCGAATTTATGGATGAATTATGTGATCATATTTTTGAAATGAGCCAGCAATCGTTCAAAAGGGCAGGAGCGGCCTTATGATGAAGGCGGATTTACATGTTCATAGCGGTTTTTCAGATGGCGCAGATTCCATTCAAGTGGTTATGGAAAAAGCTGCAGCGACCGGTATCACACATATTAGCATCGTTGACCATGATACGGTAAAAGGGCAAGGGGAAGCCTTGAAATGGGCAGAAACATATCAGATTCAGCTCATTCCTGGGATTGAAATTTCCGCATTTGATTTCAAAAGAAACCGAAAAGTACACGTACTAGGCTACCATTATGATGCTAACAAAGGGCATATTTTAGCATTATGTAATGAAGTGCTTAAGCGTAGACAAGCCCATTCCATTTGGCAAATTGGGCAAATTCAACAGCAAGGCATCCATTTGTCTATAAAAGCAATATCGCAAATCGCCTCACCAAGTGAGACGATTTATAAGCAACATATTATGGCGGCCATTACGTCAGAACCTTACGACTCAGAAGCATATAAAAAGCTGTATCGTTCACTGTTTAAAGGAGGGGGAGTAGCTGCTGGGGATATTGCTTATGTGGACGTATATGATGCCATTCGAGCGATTAAAGCAGATGGTGGATTTGCTGTAATTGCTCATCCTGGTCAACTTGATTCCTATGATCTGATTGAAGAGCTTGTAGATAGTCAGATTGGATTGGATGGTATTGAGCGTAATCATCCTGATCATAGTGAAGCGGATCACCAAAGAATTGATATCCTTATGGCAAGGTATGGTCTTCTTATGACAGGTGGTTCAGATTATCACGGTGCATTTGGTTCATCAGTCCGTATGGGGGACTATGAGTCGCCTATAAACCGATTGTTAACTGATTATTTGGTTTGTAAATGATTAGTGAAAGCCGGTATATTTCGTGTAAAAAGACAGTAAATTCAGTCTTTTATTTAGATTATTATGCTTAAATAAAAGTGAAATAAGTTAAATCGTTTATAAAGGGAGTGAATGAAAATGGGTAAAAAATCATATGGTTGGTTGCTGCTTGTATTATTGACTTTGTTGCTTGGTGCTTGCTCAGAAGAAGGAAATAGCGAGGCTTCTTCAAGTGATGATGTTGTCGATATTGTTTGGTATCCAAGTGAATCAGGATCAGATATGAAATCATCAAGAGATGACATTGGTGAGGTAATTGCTGATGCAACAGGTCGTGAAGTGAAGCACCATTTAACAACGGATTATGCGATCTCTATTGAGACAATGGTAAATAACAATGCGGAGCTCGCTTTTATGGGTGCACAAGGTTATATAGAGGCGAAAGAGCGTAATGACGCTATTCAACCATTAGTTGTTTCAACAGGAGAATCAGGCACGTTAGACGATGCCGTTTATCATAGCTGGTTAGCTGTCAATGTTGATGATGTAAATAACTATAAAGAAAATGGGGAATTTTCTTTAGATACAATTGCCGATAAAAAAATGTCATTTGTATCAAATAGTTCCACATCAGGATTTAAAGTACCTGCCTCTGATTTGATTGCCCATTTTAGCGATAAAAGTTTAACAGAAGAAGATTTAATGGAAGGTGGCCCATTATTCTCTCAGGTATTGTTCGGCAATTCACATCAAGGGTCTGCGGTTAATTTGTTAAAGGGAAGTGCTGATGTAGCAGCTTTTTGTGATACATGTGTAGAAAATTATGTTGAGCTTGTGGAAGGCGAAGCGAATCGTCCGGGTTCGATTTATCGCGTAAAAGATAATGCAGCTGAGCCATTTAGTCTTGTTAAGGGTAAGGAATTTGTGCTCATTAGTGTCACGCCGGTTTTAAATGCACCTTTTGTTGGCAATATCGACCTTTTAGGGGAGGAAGGCTTCAAAAAGCTACAAGACTACTTATCAAGTGACGAAGTAGCAAATAATGAGAAAATCTTCGTTCCTGAGGGCTCAGATCAATCGGCTTTATTCTTTAAGTCTGGAGAAGAAAGATTGGCGCCAGTAGATGATGAATGGTTTAACCCGATAAGAGAGCTATCTAAGTAATCTATGAGGAGGCGAAATCCTTTGGCATTATTAGAAATTAGGGCACTAAATAAATCCTATCAAGGTCACCGTGTACTAACAAATATCGATTTTACTGTTGAAACAGGCGAATTTTTATCGGTTATTGGTCCATCAGGAGCTGGAAAATCAACATTACTGCGATGCATCAATCGCTTAGTGGAAGCGGATAGTGGCGAAATCCTTTTTAATGGGGAAAACATTCTTAAACTTGGCAGAAAGTCATTGAGAAAAGAAAGAGCCAATATCGGGATGATCTTTCAACATTATAATCTTGTCCCACGTTTAACAGTTATCGAAAATGTACTTCATGGGCGCTTCGGATATAAGTCGACTTTACAAGGAATGTTCGGTATTTTTAGTGAAGAAGAAAAAGAAAGAGCTTTCTATCTCCTAGAGAAGCTGGGAATCGCTGAACATGCTTATAAACGCTGTGACCAACTAAGTGGAGGACAACAGCAAAGAGTAGGAATTTGCCGCGCACTTATCCAAGATCCGAAGCTCATCTTATGTGACGAACCGATTGCGTCATTAGATCCTCATTCTTCCAAGGTCATTATGGATTATTTGAAGTCTATTACCGAAGAAATGGGTATCACTTGTATCGTTAACCTCCATCAAGTCGAAGTAGCCCAATCCTATTCGAATAGAATTATCGGTTTAAATAAAGGACATTTAGTTTTCAATGGGCCAAATAGACAATTAGACTCTCATCACATTGGAGAAGTCTATGGGATGGATACAAGAGAGCTTATAACGGTATGAGGAAGGCGAATATGTTAACAGATCAAAAACGATTAAGTAGGAAATGGCAACATCTCTTCTTACTGATTATTGTTTGTTGCTTCACATGGTTATCGATTGAAATGGTCCAATTTGACTTTTATCAAAGCTTGTTAGCTATTCCAACAGCTGGTCTATGGATGGTTGAAAATTTATGGATTACGGGGGATACTTGGCGTGAGTTTCCTGACATTATGTTGAAATTGGTTGAAACCATTCTCATGTCAGTAGCTGCGACAACGATAGCGGCATTCATTTCTTTTTTCCTCGGAATATCGGGTTCAACAACGACGAGGCGTAATGGTTTAATGGCGGGTTTATCTAGAGGAATAGCTTCTGTCGCGAGAAATATCCCTGTCGTAGCATGGGCGTTAATTCTTCTACTCTCATTTGGACAAAACTCACTAACCGGATTTCTTGCCCTATTTGTTGGTACAGTTGGCTTTTTGACGAGAGCGTTTATGGAAACGATTGATGAAGTGGGCTTAAAGTCTTTTGAAGCCTTAACGGCGACGGGGGCCACATATTTTCAAGTAATCTCCAAAGCTGTTATTCCACAGGCATTACCACAAATGTTGAGTTGGATGTTGTTTATGATCGAAACGAATATAAGAAGTGCAACTTTGGTTGGTATTTTGACAGGTACAGGCATCGGCTATACGTTTGACCTGTATTATAAGACATTAAATTATGAAGCGGTTGCGCTGGTGACATTATTAATTATCCTTACAGTCATCGCCATAGAACTCACATCGAACCGTATCAGAAAGGTGATCTTATAATGGGTATAGCCTATATAAAGCGCAGTAAAACGGGTCGAATTAATATAAAAATAGGCAATAAGGTTGACTATACATTAAAAGCCGTTCTATGGAGCCTCGGCATTGTAACTGTTGTTGCCTTCCTTTTTTTTGACTATACCGGCTTTCAGTTAACTTCCGCATTAAAGGAGACAATGACCAATTTACAGACAATGTTCCTTACGCCAGCTTTGAATCACTTTTCTTGGGGTGAAGCGTTTTATCAAGTCGGTGTTACATTAGCATTAGCCGTTCTATCGACAGTAATTGGAGCCGTAATTGCCTTTTTCCTTGCATTATTATCAGCGGAAAACTTATCAAATCAAGGTGTAGCTAAAGTTATTAAAACGTATGTCGCGTTCATACGAGCGGTTCCAACGGTTTTATGGGTTTTGATTTTTGCGATTGCAGCTGGATTAGGGAGTACGGCTGCAGTTTTAGGGATGCTGTTCCATTCCGTAGCCTATTTGGTAAAAGCTTTCTCCGAATCATTTGAGGAAGTTGATAAAGGGGTGCTCGAAGCGTTACGGTCGACAGGTGCTGGCTGGTGGCAAACTATCGTTCATGCAGTTTTACCATCTACAATGACTTATCTTTTATCATGGACATTTCTTCGTTTTGAAATCAATTTTTCGGTTGCTGTTGCAATGGGGGCGGCCGCAGGGGCAGGTGGCATTGGCTTTGAACTCTTTATGGCATCGGGATTCTACTTTGATTTAAGAGAAGTTGGTTTCATCACCTATTGTATTCTCCTTGTTGCGATACTATTAGAGCTTGCGTCGACACAGCTCAAAAAACGCTATTTTCCAAGTCAACATTAAAAGGCTGCCTTACATAGACAGCCTTTTTTAAGCTTCAAAGCTTTTTTTACCTGGTGCTTTCATACGGTAAACTTGAAATAATAATAATGCACAAACGGAAAGAATCATTCCTGAAATATAAGGAAATCCAATCGAAACAGTAAATAATAACCCGCCGAGAGGAGGACCGAGTATTCGTCCTAAGGAATCAAAAGAGGATAAAAGCCCTGTTATATTGCCATGCGCTCCTTTTGCTGATTTTGTTAATAGACTTGACACTGCAGGTCTTATCGCGCCATTGCCCATTCCGAAAATCGTAAGGAAGATTGCAGCGGTTAAGAAGTTATCTAATGTTAAAATAAGCCCCATACCAATCACACTGACGATTATGCCCCCTTGAATGACTGCTCCTTCTCCATATTTCTTAGATAGCCTACCGACTAACCCGCCTTGAACAAGAGCAGAACCGAAGCCCATTATCATAAAAATGATACCTAGTTCTGTTGGCTGTAGTCCTGCTTTTTGAAAAGCAAAATAAGCAAAGGTAGCCTCTAATCCTGCAAGAGACAGGGATACGCACAGATTCAAGATAAATAGAATGGAGGTCGTACCTTTAAACGCCTCCCAAAATGAAGGACGCTCTCTACCTTCGCCTGTACCTGTTGCAGGTAACGATTCTTTTAAAACAAAAAGGACGAAAAGACTCGTAATGAGCGAGAGAGTTCCTGCTACATAAAAGGGTGTACTTAAACTTGCTTGGGAAAATACCCCACCTATTGCTGGGCCAAATATAAAGCCTAAACCTGTTGCAGCGCCAATCATCCCCATGCCCTTTGCACGGTCTTCCTCTGTCGTGATATCAGCAACATAAGCCATCGCTGTTGGCATATTTGCTGCAGACAGCGTTCCTCCGATGATGCGTGCGACAAATAACATCCATAATTCACTAGATAAAGCCATTAGGAAGAACGAAAGTGAGAGGCCTAATATGCCGATGAGCATGACTGGTTTCCTGCCATAACGGTCAGATACACGTCCCCATAATGGTGCGAAGATAAATTGCATAAGTGAATAAACGGCCATTAATAAACCTAATTGCGAGGGGGTAGCCCCAATTTCTTCTGCATAAAATGGTATAACCGGAATAATGACACCAAATCCGGACATAACGAGAAACATAACAGCAAACAAGATAGGTAAAGCTTTTTTCTTTTCGATCACAAAAGTCACTCCAATACTGATAACAGCTCTATAACATAAATATCATAAGGGCAGAGAAAAAGAAAGTGCTGTAGGAAATCAAAGTTATATACCTCTATTATGTCCAGTAATGAAGGATTTAGTGCAGATAATAAGAAGTATCTATTAATTATTATTCTTAAAAAGTGATTTGGTGAGAAAATCTTTTACTAGCATAGCTTCTTGGGCATTCATTCTATTATGAACCAATTAAATAAGTTAAAAGAACTTTTTTTAGAAAACTATAGATTTTTTTGTATAAATATACTATTATATTGAAAATACAATATTTTGATATTTCTTATAATTATAGGGAGGTGCTAGAATGAGTAAAGCTCAGAATAGAAAAGTATTAATTGCTAGCCTTGTTGGAAGCTCGATTGAATGGTTTGATTATTTTCTCTATGGTACGGTTGCTGCTCTTGTATTTAATGAATATTTCTTCCATAGTGATGACCCAACAGTCGGCTTAATGTTGGCATATGCTTCATTTGCGTTAGCATTCTTTATTCGACCACTTGGTGGAGTAATCTTCAGTCATATTGGTGATAGGGTAGGAAGAAAGAAAACATTAGTATTAACATTAACCATTATGGGTGGATCTACTGTATTAATGGGCTTCTTACCAACGTATGAAACCATTGGTGTCATGGCACCTATTCTGCTGATTATTCTTCGTCTTATCCAAGGAATTGGACTCGGAGGAGAGTGGGGTGGAGCTGTTTTATTAGCTGTAGAATATGCCCCAAAGGAAAAACGTGGATTATTCGGTAGTGTCCCACAAATGGGGGTAACTATCGGTATGCTTCTTGGAACTATTGCGCTGTCTATTATGACATTATTACCTGAAGAGCAGTTTCTATCATGGGGTTGGCGTGTTCCGTTTATCATGAGTGCATTACTCGTCTTCTTTGGTCTTTGGATTCGTAAAGGAATCGATGAAACACCATCGTTTAAAAAGGCACAAGAAAGTGGAGAGATTGCTAAAATACCAATTGTTGAAACATTTAAAACGTCTTGGAGAGAAGTACTCATTTCAGTAGGAGCAAAAGTAGTAGAAACCGCGCCGTTTTATATTTTCGGTACGTTTATTGTTTCATATGCAACGAGCGAATTGGGCTTTTCAAGAACAGCGACCCTAAATGCTGTGACAGTAGGAACCATTGTTACAACTATTCTTATTCCTATCATGGGGAGTCTTTCTGATAAGATCGGTAGGAAGAAACTCTATATTGGTGGTACAATAGCAATGGCTGTTTTTGCTTTCCCTTATTTTTGGATGTTACAGCAAGGAACGGTTACTTGGCTTGTCATTGCAACTGTATTAGGATTAGGGATTGTCTGGGCACCGATTACAGCCGTCTTAGGCACAATGTTCTCAGAAATTTTTAAATCAAATGTTCGTTATACGGGTATTACATTAGGTTATCAAATTGGTGCTGCGGTAGCAGGTGGAACCGCGCCATTAATCGCTACAGCATTACTGGCCTACTTTAATGGTTCCTATGTACCGGTGGCATTATATATTATATTATGTGCTGCGATTTCTCTTATTGCCATGATTGCTGTACGTGAAAAAAGTAAACAAGAATTAGATCAAGATGTAGCCATGTAGTAGATTGTTAATTTAAAAAGCTCGGTACGTCATCGTATCGGGCTTTATGAGATGTGGTCAATAGTTGTAAGGGAGATGTTTTTATGCTTGTTTTATCAGAGAAAGAAATTAAAACATTATATGTAATGAAAGATGCGATTGAGGATATGGAAGCAGCACTTGTTGCTCATCATCAAGGTAAAATCGCGAGTCCACAAAGAACTGTTTTAGATATTCCTTCAAAAAAAGCATCGGCATTATATATGCCTAGTGCAATGGAGACAATGAAGAAAGCTGCAGTAAAAATAGTCACAATCTTTCCTGAGAACCCTAAAGAAGGGTTAAAAACAACCCAAGGTGTCATCTTGTTATCAGATACAGAAAACGGTACACACGTGGCTTGTCTGAATGCATCTTATTTAACTAGATTAAGAACGGGAGCGCTTAGTGGCGTCGCAACAAAATACTTAGCAAAAAAAGACGCAAAATCTGTTGCCGTGCTTGGTTGTGGTGCAATGGCAGAGGAGCAACTACAAGCTGTATGCGAAGTCAGAAATATTGATCATATATATTTATATAACCGTACAAGGGAAAGAGCGGAGAACTTTTATAACCGAATGAGAGAGATCCTGCCAAATTATAAAGGGAAAGTGGAAGTGGTAGCAGATCCTGATGATGCTGTGAAACGGTCTGATATTGTCAATTGTAGTACACGAGCAGTGGAGCCAATATTCAAAGGAGCTAGTTTGCAGCAAGGCACACATATCAATGGCATTGGATCCTATTTACCTAATATGCAAGAAGTGGACGTTGAAACATTAAAACGAGCGAGTAAAGTGGTTGCTGATACGATAGAAGGTGTAAAAGAAGAAGCTGGTGACTTTATTATTCCTAATAATAAAGGTGATTGGCATTTTAATGAGCTACATGGAGAGCTTACAGAATTAGCAGCACATACCATTAAGGGAAGAGAATCAGACGAAGAAATTACTTTCTTCAAATCTGTTGGAGCTGCTTATTTTGACTTAGCAGCTGCAGCAGCTGTATATGATAAAGCAAAAAAACAGGGAATAGGTACAGAAGTAGAGGTTTAAGCAAAAGAAAAAAGATGAACCGTCGTATAGGTTCATCTTTTTTATGAATTTATTTAATTCCTCGCATTTTTTTCTGGATTTTTGGTGCAACCAAGAAAAGGACGATTGAAAGGACAATGGATAAACCACCAATAATACCGAAGTAAAGTACTTCTGTTTCAGCTGAATAAAATCTAACCACTTGTGCATTGATGGCTTGAGCTGCTGCACTTGCTAAGAACCAAAGGCTCATTGTTTGTGCAGAGAATGCAGTTGGAGCTAGTTTTGTCGTTGCTGATAAACCAACTGGTGATAAACAAAGTTCACCAAGTACAACAATAAAATAACTTAATACTAACCAAAGTGGACTTACTAATGCACCTTCTGAAGCGAAATATCCAGGTACAAGAATAACGATAAAAGAAAGACCTGCAAATAGTAATCCGAGAGAGAACTTTTGTGGAATCGTAGGTTGACGATCTCCAAGCTTCACCCATAACCAAGCAAACATTGGTGCCAATACAATAATGAATAAAGGATTAAGAGATTGGAACCATGCTGGGGAAATAGTAATTCCCATAAATTCTAAATCCGTACGATTGTCTGCATAGCTGGCTAAGATTGTTGAACCTTGCTCTTGAATTGCCCAAAACATAACTGCTGCAATGAACAAAGGTATATAGGCAATTAATCTTGAGCGTTCCACATCTGTCGTTTTCTTACTTCTGTACATAACAGTAAAGTATATAATTGGAATTCCTACTCCTAAAATTCCGACAATAAAGACAAGACTTTCAAATGTTAAATATCCAGTAGGAATACCTACAGCAACTAGAATAGCAACAATAAGAATACCTAATCCTATTTGTGTAAATACTCGTTTCTTTTCATTTGGTGCTAATGGGTTAGGTACCTGAGTACCTGCTAGACCTAAATATTTTTTCTTAGTTACTTGGAAAGTGACTAATCCAACAAACATACCAACCGCAGCCACACCAAATCCAAGATGGAAACTTGTATCCATTAGTGAACCAACGATTAGAGGAGAAAGGAAACCACCAAGGTTAATTCCCATATAGAAAATACTGAACCCTGCATCACGGCGACTATCATTTTCGCTATATATATCGCCTACAACACTTGATACATTAGGCTTTAATAAACCAGTTCCCAATACAATTAATACCATGGATACAAAGAACATGGCAACGCTTCCAGGAATAGCCAATGCGATATGTCCAAGCATAATAAGGATTCCGCCATAGAAAATAGCTTTAGAAGTACCAAATATTCTGTCAGCGAACCAACCGCCAATGATTCCAGACATGTAAACAAGTGAACCATATATAGACATTATAGATAAAGCCGTTGTTTGACTAAGACCTAAACCGCCTTGTGAAACTTCATAATACATGTAGAAAACAAGGATGGCTCTCATTCCATAGTAGGAAAAGCGCTCCCAAAATTCAGTGAAAAATAGTGTGAATAAACCTTTAGGATGTCCAAAAAATCCCTTCTGAGGCACACTATCGACAATACGTTGTTTGTCGTCAGACATATAACTTCCTCCTTTTTTTACTTATACTATAATAATGTTTTTCAGATTTTTGTCAAATCAAAGATAAGTATATTTTAGCCATATAAACGTATAAATATTGATTTAATGGGAATGCTCCTTTTTTAAAAAATTATATTAAGATTATTCTGATAATGAAATAATATGTTTTTAGGTACAATTATAATAGGTGAACTTTATCAAAAATTCTAATCATGTTGATTACATTTCAGGAAATTTTGATAATTATATGTGAATTCCGAAGACCCACTAGCGGGAACTATAAACCATTGATAGTATTTTCTACTTGAATGATTCTGATACTATCTTTTATTCACTTCCAATAGACCTCCCTAAGGGCATGATAGTATCGTTCCCTTTAATATTTTTTATAAACAAATTAAGAGGTAGGGAGGTTTGTGTTTACATGTATTCTGTAATTGAATACATGTAAACGAAATAAGTATGCAAGTTTACGTTATTGTTTACGTATTATAGTTCTTATGTGTACAAGTATGCAAAAATGTATACATGTTGATATATCAAGGTGTGTGCGAGTTTTGTCTTCTTGTAAACATTAAAGTATACAAGTATGCGTAATTTTGCTGTTTGTTTACGTTTTTACGATTTGGTAACTTTTCTCCCTGTTTCATTGCTTAATACTTCATTCTCTATTACTCTTAAACTATTAACTCAAATTTATGAGAATGAAAGGGTTGGATAAGAGATGACGAATGCAAGAATTGCGGCTGTCGATGTTGGTAATGATTCGCTTAAAGCTATTTTTGGTAAGGTAGAGAACGAGCTTAATTTACCGAATGTCGTAGCAAGAGATATTGAGGATAGACCAGTCATTGGAATTGAAGAGCTAAATAGTAAGGATCCGCTAGATGGCATACATATTCGTGTCCACTCCCCTGCTTTGAAAGAGAATAATGCAATCTATCGTGTGGGACATTTAGCAACCAAAAGTGATAACGCGTCAGAGCTTGATCCAGGCAGTAGTAAATCTGAAGAAGATCAAACATTGGTCATGTTATTTACAGCATTGGCATTGGATGCAGTTAATGAAGAAAAAGGAGCTACATTTAAGAGATCTGGTAATGTGGTTGATGCGAATTATTTATTAGGTACAGGACTTCCATTGAGAGAAGCAAAAGAAGGTAAGGATTCGGGTTATCGTTCTAAATTAATGGGTTCTGTTCATCAAGTTGAATTTTTAATTACACCTAAATACCAAGGGATAAAGGTTAATATTAAATTTGATGATGTTAAAGTATATCCTGAAGGCTTTGCTGCATTCATTAATTTGGTGATGGACAATCAATTAAATATTATTAATAAAGACTTAATAGATAAACGCATACTTATTCAAGATATTGGTGGTTTATCAACAGATATCGCTGTCATTAAAGATCGAAATGTGGATGATGATAAAGCTCAGGGCTTTAATTTAGGTGTGTCTGAATCTTTAGAAGCGATTAGAGAAGAAATAAGATCAAAACATGGTATAGAGCTTGATAGTCGCCGCGATGTCGTGGAGATTATTACAAGAAAAAACAATCGCAACCATATTATGGTTAAAGGTAGCCGCACAAGCGTTCATGACATTACAGATCGCATTCTTTTAGACTTAGCGAAGAAGCAATATCGTTTATTAAGAAACGTATGGCAAAAAAATTCGCAAACTGAGATATGCTATTTTGTTGGTGGTGGTTCCATCGTCCTAAAAGATTACCTCAAGACATTGAATAATAATTTAGATGGCTTTAACATCGACTTTTTTGAAGATGAAAAAGAAAGCATTTGGATGATGGCGAATGCCTATTATAAATTGGTTGCAGATTATGCAAGAAGAACAAACAAAGATAAGCAGGATAAGAAACCTGTTAAATCAAACTAGGTGAGTTTTGATGAAAAAACCAGCTTCTTCGGAATTGAAAAGGGGTCAGTCAATTTCATTCCGAATACCATCCGATACACCAGATTATTTACTAAAAGAGCTACAAAGATTAAAAACAACAGAGAGAAGAAATTTTTCTAGTAAGGTTGCAGAAATTGTCCTTGCGGGAGTCAATCAAAATAAGAGTAATGAGAGAGAAGCTATTACGATTCCACTTCCGAAACACTTAACAAAGGTTCAAAAGGATTGGCTAAAACATGAGCATTCTGAGGCACTACTCGGAAGTATTGTGTATCAGCTTATTTCCGACCCACTCAGAGCCACAGCATTATTAGCCTCTTTAAATAGTGGCTCAGCTAATATCGATGAAGCATTATATTTGCAAGAAGAATCAGGTGTTACCCCTGTTGATGAATGGCAGGAAACTGCTGCGGCGGAAGAACCTGCTGACGATGCGACGTTTGAAGATGAACTAGATAGTTTCGATTGGAATCAAGCGAAGAAAAACGAACCAGAAACACATAAGGAAGAAGCCGAAGAAGAAGATATTGATGATTTATTAGGAGGTTTTTTGTCACATATGAATAAATAGCAGAAAGGTTGCCGACGTGGGCAACCTTTTTGTTATTTTTAAACCCATGTTGGGTGGGGCTGTGAGGACAAGTCTTTTATTTGGGAACAAGAGAGAGAATTGCGACTAAAAAGAGAGTTTTCCAAGAAATAAGTAGCGAAAAGGGGAGAATCGCGACTAAAAGAAGAGCTCCTCAAGAAATAAACAAAGTAAAAAGGAGTGTACCGCAAGTCTGGGTAACTAAAAAGTTAAAAATCAAATCGCTCGAAAACAATTTAAAGAATATTAGCACTTATCAACAGTTGTCCACAATAAAAAGTGGATAACTTAAAAAGGTGAAATTGACTCAAAGGAAGAAGTTATTTATATCACAGGAAAAAGCTATTAAACCAAGCGTTTGTTCGTATGTGTATAACCCTGTGAATATATATAATTTATCCACAAGTTAATTTATTTGTTGTGGATAATAAGTTTTTGTTGCCCTTTTTCATTTTTTTTCATCCGTTTGGAAACAATACGAAGATGAAAATGAGGAGGGGTGAGGAGTATGAAATACGAATGCATCATTATTGGTGGTGGAATCGCAGGGTTACAGGCAGCGATTCAATTAGGTCGTTATAAACACCGAGTGTTAGTGCTAGATGATAATCAAGGTCGATCGTCAATCTGTCAAAGTTATCATAATATATTAGGTTATCCTAATGGCGTAAGCGGCCCTTATCTTAGGGAAATCGGAAGAGCGCATGGAGAGAAATATGGTGTTCATTATCAAGATGAACTAGTGGTAGACATTGTATACGAGGAAGAGGAGTTCATTATTTACACAAGAAGTAATAAGCAATATAGAGGCATGCGGTTATTACTTGCCACAGGAATCATGGACCATATTCCCCCTTATGAATCGCTCGGCCCATGTCTAGGTTTGACTGTGTACGTGTGTCCAGACTGTGATGGGTATGAGGTGAAGGATAAAACAACGGTTGTGATGGGTTCTGGAAACACGGGTGCTAATATGGCATTGACGCTTGCTTATTGGACGAATTCAATAATATTCGTTAATGATGAGAAAAAAGAAGTTTATCCACAAACTTATCAACAGTTAGAGAAATTAGGAATCGAAGTGATTGAAGAGAAAATAGCCGAAGTATTGGCAGATGGCTCATCGTTTCGGGGAGTTCGATTGGAATCTGGGCAGATTGTAGAAGGTGAGAGGGGTTTTATTGCTTATGGAGGGAATCATGTAAAATCAGACTTAGCAGCAAAATTAGGAGTAGAACGTTTAGGTAATCAGCATATTATAACGGATGGGCGCTCGAAAATGACGAATGTCCCTCATGTTTGGGCTGCTGGTGATGTTGTGGCTCATTCAGAACAAGTGACAATTGCTATGGGTGAAGGCTCTCAGGCGGCCATATGGATTCATAAATCATTAATTAATCGTTAGTAGAAGGTGAGGAATGGGATGTGACTTGGTGGAAAAACGCAATTGCCTATCAAATCTATCCGCGAAGCTTTCAAGATTCAAATGGGGACGGCATTGGGGATATACAAGGCATTATTCAACGCCTATCATATTTAAAAGAACTTGGGATTGATTTGATTTGGATTTGTCCGATATATCAGTCTCCTAACGATGATAACGGCTATGACATTTCAAATTATCAAGCAATTCTAGCTGAATACGGGACAATGAATGACTTTGATCAATTATTAGAAGAAGTGCATCAAAGAGGTATGCGACTAATTATTGATCTTGTTTTAAACCATACAAGTGATGAGCATGCATGGTTTATAGAGTCGAAAGTTAGCAAGGAATCGAAAAAGCGAGATTGGTATATTTGGAGAAAAGGAAAAGATGGGAAAGAGCCGAATAACTGGGCCAGTATATTTGGTGGTTCTGCATGGACATTTGATGAAAAAACGAATGAATATTATTTGCATATATTCTCTAAAAAACAACCAGATTTAAACTGGGAAAATCAAGCGGTGCGTCATGCACTATACGATACAGTCAATTGGTGGCTAGAAAAAGGAGTAGACGGCTTTAGAATTGATGCGATTAGTCATATCAAGAAAAGCCCAGGATTACCAGACATCCCTCCAACTAATCAAGAGACATATGTTCCTTCTTTCTCGAAGCATATGAATCAACCTGGAATACATGATTGGCTTTTAGAATTAAAAAAAGAAACGTATGGGAAGTACCCAGTCGTTACGGTTGGGGAGGCAAATGGGGTTAGTGCAGAGGAGTCTCTTCTTTGGGTTGGTAAAGATCAAGGAAAAATGGATATGGTCTTTCAATTTGAGCATCTTGGTTTATGGGATGCAGAAGAAAACCCAATCCTGGATATCATTGCTCTGAAAAAAGTATTAACAAAATGGCAAGTCGCGCTAGCTTCAGACGGTTGGAATGCTCTATTTCTCGAAAATCATGATAAGCCGAGAATTGTTTCAACTTGGGGAAATGATAAAGATTATTGGTATGAAAGCGCCACAGCCTTAGCATGTATGTACTTCTTTATGAAAGGTACACCTTTTATTTATCAAGGCCAAGAAATAGGCATGACGAATGTGCACTTCGAAGGGATGTCCTCCTATTATGATATCCTCACTCATCATCTATATAAGGACAAACAACAGAAAGGCTGGTCACACAAAGAGATTATGAAACTCATCTGGGCTTCTTCTCGTGATAATAGCCGTACACCTATGCAGTGGAGTTCTGATTCAAACGCAGGCTTTACAGAGGGCAAACCATGGATGGAGACAAATGAAAATTATACTAAAATCAATGTTACTCTCCAAAAAAATTCAAATCATTCTGTATTGCAATTTTACAAAGAGATGATTACTTTAAGGAAAACTCACGCTACTTTTATTGAGGGTGAATATAATCTTCTTTTTCCAAATCATAAACAGATTTTTGCTTATACAAGAGAAGATGAAGAACAGAGGTTTCTGGTTATAGTAAACCTGTCTGAGTGTAACGTAACTTTAAATTTAAATCACCAACTTGTCAGGGATAGTTCAAAGCTATTATTATGGAACTATCAAGCACAAGGCGATATATCGCTATCTAAGAAAATGGAACTCCGTCCATATGAAGCTAGAGTTTATCGAACATAAGCAAATATAAATATATATTTTTTCGTTATTTCTAGGAGATGTAGATGAATGGCAAAAGGAAAAACAAATGCGATGCGGTTATTAGATCAGTCGAAAGTAAGCTATGAGATCATGACTTATGATGTCGCGGATGGAAAAATAGATGGTCTTTCGGTGGCAGAAAAAACGGGGAAATCAGGTCAAACGGTTTTTAAAACATTAGTGACAGTCGGTGCAAGTAAACAAAACTATGTCTTTGTTATTCCAGTCGATAAGGAACTGGATATGAAAAAGGCTGCTAAGGCGTCAGGTGAGAAGAAAATTGAAATGATCCATGTGAAAGATATTCAGAAGATTACCGGCTATATTCGTGGCGGTTGTTCACCAATTGGTATGAAAAAACAATATCCTACTATTATCGATGCATCAGCAAAGGATTTGAAAAGTATGATTGTTAGTGGGGGTAAATTAGGTACTCAGATAGAATTAAGGTTGCAAGTCCTCATTAAAATGAGAAGTGCAGAATTATACGAGATCGCTCAATAAAATACCAAATGCCTCAGAAGATGTTACTGCAGGCATTTTTTTGTTTTCTGGATAGGGATTATAGTAATTTCTAAAGAGGTGTGAGGCCAAATAGTCACTTTTCACATAAGATGTGCATGAGGTGATTAATATGAGTCATTTTAACGTACATGAACCAAAAGGTATTAAAGGGAAACTGTTAAAAAATATGGATATAGGTACATTCCAGCAAACGCCCCCTTCTTATAAACCGCCAAAAAAAATGCCCAATCTACCTGAAGAACAACCTGAATTCATTTTGAAACAAATTTGTGTGAAAGGATTATATCGTATTCACTGTATGGCGCTTAAAAATGGAGAACAACTTTGGTTTTGTCCAACCTTCGTAAAGGGGCAAACGTTGTATGGTTGGAGGTTTTATCATAACCGATGGATCTTTTTAGTTATACATCTATCAAAAGTTCAATCTATTCAATGTATATAAAAACGCCACCTGTTAGGAATGACAGGTGGCGAATAAAATTATTTCCCGAGAAAGAATAACGGGGTTAAAAAATAAAATGAGCAACCAATGTAATAACTGGTAAAGCAATAACTGTTCTAAGAATAAAAATTAATACTAAGTCAAAGAAAGATACAGGAATTTTAGAACCTAGTAGTAATCCACCAACTTCAGACATATAAATGAGCTGTGATACGGATAGAGCAGCGATGACAAACCGTGTCATTTCACTTTCTATTCCTGCCCCCATGACAGAAGGTAAAAACATATCTGCAAACCCAACGAATAATGTTTCAGATGCGGCAGCAGCTTCAGGTAGTCCTAAAAGCTCTAAAATAGGAATAAATGGCATTCCTATCCAAGTGAAGATAGGCGTATATTCAGCTAAAATTAACGCGAGTGTGCCGAGGGCCATAACAATTGGTGCAACACCCATCCACATATCTAAAATATTTTTAAAGCCATCGGTGAAGAAAGCCTTAACATCTTTATTTTTCTTTGCTCTATTAATCGCAGAATCAATACCCCAAGTAAAAGAATTATAGCCTTTAGGAATGTCCTCATCTGCTTCTTTTGCTTTCTCTTTATAATAAGTATCCGCTTTTCTTGAAAGTGGTGGGATACGAGGCATAATGAATGCTGCAATGATCCCTGTTGCTAGTATGGTTAAGTAGAAAGGAATAAAGTAATCCCCTAAGCCAACTTGAGAAATAACAACAAGACTGAAAGTGATAGACACAACAGAAAAAGTAGTTCCAATAATAGCCGCTTCTTTTTTTGTATAAAAGCCTTCTTCGTATTGCTTGCTTGTTAAAAGCACTCCGATTGTACCATCTCCAATCCAAGAGGCAACACAGTCGACTGCTGAACGACCTGGTAGTTTGAAAAGTGGTCTCATTACCTTGGTAAGTAAAGAACCAAATAACTCTAGTAGACCGAAATTGACTAATAACGGCAAAAGTAAGCCGGCAAATAAAAATACACTAAATAAAACGGGCAATAGATCAAATAATAAAAGTCCACCAGTAGCTGTAGACCAAACTGCTTCAACTCCCCATTGAAGATATGTTAGAACAGCAAATACAGCCCCGATGAAGCGGACAATTACCCATCCATATGTGACATTGAATAGGTTATTTAAAAAGGGTGAGTTTTTGAATATAGCAGGAGAAATCTTGGCAATCAAAGTTCCTACTAAAGTAAGGACAATAATAACGACCATAATAAGTGGAATAGATCCATTTAATAAATCCTGTATCCAGCCGGATAATATAGCGATAGGAATTGTTACCTCCCCATCAATACTAATAGGAATCATAAAGAATAAGATACCTAAAATTGACGGAATGAGGAAGGTCAACATATCCGATAATTTATATTTACGCATCAGTTGATGTCTCCTTCTAATAAAAATAAGTCAGACTACATTTTAATTCATTCTATATTAATTGCCAACCTTATACTTAAAAATGGTAGAGATGTTATTCTATTGTCAATTTTAATAATTGTCAAACTAAAAGGGGTGAGTCTTAGTAAAATTATGTTAAAATGTTTGCAGATGACGTGATTTTTAAAGAAGCAGGTGGGAAGTAGATGTTCAATTATCGATTGTATTGGACGTTTGCCAAAAAGTCTTTTCTACGTTCGGCTGTGTACCGATTTGATGTCTGGTCTAGACTCGGTTCTAATGTGATCTTTCTTTTAATGTGGGGTTCTATCTGGACAGCGTTATATGCGGGTAGAGAAGAGGCTGGTGGCGTCAGTTTTCAAGCAATGCTTACATATATTGTAGTAAGTCAATTTCTCTCAGGTGTAAACGGGGCTGGGACTCCTCTCTGGGAAATACAAGAGAAAGTGCGTACGGGTGATATTTCATTGGAATTAATGCGTCCTTTTGATGTGCCTTTACGTTATTTATTCGCAGACTTTGGCAGTGTGTTTTTCTATATGATTACTGCACTATTACCTTTGTATATTATATTATTTTTCTTCATGGACCTTTCATTACCTAACGATCCACTTATCTGGTTAGCTTTTTCATTTGCCGCTTTTATTGGGTTTTTAATTCGTTATTGTATTGAAATGGCCTTTGGATTATTAACTTTCTTTCTAGTAGAAACCGGCGGAGTTGAGGATATCTTTTATTTTGCGATGTCATTACTATCTGGTTCGGTTATTCCATTGTGGTTTTTCCCAGGTTGGCTCGCGAGCTTTGCCTCATACTTGCCCTTTCAAGGTATTTATTACATTCCAAATGCAATCTTTATAGGTGAGATTGCAGGATATCAGATCCTTACTTCTATTGGGGTTCAGTTGTTTTGGGTGGTCGTTACATATATCTTTTTAAGATTAGTATGGAATAAAGCATCGCAGAAGGTTGTTGTTCAAGGGGGATAAGTACATTCATGAGATATATTGATTTATATTTTAAACTTGTTGCTGCTGGTATAAGGGCCCAGCTGCAATACCGATTTGCCTTCTTTATGAGGATTGTAGGGATGCTGACCTCGTATGCAGGAACGGCGATAACAATGTGGGTAATGCTCTATCAGTTTCAGGAGTTAGGTACATGGAATTTTTATGAGATGTTATTTTTATTTGCGATAGCTGTGCTTTCTTGGGGGTTTTGCATTATTTTATTTTTCCATTTTCGTAGTCTTGATACATACATTTTGAACGGTACATTTGATCGTTTCTTAGTGCGGCCGATTAATCCTTTTTTTCACTTTATGGCGATGAAATTTGATGTGGCTTCCTTTGGACAGTTTATTTTTAGTATCTTTATTTTTATTTGGGTAAGTGTAGAATTGCACATTCATTGGACCATTGCTAATGTCCTATTTTTATTAGCTGCAGTGATTGGTGGAGTCCTTATACAAGGTGGCTTGCTCGTGATTATCTCAGCTTTTGCTTTTTGGACAACGAAATCGGAGCAATTTTATTGGGTAGTGATGTATCCGGCAAGAAACTTAACGAATTACCCATTAGTCATTTATCCAAAAATGGTGCAATGGTTTACGGCGTTTGTTGTTCCTTTTGGTTTTGTGAATTATTTTCCTGCAAGCGTTATCTTGGGTAAAGAAACGCCATACTTTCCAGAGAATATTGGTTATTTTTCACCATTAGTTGGTATTGTTTTCTTCATTATTGCCTATTACATTTGGATGCTAGGACTTAGCCGTTATAAGAGTACGGGCTCATAAAGCGTAGTGAAGGTTGGCAGTCATAAACAGAGTGGAGGGTAAAGAATGGCTATCATAGAAGTAGATCAGTTGATGAAAGAATTTAAAGTTGCGAAACGTGAGACCGGCTTTCTTGGTGCCATGAAAAGTCTGGTAAAACGTGAATTTTATACGAAGCATGCGGTAAAGGATGTAAGTTTCACTGTGGATAAAGGGGAAATGGTCGGCTATATCGGACCTAACGGTGCAGGGAAATCAACAACGATTAAAATGTTAACTGGAATTCTTGTACCTAGTGCGGGAACGGTTAAAGTAAATGGCATTGTTCCTTATGAAAACCGCCAAGCAAGAACCAACGATTGGGTTAGACGTAGTGGCGAAAGAACGCATGCGGACATTTATAAAAGAAATCAATAAAGAACGCGATATTACAGTTATTTTAACCACCCATGATATGGAAGATATAGAGCAACTTTGTAAGAGGATGGTATTAATTGATCACGGGCAGAAAGTGTATGATGGAGAAATGGCAGTAGTGAAAAATCGATTTGGGAAAATCCGTACTCTTGTAGTAGATCTAGAAGAACATTCTAAGCCATTGACGCTTGAAAAAGCAGAAGTGTTTAAAGTAGAAGCAGGTAAGTATTGGATACGCTTTAATCGAGAAGATATATCTGCTTCGGGTGTTATCACACAAATTACACAAACACATAATATAAAAGATTTAACTGTCGAAGAGCCTGAAATTGAATCAATTATTAGTCGTATTTATCAAGAAGGCTTTGACGGTGTTGAGCAACCTATTCCTGTTAAAAGTAGGTCATAAAAGAAGCTGAGTAGAGGTATATGCCTCTCTCTCAGCTTAAGTTTGACTGATATTTAATTGCTTTGTAGCGAGTTGTACGTATAAAGGGTGAGATTGCATCAATTCATCGTGTGTCCCTTTTCCTGTGATTTTTCCATTTTCAAGAACAATAATTTGGTCGGCATCAATGATAGTTGACAGTCTGTGTGCAATGACGAGTGTTGTTCGGCCTTTCATTAAATTTTGGAGAGCTGATTGTACGAGTTGTTCGGATGAACTATCAAGATTCGATGTGGCTTCATCTAATAAAAGGATTTTTGGATCACGAATAATGGCTCTAGCAATGGCAATGCGTTGGCGTTGTCCACCAGAGAGTTTAATTCCTCGCTCACCTACATCAGTGTTTAAACCATTTGGCAATCTCTCTATAAACTCTGCTGCATGAGCTTGTGTAGTTGCTTGCAGTAATTCCTCTTCACTAATTTCTCTTTTCGTGCCATATGTTAAGTTTTCTCGAATCGTGCCAGACATCAGCGGGCTCTCCTGAGAAACATAACCAATTTGTTCCCGCCAATTTTCAAGAGCATACTCCTCTGCTGGTTTACCATTTAATAGAATAAGGCCGCCATTAGGTCCATAAAAGCGTTCGAGCAGAGCGAATAGGGTCGTTTTACCGCTACCGCTTGGACCGACAAATGCCGTTGTTTTTCCAGCTGGAATGTGTAAATTGATATCTTTAATAATCTGGTCATCTTTATATGAGAATTGGAGTTGGTTAAAAGTAATCTCCTCTGGATGGATTATCCCTTTTGTTCCTTCATTCATATTCTCGGTAGGTGTATTCAACATATCCTGAATTCTTTCTGTTGCACCCATTGCTTTTTGATAAGCAGTAAAGAAGGAAGCCATTTGGGTAAATGGAACAACAATCTGGAACATATAAATAATAATAGCTACTAATGAACCAGCAGATAATTCCCCTGAAGCGACTCGTACGCCGCCATATCCAATTAGGACCACAAGAACAAACATCATAATAAAGGTCATAAATGGTGAGACGACAGCTTGGATTTTTGCTTCCTTTAAACCAAATTGGAATAAGCGCTGAATGTTTTTATTCCCTTTTTCAATCTCCGTTTTTTCAGCTTGATAAGCCTTCACAAGTCGAATATCTGATAAGACCCGACCAAGGTTGCTTGAAAAGTCAGCCATTTGATCTTGGGTAGATAAAGAGACTTTATATATTTTTTGCCCGAGCGGCATGATTATAAGAACGGCTAATGGAACAGCAATAAGCATGATGAGTGTCATTCGCCAGTCAATCATTAGTAGAATAATAATTGCCCCAATGATTGAAATCATTCCCGTTATAAACGTAATAATATGTTGTGTAATCAAAGTTTTTACTATATTTGTATCTTGTGTGATTCGGCTCATTGTTTCTCCTGATTGATGCTTATCAAAGAAAGGAATTGGGAGATGGATGGAATGTTCCCATAGTTTCCTTCGTAAAGAGGCAACCATTCTCTCTCCAATATAAGTCATTAAATAAAAGGAAAAACCTGAGGCAATTGTTTGGATAATGAACGCGCCTCCTAATAATGCAATGAGCGAAAGTTCAAGGCGAGATGTAGCTAACTGGTCGACCATATTAGCTGTGAATAACGGAACGACCAATCCTGCTGCGGTTTCAAGTAGGCTGAGTAGCAAAGCAACAATTATGATCCACTTTGGTACATTTGCGCCTTTTAATAATGACCACAGACTAGTCGTTTTCTTTTTTGTCTTCAATTTTTTCCATTCCTTTCTTTTCTAGATAAATGGAGATAGCTTGGGCAAGCCATTCTTCTTCTTCCACTGTAAATGGAGAGGGGAAAAGAACAGGAGCTTCGGCGAGATGGCGATCAATATCGTCATTTATTTCTGTTATGCGGAGAATGATTTCCTCTATATTGGGATAAAGGTCATAGAGGATATCCCAAATGGCTGCAACCACTGATTGGACATGCTCATCATTATGATCGGTGCCCACCAACTTTTTTATGTTTGCAAATTCTTTAGCGACTCGTTTGTTTAATTGTTGTTGTTTTTCATCAGAAATATTGTAGATATCTTGAATCATATGCTCAGGGATAAAATTCCTCATCCATTCTTTATGCTCCGCTTCCATTTGAATGGAGTTAATGAGCATAATGAAAATATTAGGATCAACTGTTTGATTTTCTTCTAAAATAGAAAGAGCATGGTCTAATGTTTTAATCATGTGATTTATTTGCTGTCTTTTGATAACGAGCTCTTCTCGTTGAAACGAAAGAGATTGTTGCAGATCCCACTCATTGTTGTTGAGAAGCTTCTGTATTTTATTTAATGGATAACCTAAATATTTTAAAGTAACAATCTTTTGAACTGTTAATATTTCATTTGTAGAATAATATCTATCACCTGTTTTGCTAGTGCGTGCGGGCTTTAATAAGCCAATCTCATCATAATAATGCAATGTACGAATGGTCGTATTTGTTTTCTTAGCAAACTCTCCAATACGGTAATAATCATTTGTCATAAGAGCCCTCCTTATGTAGTATTATAAAACCTCACGTTACGTTAGATACAATGGTAAAATAAAAAACTTATTCGATGTTGCTCAACACAATAAACGGTCGAATTTATTGGGTCCTTTCTCCTCACTTATTGGAGAATTAAATGTAAGAAACGGTAGATGAGTTGTTAAACACATCTTTTGGTCTAATAAATATCCTATAGGTGATGACTAGCAGAGGATAAGTGTGCAGAAGTTATGTAGATGCAAGTGGCAGCAAAAAGAGGCGATGTTGAGCGTAAAAGGGAATGCACCAATAGGTGAAATAGACTTTAGACAAATGATAATTTTACTATGGGGATTAACCAATCTAATTATCACACAGTCTGAAGGGATTTACATCACGAATTACTTCAGACTGGTGCATAAATCCTACTTAGTACTTTTCGTAAATTTGTTCGTTTATAATAGTAAGAAACCTAACGAAATAATGATTCCACTAGCAATTAATGTAAGTACACAAAAGCCCATAATATCTTTTGCTTTTAGACCTGCGATGGCAAGAGCGGGTAAAGCCCAAAAAGGCTGTATTAAGTTCGTCCAAGCATCTCCCCATGCTACCGCCATTGCGATTTTAGGAATGGAAACATCCAATGCGATCGCTGCGTCTAACATAACAGGAGCTTGCACAGCCCATTGACCTCCACCAGATGGTACAAAAATATTGACAAGACCTGCACTCAGGAAAGTAAATAATGGTAAAGTATGTTCATTAGCAATGGAAACAAATCCATTGGATATAACAGCCGCTAGGCCGGAAGCTGTCATCATACCAATAATTCCTGCATAGAACGGAAATTGAATAATAATGCCACTGCCACCTTTAACAGCATTCGTAACTGCCTGCAAAAAGTGACGAGGGGTACGATGAAAGAGAATACCAAGAAATAAAAAAAGAAAGTTTACAATATCTAAATTTAGGGCAAAACCATTAGTAACAAAATAATAAAATAAGAAGATTAATCCCATCACGCCAATAAGTAACGAGAGTATTTGGCTATTCTCTAATTTCTCTGCTGGTGTCATGGAATCTCTTTCTAATGTCGCTGCAGGTAAATCTTCTTTTAATAACGCTGGATCAACCGTAACAGTATCATCTTTAGCTGGAAGCATGATACGATTGACAATAGGTAAAACAATAAAAAGTGCGATAGTGATAATCAAGTTAAATGATGAAAAGATGGTTTCGCTTGTTGGAATAATCCCAATCAAATCTTCGGAAAAATGACCTGGAGTGGCAATTGTTAGCGGTGTTGATCCTGAAATACCACCATGCCATATAACAAAGCCTGAGTAAGCGCTTGCAATTAATAGCCTGTAGTCGACTCCTTTTACATGGCGCGCTAACTCTTTGGCAAATAAAGCACCAATGACTAATCCAAATCCCCAGTTAATCCAACTAGCAAGTAATGATATGATTGTTACAATAATAACAGCTTGCCCAGGTGTTTTTGCTTTTGAAGCTAATGCACTCAGTCCAGCTTTGAATATAGCGCTGCTTGCTAATACATGACCGGTAATTAATACTAGCACCATTTGCATAGCAAAAGATAATAATCCCCAGAATCCTTCACCCCAGAATTGGACCATTTGATATGGACCACTATCAGTAAATATGAGTCCAAGTGCAAACACTAAAAATGTTAAAATGATAACAAATAGAAATGGGTCTGGTAAGTATCTTTGCATTAAACGATTAAAAAAGCTAACAATTATTTTCATCTATCATTCCCCCTTTTGATAGAATTTTATCATATGATTCTGAAAATTATTACTTTAATATAACAAGATTTTAAAAAAAGAAAGGATGTAGATTTAGTGAAGAAACTGACTATTTTATTTGTTGCAAGTTTCCTACTTATTCTTATGGGTTGTAATTCTAACAATGAAATGGATGAAGAACCAGAATCGGTAGATGTATCGAATCAGCAAAAGGTAGAAGTGGTGGCAGAAGACCTTGATATCCCTTGGTCAATTAATAAGCGCGATGATGTATTCTATTTATCCGAAAGAACAGGTACAATTGCTAAAATTGAAGGGGGAGAATTAACTCGTCAACCCGTAGAATTAGAGAAATCATTATCAACGGCACAAGAAGCAGGATTACTTGGGTTTGTTTTAATTGATGATGGTACAAAAGGGATTGCATATTATACATACGAGCTCGATGGTCAACCGTTAAATCGTGTTGTCACATTATCATTGGATGATCAAAAACAGGTGTGGGTGGAAACGGATTTACTTTTAGATGAAATTCCGAGTGGTGCTTTTCATCATGGGGGTAGGCTAGCGATTGGTCCAGATGATAAATTATATGTCACTACAGGAGATGCGACAGAACCTGAACTTGCACAAGATCAAAATTCGTTAGCAGGAAAGATTTTAAGGATGAATAAAGATGGCAGTATTCCAGAAGATAATCCTTCAAAAGAATCTTATCTTTATAGCTATGGTCATCGTAATCCTCAAGGTTTGGCATGGACAGATGAAGGAGAAATGTACGCAAGTGAACATGGTCCAACAGCAAATGATGAAATTAATAAAATAACCGCACATGGGAATTATGGTTGGCCTGAAATTACGGGTACAGAGGAAAAAGAAGGGATGATTACCCCACTCGTCACCTCAGGAGATGACACAACCTGGGCACCATCAGGTATTGCTTATGCAGATAATAATCTTTATATAGCAAGTTTAAGAGGTACCGCAGTCATGCAGTTAAATTTAGAGACAAATGAAATGTCTACTTTAGTAAGTGACGTAGGTAGAGTAAGAGATGTTTATGTCGATGGGGATCATCTGTATTTTATCAGTAATAATACAGACGGCCGCGGCAATCCGGCAGAACAGGATGATCGGTTATATCGATTAAAAATCAGATAAGTAGCAAAACGATAAGTGAACAGCAGTTAAACTTCTATTCGTCTAAGATGACAGCGACCCCAACTTTATGGTAAGAATGAATGTAGATAGTTAACGAATGGAGTTGTAGAAAACATAATGTCTGACTTTCGCACAACCGTAATTATTCATAAACCAGTTGAAGAAGTTTTTTCCTATATGGTCGATATAGATAATATTCATGAGATCATGCCACTTGTAGTAAAGAGAGAAAAGATCAATGATGGGCCATTAGCTGTTGGTACAAAACTGAGAGAAACAAGAAGAGTTCGTGCTTCCGATATCACATCTGAAATCGAAGTATTAGCATATGAAACAAATAAAGTATTTGCAACGCGTTCCAATTCCAACGGTTTAATCGCAGAATACTATTATCGTTTTGATGAAGTGGATGAAGGTACACAGGTTGATTTAGAAGCTAATATTAAAACAACAGGATTTAAAATGAAGCTTTTGCGTAAATTTTTAGTGAACATGGTACATCGTGAAGATGGCTATCAATTAACGAATTTAAAAAATATGCTTGAAGGTACGAAAGAAATATCTGATGAAGATGTCTCCAAAGAAGGCGAACAGATAGAAGAAAGACCTGAAGAAAATCAAACAAAATAAGCTTTTAATAGAAAACAGAACTTCCAACGGTATATGGAGGTTCTGTTTTTTTAAAAAGTATTTATTCATCAAATTGATAGGTCCAAAAGCGTTCTTGGTTAATTCTAGCCATCACAGCAGGGTCCTGTTTCTTAAGGTTTTCTTCCATTTCCTTAATCATTAGCTGTGTTTGTGAGACATGGGCTTTTAATGTATTCAATTTAATGTCAGCAACTTCTGTTACATCATGAACAACATCTGCCGCACCAATTTCTTCCTCACAATTGTTAGAAAAAGCGACGCAATATACCTTTGGACGTTTTTCTTTTGGAAGGTTTTTAACGGCATGAATAACTGCCGCTCCTGTTGCATCATGATCTGGATGCACTGCATAACCCGGGTAGAATGTTATGACCAAAGAGGGGTTTAATTCTTCTATGATTTCACCCATATGTTGTGCTAGTTTATCTTCTGGTTCAAATTCAACCGTTTTATCGCGATAACCAAGCATTCTCAAGTCAGTTATGCCCATCGCTTTAGCGGCATTTTGAAGCTCTTGTTTTCGAATATGTGGCAATGATTCTCTTGTCGCAAAAGGGGGATCGCCCATATTTCTACCCATTTCACCCAGTGTTAAGCATGCGTAAGTTACAGGTGTGCCATTTTGAATATGCTTGGCAATCGTACCAGAAACGCCAAATGCCTCATCATCTGGATGAGGAAAAATAACAAGTACTTGTCTTTCTTTTTCCATCATTCTTCCTCCTTCCGCTATTTATTCAAAGGGTGTTTCGCTAATTTCTAGAGAAACCGCTAGTTTACCTTTAAAATCATGACCAGCCATTAATAAGCGATCATGTTCATCTATTTCATAATGGGTAATGCCTTCCGCATACACCCAACCGATGTCAGTTTTTAACCCGATTCTGTAAGGTCCGTTTCCGGCGATTTTACTATGAATATATTTTAGTTTGGCATTACGAATATAGGCACCTGATGAAAAGAAAGTCTCATCAAAGTGTGAAGCGTAAGCACCGTTTGTTGTTTCAAGGTGGATATAAACGTCCTTATTTGCACGTTCATCCAAAGCCAGCTGTACTTGTTCTTTCATGACGATATCCAAATTCATTTCCCCCTTTCGAAAAGCATTTCTATATAATTTGTCAAAATGAGAATTAAGCTATCCATTTGATTCTTTTATTTTACTAAAAAAAAAGTGGTTTTGCATAATGTGTGACTCAGGGAGCAGCATGATTAGAAGAATTGATCAAGAAACAAAAAGGAGAATGCTCACTCGAGAGACATTCTCCTTAAAATGTTATTATTGTTCAACCTTCGTACGATCCGCACCAAAAGTACGGTAAGCACCGTGCATTGTTGGTCCAACATATTCATTTAGTTTGAATCCATGTGTAATGGCTGCAGTGATAAAATCTTTGGCTACATCGATTGCTTCTGTTACCGATTTGCCCTTTGCCAGTTCAGCAGTGATGGCACTTGAGAAAGTGCACCCTGCCCCATGGATGTAAGGCGTATTAATCAGTTCAGCCTGTAAGATTGTGAAATTTTCTCCATCAAATAAAAGGTCAATGGCTTTTTCAGATTGCAACTTACTGCCACCTTTAATGATGACATATTTTGGACCAAGTGCATGAATCTTTTCCGCCGCTTTTTTCATTTCTTCAATTGTTTTGATCGGTTTCACTTGTGCAAGTTGTGATGCTTCAAAAAGATTTGGTGTCACAACGGTTGCTAAAGGAACGAGTACCTCACGAAGGGCATCCGCTGTTTCAGGATGTAGTACTTCATCTTCGCCTTTACATACCATTACTGGATCAATAACTGCAGGAATGCCACTCTCTTTAATTGTTTTGGCAGCTGTTTCAATAATTTCCACTGAACCAAGCATACCTGTTTTCATTGCATCTATGCCAACAGAAAGGATGGTTTCAATTTGAGCCTCTAATGTACTAATTTCAATTGGAAAAACATTATGATGCCAGTCGTTTTTAGGGTCCATTGTTACAATAGTAGTAAGTGCTGACATTCCGTACACACCAAGCTCTTGAAAAGTTTTCAAATCAGCTTGAATCCCCGCACCACCACTAGAATCTGATCCAGCTATAGTTAAGACTTTTTTCATAGTCATCTGACGTTTCCTCCCTGGAGTGATAGATTAGACATGCATTTTATCATCATTATAACAATTATTTTAAAAATGTATATGGTCTCTATTTTAATATAGTGAATCTGGTTATATTTTATTTATAATTGGTTGATTTTTATCAATTCGCTCGTAAAACATAATACCGTTTAGATGATCGAGCTCATGTTGCATAAGAATAGAGGCAAACCCTTTAAAAGAGAGTGTGACTTCCTCACCTTTTTCATTATACGCTCTAACTTTAATTTTTTCATACCGTGGCACTTGGCCGAATACTTCACGATTAACTGATAAGCAGCCTTCTCCTTCTGGAATACAAATAATATTTGTTGAATGACTGATAATCTTCGGGTTAATCAATTGGTATTCATATGATTGCCCTTTTTCATCTTCATATTTAGCAGCGAACATTCGTTTAGCAATGCCGATTTGATTGGCTGATAAGCCAGTGCCAGGGCGTAATTTGTATTTCTTAGCTAATTTCTCATCCTGACTATTTCGTAAGTATACGAGCATCGCTTGTAGCTCCGCTAAATCTTCCTCAGTTGCCGGTAACCTTAAATCCTCTATTGGTTGATGAAGAATCTCATGCTTTTCATCGACAAAATCTTTCATGGTAATTATCGTATCTTTAGAAATTTTCCTCATAGTTAAAAACCTCTTCTACATTTGTCTGTAATGACCTTGCAATTTTGAAGGCGAGCGCTAAAGTTGGGTCATATTTATCGTTTTCAATACAATTAATGGTCTGCCTACTAACGTTGCATTCCTTTGCTAATGCCTCTTGTGTTAAGCGCAGCTGTATTCTTAGCGGTTTTATCCGGTTTTTCAAATCGTAGTCCTGCCTCTCCTGTCAAAGGTTTTGGACATTGTTTAAATTAACAAACATTTTCCTGTTTGTCTATCTTTCAGTTTTATCCATTGCATAGCCGCCGGAAAATCGCTTTAATGGTATATATAGACGTGAATGGTGAAAAAGGTGGTAGTATGCAGAGTACCGGAATTATTTTAGCGGGTGGTAAGTCGAGTAGGATGGGGGAAAATAAAGCTTTGTTAGCGGTGAATGGGGAAACAGTAATCGAACGCCTAGTAAGGGAGTTGCAATCCGTAACGAATGATATTCTTATTGTAACAAATACACCAGAAGATTATCATTTCCTCCCTGTTAAAAAGGTAAGTGATCGCTACCCTAATAAAGGTCCGTTAGCTGGAATTGAGTCTGGCCTATATCATTCTACAAATGATGAAAATATTATTGTTGCTTGTGATATGCCCTTTGTTACGGCTGAAACAATGAAATGGCTTTTAAACCATCTCGAAGGCTATTCAGCAGTTATTCCTGAAGTGAATGGTCAAATTCATCCACTTCTTGCTGTCTACCATAAGAGAGTAAGGGAAATAGTAGAGAAATGTTTAGAGGCAAATGATTTGAAGCTACAGTTATTCTTAAATCAGTTAAAGGTAAAAAAAGTAACAGAAGAAGATGTAACTCGGCATCGTCTAGTTAATTTTGAACAAAGCTTCTTCAATATGAATGACCCGAGTGATTGGAGGAAAGCAATACAAATTTCTAGTAAGAATTGATAAAATAGAACTTAGATGCGAGGTGTTAAAATGAAGTTTGGAATTTCAAAAGAGCCAATCAATATACAAGAAGTAATTGATCATGTCGTACAAAGAAACGCAGGCGCTATTACGACGTTTATTGGAACAGTAAGAGAATTAACTAAAGGTAAGAAGACTTTGTTTTTAATATATGAGGCATATGAAAGTATGGCTATAAAAAAGCTTGAGCAAATTGGCACGGAAATTAGGGAGCGATGGCAAGGAGCCGAAGTAGCAATAGTGCATAGAGTAGGTAAATTAGATATAACGGACGTTGCTGTTGTGATTGCTGTCTCGACACCTCATCGTGCTGATGCTTATGAAGCAAACCGATATGCCATTGAACGTATTAAAGAAATCGTACCCATTTGGAAAAAAGAACATTGGGAAGATGGACAAGAATGGATTGGCGACCAATTGGAAAAAGTATCTTATCCTGAAGGGAAACCGGAGGCGAAACATCTAGATGAATAATGTATTGTTTTTTGCTCATTTAAAGGATGAAGTTGGTGTGGAAAGTTTACAAATAGAGGCGAAAGGTAAGAGCGTATTAGCGTTAAAACAAGAAGTACATGAAACGTATGGTTTATCATCAATTGATAGTGTCATGACAGCGATCAACGAAGAGTTTGCTGAAGATGATGATGTGATTCAAGAAGGGGATACGATTGCCTTTATTCCGCCAGTTAGTGGAGGCTAATGTAATGAATGATAGATACTCAAGGCAATTATTATTTTCTCCCATTGGTGAAAAAGGGCAATCACTCATTGGGCGTAAGCATGTCTTAATGATAGGGGCGGGGGCACTTGGTTCTGGCAATGCTGAAGTGTTAGTTCGCTCGGGTGTAGGCAAGTTAACCATCATTGACCGCGACTACGTAGAAGCAAGTAATCTCCAAAGACAACAGCTTTATACGGAAGAGGATGTAAAAGAGAAGTTGCCTAAAGCTATTGCTGCTAAGAAGAGACTAATGGCGATTAATTCAGAAGTTGAAGTGGTGGCGATGGTAGCTGATGCTGTGCCGTCTTTGTTAGAAGATCTCGTTAGTGAAGTTGATTTAATTCTTGATGCGACAGATAATTTTGAAACGCGAATGCTCTTAAATGATATATCACAAAAACATCACATTCCATGGATTTATGGTGCATGTGTCGGCAGCTTTGGAATGAGTTTAACCATTATTCCTGGTGTGACACCCTGTCTGCATTGCTTGTTGAAGAAGATTCCTATTCAAGGTATGACCTGTGATACAGGTGGAATTATAGCTCCTGCTGTGCAAATGGTTATCGCTCATCAAACCGCAGAAGCACTCAAGATATTGGTAGGTGACTTAGATGCCATTCGCACGACTTTTACAAGCTTTGACATGTGGCGAAATCAATATTCGAATATAAAGGTTGCTAAAATAAAGGATACAGGTTGCTTATCATGTGGGGAGGCACCGACCTATCCGTTTCTCCAACAAGAAAACTTAACAAAGACGACTGTACTTTGTGGAAGAGATACGGTGCAAGTGAGGCCATCGACTGTCCAGCAATTAGACTTGCAAAGGCTATCTCAACAAATGAAGGTGTCGGGCTATGACACGAAAGGGAACCCGTACCTTTTGTCAATTGATCTGAAACCAGAAAGAGTTGTAATCTTCCAAGATGGTCGGGCACTCATCCACGGAACAAAAGACCTGGCACAAGCACGCTCCATCTACCAAAAATTATTAGGTTAATAAGAACCGCATCTTCTGTTTGAAGAGCGGTTTTTCTTGTTTGCTTTTAAGGAGCCAAAAACAAACAACATGGTGGGTGTTATTGCCGATATGAACATAACATATAAGAAGTCCAATAAGTAGAGTGGGGAAACGGGAAATCTCAACCAACGCAGGTTATTTTAGATCGAAAACTGAATTGAGTGTCGAGTTAAAGCGATTTGAAGTTCGGTCAGAAGCAAACACAGAAAGGAAACAAAACGAATCTGTACACCGTATATTATTACAATTCCGTGTATACCGTCGGAGGTGGTATAAAAAAGATTGAATCATTGTCTCTCATATCGCTAACTGTGTAACGCTGTTTTCGTAAAAAAATCATTAAATGAGACAACAGCGTAAATAGTATTTGATAATTTCTGTTTGATATGATAATTAAATATACAGGTTAATTTCATTTTTTACATAGTCAAAAGAGAAGGTGGTGTTTTTTTGGATCAGGTCGATAAGAAGATATTAGATTTATTAATTGAAAATGGTAGAATGTCTTATGTTGATATTGGTAAACAATTAGGTCTTTCCCGAGTAGCCGTAAGGGAAAGAGTGTCTAAACTTGTTGAAGATGGTGTGATTGAACAGTTTACAGTTGTGATTAATAGTGGCAAGGCAGGGAAAGAAGTTTCCGCTTTTTTTGAGATTGATTGTGAACCGAGTTCGTTAGTGAAAGTAGCCGAGGCGTTGGCGGAGAATGCAAGTGTTGCTAGTTGTTACCAAATGACCGGCCCCTCTACTTTACATACACATGTGTTAGTAGATAACTTTGATGCACTTGAGAGGTTTATTAACGAAGAATTATATGCCCTAGATGGCATTACGCGTGTGGAAAGTAACATATTGCTAAGAAGATTTAAAAGTCGTCGCGGGTTAAAATTGTAGTAACATTGCTTATTTTGTATCGAATGCAAGCTGCGATAATAACAATTAAGCCAATTGGAACTTCTGATTAGACATTCTGATAGATAGCGGAGGTAATCCCAAGTAGCACGTCCAACTTCGGAACAACCGAAAAGATAGCTGAACAGCACCAACCAATTTGTCCGTCTTTTGAAAAGAAAACCTCCTAACTTTGCTAGATTCCTGATCAACGAGATTTGATACCCTATTAAACTTAAATATTTTTTGAAAAACAGGTACTCGCCACTGGCGGGTCTTTTTTTTGTGTGGGACAAGAAATTGGTAAATTACCTTTTGTTTTTGAAAACGCTTTACCTATCGATAACTAAAAGATAATAAATAATTATACTTAAGTTACATAATGAACATATTTGTAAAATAATGAAAACAAAAGGAAATTGAAATAAAAAATAATTTAAAAAAATGAAAAAATATATAGAATTTTGTATATTTATGTTTTATAATCATTTTTAAATTATTTTAAACATTTAGTAATTAAAAAAAGGAAAATGATTAACAAATGATTTCGAAGGAGGGGTGAAATTGGTCGGATTTATATTCAGAAGATTTTTTCAACTTGTGATTCTACTATTTGGTATTTCCTTTCTTGTATTCTCATCCATGTATTTGGCGCCTGGTGACCCGGCATCAATGATTGGAGGGCCAACAGCATCAAAAGAAGATGTGGAGGCGATAAGAGATAATCTTGGTTTAGATGACCCTTTTCTTACACAATATGGTCGCTATGTAGTAGATCTTGTACAAGGTGATTTAGGATATTCATATCAAAACCAACAGTCTGTAGCTGAGGCGATTGGGGTAAGACTGCCAAATACGCTAAAGTTAGCAATTGCCAGTATGATTGTCGCCATTGTTATTGGTATTTTAACAGGGTTGATATCAGCTCTTAAACAAAATTCTTGGCTAGATGTAGGGTCAACAACCTTTGCTCTTGCGGGTATCTCTATACCGAACTTTTGGATGGGTGCTGTCCTTATCCTTATATTTTCCGTTAACTTACAACTACTCCCGGTCGGTGGGTTATCTTCACCATGGTATACCATTGAAGGGGTGAAGGAATTAATCTTACCTGCAATCACTTTAGGGACAGGGGCAGCTGCGATGATTGCTAGAATGACGAGATCATCTATGCTTGAAGTAGTAAGGGCAGATTATGTAAGAACAGCAAGAGCAAAAGGTGTAAAAGAACGCGAAGTTATATGGATTCATACATTAAAAAATGCGATGATTCCTGTTTTGACAGTGATTGGTGTGAACTTTGGTTCGCTATTAGGAGGGACCATTATCACTGAAAAAGTATTTGCGATTAATGGTGTAGGTAGGCTAATGATTGACGCCATAGCAGCTAGAGATTTTCCGATGGTACAAGGCTCTGTTCTTTTAGTAGCTACACTCTTTGTTGTTGTGAATTTAGTCGTTGATGTGGTTTATACATATATTGATCCAAGGATTAAATATCAGTAATGACGAAGGGAGGAAAAACTGATGCCAGAGGTTGTTCAGGCAACGAATAGTCCAGTAGCAGTAACACCGAAAAAGGATAATGAGTGGTTGTTAATTATAAAAAGGTTGCTACGAAATAAGTTAGCGGTTCTAGGGTTAATCATTATCATTCTTCAAATCGCCATGGCGTTGTTGGCACCTATTATTGCAACCCACGATCCCGTGAAGCAGGACCTATCAGCTAGTGAATTACCTGTATTTAGTGAGGGTCATTGGTTAGGCACAGACAATTATGGAAGAGATGTTTGGAGCCGAATTGTTTATGGCTCACAAATTTCTCTATTAGTAGGGATCGTAGCTGTAGTGCTCGGCCTTCTTGGTGGCGTTACGCTAGGTTTACTTGGTGGATATTACAAAAAATTAGATGGCATTATTATGAGATTTGTCGATTTATTATTTTCATTCCCAGGGATTTTACTTGCTATGCTCATTATTGCTGTACTCGGTACAAGTTTAGTAAATGTAGCTATCGCTATAAGTATTTGGTCGATACCTTCCTGTGCACGAATTGTGCGAGGGTCCGTTTTATCGATAAAGGAAAAAGAATATATTATGGCCATGAAATCGGTAGGTGCTTCAGATCTTCGTATTATGATTAAACATATATTACCAAATTGTTTTGCGCCTATTATAGTTTTTGCCACAATGCGAATGGCTACGGCTATTCTTTCAACAGCTGCATTAAGCTATTTAGGCTTAGGTGCACAACCACCTACCCCTGAATGGGGATCAATGATTTCGCAAGGACAGGCTTTTATGTGGTCATCTCCACATCTAACGATTGTACCTGGGATTGCCATCATGTTAACTGTATTTGCTTTTAATGTATTAGGGGATGGATTAAGAGATGCCATTGATCCTAATATGAATGTATAAAATTTGGGGGGAATTAAGAATGAGGAAAAAGTTATTAGCAATACTAGCGATATTCACATTAATGATTGTATCTGCTTGTTCAAGCGGTAATGAACCGGCAAGTGGGGAGGGTGAAGGGAACGGTAAAATCGATACATTTACATATGCTTCACTATCAGATGCAGTAGGGCTATCACCTATTATGACAAATGATAGTGCATCAGCTAATGTGACTGACCATGTGTATGAAAAGTTGTTTGATAGAAATACAGAAACAATGGAAATAGAACCTAAATTAGCTGAATCTTATGAAAATCCAGATGAGAACACTTGGCTGATTAAATTAAAAGAAGGAGTTAAGTTCCATGATGGAACAGACTTTAATGCAGAAGCTGTTAAATATACTTTTGATAAATTAAGAGATCCAGAGACAGCAGCCCCACGAGCTTCACTAATGGAGCCGGTTGAATCTATTAATGTGATTGACGATTACACAGTTGAAATCAAAACTAAATATCCATACGGTCCTTTTCTAGCGGCACTGTCACATTCTAATGCAGCCATTGTAAGCCCAACAGCTGATAAAGAGGGAGATTTAAATAAAGAGCCTGTCGGTACAGGGCCATTCAAATTTGCGAAATGGGTACCAGGGGATCAAGTCGTATTAGAAGCAAATGAAGACTATCGTGATGGCGCACCTGCGATTCAACAATTAATTTTTAAAGTTGTTCCAGAAATATCAACAGCAATCTCGATGTTACAAACAGGAGAAGTACAATTTATTGATAACCTTCCTATGGAACAGATTGAAAGAATTGAAAGTCTTAAGAATGTAACAGTTGAAAAGGTGGATGGGACACCAGAATACTATTTCACTGTGAATCATGGAAAAGAAGAATACCAAGATGCAAAATTACGTGAAGCTTTTGCTAGCGCGATTGACCGGGATGCTGTTGTTTCAAAAATGAATGGGTTAGGCATTCGCAGTGATAGTGTCATAGGGCCAAAAGTATTTGGGTACGTAGAATCTGCTGCTGAAGCAGGTACACCTTATGATTTAGAAAAGGCTAAAAGTTTAGTAGAGGAAAATGGATTTGGAGAGAAAACGTATAAGTTATTAACACCAAATAGAAGTAATTTCTTACTGATGGCTGAAATCGTTCAAGCGCAATTGTCAGAGGCCGGGTTTAACATCGAAATTGAGTCAATGGAATGGGCTTCATTCCTAGATACGGCAAGACAAGGGAACTTTGATTTAACCTTCTTAAGCTGGTCTAACTTAACGGCTGATGGCTCAGAATTATTTTATCCTAATTTCCACACTGATAATGTAGGTGCATCAAATAGAGCACAATATAGTAACGAAGCATTTGATCAATTAGTAGATGAATCGAGAACAACAACAGACCAAGATAAACGGTTAGAACTATTAGATCAAGCTAATCGCTTAATGTTAGATGACGATGCAGTCGTTATTATGTATCACTCCATCGTAACAGCTGCAATGGATCAATCTTATGAAGGTCTACTTTTAGAAGCAACTGGTAAATGGAATCTATCAGAAGTAACAAGAAAGTAGGTGCAACAATGGGAGAGGCTTTACTAGAAGTGAAAAATATGATTACAGAGTTTCGGACAGCAGACGGGTATTTACCTGCTGTCCGCGATGTTTCATTCTCGCTAAATAAGGGTGAGACATTATGTATTGTTGGCGAATCGGGCTGTGGTAAAAGTATAACTTCTCTCTCAATTATTGGATTGTTACCTAGTAACGGTAGAATTGCAAGTGGAGAAATTAAGTATGAGGGAGAGGCTATTCAAAGTCATACAGCTGAACAAATGAGACAGATTCGTGGCAACCAAATCTCGATGATATTTCAAGAACCGATGACAGCGCTGAATCCTGTTTTAACGATAGGCTATCAGTTAAGAGAACCTCTAATAATTCATGAGAAATTATCTAAAAAAGAAGCCCATAAAAAGGGAATTGATCTTCTGAAAAGTGTGGGTATTCCTTATCCTGAGAAAAGAATGAGTCAATATCCACATGAATTAAGTGGAGGCATGCGTCAAAGGGTAATGATCGCGATTGCGTTGTCATGTAACCCCGGATTACTGATTGCAGATGAACCGACGACTGCGTTAGATGTGACGATTCAAGCGCAAATTCTAGATTTGATTAATGATTTAAAGCAAGAATATCATATGGGCGTAATCATGGTGACTCATGATATGGGTGTTGTTGCAGAAGTAGCTGACAGAGTAATGGTTATGTATGCAGGGAAAAAGGTAGAAGAAGGGACAGTAGAGGAGATTTTTAATCATCCAAAACATCCTTATACCGTTGGACTGTTAAATTCTGTACCAGATGTAGACAAACCTGACTTTGAACTTGAAGCTATTCCTGGTTCTTTACCTAGTTTAAATCAACAAATTCAAGGTTGCCGATTCCACGACCGTTGTAAATTTGCCATGGAAACATGTAAACAACAAGAGCCACCTGCCTTTGATTTGTCTCACTCTCATTCGGTGAGTTGCTGGCTTGAAGCAGAGGAGGTAACAAATCCATGAGTGTCGCAAATGATAATGGGAGAAAAAAGACCCTTCTTGAAATTAACCAGTTAAAGAAGTACTACCCAATCAAGGGTGGTTTGTTGCAAAGGGTACAATCTCATGTGAAAGCAGTAGAAAATGTTTCTTTTAAATTATATGAAGGTGAAAGTTTAGGTGTTGTAGGAGAGTCAGGGTGTGGAAAATCGACGTTAGGAAAAGCCATTCTAGGATTAGAAGAATTAACGGCCGGGACAGTTAAATTCAAAGAGACCGAAATACAATCATTAAGAAAAAAAGAAAAGCTTAAATTTGTGAAAGAAATGCAAATGATCTTCCAAGATCCCTTTGCTTCTTTAAATCCTAGACAAAAAATAGGTCCAGCTATAGCAGAGGTTTTTTCCATACATACATCTATGTCCAGTAAAGAAAAAAAGTTAGCGGTTTTAGATTTATTAAAAGAAGTAGGCTTAAAAGAAGAGCATTATGATCGTTTTCCTCATGAATTCAGTGGTGGACAAAGGCAGAGAATTGGGATTGCACGTGCCATCTGTTTAAATCCATCCTTTATCATTTGTGACGAGGCAGTATCTGCTCTCGACGTATCTGTCCAAGCACAGGTGTTAAAGTTATTGAAAACCTTACAGCAAAAGTATCAACTATCTTATATGTTTATTTCTCATGACTTAGGTGTTGTTCGTTATTTTTGCGATAGAGTACTAGTGATGTATTTAGGGAATACGGTTGAGGAGGGAAAGGTAGAGGATTTATATAATGCTCCTCTACATCCCTATACACAAGCATTACTTTCTGCTATTCCTAGACCCTCTATTGAAAAGAAACGAAATAGAATAAGATTACAAGGTGATTTACCGAATCCGGCAGATCCTCCTTCTGGTTGTCCCTTTCATACACGTTGCCCAATAGCGAGGACACAATGTATGGAAGAGAAGCCTCAATGGAGAGAGTACGGTGAGGAACATTATGCAGCTTGTCATTTTGCTGGGGAATCTATTTTTAAAGAAGCGAAGTGAAATTCCTTTGAAGAGCGAGGTGCTGTTAGCTAGCATCTCGTGTTTTTATTGTAGGTTAACATTTGTGTAAGAATAATCTAGATAATTAACATATTGTTTTTGGAGAATTTAAAATATATTAGATTTAAATCCTGTTATTATCATTAATTTTATTCTATAATCTGTAATGTGTAATATACATTACGTAAGTTAAAATTGATTTTATATTTACAAATGTAAAAGGAGAGGTTAATTTGGATTACTTACATCACCCATTCTCGGCAAAAAGACATACAGTGTTCGCTAAAAAAGGAATGGTAGCGACTTCACAGCCTTTAGCAGCACAAGCAGGTATTGAGATATTGCAAAAAGGGGGGAATGCGATTGATGCAGCGATTGCAACAGCTGCAGCATTAACAGTCGTTGAGCCAACTTCAAATGGAATCGGTGGAGATGCCTTTGCTCTCGTTTGGGTAAAAGATCAACTTCATGGATTAAATGCTTCTGGCCCTGCACCTCAATCCATTTCTGCTGATGAGGTTAAAAAGCGTGGATTCACAAAAATGCCAACATACGGTACCATCCCTGTTACTGTACCTGGGGTACCAGCCGCATGGGCAACGTTATCGAAACGGTTCGGTAAACTATCTTTACTTGAATCATTAAAGCCAGCGATTAGATATGCAGAAGAGGGCTATCCGCTGACACCGATTCTAGGGAAGTATTGGAAAAGGGCATATACGAAGTTTAAAGAAGAATTTACGGATGAGGCTTTCGAAGGATGGTTCGAAACGTTCGCACCGGGGGGAAGAGCACCAGAAATCGGTGAATTATGGCGTTCAGAAGGGCACGCTAAAACCCTTCAAGCAATTGGAGAGTCGGAAGGTCGCTCCTTTTATGAGGGTGAATTAGCGGAACAAATGGATGCTTTTATGAAGAAACATGAAGGTTTTTTAACAAAAGAAGATCTGTGTAAATATGAGCCTGAATGGGTAAATCCTATCTCTACTCAGTACAGAGGTTACGATGTATGGGAGATTCCTCCGAATGGTCAAGGAATGGTTGCGTTGATGGCACTTAATAATTTTGAGAGATTGTCAAAGCCACAATGGCAATCAGCCCAAACGCTTCATGAACAAATTGAATCGATGAAACTTGCCTTTACCGATGGAAAAGCATTTATTACAGAGGCAGCAGATATGCCTATTGAAACAGAAGAGTTACTTTCTAAGGAGTATGCGGATAAACGCAGTCAAACAATTTCGGATATCGCTTCCAATCCGGAACCTTATGAGTTGCCGAAAGGCGGTACAGTATATTTAGCTGCTGCAGATGAAGAAGGAAATATGATTTCTTATATTCAGAGTAATTACATGGGCTTTGGCTCAGGAATTGTGATCCCAGGTACGGGCATTAGTTTACAAAATAGAGGTCATGATTTCTCATTGGATGACAATCATCCGAATTATTTAAAAGGTGGCAAACGGACTTATCATACAATCATCCCTGGCTTCTTAACAAAAGATGGTAAGGCAGTTGGTCCTTTTGGTGTAATGGGCGGCTATATGCAACCACAAGGTCATTTCCAAGTAGTAACCAATACGGTCGACTATGCCTTAAATCCGCAAGCTGCACTAGATATGCCAAGATGGCAATGGATGAAAGAAAAATCTATTTTCGTAGAACCAGAGTTTCCTAATTATATAGTGCAAGAGTTAGAAAGAAGGGGTCATCAAGTTACAATTACACCGGATGGAGGAAGCTTTGGGCGTGGGCAAATCATTTGGCGTAATCCTGAGACTGGTGTATTAATGGGTGGAACTGAATCCCGTACAGATGGTACGATTGCCGCTTGGTAGCATCAGCGAAAGAAAAACAACGAGAAGAAGCTAAGCCTCAAACACGCCAAGGCTTACGTTTACAAAAAGAATTAATGATTGGGAACTTCCGTACTGGAATGTTAGGGTTTGGCGGTGGACCATCCTCTATACCACTATTCCAGCAAGAAGCAGTAAAGAAATACAAATGGATGACAGAAGAAGAGTTTGCCGATACTTTGGCATTGGCTAACACGATGCCAGGCCCCATTGCGACAAAGATGGCCGGTTACATTGGCTACCGTGTCGGAGGAATCGTAGGAATGATTAATGCCCTTGTTTCTTCCGTTCTCCCTACTGTTATTATCCTTATAAGTCTTCTGCAAGTTTTACAAGCTTATAAAGATATTCCATGGGTAAAGCATATGTCAGCATCGATTGTCCCGGTTGTAGCTGTGATGCTGGCGCAAATGACTTGGGAATTTGTAAAGAAATCGGGCACGACGCTTGGGTGGAAGAAAGCTATTATTCTCATATTAGCGTCTTTCTTACTTACAGAAGTGACGCACTTGCATCCAGGTATTCTCATCATGATATTAATTATTTCCGTCTTTATTCCTTTTAAGAGGAAGGAGAATCCATCATGATTTATTGGGAAATCTTTTTAGCTTTCTTTATTCCAGGTATTCTTGGTTACGGTGGTGGACCTGCGACCATTCCCTTAATTGAAAATGAAGTCGTCGGTAAATATGGCTGGATGTCCACTCAAGAATTTAGTGAAGTCCTAGCGATTGGGAATTCCTTGCCAGGGCCGATTGCGACGAAAATGGCCGGTTATATCGGCTACGCAGAAGGGGGAATTTTAGGTAGTTTCGTTGCCCTCTTTGCTACAATAGCTCCTTCGATTATCTTAATGCTCGTACTGATGGCGATTTTAATGAAATATAAAGACACCCCTCAAGTCAAAAATATTTCTAAAATTGTCCGTCCAGTGATCGCTGTGTTGCTAGCCGTCATGACCTTCCAATTTCTGAAGGATTCCTTCTCTTCATTAGGGATGGTTTATTCTCTTTTGATGGTCATTGGTAGTTATTTTTTATTAGAAAAAATGAAAATGCACCCCGCCATTGTTATTAGTATCGCTTTAGCCGTAGGGGCCATTTCGGGATTGATTATCTATTAGTCTAGGTGAGAGAACGTAAGACCGAATGAAAAACTGCTTTGGTTCAACAAGTTATCACAGAGGGATATCTGCAAATGGATTCGCAACTTCGTTCTTTAATCTGAGAAGGACGATTGCCCTGTTTGCAAGATGCTCATGCTGAAATGAAGTCATCAATAGAAGGGAATATGTGAGAAAAATCTATTAATCTTTCATCCTACTCTTTAATTATAAAAACCGGTAGCGATTCGCTACCGGTCATATATAGTGAAATGGGGGGAATTATATTAGACATAAAGATTAGTTTTTAGTAGAGCCGACAACAACAAGTTTACCTTGATCAAGTACTTCTTCATACCTCTCAGCTTCAACATCAGTCATACCAACTGATCTCATTTTAGAACGTAATTCATCGCCTCGGCTTTTGAAGACGTTTCCGATGGAGTCAAAAACACCTTGTTCTTTCATACCAATATCATTTGTATCTGTTGCATCTGTTAAATTTTCTGAGCGGTCTCTGTCATGTGCGAATAAGTATATATCCTTCTTAGTATAACCTTCGTTTTCAAGAGAGTTAATGATGCTAACCGCCTGTACTCCGTTTTCTACAACTTCGATTTTATACATAGTTTACATCCTCCTCTTTTTTGAAGAGTATCTTGTGTCTCTTCTTAGTGTATATATATCCGTTCTACAATAGATTAAACCTTAATGTTTATTGGTAAAAAATAGAATCATTAATTGATAGATAAAAATGTTCTTTGGAGCCTTGTGTTATGAAAGTGATTTATTTATTATTTAAATATAAAATATTTATAATTTTCTAACATAATAAGGAGATCATTTTGCGCAAAGTATTGCTCGTTTTCATGTTTTTCACTCTCTTCCCATTCACTCATGTCTTAGCAGAAGAACAAGTGTATCGAATAGGAACAGAAAAAGCGTTTCCACCATTTTCTTATCTTAATCAAAACGGGGAGCTACAAGGCTTAAGCATTGCCATCTTAGAAAGGATAGCCGACAAAAATGATGTGAAGTTTGAGTTTATCCCTATGGATGGAAAGCAAGCTGAGGAAGCGTTAAGAAGGGGAGAAATAGATGGTGTTGCCGGGGTCACCTATAGTATAGACAAGGAGAAGTATATGGACTTTTCCACCCCTTATTTTACGATGTCGGATTCATTAGTGATACCTAGACGCTTGAAAGACGAAGTAGAGAATATAGAAGATTTGCGGGATACGCATATAGTATTAAAAGAAGATACGGCTGGATTAAATACATTAATAAACTTGCGAAATAATAACTTTACTGTGACGACTAACCAATACAACGGTTTATTTATGCTTTGGAATGGCCGCGCGGATGTTTTTATTGGCAACAAATGGACCTCATATTTTTTTTTAGATCGGTATGAGTTAGAGAAACAATATGTTGTGTTAGATATCATTTTGGATCCTGCAGATTATGCTGTAGCTGTACAAGAAGGGGACGAGGAATTTCGACAGTTCTTAGATAAAGCCATCATTGATTTAAAGGCAACAGGGGAAATGAACCAGCTGGTTGATTTTTGGACGAAAGGTGAAAATGAAGAGGAAATCACAAGGTTAAAGGATTTCATTACCATTTTATCAATATTTATGGCCATTGGTGGTTTTATTCTTATTCTCATCTATATATGGAATTATCGGTTGAAATTAGCTGTCAATGAACATACGAAAGAACTGACTCTTTTGAATGAGGATTTGCATGACCAACGGCAACGTACCGCTGATAGCAATGCTTTTAAAGATCAAATAATCAATAATATAGATGCTGGCATTATTACTTTTGATTTGAACTTTATGATGACGAGTTGCAATTCAAGGGCACTTGATATTTTAGAGTGGCCCCAACAAGAGGGGATTGAGCATTCACCCATTTTTAAAGAAGTACGAACGCAATTCTATCATGATAGTGCCAATCAATTCGTGCTTCATCGAAACGGTCAACGGAAAATTATCTATTATTCATTGAACGAAATGTATAATTCTTTGGAAAATCAAGCAGGGTATTTGCTTACTATCAGAGATGAAACGGAAAAGGTCCAATTAGAGCAGAAGTTACTCACACAGGAAAAGCTTCATGCGCTTGGACAGTTAGTCGCCGGTGTTGCTCACGAAATAAGAAACCCATTAACATCCATTAAAACATTTATCAATTTAATTCCAAGAAAAATAGCACAAAAAGACTTTCAAGAGATGTTAGTCAAACATTTACCAAAAGAAGTTGACCGGCTAAATCAGATTGTCACCGATCTTATTGATTATGCGAGACCAAGTACCCCACGTATTCAGCCATGTTCTGCATCTGAGTTAACTACTATGCTGACATTCTTACATGTAACGATGAAGGATGAGCACATTGACTTTCAATTAAAAGTACCAGATGGGTTAGTTTTTTATATTGATCCGCAGCAAATTAGACAAGTACTTTTGAACATTTTACTGAATGGGGTGGATGCAGTAAAGAATGTTACTGGGAAGCGTATAGAGTTAGAAATGTATCATCTAGATGGAGAATGCGGAGAAATTTCAATTAAAGATAATGGTGAAGGGATGAGTGTGGAGCAACAACATCATATTTTTGATCCGTTTTATACGACAAAAGCAAAAGGAGTCGGTCTAGGGCTTACACTTTCTTATCATTTAGTACAAGAAAACAATGGGGACATTAGCGTAACAAGTACGAAAGAAGAAGGGACACGGTTCGTCATTACTTTACCTATTTATCGAGAGGAGGATTCGCTCAATGAAGCCAGGTCTACTCGTCATTGATGATGAAGCTGCGATTTGTATGTCAATAAAGTTTGCCTTAGAAGATGATTATCAAGTATATACAACCATAGACCCAAAGGAAGGGATAGAGTGGGTGAAGAGTAAACGAATCGATATCGTCTTATTAGACTTAAGAATGGGGGCTGTTAGCGGTCTAGATATTTTAAAGAAAGTGAGGGAAATACGTTCGGAGCTCACGGCCATTATGATGACAGCTTTTGCTAGCATTGAGACATCGATTGAGGCAATTAAACAAGGTGCCTATTATTATATTGAAAAGCCGATTGATATGGATAAATTATCTGTGTTAATCATGCGCGCACTGCAATATAAACAAGTCTCAAATCGCCTGGAGTCAAAAGATAAACAACTGGAAGCACGTGCGTTTTTAGGGACAAGCAAGGCGATGCAACAAGTATTCTCAATGATTGATCGCATTAAGGACATCGATTCAAGCGTACTTATTACGGGAGAAAGTGGAACAGGCAAAGAATTAGTTGCGAGGGAAATCCATTTTTCGGGTAGAAGGTATCAAGGTCCATTAGAGATTGTCAATTGTGCGGCTATTCCTGATAATTTACTAGAATCAGAGCTGTTTGGTTACGAAAAAGGAGCCTTTACAGGAGCCACTCAATCGAAGGATGGCAAATGTGTTGCAGCTAACGGCGGGACATTATTTCTAGATGAAATGAGTGAATTGCCTTTGTCTCTACAAGCAAAGCTTTTACGAGTCATCCAAGAGCGTGAAGTCACACCACTTGGATCTAATAAGAAAAAGCAACTCGACATCCGTATTATTAGTGCAGCCAACAAAAATATCGCGCAAATGGTCAAAAACGGTGAGTTCCGCGAAGATTTATACTTTCGCTTAAATGTGATTCCTATTCATATGCCACCGCTTAGACAAAGAAAGGAAGATATCCCGCTACTCATCAATCATTTGATTCAAAAATTTAATCAATCAATGAACAAACAAAAAGAGGGTCTGACACCGAAAGCGATGGAAGTGCTTCTCCATTATCCATATGCAGGGAATGTCAGAGAACTTGGCAATATAATCGAGTATGCTGTGGCGTTATCAATGGACCGATTAATCGACGTGTTAGATTTGCCCCATTTCGTCCAAGGTCATGCCGAACATCCGATGAATGAGGATGAAATGATTCAATTACCACTTGGTATCCCGATGAAGGAGGTAGAGAAGCGAGTTATTACTGCTACCCTTAAGCACTATAAAGATCATAGGCAAAAAACCGCTCATTCCTTGCAGATTTCGGAGAGGAGTTTGCGGGATAAGTTGAAGAATTATAAGAAATAAAAGAACCGGCAATATTTTCTGCCTCATACGGAAATAATTGCCGGTTTTCCTTTTGATAAAATTGTAAGCGTATACATAAAACAATATTATGAATTTTGGCACAACATTTGCATTAATAAAACTAAGGAGGATGTTAGTAGGGATGAAGTCATTTTTGTGGGTGGCAATTATTTTTCTGTTAAGCGGTTGTTCGAATACTCATTCCGAGATCCGGTCTTCTTATGATCCATATAAGGCTCCATCAGAAGAACTAGCGGTTGGGAAAAAGTCAATCGTGCTGGCAACAGGTGATGTATCAGGTGTGTATTATCCGCTAGGTACGGGGTTAATGACGATTTTAGAAGAATATAATAAGGCTGCTTTTGGTACAAGAGTGACAAATGCTTCGATTCAAAATGCGAAGCTCGTAAGTAGTAATGAGGTAGAGCTTGGGATATCGATGGCTGATGTATTGTATTCTGATGAACTATCACAAAAACATTTAAATGTATTAACCAATCTCTATCGCAACTATATGCAAATCGTAACATCAGATCCATCCATTGAATCCTTATCTGACTTAAAAGGTAAGCGAGTCAGTTTAGGTGCAGAAGGAAGTGGCACAAGATTTACGGCAGAAAGGCTATTAGACGCAGCAGGGCTTAGTCAAGAGACAATGGACATTTCGTATTTATCCTTTACCCAATCGGCTGCGGGTATGAACAATGGTACCATTGACGTTGCCTTCCTCTCTTCCGGATTACCTAATCCAGTTATCGAACAATTGCTAGAGGAGGAGAATCTTACGTTAGTTAAGGTAGATGAGGAAACAAGTAAGCGCTTAAATCAGCAATACGAGGGTTATGAGTGGCAAGAAATTCCGAGCTATACATATGAGGGAATAACGGAGCCGACACCGACAGTTACAGTACAAAACGTGCTGTATGCGAATGAAGAATTATCTAATGAGCTGGCTTATCACATTTTAAAAGGTATCTATGAGCACTTAGATGAATGGGCCGTCTATCATCCAGCCGTAGCAAATATGACGGTTGAAGAAGCAGCAACTAATATAGCGATTCCGCTTCATCCAGGTGCCAAACAATATATAAACGAAGTAGGGGGAAAGTAAAATGAAAAAAATCATTACGGCATTATCTATTTTTATGTTGCTATGTCTAGCTGCTTGTGGGGCGCCAACACCACAAAAATCCGGTGAACAAGCAAGTTCAGAAGGCGGAGGCTCAGATAGTAAGTCAATTACGGTAGCGGGTAATGGTGGCGTTATTGAACAAACGATAAGAGATGTAATCGCACCGAAATTTGAAGAAGAAACCGGTATTAAAGTGAATTATATCCCAGGATTATCAGGAGAGATTCTTTCTAAAGTAGAGTTACAAAAGAATGCGCCACATATTGATATCGCTTTCTTTGTACCAACTGATGTTTATCGGGCGAATGAAAAAGATTTAACTGAGACATTAAGTGAAGAGAACGTACCGAACTTCTCCAATGTCATTGATGATTTCGTATCTGTTGAGGGTGCGGGGGCACCAGTTTTTGGCTTAGCTATTGCCCCAGCATATAATACGGAATCATTCGAAAAAAATGGTTGGGGACCAATTGAATCTTGGAATGACCTTGTATCCGGAGATTATGAAGGAAAAACCGCATTTGTTGATATCACAAATGACTGGGGATTTAATACATTAAACGCGTTAGCAATAGCAAATGGTGGGAGTACAGATAACGTTAATCCTGGTATAGAAAAAGCGAAGGAATTGGCAGGTTACTCAACCACTTTCTATAAAAACTCAACACAGGTGATGCCAGCGATTCAACAAGGTGCTGCTGACCTATCTGTTTTAGGTTCTTATGTAATTAGTGATTTAGCTGAATCAGGTATACCAATTAAAATGGCGATACCAAAAGAAGGTGTTCCACTACAAGCCTTTAGTGCAACTTTAGTGAAGAACACACCAAAAGAAGAGCAAGCTCTCCAATTTATTGATTATCTTGTGAGTGAGGAAGCACAATCGTTAATTGCAGAGGAAGGGTTCTATCCAATTGCTGAAGGAGTAGAACTACCTGAAAAATATCAAGAATCTATTGGGATAGCAGAGGATGATCCAACATTTAAGCCAGATGTCCCTCAATTCGCGGAAATTAGAGCGGAATGGTCAGATCGTTGGAATAAAGAAGTCGTTCCTGAAATTGGCAAACTACTAGAATAATAGAAGAGGAGGCATAATGAGATGACGACAGCGATAAGCGACGTAGAAATTAAGGGAGCTATAAAAAAATTCGGATCAAATATTGTTCTTAATTCCATCGATTTAGAAGTAAGGCAGGGTGAGCTTCTCACCTTGCTTGGCCCTTCTGGATGCGGAAAATCGACCACTTTAAATTTAATTGCGGGTTTTCTTGAGGCAGACCAAGGAGATGTGTTTATTAAAGGAAAAAAGGTGACAAAGGTGCCTCCATATAAAAGAGATTTGGGTATGGTTTTCCAAACGTATTCTCTTTTTCCACATATGACGGTTTATGACAACTTAAGCTTTGGTTTAAAATTAAGAAAAATTTCCAAGTCAGAACAAAAAAAGAAAATCGATCGTGTTCTTGAACTTGTAAAGTTATCAGGGTTAGAACATCGCTATCCCCGGGAACTTTCAGGCGGACAAAGACAGAGAGTAGCCATCGCCAGAGCGTTGGTTGTTGAACCGGAATTATTATTATTAGATGAGCCATTATCGAACCTTGATGCGAAGTTAAGGCATGAGCTTCGCTTAGAAATCAAAAGGTTACAAAAAGAAATCGGTGTAACGACTATCTTTGTTACCCATGATCAGGAAGAAGCACTATCGCTTTCCGATCGTGTCGTAGTAATGAATGCAGGTAAGATTGAACAAATTAGTACACCGACATCCATCTACAAACATCCAAAAACAGAATTTGTTTTTCAATTTATCGGTAAATCTAACTCATTTGAAGGTATTGTTACATCAACAGATCAAAAGCGGATTATGGTTCAAGCGGGTCAAGAAGTCACATCAGTAAGTTGGGATAATGTGATTGGAGAGAATCGCACGTTCCAAAAAGGGGATGAAGTAAAATTATACATTCGCCCAGAAAACATTCATATTTCTGAGTCACAAGAGGCTGTTGATGGATATGAACTACATCCTGCGAAAATCACACAACTGAATTACTTAGGGACTTCTTGGGAAATAGATGTCGCATTTATGGGGAAATCTCTGCAAATATTAACAAATGAGTACCGTTCATCATGGAAAGAGGGAAGCGAGGTGTTTGTAGGATGGAAGCCGCAAGAGCTCAAAATCATCAGAAAAGAGTAGAACCTAAGGGACAACCGCCGCAACAAGAGAGGCGCGTGAAAAAACGGAAGCCATGGGCACCTGGCTTGTTGTTATTAACACCGATTCTCTTGTTCTTATTCGGATTTTTTGTTGTACCGATGTTATATATTTTGTACTTAAGCTTTATTTCAACTGATAGCTTAAGTGGTGAAGGCGCTAGTTACAGTTTATCAAATTATATCACGCTCTTTACGGATAGCTATTATTTAAACTCTTTATGGATTACGGTTAAGATTAGCTTATTATCTAGTCTGGTTGCGCTCGTATTGGGTTATCCGATCGCTTTAACGATGGCAAAGGCTTCTGCAAAAATGCGCGCACTTATTACACTACTGATTGCTTCACCTCTTTTAGTTAGTATTGTTGTTCGTAACTTTGGCTGGTATTTATTACTTCTACCTAATGGGACCGTTAATACACTATTAATGGATATGGGTCTAATTAGCAAGCCTATGAATCTATTGTTTTCAGAGGTTGGTGTCATTATAGGTCTTTCAAATGCCTATTTACCATTTATGGTACTAGCTATAGTCACAAGCTTATACAATATTGACCCATCATTAGAGAAGGCATCGGCCATCTTAGGTGCAAGTCTATTAAGGAACTTCCTTTCGATTACATTACCACTGAGCTTACCAGGTATTGTCTCTGGTTGCGTTTTAGTCTTTAGCTTATCGATGAGTGCCTACGTAACACCGGCACTTATGGGTGGAGCGAATGTGCCTGTGATGCCAGTTGTTGTATACGACCAAATTAATAATCTCCTGCAATGGACATTTGGATCGGCATTATCATACGTTTTGCTTGGGACAACGCTTCTATCAGTCTTTTTATTTACTCGAGGGTTTGAGAAGAGTAAATTCAAGGAGGTGTTCCGTTAATGAATGCCATTGGGAAATTACGCGGAGCATTGGCTGTTATTGGGATTATCTACATCTTGATACCACTAATCGCTGTCATCCCTGCATCGTTCACAAAAGCAAGCTATCCAAGCTTTCCGCCAGAAGGGTTTTCGTTTCAATGGTATACGAAAATCTTGGAAAGGCCTGAATTTATTGACGCCTTCATGAATAGTTTGCAATTTGCAGTGCTTGCAGCACTATTTGCCGTTATATTCGGCACACTAGGTGCGCTAGCTATTGCCAAGTATGATATTCCCGGAAAGTCAGCGATTACATCCTTTTTAACGGCGCCACTTAGTGTACCTCAGCTTGTATTAGGGATAGCATTATTAATTTACTTCACACCATTAATGCTTGCGGGTACGTCAATAGGATTCCTAATTTCACATATTATCATTTGTATTCCATACGTGATTCGTTTAGTGTTAACTGGCTTAAGCGGTTTTGATTATAATTTAGAAAAAGCGGGGGCAATTTTAGGCGCCAATCCATGGACGGTCTTCTGGAAAATCACGCTCCCATTAATCCGACCTGCAATTATCTCCGGTGGCCTTTTCGCTTTCTTAACCTCCTTTGATAATGTAACGGTCTCACTCTTTATGATCTCTCCTGAAACACGCACTTTACCAATTGAAATATTCTCTACCATGCAAGATGCTTATAATCCAATTGTTGCCTCTGTATCCAGTGTTGTCATATTCATCTCCGTGATTCTCATCGTCATCTTAGAGAAAATCCACGGTGTCGGAAAAGTTTTTGGTGGGGGCCATCATTAATTATTTCTTTAGTCAGGATTAGCGCGCACATTGATATGTGCGTGCTTTTGCTCGTTCATAACAACAATTGCAGGAATAAACAAAGCGTGTCTTGAAAGTTAGACTAATCAATAGTAAGGGTGAATATAAATGAGAAGATTAAAAGAGATTTATAGATATATGTTATTTCGGCTGTTTGGGAGAAAGTCTAGAAAAGTAGGGTTGGCATTATTTGCTCCATTAAAGATATTCCCTGAATATATAGTTGATACGGAAAATGGCCAAGTGACTGGGTTAGTCATGTATGATGAGAAGGTTTACTTGACCGTTGTTGTAGATGTTCTGAACGAAAAAACTTCCGTAAAAGGAAGCCTTAGAAGAATCCATAAATTTACGAAACCTTTTAAAAAGCACAACTATATAGAAATGATTGAAGAAGAAGCTAAATTTTTGCTAGAAGATAAATGCCCAAATGAGTAAATCTCCTCAGGAGGTCTAGAGTAAAGTGGGAGAGTGGAAATAATTGTATAATAAGATAATGGAATATAATCGATAGGAACCTGGAAGGATGGAGGTAATAAGATGAGCATTTAAATAGAATATAGTAACACAGCTTTAATATTGACCTATCAGGTCTTACGACGATTACCTCTTTTAGGAAAACAATCAAAATTCCTTACAATGTGATTGAAGAAGTGCAGACTGGAAGTTTCAAGTTCCCCTTAACAGCAATTAAAAGAACAGGTATTACTACAGTCGGTCATAAAGCAGTGCTTTTCATTATTAATAAGGCTGTTTTCGTATAGATTGTTGCTTTCTTGACCATACTTATAAAGGGTTGATAAATGGGGTTTAAGGAGGCGTTCAAGTATGTGGAAAGATGTATATGAAGAGTTCAGCGAACTAACCAAATCAGAGCAAATGGCTTTATTTAATGCTATGAAACAGGATTTATTTCCAGACGAACCAGATAAGATTAATAAACTACTCAAAAGCATTCGTGAAGCCCGATTTGCTTCTGGTTTAGGGTGCGTTCATTGTGGAAGTACATCTGTAAAAAGAAACGGTAAATATCGTTCAAGACAACGCTATCTGTGTAATGATTGCGGAAAGTCCTTCAACGATATGACGAATACACCATTTTCAGGCTCTCGCTACCCTGAAAAGTGGATAAAATACATTGAACTAATGGTCGAAGGTTACACCCTACCGAAAATCGCTGAACGCTTAAAAATTCATATATCAACTGCATTCTATTGGAGACATAAAATCCTGAACGCATTAGGAAGTCTTGGTTTTAATCAACTGCAAGGTATCGTTGAAAGTGACGAGACCTTCTTTCGAGAGTCTATGAAGGGTCGTGAAATTACCCATAGAAAAGCCAAGAAACGTGGAGAAAAGGACAAGAAAAGAGGGATTTCTAATCTTAAAATAGCAGTTGTCGTGGCACAAGACCGAAATGGTAATATGATTGCTCGGAAAGCAGGAACAGGTCGTGTAAAGGCAGAAGAAATTGATACTGTGATAGGTGAGTATATTCACCCGTCTGCTTTGTTATGTACAGATACAGCAACTAACTACAAGAAATTCGCCAAACTAAAAGGATTACAACACGAAACAGTTAATGAAAGCCAAAAACAACGGGTGAAAAAAGGCATATACCATATTCAACACGTCAATAACTCTCATAATCGTTTGAAAGGTTGGATGGAACGTTTTCAAGGGGTGGCAACCAAATACTTAGATAATTACCTCAACTGGTTTCGTTGGCTTGAAATAGGCAAACAAATAGCATTTGATGAACGAGTCAAACAAATGCTTGTTTCTGCCTGTCGAAAATCAAGTCACACCACAATAGAAATGTTGAGATGTGCTTAACTAATTATTAGACGTATATTTATTGCTTCCAGGGAGTTTTTTGATGTTGTTCCACGCTTCAATCGCTTCCTCACGACTTTTTCCTTGATTATTAGAGTCGGCAAAAAAATCACGAATAAATTGATTGTATTCAAATTGAGGAGCGATTTTTTTCTTGTACAATGGGTTTTTCTTTCGTTCTTCTTCTTTATACCAAGCATCTACAACATCTCGATACGTTTTTCCAATGTTAGTTTTAAAATAGTTTTGGATATAGGTAGAAAAATGAAAATTAGGGATAACTGTCTTGAAAAAGGCTCTTACATTTTGACTACAACGATGGTTTTTCGAAATGACTGTATCAAGACTTAAATCGACCTGTGGTTCTGACTTACTATTCACCTTTGATTTTCTAATTGGCTTTTTTATCTCTCCTGTTCGAAGAAATGTTTCAATTCTATCGGAAATCTCTATTTTTGAACCAGAAGCACTTATTCCATTTTCTCTGCAAAAAGATTGTAATTCTTCCTTTAACCAATAGAAATCTTTAAAACTATCTACACTAATATCTTTTGTTAGATTTGGTCTCATATTCTACACCTCAATATTCACTTATTTCTATTATAGAACAATTGTTCCTGTTAATCAAAAATAATCATAAGCAAAAACAACAAAGTTTACGAAAACAGCCATTAATAAAAAGAAATATTTTATCCTATTAAAACGAAGAACAAGTAGTACTCCTCGTTTTAATACTTTGAATTTGATAGGTGAGTGATTGAAAAAGGTGATCCAAAACAACTAGAGAAAAGCTTCGTGATGCGCTGTGGTCATATGAATAAATAAAAGTACTGTTTATTAAAGTAACAATCTATCAACTTAGAGAATGGGCAATGATAGATCTAAAGGTAGGAGGATGAATTTGAATAGGATTATTAGTATTATACTTGCCATAGTATTTTTTGCTTTTCTCTTTGGATATGAACCTATACAACTTATTTTTGAAGATGTATTTGCATTGATGTACCCATTTTTAATCTTACTAGGCCTTATCACATTAATCATTATCCTAGGGGTGTTTATAAAATAGGTCTGAAGATATTATTCTATCTCTATAATAGTATACGGTGCTTTAATATGTAACAGCTAGGATATAAGTATTCTAGTTAAGGATTGATCCGGATGATTAGGAGTGTGAAACATTTTGATTAATATCCTTATATGAAGAGAATAGAGGAATGGAGCAAAAGACATTCGACTCCCTGAGGGAAATAGAGGGGAATTTGAGACCCCACAGGTATTGCAGAGAAGGCTCAAGCGTTCCCTCCCCGTGGAAAGCGAATGTCTGTAGTGAAATGGAACGGACTTTTTTACAATTGATTTTTTATAGATTACAATTTGTTTTTGTTCGTTTTGAAGTTAGGTCATTTAGTTTTGCTCCACCCTGTTTTTATCCATTCAGTTCGGGTTTTTGTATGGCCGGTTTTATATATTTACATAGTAATTTCCTCGAGATAGGGCCAACGATTAATAACTGTGAAGGAAGGGCAACAATAATATTTAAGGCTAATGTCTTTAGATAAGCGGTAAAAATAGAACCTTCAATCCCTGTTGTTATCAAGGTCAAGATGATTCCGTATGCTGACATGATGGCAACCATTATAGGAACCATACAAAAAGCAAAAACAATAATAAAGTTGAATTCTTTTGATTGGTCATAAGGTAGAGACCTTGCAAGTTTGTGTGCGACTGGCTCAACGAAAGACTCTGCGATAAAAGCAACAATAAAAGTTATTGCAAATTGAATCAATGCACTACCTAAGCTATACGATGAAAAGCCGTGTAAAGCTGAGTTGTAAACGGACATGATTAAAACCATCCCAAAACACATGAATAGGCCAAAAATAAGGCCTTCTTTTTTATTACTAGGCAAATGAAAAACAACCTTTCTTTTAAGAGAATAAATGTAATTATATCGGTTCAAATTTTTCTTCATAAGTGACATATTTGTGAATTTTACTAAGAGATTTCATTTCCTTATATATCTTTTGGGGGTTTTTAAAGGTTATGAAATTAGTTTTGCTAGTTTAAAAATAAAACATATAAGTTTAACTAATAGGGCTCTCGTTAAAACCGTTCTTTTGAGGGCATTTTTCATTTGTCCATAGAAGGAGAGAAAATTGAAGTTGAGAAATTGTTTAATAAATAGCGATGGAAGCTTTCCATTACGAATTTGCTTTTTAACTAAATATTTAAAATTTATAAATAACTACTATATTGAATGTTGAGGAATATGTTATGGTAAAGTTACACAATGAAAAAATATTGCGAAATGAGAGGATGACCATTAAAAAGACTAAATATTGGACAGTTGGAGACTTATCAAAACTAACGGGGCTTACGTTTCGAACTTTACGATATTATGATCAAATTAGTTTATTATCTCCATCTGAATATTCCGAATCTGGACATAGGTTATATGATGAGGAAGACATTTTAATTTTATTTCAAATTCTTACTCTGAAAGATTTGGGGTTATCACTCGAAGAGATTAAATCTACTTTGAAAGATGAAGATTACACACCTAAGAAAGTCATTAACCTTCATATAGAGCGGTTGAAAATTGCGATAAAAAATCAGGAAGGTCTTTTAAAAGAATTACAAAATTTATCTTCTCTTATGCAACTAGAACAACATATAACGTTTGATGATTTAGCCCAGGTCTTAATGATGAAAAAGAATGCAACCCCTACCCAGAGAAGAAGTAAAGCATTAACCTTTAAAGAAATCACATAGTATGATATTTGTTAGGAAGAAGGAGCCCATTTTTCAACATATGTATTATTACTTTGATATTTGCATGGCTTGAATCATAGGTTCAAAAAAGTAAGTAAAAAGCCCGATTACCCTCAAAAAACTGGTAAACGGACTTTTGTTTTATAAAGTGATGGAAAATCATTTCTAATTATGACGATGCGTGTTTTTTCGATTCTTTTGGAAAAATTGTGTAGGAAAAAGAAATTAATCCATCAATAACTAAAATAATTGTCCAAATCCTACTTAAGTTATTTGTTGCTGAATGATCAAAAGGGAACGCAGCGTTACTTGATGCAAACCATTGTTGAAAGAAGTCCCCTATAGAACTAATCGTGGAGAATTGGTTTGATAATCCAAGAAAAAGGGCTAAAAGAATATGCACACCTAAAAATATGAGAAGATGCATAAAAAAGTGTTTTCTTTCTACAGCAGCAAATTCCTTTCCATCCAACTCTTTTACTTGATCTTCTATATTAATTGTTTCGCCTCTCCAGTTTGCTACTTTTTTCTGTATAAATCGATCAAGCTTTCTGAAATCTGATTTCCCATAGGTAAATGCGTATACAATCACAATTAATATAACAACCTGGTAGCTTGTAAATTCACCAGTTCTCATATAATCCATAAAGCCCATTGTGGCAATCCATAGGTCGTTCACTATAAAAATGCCGAAGAAAAGAAAACTGAGCTTATTTAACTTGAACCAATATCTTAAAATGAGAAAAGATAGTATTGAAATCCAGAAAATAACTTCAGCAGCAATAAAAAACTCCCATTTATGGTCTAAAATAAAATCCATTTAGTAAACCCTCCTAATTTTCTGTTAGCATTTCTATCCATTTCATGTCAGCTTCAAGATGCAGTATCTTACCATCAATTAAATAATGAATGGCCTCATTTTCTTCAGAAAATACGTGACTATTTCTTAGTTGTTGTAATTGAAAGATGTTTTTAATGATGAGTTCCTTATGTTGTTTAATCATCTCGCCAAGATTTTTAAATGATAGTTGTTTTGCACAAAGTAATTTAAAGTAAAACTCATCTTGAAGGAGGGAGCTTTCAACCGGTAGCAATAGCCATTTTTGAAGCTCAGCTTTCCCCTTTGGTGTAATGCGATAAATTTTCAGTTCTGACTCTTTTTCTTGTGCTTCTTGTACAAATTCATCTCTAATTAATCGATCAATCGTTGTATATATTTGTCCAGCGTTTAAATCCCACTGTTTATAAACCATAGATTCGAAAGAGACTTTTAAATCATAACGATGGCGAGGAGACTGGGATAAAAGCGTCAATATGGCATGCTTTACTGACATATAAATTCCTCTTTCCTCTTTTTAATAATATGAATGGGTAGTTGTAGAAATGCTACCCATCTAATCTTGTTTAAGTGATTTTGATATCGTTATTTTATTGACTGTATATGAAGGTAATACTGAAGCTGCTATGCTGACAATTAAGCCACAAATGATAGAAATAAGTATTGTCTCTAATGGTACAATAAATTCTATCAGTATATCTTCTGAGGTTTTGGCGTTTAAATAGATTGTGGCAATTCCAAGAGATATGCCAATCAAAATACCGTTTAACCCAATAATAAGCCCTTCACTTATGATGGTTTTATAGATTTGCCATCTTGTAAAAGCAATAGCTCTCATCACGCCAATTTCCCTAACTCGGTCCATTACATTCATTGTTAATGTGTTTAATATACCAATTCCCGTTATGATGATAGCAATCATTAATAATCCACTAAAGAGTGATTTTACGCCTGGAAGGGCACGCTCTTGTTTAGATATTTCTTCATTTAAAGTCTGTACAGAGCTTAAATCAAAAGGAAAAGTGTTAAGAAGTTCATTTTTTACAGAGCTTTCATCTGTATGTTCATCTAAGACTATTAATCCCTTAGAAGGAGACACATTGGGATGCAGTTGGTTGATATTCTCTTCTGAAATAAACGCAGTATAGCCACCATATTGTGTTGTATTAACTTTCCCAACAACTCTTAAGCTGTTTTCTTTTCCATTTTGATAAATAGTCATAGTATCGCCTATTTTTCCGCCCCACTCACGAAACGCATATTCTCCTAGTAAAATGGTATCTTTTTCTTCAAGTGCATCCAATATTTGCTTTTGCTCAGATTCATGAGCGTAAAATAAAGGATTATTACTATACCAATCATTCTTCACTTCTATCATTGTAAATTGGCGATTCTCATCGCCTATGCTCCAAGTGGCTTGGCTTTCGCTATAAGCCATAACATCTTTTACACCATCCATCTGACTAATCTGTTCTAGTTTTTCATTAGAGATCGGAGTCTCGCTGCTAAACTGAATATTACCACCAAAGGAACGGATGACATCTCGGCTTATGTTTTGTTCTAAAGAAGTAAAGATAGATGAAACGAGTAAGCCAAGACAAATAGCAATTGCAAGAATTAATGACATATTTGAAGAACGATTTAATGTAAGTAATGTGCTCTTTCCGGCAATACTTCCCTCGTATCCCAAAAATGAAGTTTTAGAAAAGAGAATCGTCAAAGCCTTCATCATTATAGGATATAGAAGTATAACAGCTACTAAAAGAAAAACGATGGATATGGCATGAGGAATAAACACACCTAATAATACAATACACCCAATGATCGTTCGCTTTTTTTGACCGCTGACCTTTTCAGTAGGTATGGACTTTAAACTACTAATTACATCTACTTTGCTAGCATAAGTAACTGGAATTAAAGATGCGAGCATAGGTATGATAATACCTAATAAAATGGAAAGGGGAAGTGCATACATGAATTGCATTTTGACTTCAATGTTTGTTTGGAAAGAACCGAATAACCCATCTTGGAGCAAGTTTGCTAGCATAAACCCTGCTGGAATGCCAAGAATAAGTCCAATAATTACGAGATATAAGACTTCCATAAGAAATAGGATTTTGACTTGATTAGGTGTATAGCCGACAGTCTTCATGATGGCTATTTCATTCTTTCGTTCCGATACACTAACATAAAGGGTGTTGTATAAAATGAAAGCCCCAATAAGCATGGCGAGTCCACCAATGGCATAAAGCATGAAATACAACTCTTCTAATTGATTGGTTTGTCTTTCATCTAAAACGACCTTTTGAAATATGAGTTCTTCATTTTGTAAGCTGTCCTTTATTGCTGTTATACTGCTTATTTGTTCCACATTCTCTTTAAACTTTATTCTTATTTCACCAATTTGGTTTGGTGCATTATACAATTCTTGAATATTATCTAAAGTTGTAAGAGCTCGCCAATTCTTATTACTTGCCTCATTCCAGCTTGCTGGACCTTCCAACAAAGCTGTATCAGCTACAATTGCTGATATGGCTACATCTTTATTACCTTTAGGAAGTTGTATATTCAATATTTCTCCTGCGCGTAGATTCCACAATTCGGCGGTAGTCTCTGATATAATAATGCCCTTTTGATCAAGGTTACCAGCAATGACATCTAATGATAATAACTCGTTATCAAAGGAAGAAAGCCCGGTTAATCTCAGATTGCTTTCAGCGGAATGATGTGCACTATCTAAATTAATTTTTGTTTGTCTATGGACTAGCCCTGTTATGCTACTAATATCTGAGTTTGTTTCAACTTCATCCAATATTTCTTCTGAAAAAGTATTGGATGTTGAATGGATAGTATAATCAGCGTTCCCTGTGAACTCCTTTAGTTGCTCCGTTGTAAGATATTTTGCCGTTTCGACAGTGCTGATAACTGCGAACATCGTGGTAATCCCAATGAGAATGGCCAATAAAGTAAAGAAGGAACGTGATTTTTTACGAATTAAGTTTCGTAATGATGCTAGCCATAGCATTTTGATCCCCGCCTTCTGCTTGCTTAATATCCGATTCAATCATTCCGTCTTTTAACAAAATAATACGATTCGCAAAGCTTGCTGCATACATATCATGAGTAACCATGATAATCGTGAGTTTCTGGTCTTGGTGAAGAGAAGAGAGTAGTCTTAATATTTCTGTTCCCATTTTTCTGTCAAGATTGCCAGTCGGTTCGTCTGCGAGTACTAATTTTGGTTCCATTGATAATGCTCTTGCTATAGAAACACGTTGTTGTTGACCACCACTTAATTGCGAAGGATAATTTTTTTCTTTGCCTTCCAGTTTTGTGGATTGGATGAGATTAGTAACAGTTGTTTGAATACTTGCTTTTGGCAAACGATCGGCGTGCATAGGAAAAGCAATATTTTCTTCAACTGTCATGTTAGGAAGAAGCTGATAATTCTGAAATACAAATCCAATATTCTTTCTGCGGAAAAGTGTTCTTTCCTTTTCTGACATGTCTTGAAGTTTTGCATGATTAACTTGGATGTTTCCAATATCCGCTTGGTCAAGGCCACCAAGAAGGTTCAATAGCGTACTTTTTCCAGAACCTGAGGGTCCCATAATTGCAATAAATTCCCCTTCATTTATTGTTAAATCAATGCCCTTTAATACTTCGTATGATTCCTTTCCAATTTCATAAGTTTTCTTTATACCTTCTATTTGAATCATATAAAGCCTCCTATTCAGTATATACTCAGTATATATATTGTATACTCAGTATATACCACTAATATATACTGAGTATACACTAAATGCCAATTTTTAATAAAAATAGTTCAATCTCCCTGTTAAAACATTTCACTAAAAGAATGAATCATACTTATAAAAGAAGGGGGAGACAGGCTGTGATGTACAAAGCGACAATATATAACTGGAAAGAGTGTAAGTATTTAAAAATAATGAATCGGTAGGATAGTTTCTTAAACAAACATCCTTTGAAATGATGGTATGAATTAATTTAGGGTCAGTATAAAAACCAACACCTAAATGTTTTAGTATGGATTCCTTTTGTGTCCAGCAGTGGATGAAAGCTCGTTCGCCATCTGATTCTATTTTCTTCAACTGGTCCAATTCTGTATTGGTCATGAATAGCTTAGCAGTATCATTCATATCTAGTTGGTAAGGTTTGAGTTCCTCGATATCAATTCCAACTGAATGGCTTAAACTAATTGCAATACAGGCCCAATTATTTGAGTGGCTTATATTAAAAGTATAAGGATGTTTATGCTTGTTAGATATGTACGGTTTGCCGTATTTAGAGTATTGGATATGGATTGAAGCAGGAGGAGTATGCAAATAATACCCGAGCAGATTTCTAAGTGCATATCTACAGGTTAAATAGCGATGTCTTTCCGTCTTATGTATAAATTGATTGGCTTTAGTGATTTCGACTGCTGAAAGTATACTGTATTGTTCCGTGTATGTTTTACTCAGGTCAATTAACCATATGGCACATTCCCCGTCGATGATGTGATGCATCTTCTCTTTAAAAACAACCATTTTCCCACCTTCTCGTTTTTTTATTTTACATTCTCATACTAATAACTTACTAAAATATGGCTATAACGCAATAGAATCAATTTAATTTTGCGTAAAATACGGATTTTTGAAACCCTTTAGACTATTAAACTTTAGGAGAAATAGTACAAGAAAAGGAGCCGTGATATGGGAAATGAGATGCATATATTTATAAAAATGTTAGTAGTTTTTATCCTAATATTGATTGCCTCCAGAAGTGTTGGAAGGCTATGCACTTATGTCGGACAACCACGTGTATTAGGGGAAATGTTAGCAGGGGTAATATTAGGACCAACATTATTTGGAGCAGTATTTCCGGGCCTGTATGCAAATTTGTTTGATGCTGATATTAAAAATATCCTGTACATGTTTAGTCATTTAGGACTGGCACTTTATATGTTTCTAGTTGGAATAGAGGTTAATTTTAAAAAGTATGATAAAAAGTTTTATCGAAACTCAGCAAAATTATCGCTATCAGGTTTTTTGGTACCCTTTGTAGCAGGAATCGCTTTGGCTTTTATTTTGAAGGATGCTTTCTTTCAAGGAGATAATTTCCTCCATTTTGCATTGTTTATTGCCATTGCAGTTTCCATGACAGCTTTTCCTATGTTGGCACGTATTCTCCAAGAAAAAAACATGATGAAGACAAAAATAGGTGGGATTACACTTTTATCTGCGAGTGTGATAGATGTCTTAGGTTGGTTGTCGCTAGCTGCAGTTATTGCTTTAGTAGAGACAAATTCCCTCAAAGGTGGAGGAGTGACATTTCTCGGAACTATAATCTTTGTCATTGTTTTATTTAAAGTATGTAAACCATTACTAGAGAGAATATTTGTAAGCGTAGTAGAAACAGGAAAGATGCATCAGGGGCTTTTAGCGCTGATACTTGTCCTCGTTTTAAGTGCAGCAGCATTTACTGATTATATAGGGGTGTATTCAGTATTTGGTGGTTTTATGATGGGGCTCATTATGCCTAAGAATAAAGTGTTTGAACAGCAGGTTCGCTCAAAATTAGAAGACATTGTAGTGGTCTTCCTTGTCCCCATTTTCTTTACGTACTCTGGGATCAACACGCAATTTACTACACTGAACGTCTCGCTGCTCATCATGTTTTTAATCATTCTTATTTTTTCATCTATCAGTAAATATGCTAGCTGTTTGATTACTATGAGGGCAGCTGGATTTGGATGGAGGGAGTCATCAGGGGTAGGTTCATTAATGAATGCCAGAGGATTAATGGAATTAATCGTACTTAATGTTGGCTTAACATATAACATTATTTCTCAAGACTTATTTAGTTTAATGGTTTGGATGGCAATTATCACGACTGCGATGGCGTTACCTGCTTATCATTTTTCGGAAAAATTCAAATTCAAGAAGGCGCTACCTTCAAATACTATCACAATAAAATAAAAGGAGAGATTTATATATGGAAGTAAAAATGGACAATCATATCTATGATGTATTAATTATTGGTGGAGGACCTGGTGGAATACAAACGGCACTTACTTATTCAGAGATATGTAGAGAAAATGGGGCTGAACCTAATATGGTTGTTCTAGAGGCTTTTAACAGAGCTGGATATAGCTTCACAAAGTATCCCGTTCACGAAAAACTTATTAGTAATAATAAATTGTATACTGGTAAACCATTTAAAAGCCGATATGCAGAAAGGTTCGATTGGAATAGCTTAATTACAAAAGAGAAGAATATATTAATGAGAAATTATAGCCAGGATTTTTATCCAAATAGGAAAGCAATTGTTGATATGTTAAATGATCTTATTGACGAATGTAATATCCCGATTAGTTATGATACTCAGTGGATTCAAACGAATAAAACAGAACAAGGGTTATTTGAGGTCATTACTACTAAAGGAACTTTTACAAGCAAAGCAGTTGTTGTAGCAACAGGTCTAAAACCTGTTATCCCAAAAATAGAGGGAATAGAGCATATAACCATGTATGAAAATATGAAAACAAAAGAATCATACAGGGACAAGCGTGTTCTAATCTTAGGGAAAGGCAATAGTGGACTTGAATGTGCACAGGAGATATTAAATGAAGCGAATGTGATTATGGTAGCAAGCCCTTCCTCAGCAAAAATGGCTTACAAAACCCACTATGTTGGAAATATCCGAGCGGTTAATTCGATTTTTGCAGAAAACTATCAACTTAAACATCAAGCAGCACTGCTTGATTGCCATATAAAGAGTATAGAGAAAGTAGCAACAGGTTTTAATGTAACCGTTGAATATATTCATGCAGACGGTGAAGTTGAAACACTTTTCTTCAATGAAGTAATTGCAGCAACAGGCTTTAAGTCAAATATAGATCAACTGATAAAGGATTTTAACATCCAGTTGTTGCATAAAAAATTCCCATCGATTAATGGGGTATTTGAATCGACAGAGGTATCCAATTTGTATTTTGCAGGAGCACAAACACATGGTCTAGATTATAGAGGATATTCTACAAGTGGATTTATTCACGGATTCCGTTATAACTCACAAATACTTGCGAACCATCTAGCTGAAAAATTTAATATCAGCAAAATGGAAAAATCATTAGAACAAGAGCCATCAAAGAGAATACTAGATGAGTTGAATGAATCGCCAGAATTATGGCTTCAGCCTGGATATGTTGGCTATCAATTAAAATTTGATGGGCAGCATTGGTATGAAAATGGTCATCGGACAATTAATGAATTCAAAGATTCAACATTGAACACTAATGAATTAACCATCTTTATTTCGCTGGAATATGGGGACATTAGTAAATTTGAAGAAACATTTAGTATTCCAAGAGTACCAGGGGATGCTACACAAAGTGTGCATATTCATCCAGTTATTAGAGTGAAACAAGGTGACGAAATAATTAAATATGACTTGGAAGAACATTTGGAATCAAAATTTGATGCTGATCTTTATGTTCCAGTAATAAAAGAGATAGTGACAAATGCAGTGGAAAAAGAGTCGTCATTATCCTACTAGACTATTGATTTTTTTTACAAGTTTAAAAATCTATTTTTGCAGTAATTAGGGAGGATAAAAATTGAAACAAAAAGCAGTTGTAACCGGAATGGGCGTTGTAACTCCTATTGGAATTGGGGTAGAGCAATTTTGGGCAAATTTAATTCGTGGTAAAAGTGGGGTAGAGCCCATTTCTAATTTTGATACCGAGCATTTTACTACTAAGTTTGCAGCACAAATCAAAGATTACCAAGCCGAAGACTATTTTAATAGTAAGGAAATTAAACGTATGGATGCATATACTCAATATGCATTAATTGCGACAAAAGAGGCACTCAAACAATCGCGTTTGCCCTTACAAAATATTGACCCCTATCGGATAGGTGTAATCGTTGGTTCGGGTTCTGGTGGGCTCAAGACAGTATTAGAAAATGATAAAAGGCTGATTGAACGAGGGGCTAAAAGGGTCAGCCCCTATCTTGTTTCATCTATGGTAGTAGATGCAGCCTCTAGTGAAATCACTTTATTAACCGGGGCTAAAGGGAAGAGTGGAGCCTTTGTTACTGCTTGTGCCACGGGTACAAATTGTATAGGTGAAGGTTTAAGAGCAATCCAGTGGGGTGAAGCGGATGTAATGATTGTTGGCGGAGCAGAAGGAGATTTGACCCCATTAGATCTTGCGGGATTTTCTAATATTAAAGCGTTATCAACTAGAAATGACGACCCACAAGGTGCAAGTAGACCATTTGATAAAGATAGGGATGGATTTGTACTAGGAAGTGGTGGGGGAGTTCTTATTCTTGAGTCTGAAGATTTTGCAAGAAACAGAGGGGCTACTATTCTTGCTGAAATCGCTGGATATGGCTCTACTTCAGATGCCTATCATCAGACTGCTCCTGACCCAAATGCTGAGGGAATGATGATGTCAATGAAGAAAGCTATTGAGGATGCTGGCGTAGAACTCTCTGAAATTGATTATATCAATGCTCATGGTACGAGTACAAAATACAATGATTATTATGAAACCATGGCCATTAAAAAACTGTGGGGAGAAGCAGCAACAAATATTCCTATAAGTGCAACAAAATCAATGACAGGCCATTTATTGGGGGGAGCAGGAGCGGTTGAACTAGTAGCAAGTATCTGCTCTATAAGGGAAAATCTTATACATCCTACAATCAATTGTGATCATATTGATCCTGAATTAAATCTTAACTTTGTCCCACATGAGGCATTAGCGAAACAGGTAAAAGTGGCTTTGAGTAACTCATTTGGGTTTGGTGGTCATAACGCAAGTTTAGTAGCGAAAGAATGGAATGAGTAAAGGGAGGGTGGATTATGGATATAACGAAGATGAGTTCATCATCAGCTGAAATAAATTTTCCAAACAGTGAGAAAAGTATTCATGAATTAATTGAAATGCAAGCGATTCAAACACCTAACCTTCCTGCAATTATTTTTGAAAACAAAGCTATGTCATATGCTGATTTAAATCAAAAAGCAAATCAGTTGGCAAATTATCTACTCAGTGAAGGTCTTCAGCCTGAAGAACCTGTGCTTGTATGTTTAGATCGTTCCTTTAATATGGTGATTACGCTTTTAGGTATTTTAAAAGCAGGAGGCGCTTATGTGCCGTTAGATTCAGATTACCCATCAGATAGGCTCTCATATATGGTGGAGGATATTCATTCTCCATTTTTAATTACCTCAAAAGAAAAAGAAAACTTATTTATAGCAATGAATAAATTAATAAATAAAAAAATTCTAGTAGATGAGGAGAAATGGAAAGTTCACTCTGGAGAATCCCCTTTGGTACAAGGAGATAATAATCGTTTAATGTATATTATTTACACTTCGGGCTCAACAGGAGAACCTAAAGGAGTGGCAAATACACATCAAGCATTAAACAACCGCTTACAGTGGATGCAGAATGAACATGTCTTAGGAACTGCCGATAGAGTACTCCAGAAAACCCCGTACAGTTTTGATGTTTCAGTATGGGAAATCTTTTTGCCATTAATGACCGGTGCTGCTATCGTACTGGCTAAGCCAGGAGGACATAAAGATCCCACTTACTTGTTGAATTTAATTAAAGAACAGAACGTAACAACCATACATTTTGTCCCGTCCATGTTATCTGTCTTTCTTGAAGTAATTCCAGCTAAACAGATAACATCATTGAAAAGGGTGATTTGCAGTGGTGAAGCCCTAACAAAGAAAATTGAATTAGATTTTTTTTCTAAATATGAAAATACCAATTTATATAACTACTATGGTCCAACAGAAGCAGCAATAGATGTTTCATTTTGGAAATGTACGGGTGATGAAAGTGAAAGAGTTGTACCTATTGGTTATCCGATAAGTAATACTCAATTATATATTTTAAATGAAAATCTGGCACCAGTTGTTCCTGGTGAGAGTGGCGAATTATATATCGGAGGGATTGGCCTTGCAAGAGGCTATTACAACAGAGAGGAATTAACTAGACATTCCTTTATACATCATCCAAATAAAGAGAGGGGTCGTTTATATAAAACAGGGGACTGGTGTAAGGAAAGGTCAGACGGAGCAATAGAATATATAGGAAGAAAAGATTTTCAAGTAAAGGTTCGTGGTTTTCGAGTTGAACTTGGAGAAATTGAAGCTTCTCTAGAAAAAAGAAAAGAAATAAAAAAGTGCATAGCAACACCGTGGGACCAATCTGGTGAAATGAGTATAGTAGCATATGTGCAATTTAGTAAAGGTTTTGTGCTCGAGGAGTCTGAATTGAGAGATTATCTTAATACTAAGTTGCCTGAACATATGATTCCTTCCGTATTTATAGAAGTGGAATCTATTCCATTATCATTAAATGGAAAAGTCGATAGGAAAAAGCTGCCAACTCCTTATAGAAGCAATATAGAAAGTGTCCCAACCAATGTAACGGAGCAAAAGGTGGCTGGGATTTGGAAACAACTTCTATACTTAGAGGCTGTTGATATGGATACGCCTTTTATCAAATTAGGTGGTAACTCTCTTTTCGTAGCAAGATTAGTAGGAAGAATTAATGGAACATTTAACCTTTTCCTTACTATTAAAGATGTTTTCGAAGCAAAGACTATAAGACAATTATCTATTCTCATAAATGAAAAGTATCAGGATGGTAAAAATGAGGAGTTGGTATGCAAAGAAGTACAGAAAGGCGAAGCATCTTGCCTATCTGATGCACAAAAACGTTTATGGTTTTTAAATAAATTGGATGGTGACAGTCCTCTATATAATTTACCTCATTATATAGAAATCAATGGGTTCTTGGATACTGCTGGTTTAAAGGCGAGTCTCCATCAAACATGTATAGAAAATGATATTTTTTCATACCGGTTTGGTGACAAGGATGGAGAACCTTACCAATATAAAGAAGTCATTGAAGGTATAACTGTATCGGAAGTTGATCTGTCAGACTATCCATTAGAATTGGCAAGAGAACAGGCAGTTAATTTTATGAAAATCGATGCAAAAATTCCTTTCTATATACAAAAAGAAAGGGTTTTTCGATTCAAGCTTTATAAATTAGCAGAAAATACGCATATTTTTTATTTTAATTTCCATCATATCATTTCAGATGGTTGGTCTGATCATGTTTTTATTCAAGCGCTCTTTAGACATTATCAATCATATATTCAAGAAAAAGAATTGAAAGAAAAAACGAAGGTAACATACCAAGATTATATTTCAATGCAATCTGCCCATTGGAATCAGCCATATATGGATGAGCAACTTGCCTTTTGGAAAAAGGAACTAGAAAAAGAGCAACCGATAGTAAACTTATCAGCTGGTAAGCAAAAGCAATCCAATTCAATGCAAGGTGAAGAGATTACCTTTTCATTACCAGAAGGAATAATAAAGGAGCTAAAAAACTATTGCAAGCATAAAGATGTAACGGTGTACACTGTATTTTTGGCTATTTATATTATATTTCTACATAGACTTTCAGGTGAACATGATATTTCTGTAGGTTCCCCTGTGGCCGGAAGAAAGCAAGCAAATTTTGAAGACATTATCGGCTTATTTGTTAATACGGTTGTTATACGAAATGAAATAGATAATGATCACAGCTTTGAACAATTCTTAAAGCAAATAAAAAATAAAGCGATGAATGTGTTTTCAAATGATGATGTTCCTTTTGAAAAGGTTGTTGAAGAGGTTAGGCCTAATAGGAAGTTGTTTGGAAGTCCTTTCTTTCAATATATGTTTGCTTTTGAAGAAATGCCAAATACAGATGTTACAGTTGAAGATTTAAACCTCAGTCCCATTAAATCTGTTTTTAATGGTTTATCGAAATTCGATTTAACATTATTTATTAAAAAAGAAGGGGCAGAATATCTAGGCAAGTGGGAATATAGAAGTGATCTATTTAGTGAAAAGATTATGAAGCAATATAATAATATTTTTCTTCAAATCCTTCAATCGGTGATGGAAAACACGCAGATTAAAATTAAAGATATTTCTATCATTAAGGAAGAGAGTAAAAGGGAGTTAATAGTAGATTTAAATAATACGAAGGTGGATTTTCCTAACTGTTGCCTACATGAGCTTTTTGAAGAACAGGTCAAAAGAACACCTTCTGCTACTGCAGCAATTTTCGAAAATGAGATTTTAACTTATGAAGAACTAGATAAGCGCGCCAATCAATTAGCACATGTTTTGATAGAAAGAGGTGTGCAACCTGATCAACCGGTAGGGTTAAGGATGGATAGGTCGTTGGGGCTTGTGGTTGCTATGCTTGGTATTTTAAAGGCAGGAGGCGCCTATTTGCCAATCGATAAGGAAGCACCTGTACAACGTGTGTATAGTTTATTAAAAAGTGCTAAATCAATTGTTTGTATCACAGATGAAAAGGGATTAGCAACTAAAAATACTACATTTATAGAATATGAATTAATAGATTCTTTCAGTACCTACAAGAGTGAAAAGCCAACGGTGAAAATATCTCCAGATCATTTGGTATCTGTATATTATACTTCGGGATCAACTGGGGCCCCTAAAGGAGTGAGTAGTACACATAGGGGTTGGGTTAATCGTATGTGTTGGATGCAAAATAAACATAAACTACAAGAAAATGAAGTAGCCTTGCAGAAGACAACTTTAACTTTCGATGATTCAGCAGTAGAGTTTTTCTGGCCATTGATGATAGGAGGAGCAGTCGCATTCATTCCTGCAGGTGCACATCGTGAACCGACAAGTATTATCGAATATGCAATACGATACAAGGTGGCTCTGCTACAATTTGTGCCAAGTATGCTCAAGATGGTTATTGAAGAAATCACACCTTTGCAGAAAGAGAAATTATCTAATTTAAGGGTTGTTGTTTCTAGTGGCGAAGCATTAAAGGCTTCATTGGTCAAAAAATTCTACGAAAAAATGCCTGGTAAATTATTTAATACCTGGGGAGCAACAGAGGTATCTATTGATTCAACGTGCTATGATTGCACGCCTGATGACGAATTTGAAACAGATATTGTATCAGTTGGACGCCCTATTGATAATAATCGGGTATACGTGCTTGATCATCAATTAAATCCACTTCCATATGGGGTCCCAGGAGATCTTTATATAGCTGGCATTGGTCTTGCCAGAGACTATTTGTATGACCCTAAAAAAACAAATGAGTCCTTTGTTGCTGATCCTTTTTTTGAAGGGGAGAAGATGTATAGAACAGGGGACAGAGGATATTTAAATGAACATGGCGAGATTATGTTCCTTGGAAGAGATGATAATCAAATTAAAATTCGAGGAATGAGAGTAGAACTTGGAGAGATAGAAAGTAGTATTGCAGCTTTAGATTTTATAAAAGAAGCCATTGTCACTGCAAATGGACAGCAATTAAGTTGTTATTACATTTTAAATGTAGGTGAAGATAAGCAGGCTGTTGATATAAGAGAACATCTAACAGAACACTTACCTTCTTATATGATACCTGCCTATTATATGAAGTTAGAGAGTTTTCCGCTGAATGCAAATGGAAAAGTAGATAGAAAAGTTCTTCCTCAACCCAATGCGGAACATCTTATGATTAATCAGGATTACGCAATCCCTGAAAGTGAGATAGAGAAAAAAGTAGCAGATATTTGGAGTGAAAGATTAGGCATTGATTCTGTTGGACTGAATGATCATTTTTTTGAATTAGGCGGCCATTCCTTATTAGGCGTACAGATTATCTCGCAAATAAACAAAGCCTTTCAAATCTCTTTAACCGTACGATCATTATTTGAAAATCCTACAGTTAAACAATTATCCAATTTGATTCAAGCTTCTACTTCTATTTCAGAATTGTCACCGATTGTTAAGGTAGCAGATAGACAAGATTGGCATCCTTTGACTGATGCACAGCAAAGAATTTGGTTTTTAGAAAAATTAAATACAGATAATACGAGTTATAACCTTCCGCTTATCATAAAATCAACTGGCAGGTTTGATATAAATCGTTTAAATGATGCAATAAACAAACTTATTATTCGGCATGAATCATTGAGGACTCAATTTTTAGAAATCGATGGTTTTCCTTTTCAGAAGGTCATTCCTGGATATGAACAGTGTGTGAAGGTTATAGAGGCAAGTGAGGATACTTTACAAGAGTGCATTAATCTTGAGATGAAAATGAAATTTAACCTAGAAGACCCTCCGTTAATTAGAGGAAGTGTTTTGCGATGTGAGGAACGAGATATCTTCGTACTAATACTTCACCATATTATTTGTGACGGTTGGTCTATAAATGTACTAAAAAATGAGCTTATTCAAGTTTATATGGGGAATGAGGATTGTTTTGCAGAAGAGCCAATTCAGTATTTAGATTATACTTATTGGTTGTCTAATAAGCAGAGTAAAATCCAACATCAACTAGAATATTGGAAAAAGATATTTAATGAAGATATTCCAATTATTCAGCTTCCAATGGATCATTTAGAAAATAACACAAGATATAATCATACGATTCACAAAAAAATTGATTTGAATAAAGCCAATGAAATTAGGGCTTTTGTTAGAAGCAATAAAGTAACCCCATTTATGTTTTTCTTGAGTGCATTTTATGTTCTTTTATCCCGCTTAAGTGGGCAAAAGGAAATTACTCTAGGTACACCGATTATTAATAGAAGTAATACCGAATTAGAAAAGGCAGTAGGGTTATATTTAAATACGCTACCACTTAAAGCGGATATCAATGAGCATTTGAGTTTTACCGAGTTTTTAATGAAGACAAAAGCAATTGTCTTGGGCGCATTCGAAAATCAAGATATTCCTTTTGAACAAATTGTTGAGGCTGTTCAACCTGAAAGAAATATAGACCGGAATCCGTTATTTGACATATTAATAAATTATCGGAAGTTTGAAGAGCAAAAAACGTTCAGCGTTCATGGTGAGGAAATAGCTGAACTAGAAGTAGCGGATATAACGTCTAAATTCCTGATGACTTTATATATTGAAGAGACAGCAGATCAATTTAAATTCAGTATAGCTTATCAAAATCATTTATTTTCAGTTGAGCGAATGGAAGACTTTTTTGAACAATACTTGAGTCTATTAAATACTTTTATCGCTAACAAAGAACAATCGATCCTACAACCGAGTTTAATGACGGGAAAATCAAAAAAAATATTACCTAACCCAGAGAAACCACTGTACAAAAAAAGCTATCCTTCTGTTACCGAACAGGTTGAATATTGGGCAAAGAACACGCCCGAGAAAATCGCCGTGGAAGAAGGTAATAAATTTTACTCGTATACGCAATTATCTAATTATTCTAATAAAGTGAGCGTTGGTTTACGAAGATGTGGCATTAAACCAGGGGATGTTATTGCTATTCAAGGCAAAAGAAGTTATTCGATGATAGGCACAATCGTAGGTGTATTAAAGGCAGGCGCAACATTTTTAAATATTGATAATGATCTACCTGCACAACGGGTTACTCAAATGATTGAGCAGTCAAAAGCTAAGGCTATTATTCTTACTGACAATTTAGGCATTCATCAGAGCGTTTTTTCAATTAGTACTCTCGCTACATACCATGTAGATGAGTTTGTTAATAGGTTGGAGAATTCAAGAAGTATGAAACCTATCAATCATGACAATGCTTATATATTCTTTACTTCAGGTACTACAGGTCAACCGAAAGGAATATTAGGATCTCATAATAGCCTTTCACATTTTCTCAATTGGCAAAGAAAGCATTTTAGTGTCAGTAATGAAGATAGAAGTGCCCAGCTGACTCATACAACGTTTGATGTATACTTACGTGATATATTTTTACCGTTAACAAGTGGATCTACAGTTTGTGTACCTGTAGAGGATGAGGAGGAAGATATTTTTCATTGGCTCAATGAGAAAAAAATCACGCTCCTTCACGCTGTCCCGTCTATTACCATGCACTGGTTTAGAAGCGGTTTGAAGATAAAATTGCCTTCATTAAGGCACATATTTTTTGCTGGTGAACCGTTACCTGATTATTTGGTAGAGAAGTGGAGAGAGGTAACATGTGCCCAGGTCAATAATTTTTACGGTCAAACGGAAACAACTTTAGCCAAGAGCAGTTGTCCCATCGATTCAGCATTACAAAGTAATACAGTAATGCCTATTGGTAGCCCTATTTCTGATGCTCAACTTCTTATTGTGAATAAAAGTGGTGATCAATGTGGAGTTGGTGAAATGGGTGAAATTACAATAAGAACACCTTATATGTCTATGGGCTATATTAATTCCCGAGACAAGATATTTGAACAACATAAATGGTCAGGTTCTTCAGATGATGTGTTATATAGGACAGGTGATTTGGGGAGATATCGTCCAGATGGATTAATTGAGATTTTGGGTAGGAAAGATCATCAAATAAAAATAAGAGGTGTAAGAGTAGATAAGAATGAAGTAGCAGCTGCTATCGTTAATGAAACTCAAATCACTGATTGTGCAGTAATAGATGTAAATACAGATGACGATGTTCACTTAATTGCTTTTGTTGTAGTAAACAAGGAAATGTTTAATCCGAATGAACTACGGATTCGGTTGAGAGAAGTACTGACATTGTCGATGATACCTAATAAATTTATATCCATACCAGAAATTCCTGTTACGAAAAATGGAAAAGTAGATGTATCGAAGTTAATGGCTTGGTCTAGTCAACAGGAACACATCACTGGCTCTTATTCTTTTCAAACAAAAATGGAAAAGGATATGAAAAGAATATGGAATCATCTTCTACCAGGAAAAGTGATACGTCCCGATGACAATTTCTTTGAATTGGGTGGCTATTCTTTGCTAATTGTACGTATGATTGCCGCTGTAAAAGATGAAATTGGCAAGGATTTATCCTTAATTGATATTTTTAAATACCCTACGATACGAAGCTTAACGGCCTATCTTTCTCTAAAATCAGGTCAAAGTGGTAATAAGACCGTAGCTGTGAGAAAAGTTGAGCGAATAAAAAGAACAGTTACTTATAGTGGAAAGGAGTGAAAAAATGGACGAGTCATTAGAAGAAAATGTGTACCTTCTCCCGGCTTCTTTTGGACAAAAGAGAATATGGTATTTTGAAAAGTTATTTCAAAAGAGTCCAACTTATAATATTCCTTTTATCTTTAAGCTTAGTGGTAGATTAAATGAAAAAATACTAGAACATTCAATTATGAAAATGATTGAAAGGCATGAAATATTTCGAACGACATTTCTTGAAGTGGATGGAGAGCCAGTACAAAAAGTTTCTGTCTCTTCTCCAACTTTTAAATTGATAATGAAAAATAAGCAAGAAATTGAAGAGGAAGTAAAGTTAGAAGAGTATATACAGAGCTTTGCCAAAAAAGCATTTGATATCGAAAAGGGTCCTCTCATTAATTTTGAATTAATTAAAATCGATGAGCATTTTCATTACTTTCTTTTTAATGTACACCATATTATTTATGATGCGTGGTCCTTAGATATATTCAAAAAAGAACTTTTAAATATATATACACACTTAGAAAAAGGGGATGAGCTTCAAATTAGCGATCCTGAATATCACTATGCGGATTTTGCTAATTGGGAAAGTGAGTCACTTCTTGATGGGAAACTAGAACAGAGTATTGGCTTCTGGAAGGAATACTTGAAAGATGCTTCTCCCTTTTTACAATTACAAGCTGATTTCCCAAGACCAAGAGAACAGACCTACAGCGGCAACAATATTAGGCTATCTTTTCCTAACGAGTTGGTAGGAAAGGTAAGGGAGTATACTCAAAAGAGTGGATCCACAATGAACGCCTTTTTTATGGCAGCCTATTTTATTTTGCTTTATAGATATACCGGTCAAAAAGATATTGTCATAGGTAGTCCAATATCTAATAGAAAAGCAGCATTTACCGAAGATATGATTGGATTTATTGTTAATACACTTCCTATTCGTATGTCTTTAAAACCCTATAGTAAATTTTCATCCGTATTGAAAAAGACAATCAAATCTTTTCTAAATGTATACGAAAACAGTACGGTTCCATTTGAGAGAATTGTCCAAGAGGTTAATCCCAAAAGGGAAAACTCTTATCATCCTATATTTCAGGTTCTATTTACTTACCATGAGCAAAGAACAGAAGTTGAACAATGTTTAAAAGTCGAGTATGAAAAAATTAATACAGGTACATCAAAGTTTGATAAGGTCCTGTATATAAATGCTGAAGGAAATCAAGCATATGCAGAAATTGAGTACAACCCTGATATTTTAAGCAAGCAATCAATGGAAAGGTTCATTAACCATTATATTCAATTAGTTCAAGATATTATGGCGGATCCTAATAAGCCAATATCTAAATTGAGCTTTATGAGTAAGCATGAAATTGCCGAATTAACAAGCTTTAATATGAAGGGAAGGCCGCCATCTTATATCCATGATAGGATTGCCTATCACTCTCTTCATAAGCCAAATGCCTGCGCTGTCAAAACAGATTCAGGCAGTTATACTTTTGCAGAATTGGAGAGAAAGAGTAATCAAATTGCAGCCATAATAAGAAGAAGCGGTAGTAAACAAGGGAGCATAATAGGTCTTTCCATGAGTCGGACTTTAGAGCAAATAGCGGCAATATTGGGAATTATCAAAAGTGGGTGTGCGTATTTACCAATTGATCCGTCGCTTCCTGTAAACAGGATGAATTTTATGCTTAGTGATGCAAATGCTCCGCTTTTGTTGACTGATAAAGTAGTGAATCAACATGGGGTTCCTTATCAGATTATCAACATAAAAGAGGCAATGCAATCAGAGCTGGATAAACCACTCCTGTGTTTAAAGGAATTGCCTCCAGATGAGATGCTAGCATATGTAATATATACATCGGGTTCATCCGGCAAACCAAAAGGAGTTAAAGTTACACATGCATCATTGCTCAATCATATTGATGATTACTTAGAAGTGTTTCCTTATCAAGAAAGTGAAAGGGTCTTACAAAACATAAATTTTACATTTGATGCGTCAATAACCGAAATATTTGGTTCGCTGATAGGAGGAGGTACACTGGTTCTCACGAAACAAGAGAATCAATTTGATATCGCTTATTTAGCGAATTTAATGTATCAAGAAAGAGTCACGAGAGCACAGCTGTTTCATAGTTTAATAGATAAATTGAATGATCAACCTCTATTTAATAATAATGACTCGCTTCGAATGGTTTTCACAGGAGGTGAAGCACTTAATAGGAAAATAGTGGAAAAATTCTATGAATCGATTAATATCGATGCAACACTAGTCAACTTATATGGACCAACAGAAGCGACTGTTGCGGCAAGTTATCATATATGTAGTAAAACATATCCTAACGTTACGATGCCAATAGGGAAAAACTTTGAAGGTTACCAACTAATAGTATTAGATGAGAATCTTCAACTCGTTCCTAAAGGCGTTGAAGGAGAATTGTTTATTGGTGGTCCAAGTGTATCACAGGGGTATATTAACAATGAAGAGTTAACAAAAAACACATTTATTACTTTAGATGTAATTGGACAAAATCAAATGTTTTACAAAACAGGGGACATTGTGAAGCAACTGGCAAGCAATGAGTTTTTGTTTATATCAAGGAAGGATTCCCAAGTAAAGATTAGAGGTTTTCGAATAGAATTAAACGAGATAAAAAGTACCATTCTAGATTACCCTGAGATAACAGATGCTGCAGTCGTTACACATATAAATAATGGAGAAAATCAAATCTATGCTTTTCTTGTTAAAAATAAAGATAGTCAAATAATAGCTGCAAACATAAAACGGAGACTGCAACAAGTGCTTCCGCATTATATGGTACCAGCATCCTTTGTTTGGGTGGATGAAATTCCCCTCTCCTCAAATGGTAAACTTCTCGTCAACGAATTGCCTTTTGAGCGAAATGACCTTGTGAGCAAAGTGAAGTTAATGCCAAAGAGCAATGTGGAAGTCAAACTTTGTCACATTTGGCAAGAGGTATTAGGTATTAAAGAATTGGGGGTTAAAGAGGATTTCTTTGATCTCGGTGGTTACAGTATTAAAGCCATTGAAGTAGTTGCCGCCGTTCGAAAAGAGTTTAATGTCAGTATGACGATTTCTGACTTATTTAAGTATAGAACGATTGAGCAATTGAGTGAATTTATTGAAGATGGGAACAAAGTGAAAGTTGATAATAATGTAGTTGTTTTAAAGCAATCAGATACAACTCACCCTCCATTATTTTTGATTCATCCGGGAGGTGGGGGGGCACTCTGTTATATGCCACTCGTGAAAGATATGTCTATAAATCTTACTATATATGGAATAGAATCCATTGGATATGGAGATAATCAGCAGCCATTAAATACTATACAAGAGATGGCAGTTAAATATGTGGAGGAAGTATTACAAATTCAAACGGAAGGTCCATACAGAATAGCTGGTTGGTCCATGGGTGGGACAATTGCGGTAGAAATGGCAAGAATATTAGAAGAGCGAAACTATCATGTATCATCAGTTATACTTTTTGATGCTCACCCTTTTCATAACTTGCAGTCAGTAGCTAATAGGGATCCATTAATCGTATGGGCACATAGTTTAGGGATGGACTTAGAGGCATTTAGTCAACTTTCAAATAAGGATAAATATACAGAAGTCTTAGAGAGAGCGATTAGAAAAGGTGTACTACCTAAAGGCTCAGAACAAGAGGATGTAAAAAGAATCATTGAAGTAATGGGGAAGAATAACATTGCATGTGAGTCGTATAAGTTTGTTCAAGAAATTACTTCAGATTTAGTTCTTTTTAAATGTAAAAAAATTGATGAGACTCAGCCTCATGCACTTGTTGATGAAAATATTTGGCGGAATAGGACGTTAGGCAAGGTAACGGTCATACCAGTTGATGGTAATCATAATAATTTACTGGAATCTCCACATTCTGTAGTAATAGGAACAATGATGGATCAATTATTATCGTTAAAGGAGATGAAGCAAATTGAGAATGACAGGAAGAGTCAAGAGTCCCCCGCATGAAATCATGAATAAGCTTATATTATATCCGCAGCTATTGTTTGAGTCAGATAACTATCTAGAACATTATCTATCTATTGAAAAAGTGCTCATAAAATCTTATGAGGAAATGAATTTAATTAATACAACAGATGCTGTAAAACTCTTAGAAAGTGTAAAATCTGTACAAAAAGAAAATATTATTAAAAGCGCCTATTCTAATATGAATGATATTGCCTTTTCTATTGAAAAGGCAATTGATGAGAACTTGGGTAAGCCAGTATTAAATTGGCATTTAGACAGAAGCAGAAATGATTTACAGGCATGCGGACAGTTAATGTATGCAAGGGATTCATGGATCAGTCTAATTCAAAAATTTCAAAAGCTCTTGATAGAGTTATGGGCACTGGCTTCTAAGTATAAAAGGACGATTATGCCAGGCTATACACACTTTCAAACGGCGCAGGTGATGAGTGTCGGATTCTATCTGACTGCCATAAGCCGTCATATACAGAAGACATTGGAGAAAATGGTTCTTTGTTTGGAGTCTATAAATGAAAGTTGTCCATTAGGCTCTGGGGCAATGTCAGGTCAGGAGTATCCATGGGATTTGGAAATGATGGCAAATGATCTAGGTTTCGATTCATTTGGTGGACATGCTTTAGTATGTGTGGCATCACGGGATTGGATTTTAGAAATAGGAGAGAGTCTGGCATTCTTTGGTGTTAATATGAGCCGTTTCATGACAGATATGATGAACTGGGGGAGTAGTGAATATCAATTCCTTCATTTTCCTGATGAACTAGTAGGTATCTCTTCCTCCATGCCACAAAAAAGAAATCTTCCTATACTAGAGAGAATTAGAGGAAAAACAAGTCATCTAATTAGTTATTATCAGGATTTTATGTTGGGTCAACGGAATACACCCTTTAGTAATCTAGTGGAGGTTTCAAAGGAATCATCGAGCAACCTACCACGGCTTTTCCAAACAGCAAATGACATTGCGGATCTTCTGCTACTTATTTTTGAGAATATTGATTTCAATATAAATAAGATGAAAAAAAGGTGTGAAGAGGATTACCTTGGTGGATTTACGTTAGCCAATTATTTATCAGCTAAAGAAGGCATTCCTTATCGTAAGGCCCAAGTCATTTCAGGTGAATTCATCACCTTAGCAATCAATGAGGGAATTGCGCCAAAAAAACTACCCATTTTATTATTATCACAAGTCTGCGAGCGGTATGGCTATAAACAGCTTCAGATAAATCAAGCTACTTTAGTTGATATATTTGACCCAGAAAAAGCCTTGTTTGTAAAAATTACAGCCGGATCTGTTCACCCTGAAGAAGTAAATGAAATCATAGAGTGTCAGAAAAGGCAAAACGCAGAGTTTATTCGTCGTTTTAATCGGATAACAGAAAAGGTGACCGAGGCAAAGCAGAGATTAGATAAATGGGTGCCCGGAAAGGAAAATGTAAATGATTAAGGAAGCCAAAATGGTATGTGATAACGAAGTGATTACCGGTGTTGGTAGAGCATGTGGTACCTTTGGAGAATTCCTACAAGGGATCCTACCAGATAATCAGGAATTTTTAGTCACTTTTCCAATTAATCGGTTTTCGACTTGCTATTTTAACTCATCCCCATCTGCTCAAGAGTTAGAAGTTTTTCCTCCCCATAAGAAAAAAACTAGACAATTAGCTATTAATATTTTGTCTTATTTTAACTTACCTACAGGAGGAAGACTGGAAATAGATAGTGAGCTTGTTGAGGGGAAAGGGTTGGCGAGTTCGACTGCTGATATGGTGGCAGCTATAAGGGCAATAGAAGACTGTTACCCAATTAAGATTCCTATTTATCTTTTAGAAGAGATGATGAGAAGAATTGAGCCCTCCGATGGCATTATGTATGAAGGCGTTGTGTCTTATTACCATCGCGAAGTTAAGATTAGAGGCAACTTTGGTAGTTGTCCACCATTAACCGTTCTTGCAATTGATGAAGGTGGGGTAGTAGATACAATTGAGTTCAACCACCAAATTAAACCATTTGATCAAAAAGAAAAGGTAGAATATGAACGTCTTTTACAACAGGCAGAAGGTGCTATTGTAGTAGGCGATGTGAACTTATTGGGGCAGGTAGCGACAAGAAGTACAGAGATGAATCAAAAGGTTAGACCGAAATTGTTAATAGATAAAATGAAAAGAATTAATCAAGAAATAGGAGGGGTTGGTATAGTTACAGCTCATAGTGGTACTTATATTGGAGTTTTACTATCGGATACGGATCCCAATTATATAGATAAATTGAAAAAGGGTATTGAAAAGTTTAAATCCTTTGGACTAAGTGCTGAAGTCTTTCACTCCCTACCCTCTACAAGAGAAGGCGGGGGGTGGCTTTGGTGAATGATAGTATGATCAATCTGATAGGTAGGACACCAGCAGTCAGGCTACGGCTGGAAGCAAATAGTGTCGCACCGGTTTATGCAAAGTTAGAGATGAATAATCCTTTCGGTATGAAGGATCGCGTAGCAAAAAAGGCAATTTATGAAGCAATCAATGCGGGAATTTTAAAACCTGGAGGCGTCATTGTAGAAAGTTCTTCAGGTACATTGGCTATGGGAGTCACATTAGTAGGAACGTATCTTGGCTATGATGTGCATATTATTACGGATCCACGTATTGATCAGTTAACGTTGGCGAAAATGAAGGCTTTGGGAGCCAATGTTCATATTGTAAAAGAAATGGAAGAGGAGGGAGGGTGGCAAAGGGCGAGACTTAATTACCTTCATCGCTTTATGGAAAGCCACCCCAATGCCTTTTGGCCAAGACAATATGAAAATCCTAATAACCCCCTTGCTTATGAGGATTTGGCCAATGACTTAATCAATGATATCGGTAGAGTTGATTATTTGGTAGCGGCAGTGGGAAGTGGAGGGTCCTTATGTGGAACGGCTAAAGCTTTAAAAAAGGAGAATCCCTCATTAAAGGTAATTGCAGTAGATGCAGTAGGAAGTGCGATTTTCCAACAAAAAGATCAGCCTCACAGACTCCAAGGAGGATTGGGGAATAGCTTGAAGCCGCAAAATGTTGATTACTCCATAATAGATAGTGTGCATTGGCTGAATGATCAGGAAGCTTTTTCATGGACTTTAGAACTTGCTAGACATGAGAAGATATTTGCTGGAAACAGTTCGGGGAGTGTTTATGCTGTAAGCAGATGGCTAAGTACACAAGTCAACAAAGACAATGTGATTGTTGGCATTTTTCCAGACAGAGGAGATCGATATTTTCATTCAATATATGATGAGAAGTATTTAAGGAAACACGGTATCATAAGCAATTGTTTAAACATGAATCCTGTCGAGGAAAAGGATATTAAGGATGTGTGTAATTGGTCATATACCCATATCAATCGAGGGGAGAAAGTGAATGAAAAAGTTGCTGTTTATTGAATCTAATACGACTGGTACAGGAATGCTGGCACTGGAAAAAACGGTGGAACTAGGGTTAAGGCCAGTGTTCATAACAAATAATTCTAGCCGTTATGAGCAATTGACATTAATTGATTGTGAGGTTGTTATAGCAGAAACGAATGATTTAGAAGGCTTGAAAAATACAATTTTGAATCACTTTACATTAGAAGAGATTGCAGGTATTACAACAACAAGTGAATTTTATATTTATACTGTCGCATGTTTGAATCGCCTTTTTCATTTTTCTGGTAATTCGCCAGATACAATCAAAATTGTAAGAAATAAGTCTGCTGTTAGACAGGTATTAAGAGAATGCTCAGAACTCTATCAGCCATATTTTAGATTAGTAGAATCAGAGCAAGACTTAGAATTATTAAAAGGTGAACTTAATTATCCAGTCATTGTAAAGCCAATTGATGATAGTGGGTCCAATTTCGTACGTAAATGTATGGACTATCCATCATTATCTGCATATGCAAAAGAGATAATGAGAATTACTCATAATGTCAGAGGTCAAACGAAAAAACAAGGAGCTTTGATCGAAGAGTATATAGAAGGGCAAGAATACAGCGTAGAAGTTTTTTCCGTTAAAGGTAAACATCATCTGATAGGAGTGACCGAAAAACAATTAAATAAGGGAGATTTTTTTATAGAAAGTGGTCATGTATTTCCAGCTAGGATAGATGAAAATCTTAAAGGAATAATTGAAAAAGGGGTTTTACTTATTCTTGAAAGTTTACTTTGGAAATCAGGACCTGCTCATCTAGAGATAAAGATAAAAGATAATAAAGTATTTTTAGTGGAGTTTAATGGGAGACTTGCAGGAGGTATGATACCTGAACTTATAAAATATGCAACTGGAGTGGATCTGCTTAAAGAACAATTAAAGAATGCATCAGGAATTGAACCGTTAATTGAGGAAAAAAAGTCATTAACTGCAGGTATCAAATTTTTAGTGCCTAGTGTGTCAGGGGAAATAAAAGAATTGCATAATGTTAAATCTCATAGTGATATAAAAGAGGTTCGTTATTCTAAAGTACCTGGTGACTATGTAAAGAAAGCGGAAAATGCGTATGGCCGAATAGGTTATATGGTGGTAGCCTCACGAACTTATAGTGAAATGAAATGTTTATTGGATGGTTTTGAACAATCAATGCTAATTGAGGAGTGTGTACATGATCAATTATTTAAGTGATACAATTACGTTGCCAACAGATGCCATGATGCAATCAATACAAGAAGCAAAGCTAGGTGATGATGTTTATGGGCAGGATGAAACAGTAAATCATCTTGAAGAATTTGCTGCAAAGTTAACAGGGAAAGAAGCGGCCTGCTTTATGCCGAGTGGTACAATGGCGAATTTAGCTTCTATCATGGCTTACTGTCCAAGAGGAACAAAAGCACTCGTTGGTGATGAATCTGATATCTATATTTTTGAAGCTGGAGGAGCTTCAGTTTGCGGGGGGATTATGTACGAACCTATTCGTACACAGTCTGATGGAAGTCTCTCTATAGAAGATTTAACCAACGCTATTCCAATCGATAAGAACGATCCACAATTTGCTCTGCCGGCGTTAATCTGTCTTGAGAATACACATAACAGGTGTGGAGGGAAAGCGTTAAGCTTAGATTACTTAAGTGAGATAAAGCGTTTTGGGGATGAAAATCATATCCCTATCTATATGGACGGGGCCCGTGTCTTTAATGCAGCTCTCTCATTAGGTGTCGATATAAAAGAGATTACACAGCATGTGGACTCTTTACAATTTTGTTTATCAAAAGGGTTATCGGCACCTGTAGGCTCGATTGTATCAGGTACAAAACAACACATTAACGAAGTACGAAGAATTAGAAAAATGTTGGGTGGAGGAATGCGCCAGACGGGAATTTTAGCAGCTCCCGCCTTGGTGGCCCTTCAAACCATGATAGATAGACTGACAGAAGATCATCAGAAAGCGAAAAGACTTGCGAAAGAATTAGAAGCGATTGATGGGATTGAGGTTGAAACAAAGGATGTACATTCAAATATAATCATGTTCAAAATCATTAATGAAAATTTCACTTGGAAGTCATTTCTTGAGGCTGCAGAAAAAAATAATGTAATATTTTCTGAGATGGGATATGGTAGAATACGAGCGGTTATTCATAGACATATTACAGATGACGATATCACTTCAACAATTAAGATCATAAAAGAGATACTACATTCTAATATTATTAAAGCCTACTAGCATACTGTTTTATAGTATGCTTTATTTCTTCTTTGATGGCGTTAGATATTTCTTGATCATTAATTGAATCTGCTATGCTTAATGCTTTGTTAACATGTAACTCACCATTTCTGGAATCCCCTTTTAAATAGTGAATTTCAGCAAGGGAGTGTAGTGATTGGCTACAGAAAGCATATTTCCTTTCAAAAGAAAATATATTTACTGCTTCATCGAAGTATTGTTGGGCGATATCTAAATCGTTTTTTCGCTTATGTAGAATGCCCAATAGATATCTTACTTCTCCTGCACAATAAAATAAGTGATTAGATTGTAAGTAGTACTCTAGGCGATAACAAATATCAAAGCATTCACTATCTCTATGATTTTCATAGTAAAGACAGGCCAGATTATAGGCTACTCTAGGGAAGAGGGACTTATCCTCAATATAGGGACTATTTTCTAAAGCTTTGTATGATGAAATAAAAAGACGAAGAGCCTCTTTTAGTTTATTTTGTTCTAAGAGTAATAATCCAAGAGAATTCGTAATATTAATATCTATTTCGTTAATTATTTTTCCGTTTTGGATGAGTTTCCGCAGCAGTATTTCAGCTTTTTCAGGGTTTTGGTCTCGTTTATGATAAAGAACTGCCTCAATCCAACTTAGAAATCTGAGGAATTGTCGGTTGTTTAATAAAGGGTTGTTATTAGAGAAATTTTTTGCCTCTTCATAGTGGTATTGTAAAGTGATAAAATCTAATTGATAGAGACTCTCTCGGCAAAGCCTCTTAAATTTTTGTACGTAGGATATAAGTTCTGCTTCATCATTATCTGATAAAATGTATTCAATAGGGATATTAAGTTTCATGCAGATCTCTTTCAGTATATCCAATCTAGGCAGTTGCTGTCCTTTTTCGATACGATATAAAGTGGATTCATCACATATATTATCAGCTAAATATTGCCTAGAAAACCCGTTTTTCTTTCGATAATAGGCAATTTTTTCACCTGTTTTCTCCAAAAGACCAATCCTCCTAATGAAATATGTCTAAATATTGCGTAAATACATATACATTTTAACAAATTTTTGGGTGATAATGGTATTAGATAATCAAAAGGAGGGGAAAAAGAGGATGAAAGTCCTAAATAAATTTATTATTGGTTTACTACTTACTATAGGCGTATTTAATGGAGTGATTAAATCTGAAGTAGTACAAAGTAATGGTGCTGATAACATCGGTATAGGTATATTCGAAGATAAACCTATCCCAGGCCATCACTAGGAGAAAAAGTTATGAAGCCTAAAAAAGTTTTGATTGTGGGGAAAGAGAAGGCGTTCAAAAAAGGCTCGATACATTCCGTATTATTGAATAAGGAAAAATATCAGCTTCATTACTTAAACAATGAAAATCTTTTACAAGATCCACTATTTTTAAAGGGATTCTCCTTGGCAATTATTAATAAAGTTAAAAGCATTTATATAGACAGTCTTCTAGAAAATAAAGTTCCTAGCATTGTATTAATTGGAAAAAGGGAGCAGCATTTAATCTCTGTTGTAAGTAATGTCCAAGGAATCGTTTCAAAGGAAAAACCAGAAGAGATACATTTTGCCATTGAAATGATAGAAAAGGGCGGCTTTTACTTTTCGACAGCTTTAAAGCAATATATCTTTCCTTTAATGGGTAATAAAATTCCGTTTGATCTTGACGAAGAGTTGAAGTATATACCTACGATTTTAACTGAAATGGAGTTAAAAGTCGTAGAAGAGTTAATAAATGATAAAACCAATCAACAAATCGCAGATACCTTGTATTTAAGTAAGCGGACAGTTGAATACTATATTACATCTAGTATGCAAAAATTAAAAGTAAACTCAAGAGTAGGTCTGGCGGTTAAGATGACGAAGGCCATACTATTGCAGAATCAATCAATAAGTATAAGAAAAGTTCAAACGGTATATGCCTAGAGTCTGACCAAATGTCAGACTTTTTTTTATGGAAAAAGAAAAAATAGAGGGAAGTAGTTCAAAAGTGAGATTGGCATCCAATTTATTTATACAGTATACACATCTCAACTAGTAACACAGAACTAAGATAGGAGAATGTAAGAAGACGACTTACATTTGCGTGATTTACGGGTTCTTTTGACCCACTCCTATTTTATGATGAGCTTAATAAATACAAATAGGAGGAAATTATGAAAGGTAATTTTGTTAAACTACAGGCTCTTGAAGAAGAAGATTTTAAGTTGTTCTCAAAATGGGTTTGTCCATCAAAAGTAAGTGCATTGGCGAGAGGGGCCCAAGACTTTGCCACATTGGAGGACATTAAGGCTGATATTAGAACAGGGAATACAAATTATGCCACAGTGCTTACACATGACAATGAAAAGATAGGATTTATCTCCTGGCAGCCTCAGAAGTATGAAGGAAGTTATTTACTTGGTGGTGTAATAGGAAATCCCGATTTATGGGATATGGGTTACGGGGCAGAAGCCTCATTATTGATTTTAGATTATTTATTTCATTTTAAAAATGCTCACAAAGTTCAATTCATTAATGGTTTATACAATTTGAGGACTATTCGTTTTCTAATAAAGAATAAAGTCACAATAGAAGGGGTTCTACGTGATTATTTCTTCTTAGATGGAGAGTATCATGATGCTGTGGTTTCTTCTATTTTGAGGGAGGAATATTACTCTCAGGATGAGGGGAATCTGCCAGAGGATATGATCCCCAAAAGTGAAAAAGAGAAAACTAGAAAAGAATTATATGAATATCTCAATCATCAATGGAAGGATGAGTGCTTTCCAAGTTTGGTAAAAGGTGTTGGCGTTAATGTGGAGTGAAAAGGTAGTAGTCATAACAGGAGCTTCAAAAGGAATAGGAAAAAGTATGTCAAAGCATTTTACTGAATTAGGTGCAACTGTAATCATGCTTTATCGATCTTCGTTATCAGAAATCAAACAAGTAGTTGAGGAGATAAAAAAAGAAACGGGTCATGAGCGCGTGTTTTTTGAAAAACTGGATGTCAATGATATTGAAATGGTCAAAAATGTTTTTCAAAATATAATATCCACGCATAAGCGAATTGATGTACTTGTTAATAATGCGGGTATCAGTTTTGGTGGTGCATTAATTCCAAGTAATCCGGTAGAGAAGTGGAAAGAGATTGTGGACACCAACATTATGGGAACAATTAATTGCATTCATGCTGTTTCTTTTCACATGTTGTTAGCACAAAGCGGTTCAATTATTAATATATCATCCCTTTCAGGGTTGGTAGGAATAGAACGACTAAGTGCGTATAGCGCAAGTAAAGCGGGAGTAATTGGTTTAACACGCTCACTTGGAAAGGAGTATGCCCCTTATAATGTCAGGGTGAATGCAGTTGCTCCAGGATATATTGAAGACACTGGAATGGTAGATCGAATTCCAGAAAAGCAGATGACTGAGTTTCGAAAGAAAATCGCCATGGGCAGATTAGGGACTGCAAAAGAAGTTGCTGAAGCTGTATCATTTCTTGCTTCAGATAAATCAAGTTATATCACGGGGCAAACGTTAGTCGTTGATGGAGGACTAATGTGAATGGATGGAGGTAGAAAAATTGAGAACAGCCATATTGTTTCCACCTTTAATGAAACTTAAAAAGGGAGATTTCAAAAATTTATATGATCGTTTCCCTTTAGTAAGAGAACAGTTTGAACAAGCAAGTGACATTATCGGTAAAGACTTAGCAAAAAGTTTTTTTTTAGAAAATGAGGCCATGACAAATCGTGGAGATATTGCCCGAACGAGCATTGTAACAATCAGTTCAGCTTTATATAAGCTGATTAGAAATGAAATTAGTCAGCCAGATTTTTATTTAGGTCCAAGTCTAGGCCAAGTAAATGCTATCCATTGTAGTGGAAGTCTTGATTTTACAGATACTGTTAAAATGATTCAAGCTATGTGCTTAATGGAGGCTGAGGAGAAGAGAAATAAGGGCAATGGAGTTTATTTCTTCTACAACATTGATACCGAGGTACTGGATGATCATATTACTGAATTACGTAATAAAGGCTGTACGCTAGAACCATGTATGTACGGAACTTCCAATCAAATGATTGTTAATGGAGATACAAAAAGTCTTGAGGAGCTAAGTAGCAAAATATCACCTCTTGGGGGCCTTGGAATCACAATTCCTTATGGACCACCAGGTCATTGTTCTCTTCTTCAATCTGTTAAAGAGAGATTTGAGAATGAATTCATGCCCATGATCAAGCCGGTGAATCCCATTAAACCTTTGGTTAGTAACGTAACTGCCACACCCTTATATACCGGGAAAGAGATAGCGAATGAGCTAGTTAATCAGTACACCAAACCTGTTCAATGGTATCAATCGCTAAAGTTTTTAGCAGAAAATAATGTGCAAAAGTTGATTGTGGTAGGGCCTGGGAATTTTGTAGCCAAATCACTACAATTTACAGATATTGATTTTGAAGTGGAATCATATCTTGTGGCGGAGGAGATCAATAAAATATGTACAAGAAGTAGTAGTTCGTCTATTGGAGGTTAAAAGATGATAGGTCTAGTGTTTCCCGGTTTAGCACCATCATACTATGAAGATATTAAAACTTTTATGCAAAATAGTCCATTTTCAAAAAGAAGATTTGAAGAGGCGAGTGAAGTTTTAGGTTTTTCATTGATTGAGGCTTTCAAAAGTGTAGGAGATAAAGATTACGTAGTGATGGAATGTGCTTTCCTTGCCAATACAATGGCTGTGTTAGACCATTTCTATGAGGAATATAGCCTTTCTCCTCAAGTGGTAATTGGTCCGAGTTTTGGTGGAATTGTTGCAGCGATTTACGTGAAAAGCATTTCTTATAAAGAAGCTGTATGGATAACAAAAGAATCCAATAAATTATCAGGTGAATGGTATGAACGGCTGGGGGATTTCAAAACCCACTTTGTTTATAATCTTTCATTGAATGAGTCCAATAAAATCATTGAGGATTTCAAGTCGAAAGGGCATTTTTTAGAATTGGTTGGAAATATGGAGAGTGTAATGTGTTTTTGCGGTAGCGCTTCTACAATTGATCTATTAAAAAGAACCTTAAATAATAGGCCAAAGTGTTTTTCTCTTCATACTATGGGACATCCAATCCATAGTGAGGTATTAACTCCTTTACGACTAGATGTAGAAAGGGAAGTTTTTGCTAATGTTCAATTTAAGCCCCCTACTCTACCCATCATCTCGGATGTAGATGGAAGATTAATTAATCAGTCAGAGCAATTAAAAGTGATGATGTCGGAAGGATATGACCTCCCTGTACGTTGGGACTTAGTAACTGAACAGATGGAATCTCTCGGAATCAAAGAGGTGTATGTTGTAGGTCCTAAAAATTTATTTTACCAACTTCTGAAAAATAAAATTAAGACCATTAAGGTTGATCCTGATTCGATAATTAAACAGGCAGTGACCCATTAAAGGACGGAATAAAATGATATTTACAGAGAGTGGATCCTATACAAAACAAATACTCTTCCACGATATAAGACAATCTATCGAAAGTTTATCTTTTCACAGTATCTCCAGTGGAGATCGAGTTGTAATTTCCGCAGAAAATTCTTATGAGTTTATTGTTACCCTATTTTCACTAATCCATTTAGACTGCTCCATTATACTTCTAGATGGACAGGTAGGTGAACAAAAAATTAAGAGAGTTATGGAAGAAACCAATGCAAAGATTTGCTTAATAGATCGTGATTTGCCTATCGTGAATTCAATAAGTATAAAGTCATTGGCATCATCAGATGAAATATCGTATATAGAATTTAAATTAAATATCGAAAAATGGAAATCAAGAAAGGATGCACTAATACTATATACATCAGGCTCAACGGGACAATCAAAAGCAATAATAAAGTCTGGACAGTCCATGTTTATCAATTTAGAAAGTACGATGAAAAGCATGTGCTACCTTCGAAACGACATATTATTACCGGTTATTCCTTTTTCGCATTTTTACGGATTATCTTTAGTGTTCATTTGGTGGATGATGGATTGTCATTTGGTCTTATGTGATTACAAGAAAGTAAGGAAAATTCTAAAGGCTATTTCTGATTACAAAGTAACGGTTGTTGATGCTATTCCTTCTACGTATCATGTTTTAATACAGCTAATGGAAAAAAGGCAAGAGGTTAGAAATGATTTAAAAAGATCAAGTGTTAGATTGTGGTGTATTGGAGGTTCTCCATTATCGGCTAAATTAGCTGCTGATTTTGAAGGTTATGTAGGCAGGCCCTTGCTTGACGGCTATGGTCTATCTGAAGCAGGAAATATAGCTTTAAATACAGGTAACGAGAAAGGCTGCGGTAAACCTTTAGAGGGTGTAACAATAATGATAATGGATGAATATGGAAAAGAAGCTCCAACTGGAAACATTGGTGAAGTGTTAATAAAAAGCCCCGGATTAATGGAAGGATACCTTGGTTTAAAGAAAGAAACAGAAAGAGCCTTTCTAGATGGATGGTATCGTACAAGTGATTTGGGATATATGACACAAGATCAGCATCTTTACGTAGTTGGGCGAAAAGGGGAGGGGTTCCTAAGGAAAGGTTATCTCATATACCCAGCAACAATTGAAAAAGAAATATTTGATTCTTTGGGATATAGAGGGAAGGTCTTTTCCTTTAGAGACGAAAAGAAAGATTCATATGTACTTATCTTTATAGAGGAAGATCCTGCAAAAATAGCTGAAATTAAACGAAATATTTATACACATATAGATCCTTTCTATCAGCCAAATAAAATCTTAGTGTTAAAGGAATTTCCATACTTGTTAAATGGAAAGGTTGATCAGGTTGGATTACAAAAACTTGCATCACAATGGAATCAAAATAGAGAGGAGGATTCAAATTGCATAGCACTATCATAGTTGATTCTTTCCCATCTTTAGTTCTGGAGAGAAAGGAAGCGATTGAGCGTACAATTGAATATCTCGAAAAAAACAGAGAATGTATGATGGAAATATTGACAGAGGTTTCACCTTATCATACAGCTAAAGATGAAATAAATATATCTATTCAAGCTCTCACCCGCGCGATTGCAGAGGTCAATGAAAATAGGCCACCAACATTGAATAGTATGTCAGTATTTATGCCATCAAACGTTTTGTTATACTCATATGTCCTCTACTTGTTAATCCCTTCGCTTTATGTAGAAAAAATTGAATTTAGGGGATCAGGGCTTGTTATTGAACAAGTTAGAAAGCTACACAATTTGTTAAAAGAAATACATCAGTTGCCTATTCACTTATTAGAATTGTCTCATCGAAAGTACATTAAAGAATCAGCTCTACAGGCGGAACTAGTCATTTTTACTGGTGCCTATAAAAATGCTGAGGAAATTAAATTCCAACTTTCAGAAGATCAATTCTTTGTTTTCTTTGGTCACGGAGTCAATCCATTTATCTTAACTGAATCAGCGGATGTAGAAAAATCCATCAATGACCTTGTTTCTATACGGACATATAATTCCGGGCAAGACTGCTTAGGTCCAGATGTTATTTATGTGCCAGAACATTTGAAAGAACCATTCGTTTCAATGTTAAAACAAAGATTAGAGATACTCAAATTCGGTAGCAATAAGGACGAAGTAATGGATTATGGCCCTATTCACTACCTATCTGCAATAGACGTTGTGGCCGTACATTTAAATCAATTTAGTAACTATATCTACTCAGGAGGTAATATTCATTATCGTGAAAGAAGAATAGAACCAACGATCTTGTTAAGCAAAATAGAGGATGATTTGCCAATGGCTGAATTCTTTTCTCCTATCTTTAATGTGGTTACGTATAAGAATGTTGACGAAATCTTGGAGGTTTTTAATACAGGTTATTTTCTTGAGAGAGCGATGGGGGCAACGGTGTATGGAGATTGCAATAAAAATTTAATCGATGCATTACATAAGAGGCATACGGTATCAATAAATGAAACCTTATTAGATATAGAAAATGGAAATGCCCCGTTCGGAGGTTATGGTCCGATGGCTAATTATGTTTCTTATAAAGGTCAATTAATCATTAAGCCTATTTTACTTTCGAAAATCCTCCATGATTATTGGGAGTCGAAGCATGACTAGTAATACAGTGTGGTATGCAATTACACAAGCCCTAAAATGCAATGGAGTAACTCAAGTTTTTGGTTTACCTAGTGATGATCTTGCACTAATGATAGAAATAAAAAAGAATAACATTAATTTTTTAATAACAAAGGATCAAAGAAATGCGATGTTCATGGCAACTGGTTATAGTTTGGCCATGAATCAATTAGGTGTATGTGTTGTTGGAAAAGGACCAGCAATGATGAATTGTATGACGGGTGTCCTTGAGGCAGATGCACAATGTGCACCGGTTTTAATCATTGCAACTAGCACTAAAACAGAAAAATATGGCTTTAATAGGTCCTTCCAGGAAGCTAATCAATACGAAGTTGTGTCTCCTCTAGCAAAGTGGGCCCACCGTGTGGAGAGCGCTGATTCAATTCATTGGGTAATGAAGAAAGCAATATTTCTTGCCACATCAGGATCACCTGGACCTGTTTATATAGAAATACCAGAGGACATTGGTTTTCAACAGGTGCAGAAAAATGAATTTTCCTCATATATACCTACCATTCATTCAAAGCTTTCTGCAGATGTAGAAAATATAAACAAAGCAAGAAGGATGATTAAAGAATCAACAAAACCGATCATCATTTACGGGGGCGGAACGAAACGGGGAAGAGATAGACATATATTAAAGGCATTTGCGGAATGGCTTAGGGCACCTATCTTTGTAACAGCTTCAGGACGTGGTGCGATTTCTGAAGAGGATCCTCTTTTTTGTGGTTTAGCAGGATTATATTGTCCAGCTCATATGATGGAACTTATCACACAATCAGATTTATTTATATCAGTGGGTAGTAGACTCGAAGAAACAGCTACTTTCGGTTGGGAAGCCTCACTAAAAGCAAATAAAATGATTCAAATTAATATCAGTGAGCAAGGTTTCAATCTTTTGTATGATAGTTTTAATCTCCAGGGGGATGCAGAAGAAATTTTAAGTAAATTAATGGAGACTAGTATTCCAAGAGAAGATTCATATCAGTGGATAGAATTTGCGGAAAATTTAAAGAATCATCTCTTTAGAGAAAAGGATGCAGTAACTTATCATTATAATCAATTAAGGGTTGCTGACATTCTTAACGTGTTAAATAGTTATTTACCTAAAGAGGTTGTTTTTGTTCATGAAAATGGTTTGCAAGACATGTGGAGTTATTTTTATCCTTATCATGCTCTAAAAGCGGGTCAGGATGCTATTACTCCTAGCGAACAAACGCCTTTAGGATTTGGAGCAGCAGCAGCAGTAGGGGTTGCCCAAGCTCAAAAAGACAAAATGGTTGTGGCTATAGTAGGAGACGGTGCATTTAATCTTTTCCAAAGCGATCTTTCAACTGTAGTACAAAATAAAATTCCCATCATATATGTTGTTTTAAATAATGGTGGATATGGATGGTTAGCTTATCAAAATAAAAATAATGGGGCATCTTCCGTTTTTATTCATGAAGAGGAATCGGCGCTTATAGGTGTACATTCAAATCTGCATCACCTACAAGTAAAATCCTGTCATGAACTCGTAGATTCAATTAAAGAAGCTATGGCTGCGTATAGAGTAGGTAAATCAGTTATACTAGAATGCTTTGTACAAGTAAATGATGTAGCATCTGCTTTAAAAGATATATATGGGGATTTTCCAATAAAGGAGAGGTGAATAAGGTAAATGGAAGCATTACTCACTGAAAAAATATTGAATCAAACGGGTTTAGAAATCCCAGTTAATATTCAAGGGATAGGATTTCGTGTACCAGGCAAAATTGTAAAAAATGAAGATCTGGTGAAAGAACTAGATACAAGTGATCAATGGATACAGGACAAAACCGGAATAAAGGAAAGGAGGTACTTAGAAGATGAGTATGTGACTTCTGACCTCTGTGCAAGTGCAGCGGCGGAGGCACTCTTGGATGCCGATATTCAAGCAGAAGAGATTGATGCCATTATTGTAACCACTACATCACCTGATCAAGCATTACCTTCAACTGCAATGATTATCAAAGAAAAAATAGGTGCAGAAAAAGCGATTCCGATTGATCTTACGCAAAGTGGCTGTGCAGGTGGGATATATGCTATGTATGTCGGGACTCATCTACTCCAAAATAGCAATGTGAAAAATGTATTAGTGATCGGTTGTGAAATCCTTTCGAGGATTAGTGATCCAAAGGATCGCACTACACGTGTGTTTTTTGGTGATGCAGCTGGAGCAATGGTGTTGCAAAAAACAAGAGAGGGTGAAGGCATTCTTTCCTTCCATTTAGATTCAGAGCTTAATTATGCAGTTCAAATCCCTGGAGGCGGGACAGTACCATTGGGTGAAAATGAAGATTATAGAACAAGCCAATTTGTTAAGATGAATGGTCGTGAAGTCTGGAATACTGCAACAAGAGTAGTTCCAACCTCTATAAGGGAAGCCATATTATCTGCAGGATTAACAATAGGTGATATTGATCATTTCTTAGTCCATCAGGCAAATCTTAATATAGTAAAAGAAGTTATGCATGATTTAAATGTCCCACTCGAAAAAACGACCATAACTGTACAAGAATATGCCAATACTGGTTCAGCGACATTATATTCAGTTTTATATAAAGCCTTGAAAGATGGAAAAGTGAAAGAGGATGATACGATTGTTCTTTCAGCTATTGGTGCGGGTTTCTTATGGGGTTCTATCTGCTTAAAATATACTAAAAATGAGAAAAGGGGTTAGGAAAATGAAAGAAAAAATAAAAGAAAAATTTATTGAGGTCTACAAAATGGACATTAAACCGGAGGAATTATTGGATGATAGCTATTTATTTGGGCCAGATTCAGTATATGGTTTAGATTCTATGGATGTTTTGGTTTTCATTAATGAATTAAAAAAAGAATTTGGCTTAGAATATAGCACACTAGATACTGATTCCTTTATGACTATCAATAATATTATTAGTTTTATTGAGAAACAAAAAAAATCTGAATCTGTTTAAGGTTATGGAAAGCTTATCGTATTTACCGCACAAATACCCTTTCCTATACGTAGATCGAGTAGTTGAAAGAGACCCGATGAAGTGGGTAAAGGGTTATAAAAATATAAGCAATAACGAATGGTTTATCAGTGAAAGTCAAAAAAGTATGCCCTCTACACTTATTATTGAAGCAATTGGTCAAATAGGCGCTTTTGTCCGTATTGAAAAATCAGAAAAATATGAAATATTAGCTGGGATTAATGGCGCTCAAATACATGGTTCAGCCTATCCAGGGGATAAGTTAGATTTGTACTTTGAGGTTACAAGGATAAGAAATGGATTAATGAAAGGGAAGGGTATTGCTTCAGTTAATGGTTCTGTAATTGTTTCTATAGATGAAATTACAACTGTTTACCTATGAAAAAACCTCCTTTTTTAGGAGGTTTTTAGCATTTTTTAATAACAGGCGAAATTTGCGTGATACTCTAATCTTTTTGTTGTTCAAACTGAATACAATAGAGAGGTGTTTGTAGGTGATAATAAGTAAAATATAGAAGGAGTCGAAGAATGAAGTCAATCATTAATTTTTCAATTAAGAACAAGCTCGCAATTTGGATCGTCACAATCTTTATTATAGTCTTTGGTATGTTTTCTGCCTTTCAAATGAAAATGGAGCAACTCCCAAATATTAATGAGCCAATCGTTGATATTACAACTATTTATCCCGGTGCATCGTCTGAAGAAGTTTCGGATAAAATTACCAATCAGATAGAAAATGGTGTGCGGAATTTAGATGGGGTAAAAAATGTGGTATCAACTTCCATGCAAGACGCGTCATCGATCCAAGTAGAATATGGATTTGACAAGGATCTTAAGGAAGCAGAGCAGGAAATTGAAGAAACGATAAAAAACCTGAATCTTCCGGAGGATGCCCAGACACCAAAGGTTGCGAGACTTAGCTTTAATGATTTACCAATTTTAGTAGTATCCGTATTAAATCAGAATAGTAACCTTTCGGAAGTAAGCAATCTCGTAAAAAATGAAATACAGCCGGCTTTTGAAGAAATTCAGGGAATCTCTACAGTAAATATCGTTGGGAATGAGACGAAAGAGGTCAGAATCAATCTTTTACCGGAAAGACTACAAGAATATCAACTGCGTGATCAAGACGTAGCAGAATATTTGAATAGCGTGTTAAATGAATTTTCATTAGGCGTGAAAGAGGTTGATAATCAAGAAAAGGTCGTTGCGATTCAAAGCGAATTGGATATAGAAAAACTAAAGGATATTAGTGTGCCAATTAATCCGCAATCTGTAATAGAAGGAGTAGATCAAACAGCAGAAGCAACACCTACCCTTAATGATATTGCCGAAATTGAGTTAGAGCAAAGCTCTTCGTCCATCTCTAGATTTAATGGGGAAGAGTCAATTGGTATCCAAGTAGTACAAGGAGTAAACGGGAATACGGTTGAAATTATTGACGCAATAACCAATAAAATGGATGAATTAGAAAAACAGTATGACGGTTTAACATTTGAAACAGTATTGAATAGTGGCGATCCAATAAAAGATTCCATCAGTATGATGTTCAAAAAGGCTCTAATAGGAGCCGCCTTTGCAGTATTGATTATATTACTGTTTCTGAGAGATATAAAATCTACCCTTATATCGGTTATTTCAATTCCACTATCATTACTCATTGCATTATTGTTACTTCATCGAATTGGAATTAGCTTGAACTTAATGACAATTGGAGCGATGACAGTTGCCATTGGAAGAGTAGTTGATGACTCAATTGTTGTTATTGAGAACATTCATAGAAAAATAAAGTTATCTAAAGAACCATTGAGTGGAAATGCATTAATTGTAGCAGCTACAAAGGAAATGTTTTCACCAATTATGTCCTCTACGATTGTAACAATTGCAGTGTTCCTTCCATTAGGGCTTGTTGATGGTCCAGTAGGAGAACTATTTTATCCTTTTGGATTAACAATCGTATTTGCCCTTTTAGCCTCACTGTTAGTTTCTATAACAATTGTGCCAATGATGGCTCATTTTATGATGAGTAGAAAAGTTGAAAAGCGTGCTTCTAGAGATAAGAAACATAAAGGAGAAACGTATAGAAAGATACTAAGATGGAGTCTTAATCATAAAATCGTATCTTTCACATGTATCAATATTCTTTTAATTGGTAGTTTGTTTTTGATTCCATTTATTGGCGTCACCTTCATACAAGAAGATGAAAATAATTTACTTATTATCACTTATGATCCAAAAACAGGTGATACAAGAGAAGAAATTAATGAGCAAGTGGAGACTGTAGAAGATTATTTGCTTGGCAGGGAACATATTGAGCTCGTTCAATCATCACAAGGTGGAGGAAATCCACTTAACCCAGCGGATACGCGACAAGTTTTATTCTTCATTAAATATAAAGGAAGCGTTGAAGACTTTGGAAAAGAGCAGGAAGTAATCTCTGCTGAAATTCGGAAGCAAACCGAGGGAGAATGGAGTTTTCAGGATTCTGGTTCAGGCAATAGTCAAATGAATATTTATGTTTACGGTAATAATTTTGAAGAGATTAATCAGTCAATAGGTCAGATTGAAGATAAACTATCAAATAGAGAAGAAGTAAAGAGCATAAAAACTAATGTCTCTGAGTTGCATGATAAGCTTGGTTTTCAGCTGAAACTGGATGAATTAATTGATAATGGTGTGCACCCAGAACAGGTTTATTCAGCACTAGGTGGAGGGGTTGACATGAGACTCACCACTATAAATGAGGAAGGAGACGACTTACCTGTTTACTTGAATACAGCAAAAGCGATTGAAAAACAGGAGGATTATCTTAAGTTGCCTATTTCCACTTTGTCTGGTGAAGAGATAGAACTATCAGAGGTGACAGAACTTATTGAGCAAGAAGCTCCCTCAGCTATATACAATCGTAATGGCAAGCAATATGGTGAAGTAACGATTAATGTTCAAAGCAATGATATCAATAAGACAATCAAAGGTTTAGAAAGTGAATTAAAAGGGATTTCATTTGGGAATGGAGTCAACCTCGAATTTGGCGGTGTTTCAGATCAAATTGAAGACTCTTTTAATCAATTAATTATTGCTTCAGGTCTTGCTATCTTCGTTGTATTTTTCGTTTTAATTGTCACATTTGGAGGTGGTCTAGCACCATTTGCTATCCTATTCTCCTTGCCATATGCAATTATTGGGAGTTTGGTTGGACTCTTGTTAACTAGAGAACCAATTAGTATTTCAGTAATGATTGGTGCCTTAATGTTAATCGGAATAGTTGTAACAAATGCGATCGTTTTAGTGGCGAGAATTATTCAGAATGAAAAAGAAGGTATTGATTTAAGGGAGGCAATATTAGAAGCGGGTACAACACGTTTGAGACCGATATTAATGACCGCTTTTGCAACTGTAGGGGCATTGGTTCCACTTGTGTTTACTGGTGAGACGGATGGAAGTGGCTTAATTTCGAGGGGGTTAGGGATAACAGTCATTGGTGGTCTTACAACTTCAACAATACTCACTTTGATTGTAGTTCCAGTTGTTTATGAAGCTTTAATGAAGATGAAAAAGAAGTTTAAAAAGAAAAGAGCTCAAAAAGAAGAAGTAAACATTGAGGCTTAGTGGTGTTTTCACTAGGCTTTCTTTTTCTCAATTCTGTGGGTATTTTGGACGAGAATAAGATCTGTTTATGCTTTTAAATTTGTGTGAAAGTATTCAAAAAGGAGAATGAAAGGTGAGTTCAATTTTTAATAACCGCTTTATTTATTGTATCCTTTTCTCTGCCTTATTTCTTCAAATGGGTATTTGGATTAGGAACTTTTCGATATTACTATTTGTTACTGAACAAACGAATGGGAACGCTATAGCCATTTCTTTTATTATGCTTGCGGAGTATGCCCCCATTTTCTTGTTTTCTTTCCTAGGAGGAACATTTGCAGACCGTTGGCGACCAAAGAAGACGATGGTATGGTGTGATATTCTTACGGCAATATCAATTTTTGCTATTTTTGCTGCGCTACTTTTTAGTACTTGGAAAGTTGTCTTTTTTATTACTTTAATTTCTGCAGTACTTTCCCAGCTTTCACAACCAGCGGGTATGAAGTTATTTAAGCAAAATCTCCCAGACAAACTATTACAGCCTGCGATGTCTCTTTATCAAACCTTATCTGCTGTTTTTATGATAATGGGGCCGGTCATTGGTACCATTGTTTATGAAAACTTAGGCCTTCTCCCTTCCATTTTAATAACTGGAAGTGCCTTTCTATTATCTGCTTTTTCGTTGTTTTTCATTACAGAGAGTAAAAATATTGAAAGGGAGTCGTCCATACATATAGCCAATATTTTGGATGATATGAGGGGTGGAATAAAATACGTCCTTAAAAATAATCAATTAAAAGCGCTGGGAGCATGTTTCTTATTTGCAGGACTAGCAGTAGGGCTCATTCAACCAATGAACATTTTTATTGTCATGGAAAAATTGTCATTAGGAACAGAGTATTTACAGTGGCTTCTCATGATAAATGGCTTAGGAATGGTGATTGGTGGAGTAATATCATTTACTTTATCTAGTAAGATACAACCGATGAAGTTTTTAGCAATAGGAGTGGCAATGACCGCGATATCTATAAGTATAATTGGCTATTCAACAGTACTTATGCTAACACTATTAGGACAATTTTTATATGGGGTATTTCTTCCGGTTATTCAAATTGGCATTCATACAATGGTATTAAAAAATACGAATGATCATCTTATAGGGAGGGTCAACGGTATTTTAGTGCCTCTGTTTAGTGGGTCTATGGTAATGAGTATAACATTAGTAGGCATATTAAAAAGTGTGGTATCAGTAACTTTTATCTTTCAAGTGTCTGCTTGTTTATTCCTTGTTGCTTTGGCGATTATTTTACGAAACACAAAGCAGCAGTCATTGAATGAACCAGGACAAGCTAGAAATGTTTAATGTGTGAAGCTACTAAATAGTGAGCAACTACTATATGAATTTATCATTCCTTGTGAATAGGTGGCTTCATTTGAATCCGTATCGATACAAACATTTCTTAATAAAAATGAACAGTAGAGCAATTTAGTGAATAAAAGAAACAAGCAGTGGTTATGCTTGTTTCTTAAATCATTTTTGCAGTATATATTGAAAACACCGTTTCGCAGTTGCTTCCGGTGCAACAAGAATAGGGGTGTTGGGTGTTACTTGGTTAGCTACATGTGCCATGCTGTATTGCGAGAGGACGATGACATCTACCTTTCCATCCATTTCCGCCACCATTCTCCTGACTCTTTCGTCATGCTCTTCTTTTTTCCCTTCAAAAAGTAGATGGATGATGCCAGGATCAACAACAGATTCAATGGCACAGTTCGGTTGACGTGCTTGTAGGTAATTAATTAGCGCTTCGGGTGTTTCTCTGACGGTAGAGATTAAACCGATACGATTATATTCTAAAGCCTCATCTAGCATCGCTTCGTCTGAACGGAACATTTTCACTCGACAAAGTGGTTGAAGGATAGCTGTTAAAGGATTGAATGCCGAACAAGTTAGCTGAATACAATCAGGGCGAGCTTCCGCTGCTAAAGAGACAGATTTTGAAAAGCGCCGAGCAATTTCTGGTGTCAATGAGCCGCTTTCTTCAATCATCGTCAGTAAGTGAGTATCCATGAAATGTAATAATTCAACCTCAGGCGCCACTTTTCTAAACGCTTCTTCTATAGGCTTTAAAGCAGTCGTTGTTGCGTGTATTAAGGCAACCTTCATTTTATCTATCACCTCATCCTTTCCGCTTTCGTGCTTTCATTTCCGAGCAGTTAATTGTATTCTCTATAGTATATCTAATAATCAATGAAAATAGTATAAAAACTAATGAAGGAGAGAAAGAGATGAATTCGGATTGGCAGAATAGACTTTCTCCGGAGAAAGAAAAGCCTTACTTCCAAAAGTTGATGAGCTTTTTAGAACAGGAATATCGGCATCATACGATTTATCCTGTAAAGGGAAATATCTTTAATGCATTGGAATATACGAGCTTTGAAGAGACAAAGGTGGTTATCCTTGGTCAAGACCCATATCATGGTGCCAATCAGGCGCATGGCTTAAGCTTTTCGGTACAACCTGGTGTGAAAATACCTCCGTCTCTACGAAATATATATAAAGAATTAGAAGCAGATATTGGTTGTCCCATACCTAACCATGGTTGCCTCATTTCTTGGGCGAAGCAGGGGGTATTATTATTAAATACGGTATTAACAGTAAGAGAAGGAGAGGCCAATGCTCATCGTGGACAAGGGTGGGAAGAGTTTACGAATCATATTATTACTTCTTTAAATCATAGAGAGAAGCCTATTATTTTTGTGTTGTGGGGGAAGCCCGCGCAAGCGAAGTTAAAGTTAATTAATACAGAAAAACATGCCACTATCCTCGCGCCCCATCCGAGTCCGTTATCTGCTCATAGAGGCTTCTTTGGTAGCAAGCCATTCTCAAAAATTAATCAAAAATTGTTAGAATGGGGAGAGAAACCGATAGATTGGAAAATAGACAATTTATAAGACTTTTCGTCATGTTTCACGTGAAACGAGAGGGGTGCTGTCGAAATGCCGGAGAAAAAGGTAAGCTGTGTCAAATGTAAATTTTTCTATGTTACATGGGATCAAAGATTTCCCAGAGGCTGCAAGGCATTTGGTTTTAAAACAAAAAAATGGCCATCGATGGAGGTTCATACTGCGTCAGGGCAATCGTGTTTGCGTTTTGAAAAGAAGAACTGATACACTATAAGAAGAAAAAGATGGTAGATGAAGTAGGTGAATACATGAGTATTTCAATCGAGAAAATGCTAAGTAAAATGGAAGCTGAGATTAGTGAGGCGAAGGGGTTAAATGAATCGGCAGTAAGAGAAAGAGTCCATGCTATTAAAACGTTGTGTGAAGTGATTCTTGATCAACAATCAACGGGAGCAGTCCGGGCGGCGCAAACGCAGCAACAACCGATGGTAACTACCCAGACGAATATCCCCAGTCCTCAACAGGTAAGCCTGAATGAAAAACCAATGAAAATGGGTGATGAGGCAAACGGTGAGTCAATTTTTGACTTTTAAGGAGTGGCTTTGCTTTACCTGTTATACTAAATATATACTTAAAAGAAAGAGGCTGAAAATAAATGAAGCTTTTCATCATTATTGGGGCGATTTTTGCCTTTCTAGCAGTTGCATTTGGTGCATTTGGTGCCCATGCTTTAGAAGGTAAAGTAGTAGGCAAGTATATGGATAATTGGCAAACGGCTGTACAATATCAAATGTTCCATGCTATTGGAATTTTTATTGTTGCTTTATTATTATCGAAAATGCCAGACTCCTCCTTATTAACTTGGTCGGGCTGGTTAATGGCATTTGGTATCTTATTTTTCTCTGGAAGTTTATATATCTTAGCATTAACGAAAATATCCATATTAGGCGCCATTACACCTATTGGTGGTGTAGCATTCCTTGTAGGTTGGGTACTTATTCTTGTATTTGCTGTAAAACACCTATAATAATGAAGGGCTGAACATTTATGATGTTCAGCCCTTTTTCAAAAGAAAGTATAAAATTGTTCAATGAGTTATCATGTCTAGCTCCAGCGTCATGGAGCTCGAGGTCATAAGTCAAAGCTGTCTATGAGGTAAAGGACAACCTCACAGCCATCTTCGTCTTATGCTTGTCGCTCCAGAGCGAGCCGCTTCCGCTTTTCATCATGTCTAGCTCCAGCGTCATGGAGCTCGAGGTCATAAGCTAATCCGTCAAAAAGGTTAAAGAACAACCTTTCCGCCGGCTCGTCTTATGCTTGTCGCCGAAAGGCGGGCGCCTTCCGCTTTTCTGCTTACCTTGGGTTGTATTGTGTTAATTGTGCTGGATAATAGTATTCAATCTCCTCAGGAAAAACAACATAATCTAAATAAATCATTGGGATTAAGTAGCGCTCACCCGTTTCGGGGTCACTAATAATGACATGATCACGTCCAGCTGCTTCAATGATTCCTTTAAACACTTTGGCATTCCATTGTGAATTATTTTCAAATGTTGTATAAATGGATGCAAGCTTGCCGCGATTTAATCTGAGAATATTTTCAATAAAGGATTGTTCCATTGGCAGTTGACCTGTTGTTTGACCTTGAACGTTTGTTGGCATCCCTTGTGTTGGTATGTTTACTTGAGGTGGTTGAGTGTTGTAATTCTGTTGAGGCTGCTGCTGATATTGGTTGCTGTATTGCTGTTGTTGTTGGGGATACCCACCATAATAAGGATAACCTTGTTGAGTCATTGCACTTCCCTCCAAATAAATTAATAAACAGATGGGCAATCTGATTCGGTAGGGATATAGAAACAGTGTGATTTGAACCTACCTGAATTCCATTGGTTATACCATTGTGCTGGACAATCGCCACCTGGTCTAAAAAACCATAAAGCATTACTAGCAGGGTGTTGCCTTTCGCCTTTTAAAACTCTTCTTGCTAAGTTCAATTCATTCGATCGTGCCGCTTGATAAAAATAGCCTTTCTGCGTTGCTTCAAACCCACCAGGATTTTGAAAAACCATTTGCCTAATGGATGTAATGTCTTTAAAATCCAAGCAATTACCAAGGACGCGATTGACGCCGACATTGCCAACCATTAACATACCAAGATTTCCTTCACCTTCTGCTTCTGCACGCAAAAGTCTTGCTAGTAGCTTTACATCTGCTTCTGTGTAGGCTATCACGCCCATACAATCACCTCTTAAAAGTTTTGCCATGTTGCTAGATAGAGGCTTATTCATAAACTCACTATTTATAACTATGTATAAGCCTTTTCTTTTATGACAAAAAAACTCCCGCCAATAAATTGACGGGAACAATATCGATTAATTAACATGTAAAAACTTACTTAAGCCACTTTCTGGTAATAGGTTGCCTACATAGAAGGCACCGAACTCTCCGTAACGAGCACTTACTTCATCAAAACGCATTTCGTATACGAGCTTTTTGAATTGTAGCACATCGTCGGCAAATAAAGTGACGCCCCACTCATAATCGTCAAATCCAACTGAGCCAGTGATGATTTGTTTAACTTTGCCAGCATAAGAGCGCCCGATGAGACCATGGCTGCGCATTAATTCACGACGTTGATCCATTGGGAGCATATACCAGTTATCCTCACCTTGTCTACGCTTATCCATTGGATAGAAACAAACATATTTCGCTTGTGGAAGTGTTGGATATAGTCGACTTCTCACATGAGGATTCTGATAAGGGTCTTCATTAGAATCTCCTGCCATATAGTTACTTAATTCTACGACAGAAACATAAGAGAAAGTCGGAATCGTATATTCTGCTAATTTTGTTTTATTGAATTCGTTTTCTAGCTCATTTAATTCTTCCATTGTTGGGCGTAAAAGCATCATCATAAAGTCTGCTTTTTGACCGACAATTGTATATAGTGCATGGCTACCTTGCTCGGCAGCTTGCGTGGTGTTCCATTTATCAACCAGTGATAGAAATTCGTGAATAGCGGCTTCACGCTCATCGCTAGAAATCATTTTCCATGTAGTCCAATCGATGGCACGGAAGTCATGGAGACAATACCAGCCGTCAAGAGTTTTTGCTGCTTCGTTCATTGTCATCGCTCCTCATATATGTACTATTTACTTCATGTTTACTATACCATAGTTTAGCCAGCAAACCACACGATTAAAACTAGCTAGTGTTGATTAGTTATTTTGCTTAATGGATAGGTTATAAGTATGATATGAATGAAGAGCTTCAGTGCACTGTTTTATTTAAGAGAATTCATTTTTTGGAATTAACCGACATTTGCCTTTTCTATTGCTATTTAACGAGCGGTCTATTGTAATGGAAGAAGAGAAGAAATAATTGCATTTAAATGATTAATTGGAGGGGCTTAATATGAGCAACTTATTTGAAATAATGAAAGCAAAAATAAACGGGAAGAGCTTGAAAATCGTTTTTCCTGAAGGTACAGACGATAGAATTCTTATTGCTGCCAGTCGCTTAGCTGAGGAAGGCATTCTTGTACCTATTTTACTTGGAGATGAAGAGGGAATTACTAATCAGGCCACTAAATTAGGGGTTTCTTTAGAAAATTGTACAATCATTGACCCAAAAAATAGTGAGTATATGGATGAATTGCTTCCTGTATTTGTCGACCGGAGAAAAGGGAAAGTAACAGCGGAAGCAGCAAAGGAAATTCTTTTGGATGAAAACTATTTTGGAACGATGCTTGTTTATGCAAACAAAGCGGACGGCTTGGTAAGTGGAGCGGCACATTCAACAGCAGACACTGTCAGACCGGCATTACAAATTATTAAAACAAAAGCAGGGGTGAAAAGGACCTCTGGTGTATTTATTATGGTTCGTGGGGAAGAACAATATGTTTTTGCTGACTGTGCGATCAATATTTCCCCTGATGCAGAAGGATTAGCAGAAATCGCTGTAGAGAGTGCAAAAACAGCAAAAATGATGGATATTGATCCTCGTGTGGCTATGTTGAGCTTTTCGACAAAAGGATCTGCAAATTCTCCAGAAACTGATAAGGTCATTGAGGCAGTAACTATGGCAAAAGAAAAAAATTCAGAGCTTGTCATTGATGGAGAGCTTCAGTTTGACGCAGCGTTCGTACCTTCTGTCGCAGAGAAAAAAGCGCCGGGTTCACCAATCAATGGACAAGCAAATGTCTTTGTATTCCCAAGCCTCGAAGCAGGAAATATTGGCTATAAGTTAGCGCAAAGATTAGGTGGATTTGAAGCGGTAGGTCCGATTTTACAAGGTTTGAATCAACCGGTTAATGATCTTTCCCGCGGTTGTAATGAGGAAGATGTCTATAAGCTTGCGATTATTACGGCTAGCCAAGCTTTAGTCGAATAGTTCTTAAATGGTAAAGGAGCAGAAGGAATGGAAGAGGCTTTAAATTTATTAGAACAAAAAGAATGGCGTATAATTGATCAGTCGCAATCAGGGCGATTTGTCAGTGCACTTCACTCTTTCGGTATGGATGATACTTTATGCGCTTCGGTTGGGGCGGGACTCTCTCCTGCTACTGCGAGAAGCTGGGTGCATGACCGCACAGTCGTACTTGGTATTCAAGATACAAAACTGCCTTTTATTAACGCAGGGGTTCAATTTTTACAGCAACAAGGTTATGACTGTATTGTGCGGAATTCAGGTGGGCTTGCGGTTGTTCTCGATGAAGGTGTCTTGAATATTACTTTAGTGCTGCAGGAAACGGAAAAAGGTATTGATATTAACCGTGGATATGATGCGATGTGGTTTTTAGTGAAAGAAATGTTCGCCGATTTTCCCGTAGAAATTGAAGCGAAAGAGATCACCAAGTCCTACTGTCCGGGGAGTTATGATCTAAGCATTGGCGACCAGAAATTTGCAGGCATTTCACAACGCAGATTGAGAAAGGGTGTCGCTGTGCAAATCTACCTTTGTGTAAATGGCAGCGGCAGTGAACGAGCGCAGATCATTCAAGAATTTTACCGTATTAGTAAAGAGGATGAGAAGACTAAGTTTACTTATCCTGACATTGATCCAACAGTGATGGCTTCGCTAGCTGAACTACTCCAAACGGAATTCACCATAGAAGATGTGATGCTCCGCTTCCTACAAACATTAAAGAAACATAGTGGCACGCTTCATTCAGGTCAGTTAACCGTCACTGAAGCACCAATGTTTGAAAACTATTTCGACCGTGTAGTCGATAGAAACGAAAAAATCATGAACAAGAAATAATATGGGTCCAGGCAACTCCCGAATAATTTGCAGATTTTAGAATGAAAACAGGTGCTCTTTTGCTCGTTTTACCACTGGTGGAGGGCCTATCAAATGTACGAATAAATCTTAATCTAGTAAGTCACGCTAAATAGAAAATAACTGAGTAAGCTGGTTCAGCCTTTTACTCAGTTATTTTTGTATGTGTTTGTGGTAAACCACAGTCTAATCATTTATTCTGCTAGTTTTTCTAAATTGCCATTACGATCCATTTTGAATTTAGTGGCGGTTCTTTCCTCATCATCTAAAATCGCTAATTTTCGAGCACGGTTCATAATATTCATTAATGTCTCGTAATCTTCTTGGATAGTGACACTATTCTGCTCTAGCTTGCTTACTCTTGCCGCTAATTCTTGGTTTCTAGCCTTTAAAGAAGCATTCTCGCGCTTAAGTCTTTCATTCTCATTTTTTAAGATATCCAGTTTAATACTTGAGTGACTTAATGATTCAAGGTATTGAATGACACTTGCCATCGTCATATTAGATGATGAAGTTTCCTCCGTTTTGAATACAGGTGTCTTCACTTCTTCAGTAGGAGCCGCATTAGGTGTTGTGACTTCAGGTTCTTCAAATAGCAAATCATTCATCGGCTCCATCGCTGTTTCTACGTCATCTAATGTAGGAACTGGTGGTGAATATAATAGTTTTTTCTTTCCACCTTGCTCTTTGCCAAGCATTCTTTGTCGTTGCTTTCGTTGTTTTTTTGCTAGTTGAAGGGCTTTTTCATATTGGTGCCGTACAACTGCATTCCAGCGAAACCCGCAAGCTGCTGATGTGCGATTCAACTTATCTCCAACTTCTTCAAATGCATTTAATTGCGTACTACCTTCACGGACATGCCTTAAAACCGTTTCTGCTAATAATAAATCATTTTCCTCTGACCATGCATCTTGACGTACTTTCATGATCTCAACTCCCTAAATTTTTATAATAGTTAAGCTTTAGCAATAGGATTGTCAAGAATACAAGGTTTTATACATTCTATGTTTGAAAGGATAGTAGAAGATGGTTTCTAATAGATACGTATGGTAAATCATGTTAAAAATGTCGAAAAAAATTCTCATTTCGCCAAAAAACAACTAGGACAGGGGTTCGTATGTGCAGGAGAGGTTGGTCTATTACATTCGGGGGGTGAAACAAGAGAAAGAGAAAGATATAATAGGGGAAGTAAAAAAAAACTGATGAAGAGCAATCAAATGTTTAAAGGTAAAAAAAGAAGTTAATATATTGGTTATGTCTATATAAAAAGGGAGGTGTCATGATGTCATATGCGACAGAAAAATTAACTGAAGAAAAGGTATTTAAAGATCCTGTTCACCGTTATATTCACGTGAAAGATCGTCTTATCTGGGATTTGATTGGTACTAAAGAATTCCAACGTCTAAGAAGGATTAAACAATTAGGAACAACCTTTCTTACCTTTCACGGAGCGGAACATAGCCGATTTAATCATTCGCTTGGTGTCTATGAAATTGTTAGGCGAATTGTCGATGATGTCTTCAAAGGACGTCCAGAGTGGAATGATGACGATCGTTTATTAACCCTTTGTGCAGCATTGTTACATGATTTAGGTCATGGGCCGTTCTCGCATTCTTTTGAAAAGGTATTTGGCTTAGATCATGAAAATTTTACAAAGAAAATTATTCTCAGTAACACAGAAGTCAACAATGTGTTAAGAAGAGTAAGTGATGATTTTCCAAAAAAAGTAGAAGAAATAATTGCGAAAACGTCTAAAAACAAATTAGTTATCAGTTTAATCTCTAGTCAAATTGATGCCGACCGGATGGATTACTTACAAAGAGATGCCTATTTTACAGGCGTGAGTTATGGTCATTTTGATATGGAACGTATTTTACGAGTGATGAGGCCAAGGGAAGACCAGGTTGTGATTAAACAAAGTGGCATGCATGCTGTTGAGGATTACATAATGAGTCGATACCAAATGTATTGGCAAGTGTATTTTCACCCTGTAACGAGAAGTGCAGAGGTGATCTTAACAAAAATACTCCATAGGGCAAAGGCTCTATATGAAGAATCTTATCAGTTCAAACAAGCCCCTGCTCATTTTTATTCTTTATTTAAAGGCGAAATAACGGTGGATGATTACATTCATCTGGATGAATCAATTGTTCTATACTATTTCCAAATGTGGCAGTGGGAAGAAGATGAGATTTTAAGTGATTTAGCGCAACGTTTCTTAGACCGTCATCTCTTTAAGTATGTTGAATTTGACCCAGCCAAGGAATATAAGAAACTGTCAGAGCTGTCTATCTTATTTTTAAAAGCGGGAATTGACCCTGAATATTACTTAGTTGTCGATTCTTCCTCTGATTTACCTTATGATTTTTATCGACCGGGTGAAGAAGAGGAGCGTTTACCGATTCATTTATTATCGAAAAATGGAGAGGTAAGGGAATTATCTCGGGAATCATCGATTGTTGATGCTATCTCAGGTAAAAGAAGGACCGATCATAAATTATACTATCCTGCCAATCTCCTTCATGATGAAGGGCCACATAAAGAGATTAAGAAACAAATACGAAAATTACTAGACTTAGAATAAAAAAGTTCGAATGGAACGTAATAAATAATTAGGAGATGAATCAATGTGCTGAAAGACCATGCAAAAATCATTCATGCCATTGCTGCCTCGGATGAAATTGTCGGCCGTAAAAAGCTACAAAAAATGATTTACATTGCAAAAAAAATCAATTACCCTTTTCATGAGAAATTTGCCTTTCACTTTTATGGACCTTATTCAGAAGAACTCACTCTTCGTATTGAAGAGCTATGCAATATGGGATTCTTGAATGAAATTAAAGAAAAAAAAGGTGGATACTATCAATATCGTTATACACTAACCGAATCGGGAACAGAATTTCTAGAATTAAATGAAGTAAGTATGCCTCATTTAAAAGACTGTCTCGTTGATATGAATGGCCAATCAGCAAGATTTCTAGAGCTAGTATCCACTGTCTTATACTTCGAGGAACTGCCTAAAGAAGAAGTAAAGGAAAAGATCTTCACGCTCAAAAGCAAACAACGATATACAGAAGAAGAGATTAACCAAGCTTATCACTATATCGATGCCTTAAATACAAAAGCCGCTATCCTATCATAGGAGCGGTCTTTTTAATATTGAGGTTGTTCATATATATGCTCGTGTGAAAATGATATTGCGTGCCTTAATCGGTAATATGAACTGAGTGCTTCTGTTTTGATGGATTAGAGTTTGTGAGTCACTCAAGTTGAGCAAAGAGAATGAGCGCTTCGTAAATGAAGTTTGTGAGTCACTCAAGTTGAGCAAAGAGAATGAGCGCTTCGCAAATGAAGTTTGCGAGTCACTCAAGGTGAGCAAAGAGAATGAGCGCTTCGCAAATGAAGTTTGTGAGTCACTCAAGTTGAGCAAAGAGAATGAGCGCTTCGCAAAAGAAGTTTGCAAGTCACTCAAGTTGAGCAAAGAGAATGAGCGCTTCGCAAATGAAGTTTGCGAGTCACTCAAGTTGAGCAAAGAGAATGAGCGCTTCGCAAAAGAAGTTTGTGAGTCACTCAAGTTAAGAAAAGAGAATGAGCGCTTCGCAAAAGAAGTTTGTGAGTCACTCAAGGTAAGAAAAGGAACTGAGCGCTTCGCAAAAGAAGTTTGTGAGTCACTCGAGTTGAGCAAAGAGAATGAGCGCTTCGCAAAAGAAGTATGCGATTCACTCAAGTTGAGCAAAGAGAATGAGTGCTTCGCAAAAGAAGTTTGTGAGTCACTCAAGTTGAGCAAAGAGAATGAGCGATTCGCAAAAGAAGTTTGTGAGTCACTCAAGTTGAGCAAAGAGAATGAGTGCTTCACAAATGAAGTTCGCGAGTCACTCAAGTTGAGAAAAGAGAATGAGTGCTTCACAAATGAAGCTCGCGAGTCCCTCAAGTTGAGAAAAGAGACTGAGCGCTTCGCAAAAGAAGTTCGCAAGTCCCTCAAGTTGAGCAAAGAGAATGAGTGCTTCACAAATGAAGTTCGCGAGTCCCTCAGTAAGAGAAAAGGAACTGAGCGCTTCGCAAAAGAAGTTTGTGAGTCACTCAAGGTAAGAAAAGGAACTGAGCGCTTCGCAAAAGAAGTTTGTGAGTCACTCAAGTTGAGCAAAGAGAATGAGTGCTTCACAAATGAAGTTCGCGAGTCACTCAAGTTGAGCAAAGAGAATGAGCGCTTCACAAATGAAGCTTGCGAGTCACTCAAGTTGAGCAAAGAGAATGAGCGCTTTGTAAATGAAGTTTGTGAGTCACTCAGGTTGAGCAAAGAGAATGAGTGCTTCACAAATGAAGTTCGCGAGTCACTCAGAAAGAAAAATGGAGATGAGAGCACAACTAAACCGTAAATATACACATATCTCATGCTGTATTTTTACGCTCTTACGATTTATAGTTATACACGCATAAAATTTAATTTGTTCCGGCTTCTACTCACCCTGGGAAGTTTCTTTTCTTGTCTGAAAAGAAAACGTTGTATTTCCCTCAGAATTGGGTAGTTCTCTTAAATCTAATGGGATCCGGAAAGGAACGTTACAAAAAAAGGTGGCAGAGCCAAAGTTTGATTGGATTCGGCCGAAAATGAGTCAAAAAAAGGAAGCGAGAGGGAATTTTGATATGAAGACCCTAGGCAAAATCAATAATAGTGTACAAGAACAATAGAGAATCCTACATTAAGGGATTCACCAAAAAAAATAACCGGCACCAATGAATAACTAACATTGTCAGTGCCGATATATTTTAATCTTGTATTTTATTGGTCGCTCAGACGCTTGCCACCAACAGCGTAATGGTTCTTGCTCATTTCTTCGATAAATACAGTGATTTTTTCATTTGGAGCACCTGTTGTTTCGCTCACGGCTACTGTGACTTTTTCTACGAGTGCTTTCTTTTGATCTTCTGTACGTCCTTCAAGCATTTTAACAGTTACGTATGGCATAAGTTCTTCCTCCTAAATGAATTCGCGCTGTTTCTGAACAACGATTATTTTAAGTTTTCCATATTTTCTTCATTTAGACAAGCAAATTTATAGTAGCGCATGATTTCCTTATTGCAGGAATGATGCGTTATACTTTAATATGTATGACAAAGATAAGGTTTACATATGGTTAATGAAAAGGTATAAAACACTCATTCATGAGTTAAAAAAGGGGATTAAAGTGTGGAACAATTCTTAGCCTATCCACTTAGGGATATTCCCTATGTAGCTATCACGTTAATTATTGCCTTCACTCTTCATGAGCTTGCCCATGCGTGGGTCGCCTATAAATTTGGTGATCCCACGGCAAAAAATCAAGGCAGATTGACGTTGAATCCCATTAGTCATTTAGATCCGATTGGGACACTCTTAATTTTTATAGCGGGTTTTGGGTGGGCGAAACCAGTCCCTGTTAACCGCTTCTTTTTTAAAAATCCGAGGCTTGCTGGTGTATGCGTTTCTTTAGCTGGTCCATTGAGTAATTTTGTTTTGGCTACATTTGCTTTAGGTTTATGGTATTGGTTAATTGGAAATGGTTATACAGTGCCGGAGTCGTTGCTCGCGTTTCTCAATATTTTTATTGGTCTAAATATGCTTCTTTTCATATTTAATTTAATCCCTTTGCCGCCTTTAGATGGCTATCGGGTGATTGCAGATTTAGTACCAAATGATTGGCGAGCGAAGATGACGTCAATTGAGAATTATGGAGGTCTTATTTTTCTCATCCTTGTGATTACACCGCTCAGCCAATATACGATTAGCCCTATCCTGAATACATTACTTCCAGCGATTATGGAAAACCTAAGCGCATTCTTTTATACATTATTTGTGAGATCATAGATGAAGGAGGAGTTTCAAATGGCAGAGAATAAGAAAAAAATGGAGTTTAATATTATTAAAAGTGACCCAACTGAGGGGCATGGTGGATTCGGGGCCGGTGCTTTTAGTTTAGATAATGTTTCGCCGGTTATTATAGATGTCAATGAAAAAGAGGCTTCAATCGAGGTTGGGGCAATGCATGCCCGCAGCCCACAAGAAAAAGGCATTAAGTTTTTAAAAACAAAAGAAGAAGTCCCTAATGGTAAGCCATACTGGTTAATCTGGGTAACGGTAGAACGTGGGGCAGAAGGTACGTATTATGCGGGTGTAACAGCTTGTGAGTTTACAGTTGATCGATCAATTAGAAGAGGGTATAAGTCACTTCCTGAACATGTGAATCGAATGGATAAATCAATTAAAGGTCAAGTGATCGTGGATCATATGGATGTTTCTTCTAAAGAAGTATTAGCTAAATTCCTACAAGATTATGATGCAGGTATGTGGGAGAGATCATCAGAACAACTAAAAACAGATTTGCAAGCATAAGAGACAAATTCAGCCATAATTGTGGCGTATTTGTGACAGTTTATTGAAGGAATTTACAAAGTATTGCTTCAAGTGGATAAAAAAAGTAAACTTAATATTAGTGCAAAGCACTGTATAGAACTAGGACACGAAAAACCTCGACAGCTACTGTCGAGGTTTTTCATTATTTCTACTATTGTCATGTTTGTGTGCGAATTATGAAGTCCATGGTAATATCTTCTTGTACCAAGGCTTTTTTTCCTTAGGGGCTGGCTCTTTCTCTTTTTGTTTTTCCTCTGCTTGGTATTCAGGCAGGTGAAGCGAACAGTATTCAGTTGGTTCGGTTCCCTTAATAAAGTAGGTAAAACGTTTGACAGGGCAATTTTCTGTTGCTAGTTTGCCAGTGGAAGGTTCAACATAAACGCCTATTGTATTTTTTGTTGGTGTGAACTGGCGGATTGGTAGGTCCTGGTGCGCATCTTCCATATAATTCCCCCAAATTTCCTTTGCAAACGCCTTTTCCTTCACAAGGTCGATCGTTTGATTATCATCGTAACCTGTCCATACAGCAGTAACGAGCTGGGGAGAGAATCCAGCCATCCAGCTATCAGTCTCCGTCGAACCAGATTTTGCTGCGTATGGTCTTGTGAGTTGATTGCTAATAGTAGATCCAGTCACACTAGCATATCCATTTAATGTCTGATCAAAAATGCCCGTCATCATCTCTGTTACGACAAAAGCTGTATCCTCATCTAATACTTGCTCATGTGACCCCTTAGCCTCGTAAAGGACATCGCCTTTATAATCCTCAACTCTTGTTATAAAAACAGGGTCAGTACGCTTCCCACCATTAGCTAACATGCTGTATGCATTGGCAAGCTCTGTTACTCTTAATCCGGATGTACCCAGGGCGAGTGAAGGGACTTTGGCCATCTTAGACTGAATACCAAAATCTTTAGCGGTCTTAACGAGTGTTTCTTCACCTAAAAAAAGGTGGGTTTTCACAGCATATATATTATCCGAGAGCGCTAGTGCCTGCGCCATTGTTATATCCCCATCTGCATACTTATTATTATAATTATGAGGTGCATATGTTGATTGTCCATCGTCAAACCGAAAAGTAGTAGGTTTGCTCATTACTGTTGATGCTGGTGTAAATCCTTGTTTAATGGCCGCGTAATATAAAAGGGGCTTCATCGTAGATCCAGGCTGTCTAATCGCTTGTAAAGCTCTATTAAATGAGCTCTCTTCATAATCTGTTCCTCCAACCATGGCTTCTACATGTCCATTTTTAGGATTCATTGATACAAGCCCGACTTGCATTGAAGTATCTTCTGTCATCACTTCTTCAATTGTTTTCTCTGCTATCTCTTGTTTTTGGCGATCTAGTGTTGTGTAAACTCGTAATCCACCAAGTTCAATCATTCTTTCATCAAGGTCTAATTGGGATTTTAGTACGGCTTTGACTGCATCTTGAAAGTAGGGGGCAACAGTGTTCACGTAATATTGATGCTCACCAACGAAAGTAAGCTCTTCATTGAAAGCATTTGCCATTTCCTTTTTCGTAATATATTGATTCCCTACCATAGAAGTTAAGATTAACTTTTGCCTTTGTTTCGCTTTCTCAAATGAGGCAAGAGGTGAATAGGCACTTGGTCCTTTTGGAATACCTGCGAGCATAGCGGATTCGGCTAAAGTTAAATCAGCTGCATCTTTTCCAAAATAAAACTGACTAGCTGCTTGTGCACCGTAAGCCCTGTTACCGTAATAGATTGTATTTAAATAGCCTTCTAGTATTTGCTCTTTTGTGTAACTCATTTCTATTCTTAGGGTATAAAACGCTTCTTTTATTTTCCTTGTCCACGTTTTATCTTGATCGAGAAAGAGGTTTTTAGCGTATTGCTGACTAATAGTACTCGCACCTTGTACCTTTGCCATTGCTTTGAGGTCTGCCAGCAAGGCGCCAGCAATTCTTTTATAATCAAAGCCATGATGTTCATAAAAACTCTGATCCTCAATCGCGATCGTCGCATGAATTAAGTCTGGGGAAATATCAGTAATATCTGCCCAATACCTTTTCTCCCCTGTGTGACTTTCACCAATAATAGACTCGTCACTTGCCATATATAAAGTGGATTGTGGTACGGCAAGTGGTGGTGGACCTAAAATTTTGGCATAAATGAAAATACCGATGAGCAGGCAGACCATTAACGCTAAACCTATTAAGCTACAAATGACGAGTGCTCGCAAATATTTACCTGCATTTCTAAAGCGCTGATTTGTCATGATTTCCACATATACCACCCCCATTTTAATGTGCTTCGTTTACATATAGTATTGAAAACTATAGGGTATTTTAAACATGCATATTTGTGATTACACGAATATCTAAAGTCTGCATGAAAACCCCCCGATTGGGTCAAACATGAATAGTAGAGAGAGCCAGGTCAGCAAACATCTACATCGGTTCAATCATATAGCTGAAACGCCAAAGACTGTTCCGATTTCACAATGAATGAGTGCGAAGATTCTATTAGCCCACTCCTCTTTTTAGCGGGTATCTGCTTTTTAACAAAATTTTCACTTGCAATTTTGCTAGAATCCTCTATACTTTTCTCATGTTTGTCATTTTGCTTTTCGGGAACGATAAGGTTAAATGAGGCACTTTTTTAATAGAAAGGATTGAAGAATAATGAGCATTTGGTTTACTGAAAAACAAACAGAGAACTTCGGTATCACGATGAAGGTGAATCGAACTTTACATACGGAACAGACAGATTTTCAAAAGCTAGACATGGTAGAAACAGAAGAGTGGGGCAATATGCTTCTTCTTGATGATATGGTCATGACTTCTGTGAAGGATGAGTTTGTTTATCATGAAATGGTCGCTCATGTGCCTTTATTTACTCACCCAAACCCTGAGAATATCCTCGTTGTCGGTGGTGGAGACGGAGGCGTTATTCGTGAAGTGTTAAAGCACCCTAGCGTGAAAAAGGCGACACTTGTAGATATTGATGGGAAGGTTATTGAATTCTCGAAAAAATACTTGCCAGAAATTGCAGGAAAGCTTGAAGACCCGCGTGTAGAAGTAAAAGTGGGCGACGGCTTCATGCATATTGCTGAAAGTGAAAACGAATATGACGTTATTATGGTCGATTCAACAGAACCAGTGGGTCCGGCAGTTAACTTATTTACTAAAGGTTTCTATGCAGGTATTGCTAAAGCATTGAAGGAAGATGGTTTATTCGTAGCGCAGTCAGATAATCCGTGGTTTAAAGCAGACTTAATCCGCAATGTTCAAAAGGATGTAAAAGAAATTTTCCCAATTACACGTCTGTATGTGGCGAATATCCCTACTTATCCTAGTGGATTATGGGCATTCACTATCGGTTCGAAAAAGCACGATCCACTAAAAGTGGAAGAAGAGCGTTTCCACGAAATTGAGACGAAATATTATACAAAAGAACTACATCAGGCTGCATTTGTACTACCGAAATTTGTTAAAGATTTAGTGGAATAAGGAGGGCTCTCTATGCGTTTTGATGAAGCTTATTCAGGAAATGTGTTTATTAAAAGTCATCCGCATTATGAAGACAGCAGTGCTGTAATTTATGGGATGCCAATGGACTGGACAGTTAGTTATCGTCCGGGTTCAAGATTCGGCCCAACAAGAATAAGAGAAGTATCCATCGGCCTTGAAGAGTATAGTCCTTATTTAGATCGAGATCTAGAAGAAGTGAAATTTTTCGATGCAGGAGATATTCCATTACCATTTGGAAACCCGCAAAAAAGTATCGATATGATAGAGGAATACATTGACGGACTACTTGCAGATAATAAATTCCCTATTGGTATGGGTGGGGAGCATTTAGTTAGCTGGCCAGTCATAAAGGCGATGTATAAGAAATACCCTGACTTAGCGATTATCCATATGGATGCACATACAGATTTACGAGATGATTACGAAGGCGAACCACTTTCTCATAGCACACCAATCAAGAAAGCGGCTAATCTCATTGGTCCAACAAACGTCTATTCATTTGGGATTCGTTCTGGTATGAAAGAAGAGTTTCAATGGGCTAAAGAAGTAGGGATGCATATTTCTAAATTTGAAGTATTAGCACCTTTGAAGGAAGTTTTGCCACAATTAGCTGGTCGTCCTGTCTATGTGACAATTGACATCGATGTCCTTGATCCTGCACATGCGCCGGGTACAGGTACTGTTGATGCTGGAGGCATTACTTCTAAGGAGCTTTTAGCCTCTATTCATGAAATTGCTCGTGCCAATGTGAATGTGGTTGGCTGTGACCTAGTTGAAGTGGCACCCATTTATGACCCTTCAGAACAAACTGCGAATACAGCTAGTAAGCTTATTCGTGAAATGATTTTAGGTTGGGTGAAATAAATTGATGATGCGAACAAATTCTATTATAGGAGAATTTGTTCGTTTTTTATTTGGTTTTGTGTGATATCTGGTGTTTAGTTCAAAAATACAAACTACGTGAAAAGCTTTATCATACGCTTTTCATCAGAAAAGTTCTGTGGATGCCCGTGGTATACTAGTTGTCAAAGTTGTTGTTGTATAATTATTCATGACTGGAAGATAACATTAATTTGTTTTATACTAATAAGGTTATAGAAATTTCGTTTGAAACGGTATAAAAGGATGTGGAGGGATTGTCGAAAGTTTTAGATGATCAAATTCCTGTAAAAATAAATGTGAAAACGACCATCCATGATGGGAATAGTAAGGATACTTTTGAATTAACGGCGGCTGGTCGATACTATAAAAAAGGAAATGCCAGATATCTTCAATATGAAGAAGAGATGGATGTAGGCATGGTGAAAACCATTGTAAAAATGACTGAGGATGACGGTTTAATCTTACGAAGTGGTTCGATAAAAATGCGCTTGCCATTTAAAATGCATCAGTCTTTAAGAGGTAATTATACGACCCCATATGGTGTATTTAATTTAAAAACTTTAACGAAGAGAATGGTGCATGAGTTTAAAGAAGAGACAAACATTGGCTCTATTGATTTGATGTATGATTTAAACATGCAAGGATCTAAAGCAGGAACCTATCATCTAACCATTGCATTTGAGGAGGAAAACTGAGTGAATATCGTTGAACAGGTGCAACAAAATCTGAAACAAGAAATTAAACAAGCGGTCATAAAAGCTGGCTTAGCTGAAGAGGGACAAATTCCTGATGTTATTCTAGAAATACCAAAAGACAAAACGCATGGTGATTATTCTACAAATATGGCGATGCAACTTGCAAGAGTGGCAAAAAAAGCGCCAAAAATGATTGCTGAAGATATCATTACTCACTTTGATCAATCAAAAGCTTCGATTGAAAAGATGGAAATCGCTGGGCCAGGATTTCTGAATTTTTACATGGATAATCGTTATTTAACGAACTTAATTCCTACCGTGTTAGAAGCAGATGAAGCCTACGGTCAAACAAATGTAGGTAATGGCACAAAAGTTCAAGTAGAGTTCGTATCTGCTAATCCAACAGGTGATCTACACCTAGGCCATGCGCGTGGGGCAGCTGTTGGTGATTCATTATCCAACATTCTAGCGAAGGCAGGCTATGATGTTACGCGTGAATACTATATTAACGATGCCGGCAACCAAATTAATAATCTCGCTTATTCTGTAGAAGCCCGTTATTTCCAAGCATTAGGTATGGAAAAGGAGATGCCGCAAGACGGTTATCATGGGGAAGATATTATTAATATCGGTAAAACACTTGCTAAAGAACATGGTAATGAGTATGTCGATTACGATGCCCAAGAGCGTTTTGACACTTTCCGTGAGTATGGTTTGAAATATGAAATGGAAAAATTAAAAAATGACTTGGAAGATTTCCGTGTTCCTTATGATGTATGGTATTCAGAGACTTCACTTTATCATAATGGAAAAATCGACCGTGCATTGGAAGCATTAAAAGAAAATGGTCATATATACGAAGAAGATGGTGCGACATGGTTCCGCTCTACTACTTTTGGTGATGACAAAGATCGTGTTTTGATTAAAAATGACGGCTCCTATACGTATTTAACGCCAGATATTGCTTATCATAAAGATAAATTAGAGCGTGGCTTTGAGAAAATTATTAACGTTTGGGGTGCAGACCATCATGGTTATATACCGCGTATGAAAGCTGCCATTCAAGCACTTGGCTATAGTAAAGAAGCCCTTGAAGTTGAAATTATTCAGCTCGTTCATTTATATAAAGATGGCGAGAAAATGAAAATGAGTAAACGTACAGGTAAAGCAGTAACCATGCGTGATCTTGTAGAGGAAGTCGGTTTAGATGCGACTCGTTATTTCTTCGCGATGAGAAGTGCGGACACTCATTTAGATTTTGATTTAGATCTAGCTGTATCACAGTCTAACGAGAACCCAGTATATTATGCACAATACGCACATGCGCGTATTTCAAGCATCTTAAGACAAGGTGAAGAACAAGGGTTAGTTCTTGACGCCCAAGCTGACTTATCATTAATCGGAGCAGAAAAAGAACTAGATGTATTGAAGAAAATTGGCGAATTTCCACAAGCAGTAGGTGAAGCTGCTGAAAAGCGCATGCCTCATCGAATTACCAATTATATCTTTGACTTAGCATCTACTTTCCATAGCTTCTATAATGCTGAAAAAGTTTTAGATAGCGATCAGCCTGAAAAGTCAAAAGCAAGACTAGCACTAATTAAAGCGGTACAAACAACATTGAAAAATGCATTAGCGTTAATCGGTGTGTCAGCTCCTGAAAAAATGTAAGAGACGTACAGCAAGCGCCCCACTCGTGTAGTGGGCGCTTTTTTTCTTGAAATAGAATTAAATTCACAAAGAGTAGTAATGGAGAAGAATTGCGCGTAATCCATGTTTACGCGTAAAAGACGAAGGGAGAAGGAGAAGAATTGCGTGAAAGTCGTGTTTGCCCGCAAAAGGCAAAGGGAGAAGGAGAAGAATTGCGCGTAATTCATGTTTACGCGCAAAAGACGAAGGGAGAAGGAGAAGAATTGCGCGTAATCCATGTTTACGCGCAAAAGACGAAGGGAGAAGGAGAAGAATTGCGTGAAAGTCGTGTTTGCGCGCAAAAGACGAAGGGAGAAGAAGAAGAATTGCGCGTAATCCATGTTTACGCGCAAAAGACGAAGGGAGAAGAAGAAGAATTGCACGTAAGTCGTGTTTGCGCGCAAAAGGTAAAGGGAGAAGGAGAAGAATTGCGCGAAAGTCATGTTTACGCGCAAAAGACGAAGGGAGAAGGAGGAGAATTGCGCGAAAGTCATGTTTACGCGCAAAAGACGAAGGGAGAAGGAGGAGAATTGCGTGAAAGTCGTGTTTGCGCGCAAAAGACGAAGGGAGAAGGAGAAGAATTGCGTGTAAGTTATGTCTCCGCAGTAAAAGACAGAAGAAAGGGGATTGGTGTTATTAAGTTTTACATGGCACTTCTAACATTACACATAGAAAGAACCTAAAGCAGATAAAAAGATCATTAGTCTACTTTAGGTTCTATTTATTTTTATAGGTATGAATCAGAGCATATATTGTCTTATCCACTACTTCCATTCAACCGTTCCGCCACCAACACGCTTGACTCCGCGAATGCTAGCGACATCTTCAACAAGTTGTAAACATGCTAAGTTCTTTGCTTTCGCTTCAATCATTAAATCCACATCTTGACCTACTTCGCGAATGGCCGTTAGCAGGGGTTGTACAAACTGGAAATCCACATAATCAGCATGCGACCGATAGGCTTTATCTGATTTAGGTGAAGACACATGGATTTTAGGTCGCAAACCCTTATGGCTCCATGTTTGAAATACGCGTGGTAATAATTCTCTTAAAGGAATGTCCACGAGATTAGCCATATGGTGATGATAATCAAAAATCATTGGCACCTTTTCCTCTTCACATACAGCAAGTGTTTCCTCGGCATTATAGGTTTTATCATCGTTTTCTAACGTCATTCTCGCTTTAATATGTGAGGGTAAAGTTTTAAGATTTTCCTCGAAACGTTTTAAGGATGTCATCTTATCACCATAAGCACCGCCTATATGTATATTGATAATAGCGGTCTGGCTTAAACCCATTGCTTCGAGCATGTCAAAATGATATTGCATGTCGATTACGGCATTTTCGGTTACTTCCTGTCTAGGAGAAGTAAATAAAGTAAACTGATTAGGGTGGAAGCTTACACGTAAATGATGGTCTTTAATCAATTTACCCAATTCATACCATTCATTCTTAAAGGGCGATTGGAAATCCCATTTCACATCGGGGTGAGTAGCAAGTGGCACTATCGAACTTGATAATCGGTATAATGGGATTTCATGAGCAATATTATAATGAAGCATTCGCTTTGTGTGAGCAAGATTAAGTGCAGTAATTTCCCTCAGTTTATCTAATCTTTCATGAGCATTTAATTGTTGATAGCGAGCGTAAGTAAGTGTTTTTGCAGGGGAGGCATCCCATAATGTAATCGCATGAGATACATACCCGAAACGAATTGAAATCAATAGTTATCGGCTCCTTATAAAAAGAGATCTACACATCGTGCTAATAATTCTTTCCCTTGTCTCTTCAGGTTGAAACCAGAAATATCTTGATATTGCAGTTTTTCTGCATTCGCTAAATCCTTATGAAATACTTCGCTTAGTTCTTTATGAAAATGAAGATCCTCACTATAACAATTTATTTCATCATTAAGAAAGAAGCTTCTTTTATCAAAATTAGCTGTTCCGACGACAGCAACTTCATCGACGATCATTGCTTTTGCATGATAGAAACCTTTTTTATACTCATACACTTCTGCTCCTGCCTTCAGTAATGGACGTAAGTAACGATGGGAAGCTTCTTTGACAAGAAAGTGGTCACTCGTATAGGGAATCATAATCGTTACTTTTACCCCTCTTGTTAATGCGGACAATAGATGCTGCATTACTTCTACATCGGGAATAAAATAGGGTGTACCAATTTCAATGAATTGTTCAGCATTTTCAATCAGTGCGATATATTCCTCTTTCAAGAATGCACCATCATTCACTTTAAACTGATGTTCTACACTGCCTTTTGTTATATCTTTTGGAAAATACTTTTCAGTTTTACTTATTAGTTGGTTGCTAGCATCTGCCCAATCTTGTAGGAAAACACTTTGTAAAGTATGTGCACCTTCTCCATTTACTTTTAAATGGTAGTCTCGCCATGGTGTAAGTTTACGGTCAAGGTTGATATACTCAGGGCCTACGTTAAATCCACCTAAATATCCTACTTTTCCATCAATTACAGAAATTTTCCTATGATTTCTTGCTTGTACGTTGTAGAATAGAAAGGGAAACGTAGGTGTATGGGCAAAGGCTAATTGAATACCATGAGAACGTAGCTCTTTTTTGAGTTTAAAATTCAGAATAATCGGTAAACTACCAGCCCAATCTAATAGCAGACGTACCTCTACACCTTCATTTGCTTTTTGTTTTAAGATAGTTAAAAATTCCTGTCCTATTCCTTCGTCTTTAACAATATAAAAGAGAATATGGATATGGTGTTTTGCTTTTTTTAATTCCGTAAAATAATCATCAAATAATGAAGGTCCGTCCGCAAAAAGGACAAAGTTAGCGAAAGCGGGGGAGGGGTTCATTCGGCTGACTGTTTTTAAATGTTTTTTACGACCAAGGGCATAATCGACCCATAGAAGAAAAATAAATACGATAGCAATCAGCAAGATGACCGCAACAGAAAGAAGGATTGTCAAGTTGATCATCTCCCAAAACAGTATGTTTAAATAGTATCTCCATAGAGACCTATTCTATTATCGCTTTTATTGCCTGAAGAAAAAAGGATAAAATAAATAAAAAGTAGTTGACTGAATGCTCATTCATTATATAATGGAACTAAGATTTAAATTCAGAAAATTTTAATACGATAAAATTTTCTTTTTACATTGAATAATCTTCTTATACACATGGATTAGTCGAGAAAGGAGTAGAACACACGTGAATGGATTATTATGGGTTAACCTTATTGCGACCGTTCTTGTAATCGCTTACGCACTTAGTTTGTTTGCTTATTTGCTCAAGACCAGATATGAGTACATTAAGCTTGGAAAGAAAACGGCATTTGACAATAATGTTAAAGAGCGTATGAACAAAATTTGGGTCAATGTATTTGGGCAAAAGAAGCTTTTAAAGGATAAAAAAAGTGGCGCTATCCACGTCATGTTCTTCTATGGCTTTATTTTAGTCCAGTTTGGTGCAATCGATTTTATTATCAAAGGAATTTCGCCTGGATCACATCTTCCATTAGGTCCGTTGTATCCAGGATTCACTTTTTTCCAAGAAATCGTCACTTTAATGATTTTGGTTGCCGTCATCTGGGCATTTCACAGAAGATATGTTGAAAAGCTTGTTCGTCTAAAAAGAGGTTTTAAATCAGGGATTGTTTTAATTTTTATTGGCGGCTTGATGTTATCTGTTTTATTAGGAAATGGCATGTCGATGATTTGGCACGGACATGATCCTGTATGGACGGAACCGGTCGCTTCGCTTTTCGCCATCGCCTTATCATGGATTGGTGAAACAGCTTCTATTGTAGTCTTTTATGTTTCTTGGTGGATTCACTTATTATTCCTACTCGCTTTCCTAGTCTATATTCCGCAATCGAAGCATGCTCATTTGATTGCAGGACCAGTAAATGTATATTTCAATAGATTAGATAACCCAGGAAAGTTAAAACCAATCGATTTCGAAGATGAATCACAAGAGACATTTGGTGTTGGACATATTGAAGAGTTTTCGCAATTACAAATGATCGACTTTTATGCTTGTGTTGAGTGTGGTCGTTGTACAAATATGTGTCCGGCGACTGGAACAGGTAAAATGCTTTCTCCGATGGATCTTATCATTAAGTTGCGTGACCATTTAACATTCCACGGGGCAGCGGTGACTAGAAAACAACCATGGGTACCGACATTTGCCTTTTCGAATACGAAGGGAAATCAAATTGCTTTAGCAGCTGGGGCAGAGGGTGCTGAAGAGGCGGCAGCGGGCCTCGCTTATAGTCCGAGTTTGATTGGGGAAGTCATTACAGAAGAAGAAATATGGGCATGTACAACTTGCCGTAATTGTGAAGACCAATGCCCAGTTATGAACGAACATGTAGATAAAATTATTGACCTACGCCGATATCTTGTTTTAACAGAAGGTAAAATGGATGCCGATGCACAACGTGCGATGACGAATATCGAACGTCAAGGAAATCCTTGGGGACTAAACAGGAAAGAGCGAGAAGATTGGAGAAGTCTTCGTGAAGATGTACATGTTCCTACAGTGAAAGAAATGAAGAAAGCAGATGAATCTTATGAGTATCTGTTCTGGGTAGGAGCAATGGGTTCTTATGATAACCGTAGCCAAAAGATTGCCCTTTCCTTTGCTCGTCTTTTGAATGAGGCAGGAGTTAAATTTGCTATCCTTGGCAATAAAGAAAAGAACTCAGGTGATACACCAAGACGTCTAGGGAATGAGTTCTTATTCCAAGAGTTAGCAACAAAGAATATCGAAGAGTTTGAGAAAAATGAAGTGAAGAAAATCGTAACAATCGATCCACATGCTTATAATATCTTTAAAAATGAATATCCAGACTTTGGGCTTAAAGCCGAGGTATACCACCATACGGAAGTATTAGCGAAATTGGTGAAGGACGGTGTGTTAAAACCACAATATGCCGTTGAAGAAACGATTACCTTCCATGATTCTTGTTATCTAGGGCGCTATAACGAAGTATATGATCCACCTCGTGAAATTTTAAAATCGATTTCAGGTGTGAAACTAATTGAAATGGAGAGAAATCGCGAAAAAGGAATGTGCTGCGGTGCTGGTGGTGGATTAATGTGGATGGAAGAAGAAACAGGTAATCGTGTCAATGTTTCACGTACAGAACAAGCATTAGCGGTCAATCCAACGGTTATTAGTTCAGGGTGTCCATATTGCTTAACGATGTTATCAGATGGAACAAAAGCAAAAGAAGTAGAAGAAAATGTACAAACATATGATGTAGCTGAGCTTTTAGAAAAAGCTGTTATCGGTGAACAAACACTCGCTTCATAGAAATAAGGAGAGAGGAATTGAAACGTATAAAAATTCAGTAAAAATAAATTTTATGAATTTTTAGGATATTGTTTTAATTCTTCTCTTTTTTCGTGTAAAATAAAGTAAATAAAGCGCTTTCATGATATTTGTAGAAATTTTACTTTTTTCTATGGACATCCTTTGAGCGAGCGTTCAGTCAATAGCCTCTTTAGTTAAAAGAAAATTTAGTGAATAAGAGATAAATAGGAATGGAGTGAAAGTTTTGAGTAAAACAGTCATTGTTGCAGGTGCGAGAACACCTTTTGGTAAGTTTGCTGGTGGGTTAAGCTCTTTCACCGCTTCAGATTTAGGTGGAATCGTTGTTAAAGAAGCTCTAAAACGAGCGAATGTTGCTGGGCAAGATGTAGGCGAAGTAATTTTAGGCTCAGTCTTACAAGGAGGACAAGGACAGCTCCCGTCAAGGCAAGCAGCGCGAAAAGCTGACTTACCTTGGGAAGTGAAAACGGAAACAATCAATAAGGTATGTGCTTCAGGAATGAGGAGTGTGACCTTAGCAGATCAAATTTTAAGACTAGGTGAAGAAGAGATCATTGTTGCCGGTGGAATGGAATCGATGAGTAATGCTCCTTATCTTCTGCCAAAGGCTAGATGGGGATTAAGAATGGGCGATGGCAAAGTGCAGGATTTAATGACATATGATGGTTTAACTTGCAGCTTTTCTGGTGTGCATATGGGCACTTATGGGAATGAAACAGCAGAAGCATTCAACATTAGTAGAGAAGAACAAGATAGATGGGCATTGAGAAGTCATCAGCGAGCAGCAGAAGCAATTAAATCAGGTAAATTAGCTGAAGAAATTGTGCCAGTTGAAGTACCGCAAAGAAAAGGTGAGAGCATCGTCGTTTCAGAAGATGAAGCGCCTAGGAAAGATACATCCTTAGAAAAGTTAGCTAAACTAGGTTCCGCGTTTGGTCCAGGTGGAAGTATTACTGCAGGGAATGCTCCTGGTGTAAATGACGGTGCGGCTGCCCTTGTACTGATGAGTGCAGAAAAGGCAGAGCGTGAAGGAAAAGAGATAGGGGCAGTAATTCTCGGTCATACAGCAATTGCGGTAGAAGCAAAGGACTTTCCGCAAACACCTGGCTTAGTCATTAATGAGTTATTAAAAAAGACAGGTAAAAGCTTAGATGATATTGATTTATTTGAAATAAACGAAGCCTTTGCAGCAGTTGCCTTAACAAGTGGAAGAATTGCTAATTTAGATGAAGAGAAGGTAAATGTGAATGGCGGTGCGGTTGCCCTCGGTCACCCGATTGGCGCAAGTGGTGCAAGGATTATTTTAACACTCATGCATGAATTAAAGCGTAGAGGTGGCGGTATTGGCATTGCTGCTATTTGTTCAGGTGGAGGTCAGGGTGACGCAGTAATGATAGAAGTGGCCAAACAATAAATTCCTGGAGGGGATAAATAAATGAGTATCAATACAGTAATGGTTATCGGTGCAGGACAAATGGGTTCAGGGATCGCGCAAGTTTGTGCGCAAGCGGGATTTAGTGTTTATTTAAATGATTTAAAGCAGGAGTTTTTAGACCGTGGATTAAGTGTGATTAAAAAGAATTTAACTAGACAAGTAGATAAGGGCAGAATGCAAGCAGAAGAAATGGAAAAAGTTCTTGCTAATCTGATTCCCTCTACTTCATTAGAAGATGCAAAACAGGTTGATTTAGTGATAGAAGCAGCTGTTGAAAATATGGAAGTGAAGACAAAGATATTTAACCAACTAGATGAAATTACGCCAGCACATACGATATTAGCATCAAATACATCTTCTTTACCGATTACTGAAATTGCCGCAGCGACTAAACGTCCCGATAAAGTGATTGGTATGCATTTTATGAACCCTGTACCAGTCATGAAATTAGTCGAAATTATACGTGGTTTAGCAACAACAGACGAAGTGTATCAAGCCATTGAGGACATGACGAAACAATTAAACAAGGTGCCAGTAGAAGTGGAGGACTTTCCAGGTTTTGTTTCTAACCGCATTCTCATGCCGATGATTAATGAGGCTGTCTATACATTATATGAGGGAGTTGCAACGAAAGAAGCAATCGATGACGTTATGAAACTGGGTATGAACCATCCGATGGGACCGTTGACTTTAGCAGATTTCATCGGTTTAGATACGTGTCTCTATATTATGGAAATTTTACACGAAGGCTTCGGTGATGATAAGTATCGTCCATGTCCTTTATTAAGAAAGTATGTAAAGGCTGGATGGCTAGGTAAGAAAACTGGTAAAGGTTTTTACGAATACGCTTAATGATTAAGTAAGTTAAATAATTAGTCGAAGTGGATAAAAATCTTTTTTGAACCTTGCTAAGACACATACAATTGACGACATCGGGGGTTAAGTATATGCATTTAAAGTTTACTGAAGAGCAAGAGATGATGAGAAAAATGGTGAGGGATTTTGCTCAAGCCGAGATAGCTCCATATGTGGATAGGATGGAAGCTGGCGAGTTTCCAAGGGAAGTCTTGAGGAAAATGGGAGAGCTTGGATTAATGGGGATTCCCATTCCAGAAAAATACGGTGGCTCTGAAATGGATTTTATGTCCTATATCATTGCTATTAATGAAATCTCTAAAGTAAGTGCAACAATTGGTGTGATTTTATCTGTCCATACATCTGTAGGTACGAATCCAATTGTTTATTTTGGTACAGAAACACAAAAACAAAAGTATGTTCCCAAGTTAGCTAGTGGAGAATATTTGGGTGCGTTTTGCTTGACTGAACCAAGTGCAGGTTCTGATGCAGGAAGCTTAAAGTCAAAAGCGGTAAAAAAAGGAGATCAATATATTATCAATGGCTCCAAAGTATTTATTACAAACGGTGGAGAAGCGGATGTCTATATTGTCTTTGCTTCCACAAACACAGCATTAGGAACAAAAGGAATATCGGCTTTTATTGTTGACAAGGATACCCCTGGACTAGTCATCGGAAAAGATGAACATAAAATGGGACTTCATGGTTCAAGAACTTTACAGCTTAGCTTTGAAGATATGGAGGTACCTTCGGAAAACCTTTTAGGTGAAGAAGGTGAAGGCTTTAAGATTGCCATGTCTAATTTAGATGTGGGGAGGATTGGCATTGCTGCCCAAGCCCTGGGGATTTCTGAAGCTGCCCTTGAGGCATCCACTCGTTATGCTAAAGAAAGAGTCCAATTTGGTAAGCCGATTGCAGCCCAGCAAGGTATTGGCTTTAAGTTAGCGGATATGGCAACGGCAGTTGAAGGAGCAAGACTACTAATCTATCGTGCTGCTCATATGAGACAAAACGGTCAAAAATGTGGGAAAGAAGCATCAATGGCTAAATTATTCGCTTCTAAAACAGCTGTTGAAGTCACAACGGATGCGATTCAAGTATTTGGTGGCTATGGCTATACAGAAGATTATCCAGTAGAAAGATATTTCCGTGATGCAAAAATAACGGAAATATACGAAGGTACAAGTGAAATTCAAAAGCTAGTAATCAGTAAACAACTTTAACAACTTATCTTGGAGGAGTAATCATGAATTTTCAATTAAGTGAAGAACATGAAATGATTAGAAAAATGGTAAGAGATTTTGCTGAAAACGAAGTGGCGCCGACCGCTGCTAGTCGTGATGAAGAGGAACGCTTTGATCGCAATATATTTAATAAAATGGCTGAACTAGGTTTAACAGGTATTCCTTGGCCAGAGGAATACGGTGGTATTGGGAGTGATTATTTAGCATACTGTATAGCGGTGGAAGAACTGTCACGTGTATGTGCATCTACCGGTGTAACTTTATCTGCACATACATCCCTAGCCGGATGGCCAATTTATAAATTTGGTTCAGAGGAACAAAAACAAAAATATTTAAAGCCGATGGCACAAGGTGAAAAAATAGGTGCTTATGGTCTAACGGAACCAGGTAGCGGATCTGATGCTGGCGGTATGAAAACAACGGCGAGATTAGAGGGCAGTCATTACATTCTTAATGGCTCAAAAATTTTCATCACAAATGGTGGTGAAGCAGAAATCTATGTTGTATTTGCTTTAACTGATCCTTCAAATAAACATAAAGGAACAACGGCCTTTATAGTCGAGTCTAATTATGAAGGATTCTCTGTCGGTAAAAAAGAGAAAAAGTTAGGTATTCGTTCTTCTCCTACAACTGAAATCATTTTCGAAGAGTGTAAAGTACCAGTTGAAAATGTGCTCGGCGAAGTCGGTGAGGGCTTTAAGATTGCGATGATGACGTTAGATGGTGGTCGTAATGGTATTGCTGCACAAGCTGTCGGAATTGCTCAAGGTGCGTTAGATGCGGCAACTGCTTATGCAAAAGAGCGTGTTCAATTTGGAAAACCGATTGCGGCCCAGCAAGGAATTGGTTTTAAATTAGCAGATATGGCAACAAGTGTAGAAGCAGCTAGACTATTGACCTATCAAGCAGCTTGGTTGGAATCTGCCGGACTGCCTTATGGAAAAGAATCAGCTATGTCTAAACTTTTTGCTGGCGATGCGGCGATGAAGGTGACAACGGATGCTGTGCAAGTATTTGGTGGCTATGGTTATACAAAGGATTATCCTGTCGAGCGTTACATGAGAGACGCAAAGATTACACAAATTTATGAGGGTACTCAAGAAATTCAAAGATTAGTCATTTCAAGAATGGTTACGAAATAACAAATAAAGAAATGGGGCGCCGATTATGTTTAGGTACGCAATTAGATCGTTGCCCCGCATTAAATGATTCTTCTCATAGATCCATTAAGTAAAGAGAGGTTTATACAGTCATCAACATGGATGGAGGGTATAAAAGGACGGTAGATAATCATGTCAAAGAGAGAAGTACAGGCCTCTGTCAAAGATGAAAAGCTTGTAAAAAAAAGAAGAGATCAAATGATCAAAGGCGCGGTGAACCTATTCATCGAAAAGGGGTTCCACCGAACGACGACAAGAGAGATTGCGAAAGCTTCTGGATTTAGTATTGGTACATTATATGAATATATCGGAACAAAAGAAGACGTACTATATCTTGTCTGTGACAGTATTTATGATAAGGTTCGAGAGCATCTACAAAAGGGGCTAGACACAAAAAAGGGAACGATTGATAGCCTGAGACAAGGGATAGCAGATTATTTCCGAGTCGTTGATGGTATGCAGGATGAAGTGCTAGTGATGTATCAGGAAGTAAAGTCTTTATCGAAAGACGCGTTACCTTATGTTTTAGAAAAAGAAATTGAAATGGTGGCAATGTTTGAGAAAGTAATCGTTCTTTGCATAGAAAATGGAGAGCTTTCATTACCTGAGACAAAGGTCAAAATGATCGCTCATAATATTTTTGTCCAAGGACAAATGTGGGCGTTTAGGCGTTGGTCATTACAAAGAATGTTTACGATTGAGGAATATATTGAACTACAAACAGATTTACTTTTTCAAGCAATTCATGCAGAGAAACGATAATAGATTAACTGTAAAAATAACTGAAAATAAAATATTTTCACAACTAAGATTACCTTCACCGAAAGAAAGAACAGTGATGATTAATGCTGGATGAAGAGGAGGATTTATCCATGAGTACGATAGAGGTTTATAAACCAAAGAATCATGTCCGATTTGTAACAGCTTCAAGTTTATTTGATGGTCATGATGCATCTATTAATATCATGAGGCGTATTATTCAAGCGAGCGGGGCAGAGGTCATTCATCTTGGGCATAATCGGTCAGTTGAAGAAGTAGTGAATGCTGCCATACAAGAGGATGTCCAAGGAATTGCCATGTCTTCCTATCAAGGAGGTCATGTTGAATATTTCAAGTACATGTATGACCTCTTACAAGAAAAGGGAGCACCTCACATTCGCATCTATGGTGGCGGTGGAGGCGTTATTATTCCACGTGAAATTAGAGAATTGCACGAATATGGCATAGCAAGAATTTTTTCACCTGAAGACGGCAGAAAGAATGGCTTGCAAGGAATGATCAATGAAATGCTAGAAGAATGTGATTTTCCTACGTTTACTCAACAAGATGATAACCTAGTTAAGAAGCTTCCAGAAGGCAATGTGAACTCGATAGCAAGGTTAATTACAATCGCCGAACATCACATTAGTTTAGAGAAAGAACTTGCGGCCAGTCTGGATCCCGTAATGGATAAAGTGAAGAAACTAGAGAAACAAGTCCCAGTCGTTGGTATCACTGGAACAGGGGGAGCGGGTAAAAGTTCATTAACGGATGAACTAATTAGAAGGTTTATCCATGATATCCCTGATAAGAAAGTAGCTATTCTTTCAGTTGATCCGACAAAACAAAAAACAGGTGGGGCATTACTCGGAGATCGGATAAGAATGAATGCGATTTTTCATCCGAGAGTCTATATGCGAAGCCTGGCAACAAGAAAAGCGAGAAGTGAATTGTCACTGGCTATTAAGGATGCGATTTCAGTAGTAAAAGCTGCTGGTTTTGATTTAGTCATTGTCGAAACAAGTGGTATCGGTCAAGGGGATGCAGGTATTACGGATATTTGTGATGTCTCTATGTATGTGATGACTAGTGAATTTGGCGCTCCTTCACAGTTAGAAAAGATTGATATGATTGATTATGCTGATTTAATTGTTATCAATAAATTTGAACGTAAAGGGTCGGAAGATGCGAAAAGACAAGTGCAAAAGCAATATCAGCGCAGTCACATGCTATTTGAAAAAGAACTTGATGACATGCCTGTCTTCGGTACGATTGCCAGTCAATTTAATGACCCGGGCACGAATGCCGTATTTGCTAATCTTGTTGAAATCATAAATAAACAAGCGGGTTTAAATTGGGTAACCACTTATGAGAAAACGGCTGATGTAGAAAAACAAAATGTCATCATTCCGAATGATCAACGTTACTATTTAAGAGAAGTTTCTGATACGGTACGCACCTATCATAAAAAAGCCGAAGAACAAGCGGATTTAGCAAGAAAGCTTTTTCAGCTAGAGGGTGCAATGACCATGTTATCTGAAGAAAAAGATACAAGTGCGCACAGTGCCCTGCAAATGTTAAAAGATAAGACATATGAACAATTAACAATTGAATCTAAGAAGATATTAGAAGGTTGGGAGCAGTTAAGAGAGCAATACAAAGGTGATAAGTTTGTCACAAAAATAAGAGATAAAGAGATAGTAACTATTCTGCGGACGAAGAGCTTATCTGGCTTAGAGATCCCGAAAGTGGCTCTACCGAGTTATAAAGATTACGGGGAAATTATCAAGTGGGTTTATAAAGAAAATGTACCAGGCTCTTTCCCTTATACAGCTGGTGTTTTCCCTTTTAAACGAGAAGGAGAAGATCCGAAGAGACAATTTGCAGGTGAAGGTACACCTGAAAGAACCAACCGTCGTTTTCATTATTTATCTAAAGATGACGATGCGAAGCGATTAAGTACAGCTTTTGATTCAGTTACTTTATATGGAGAAGACCCGGACTATCGCCCAGATATATATGGAAAAGTAGGAGAGAGTGGCGTTAGTATTTGTACACTTGATGATATGAGGAAGCTCTATGCGGGCTTTGATCTTTGTCACCCAACGACTTCTGTCTCTATGACAATAAATGGTCCGGCCCCTATCATCCTAGCGATGTTTATGAACACAGCCATTTCTCAGCAAGTTGAAAAGAAAGAAAAAGAATTAGGTAGGAATCTCACAGTAGAAGAGTTTGCAGAAGTCAGAGCTTTCACTTTACAAACTGTACGCGGAACCGTTCAGGCTGATATTTTAAAAGAAGACCAAGGCCAGAATACTTGCATATTCTCCACTGAGTTTGCCTTAAGAATGATGGGAGATATTCAACAATATTTTATTGATCAAAAGGTTCGAAATTATTATTCTGTTTCCATTTCAGGCTATCATATTGCCGAGGCGGGAGCGAACCCTATCTCTCAATTGGCGTTTACCTTAGCCAACGGTTTTACTTATGTGGAATATTATTTAAGCAGAGGGATGAATATCAATGACTTTGCGCCAAACCTTTCATTTTTCTTCTCGAACGGTTTAGACCCAGAATACACTGTTCTCGGTCGAGTCGCGAGACGTATATGGGCGACGGTTATGCGCGACAAATATGGTGCAAATGAGAGAAGTCAAAAATTAAAATACCACATTCAAACGTCTGGTCGTTCTTTACATGCACAAGAAATAGACTTTAATGATATTCGTACAACGCTGCAAGCATTAATGGCACTCCAAGATAATTGTAATTCTCTTCATACTAATGCATATGACGAGGCGATTACAACACCGACAGAAGAATCAGTTAGGCGAGCGATGGCTATCCAAATGATAATTACTAAGGAACATGGATTGTCTAAAAATGAAAATCCTTTACAAGGTGCATTCATTATTGATGAATTAACAGATTTAGTCGAAGAGCAAGTATTGGTTGAATTTGAGCGAATGAATGATCGCGGTGGCGTACTAGGTGCGATGGAGACACAATATCAACGCGGTAAAATTCAAGATGAATCGATGTATTATGAAATGAAAAAACATACAGGAGAGCTGCCGATTATTGGTGTCAATACGTATATCAATCCAAATCCACCAGCAGATGATGCAGTTGACAGTATGGAGATTGCCAGGGCATCTAAAGAAGAAAAAGAAACACAAATACGTAATCTGCAACTTTTCCAAGAAAGAAATCAAGCAGTTGCTCAAGAAGCACTGCAACGATTAAAAGAGGTTGCAGTAAGCGGTGGGAATATTTTTGACGAACTAATGGAAACGGTTAACGTAGCAAGTTTAGGACAGATAACAAATGCATTATATGAAGTGGGCGGACAATACAGACGGAATATGTAAATTGTCATAATTGAATAATAACCCGGACCATCTAAAAATGTTAAAAGGTGAGTTCGGGTTTTTAAACGTCTAGAGAGGATATTTTATTCATTGACTTTTCCGGAATGAATAAATTGGGTACAATGGAGTAAAGTGATCGTATTCAACAAAATTTCTTGAGTAAATAAGATATACAATTGCTAACCATCATCATATAATAGTATCGGTATGGATTTTGTTTTTTAAGGTGGGTGCGAGTGTGAAGCAAATTATGATTGTTTTTGCATTCATAGTGTTTATCATATGTGCACGATATCTTTATTCAATACAACTAGGGGCCATCCCCTTCTTTTTGTTGTCTGTCTTTTTTACTCTTTTAGCAATAAGATTGTATCAAAAGGAGAGACAACTCGAAGGTCAATGTAAAAAGTAGGAAAACTTATCGTTAAAGGTAGCATAAACACTAATAATTTGTTTATAATGAAGAATATGCGTTTTTTTCTTTTAAGAAGGCACCGCTGCTTGTAACCTAGAGATTGGACGAGTATGTTTAGGTTGTCTTTTTTATTTTTAGCGTTATACTATTAGGCACGAAATATTTGATTACATGTTGCTAATACATAGCTTGATATAGGGAAAGGAAGTGCTGGTCTTGAGTTTAAAAGGATACTCAAAAGAGCAATTAAAAGAAATGGCATTAATTGAAGTGGCTCATGAATTATTAAATGAAAGAAAAGAGCCTTTGGCGTTTGCTGACATTGTGAGTGAATTAAAAAACCTTTTGGATCTTAGTGAAAAAGAATTCCAAGAGAAGATTGCCCAGTTCTATACAGATTTAAATATCGAAGGGCATTTCATTGGTCTTGGAGACAATCGTTGGGGACTGCGTGCATGGTACCCTGTAGAACAGTATGAAGAGGAAGTTGTTACAGTTATTAAGCCGAAGAAGAAAAAGGCGAAAAAATCTGTAATAGATGAGGAAGAGGAAGATTTTGAAGAAGAAGACATCGATTACGATGATTTAGAGGATTACGATGATCTAGATGAAGACGATGATGTGGATGATCTTCTTGATGATGAAGACGATGACGATGAAGATATCGAAGAAGATTTCGATGAAGACGATGATCTCATCGATGATTTAGAAGATGATGATTTAGATGAAGATGAAGACGATGAGGACAGAAAATAATAGCCTTGACTTTTTTCTTGTAGCCTTGTAGAATCATTTTTGGGCTCCTTTAAAAAGGAACGATCATAAATTGATACGCTAAAAGCGCTCCCTTACTTAATTAAAGTAAGCGGGGCGCTTTTTATTTTTTTGAGTAAGGCTTGATAGTTGAGCATGTGCTGCTTCTACCAAGTTTTTCAAATAAAAGGTCGTGCATGGGACAATTTTTTATGAAAGATAAGATTCATCTTTTTAAACAAAGGATAAATGCACAAGCTATGAATAGTTAAGGGGGAATCATTCATGACAAAATATATTTTTGTTACAGGCGGCGTTGTTTCGTCATTAGGTAAAGGAATCGTTGCAGCATCTTTAGGACGTTTGTTAAAAAATAGAGGGCTTAGCGTAACGATACAAAAGTTTGACCCGTATATCAATGTGGACCCAGGTACAATGAGTCCTTATCAACACGGTGAAGTTTATGTAACAGGAGATGGCGCAGAAACGGATTTAGACTTAGGTCACTATGAGCGTTTCGTAGACATAAACTTAACTAAATACAGCAGTGTAACAACTGGGAAGATCTACTCAACGGTTCTACGTAAAGAGCGTCGTGGAGATTATAACGGAGGAACGGTTCAAGTAATCCCTCATGTTACAAATGAAATTAAAGATAAAGTTTTCCGTGCGGGACATGAAACGAATGCAGATGTCGTTATTACTGAAATCGGTGGAACTGTCGGTGATATCGAATCATTACCATTCCTAGAGGCGATTCGCCAAATTAAGAGTGATATCGGCCGAGATAATGTTATGTATATTCATTGTACATTGGTGCCGTATATTAAAGCGGCTGGAGAAATGAAAACAAAGCCTACACAACACAGTGTAAAAGAATTAAGAAGCTTAGGTATTCAACCAAATGTTGTCGTTGTCCGTACAGAAATGCCTATCTCTCAAGAAATGAAAGACAAGCTTGCACTCTTCTGTGATATTGATAAAGAAGCAGTTATTGAATGTAGAGACGCTGAAACACTTTACACTATTCCATTAGCTTTACAAGAACAAGGCTTAGATAAACGTGTATGCAAAGAGATGAAATTAGATTGTGCAGAAGCAGATATGACTGAGTGGAAACAACTTGTAGACAAAGTGCTTCACTTAACGAAGAAAACAAAAATTGCACTTGTAGGGAAATACGTTGCTCTTCAAGATGCTTATATTTCTGTTGTTGAAGCATTAAAACATGCAGGTTATGCACATGATGCAGATATTGATGTAAAATGGATCAATGCAGAGCATGTCACTAAAGAAAATGTTGCTGAACTTTTAGGGGATGTTGACGGTGTTCTTGTACCAGGTGGATTTGGGGATCGTGGGATTGAAGGAAAAATCCTAGCAACACAATATGCCCGTGAAAACAATAAACCATTCTTAGGCATTTGTCTGGGTATGCAACTGGCTACTGTTGAATTTGCTCGTAACGTTCTTGGATTAGATGGTGCACACTCAGCGGAAATCAATCCTGAAACGAACCACCCAATCATTGACCTTTTACCTGAACAAAAAGATGTTGAAGATTTAGGTGGTACACTACGTTTAGGCTTACAAGCATGTAAACTAGAAGAAGGTACAGCTGCTTATGAAGCATACCAAGATGAAGTCGTTTACGAACGTCATCGTCACCGTTATGAATTTAATAATCACTACCGTCAAGAAATGGAAGAAAAGGGTCTTGTCTTCTCTGGTACAAGCCCAGATGGTCGACTAGTAGAAATCATTGAATTGAAAGATCACCCATGGTTCGTGGCATCTCAATTCCATCCAGAATTCACATCTAGACCAACACGTCCACAACCACTTTTCCGTGACTTTGTCGGTGCTACAATCAATATCAATGAATAAATTGTTATAAGGAGGAGATTTCCGGATCTCTTCCTTTTTTTGTGTAAAATCAAGAATTCAAAAGGGTACAAAAATAAAATTTGGTATTTTTATTACAATCAATCTTCATAAAGCTAGCTTCTGTAAGTGGTATGACGTTACTCAGAAGGAAAAACCAAAGGTGAGCGCTTCGCAAAAGGGGTTTGCAAGTCACTCAGAGAGAAAACCAAAGGTGAGCGCTTCGTAAAAGGGGTTTGCAAGCCACTCAGAGAGAAAACCAAAGGTGAGCGCTTCGCAAAAGGGGTTTGCAAGCCACTCAGAGAGAAAACCAAAGGTGAGCGCTTCGCAAAAGGAGTTTGCAAGTCACTCAGAGAGAAAACCAAAGGTGAGCGCTTCGCAAAAGGGGTTTGCAAGTCACTCAGAGAGAAAACCAAAGGTGAGCGCTTCGCAAAAGGGGTTTGCAAGTCACTCGGAGAGAAAACCAAAGGTGAGCGCTTCGCAAAAGGGATTTGCAAGTCACTCAGAAGGAACACTAAAGGTGAGCGCTTTACAAAAGAGGCCCGCATGTCGTTCAGAAAGAGAAAGAAACATGTATCAGTGCATATCGTAAATTTGTCACTGAAAAATGTATGAACGAAACAAAAAATTTCACAGTAAATAATTTAGAATCGCTTCACACTTGCAAAGAAAAGTAATATTGGTTTAAAGAGACAATGAAACAAACACTAATCATTTATTTCAAAGCCGTTGTGTAGTTAAGAATATATGCGCCCGAGAAATGAGCCCTTCTATAACATATAAAAAAAGCAAGGAACCCCGTCAAAATGGAATCCCTTGCCTCATATAAATACACATATTAATAATCTGCTAATATCTCGTCTAACGTAAATTTAATTCCATGATAGATAAATAATGCTCCTATCGCAGATGGATAACCAACTCGTTCCCCGCTTTCATTTGGAACAAGTCCTTGCTTCAGTTGTAAGTCGAAATGTACATCGGAATAGGAGGCTAATTGCTCCGTGTTATCAGATGGAAGGGCACTTATTGTTGCAAAAGGTATGAATTGATTACTCAAATGTTGTGCTAATAGGAGTGCTTCCTTGTCATCACTCTCTCTGGTGATAATGAGAAAACGGTCACTAGCTGAGATATCATCAAATGATGCAGAAGAATCCCAGACTTTTGCGTTTGCCAGTGCGTCTACTCCCTCAGTTGCTTCGATACCGACAGCTTGCATCTCCTGTTTTCCGTAAATATATATATGGCCCTCACCGACACTCGCTTGAGCTAAAATTCGAGCAGCATCTTCTATTGATTCTTCATGATTGTCTTGCCATTTTTTAAATAAACCGAATAATTGTGTAGAAAAAATCTTTAACATTAATAATTCCTCCTGTACTTCTCCCAATATTATCATTATATTGAAATAAGACGAAATCACAAAATAATCAGGCTGCTCACTTTGGTTTTTTGGTGCTACAGTAATTGATTGATACACAACGAAAAGAGAACCATCAACTTGTCGAAATATAGCAATTAACGGCGATGACTCATTCTAGTTATTTTCCTAACAAATGCAGGAAAAAAACACTTAGAGTCGAATTTAAAAACATTAAGTATTCTTGATTAAACGAGAATGGGGTGTATTATGAAAGGGAAAATATTGATTGTCGATGATCAGTTTGGTATAAGGATTCTATTAAATGAAGTTTTACAGAAGGAGGGCTATGAAACGTACCAAGCAGCAAACGGAATTCAAGCCCTTGATATTGTAGCGAAGCATGACCCAGACTTAGTATTATTAGATATGAAAATCCCAGGTATGGATGGGATTGAAATTCTAAAGAGAATGAGAGAAGGGCATCATGATATAAGAGTCATCATTATGACTGCTTATGGAGAATTAGATATGATTCAAGAGGCAAAAGATTTAGGTGCTTTAACACATTTTGCTAAACCATTCGACATAGATGACATTCGGGCGGCAGTTAAGAAATATTTACCAGTACCTAAATAAGGTTATACAATTATGCCTTTTTTAATTAATAGTACATCTTATTTATGAAAAGTTATAACCTAATCATAGATTTTCTCTGCACATTTTGGTATGATACAAATGGAATTTATATGTTCATTTCATTTTTTCCGTTTGATGGAGAGCTATTAGGGTACATAAACATGTAGCTGGAAGGAAATCCTTTAAAAGGAATGACTGAAGTGAATAAGACAAGGAGGATTTTTACATATGCCTTTAGTTTCTATGACTGAAATGTTGAAAAAAGCAAATGCAGAGGGCTATGCAGTTGGTCAATTCAACTTAAATAATTTAGAGTTTACACAAGCAATTTTACAAGCAGCTGAGGAAGAAAAATCACCTGTAATTCTTGGTGTTTCTGAGGGTGCAGGTCGTTATATGGGTGGATTCAAAACGGTTGTTAAAATGGTAGAAGGTCTAATGGAAGACTATAATATTACTGTTCCAGTGGCCATTCATCTTGATCATGGTTCAAGTTATGATAAATGTAAAGAAGCAATCGATGCAGGATTTACTTCTGTTATGATTGATGCTTCTCATGATCCATTTGAGCAAAATATCGAAATTACTTCTAAAGTAGTAGAATATGCGCATTCAAAAGGAGTATCTGTTGAGGCTGAGCTTGGCACTGTTGGTGGACAAGAAGATGACGTTGTTGCAGATGGCGTTATTTATGCAGATGCAAAAGAATGTGAAGAATTAGTTCAGAGAACAGGGATTGACTGCTTAGCGCCTGCTCTTGGGTCTGTTCATGGACCATACAAAGGTGAGCCTAACTTAGGGTTTACAGAAATGGAAGAAATTCGTGGCTTAACAGGTGTACCACTTGTATTGCATGGTGGGACAGGTATCCCAACGAAAGATATTCAAAGAGCAATTTCTCTAGGAACAGCAAAGATTAACGTAAATACAGAGAACCAAATTGCATCTGCGAAAAAAGTACGTGAAGTCCTTGCGGCAGATGAAAAAATGTACGATCCACGTAAATATTTAGGGCCTGCTCGTGAAGCAATTAAAGCAACAGTAATTGGGAAAATGCGCGAGTTTGGTTCTGCTAACAAGGCATAAAATAGAAAAGAAGCCGTTGTTCATTCAACGGTTTCTTAAGCTTATTTAAAGCAACTTCTCAATTCAATCCCTCTTGACTCTCGGAAAACTCATTAGTCAACAATTTCCATCGGTGAATGAATCCATGATGCAAATGTTTCCTTAAAAATTTACATATTCATAACAATTCGAAACAACAACTACATTTCCAATTGTTATGGTGTAAAATAGGAGAAGGAAGATGCATCTAAATGCCTATCATATGTGAGCTTTTTAAAAATTGTTAGACATGTTAACATAAAGATGCTTATTTTTTCAATAGATAGACAACAATGGTAATGTAGATTACACCTGTGTTTTTTAAAAATGCGGGTTTGTTTTATGACTGATAGAGCAAAAGATTCCACATAGGACAAGCTTATTCTTATAGAGCATCCTCTATAAAGGGGTTGCGTTAACGGCTTAGAAGGGAGTTCAAAATGGAAAAGCTTATGATTGCAGGCGGGTACCCATTAAAAGGAACAGTGAGAATTAGCGGCGCGAAGAATAGTGCAGTTGCCTTAATACCGGCAACAATACTAGCAGATTCGCCTGTAACAATAGAAGGTTTACCAGATATTTCGGATGTGCAAATCTTAAAAGGTTTACTAGAGGAAATCGGTGGTGAAGTAACATTCGCTGATGGAGATATGCAGGTTGATCCTTCTGCAATGATCTCCATGCCTATGCCTAATGGCAAGGTGAAAAAGCTTCGTGCTTCTTATTATTTAATGGGGGCCATGCTTGGACGATTTAATAAAGCAGTCATTGGACTTCCGGGTGGTTGTCATTTAGGACCGAGACCGATTGATCAGCATATTAAGGGTTTTGAGGCACTCGGCGCAAGTGTAACAAATGAACAAGGCGCGATTTATTTACGTGCAGATGAACTAAGAGGTGCACGTATTTATTTAGATGTCGTCAGTGTTGGTGCAACCATTAATATTATGCTCGCTGCTGTAAAGGCAAAGGGTCGTACGGTTATAGAAAATGCGGCTAAAGAACCTGAAATTATTGATGTTGCTACATTGCTGAATAATATGGGTGCAAAAATAAAAGGCGCAGGTACTGATGTCATCCGTATTGACGGTGTAGATCAGCTCCATGGATGCCAACATACAATTATTCCTGATCGTATTGAAGCAGGGACTTATATGGTGCTTGCTGCAGCTTCTGGAGAGGGCGTTTTAATTGATAATGTTATTCCCCATCATCTTGAATCATTAACGGCAAAGCTAAGAGAAATGGGTGTACAAATTGAAGCGGGTGATGATCAAATTTTTGTCGGTCCCGCTGAAAAAATGAAGGCAGTAGATATTAAGACACTTGTATATCCTGGTTTTCCAACCGATCTTCAGCAACCATTAACGGCATTGTTAACGAATGCAGAAGGAACAAGCATGGTAACTGATACGATATATGGGGCTAGATTTAAGCATATTGATGAATTGAGAAGAATGAACGCCAATATTAAAGTAGAAGGTCGTTCGGCTATTATTAACGGCCCTATGAAGTTACAAGGTGCCAAAGTAAAGGCAAGTGATTTACGTGCTGGAGCGGCGCTAGTCATCGCAGGCCTTATGGCTGAAGGTGTAACAGAGGTTACAGGCGTTGATCACATTGATAGAGGTTATAGTCATTTAGTTGAAAAACTCAATGGTTTAGGGGCAACGATTTGGAGAGAAAAGCTAACTGATCAAGAAATTGAACAAATGAATAATGCTTAATGATGAATTGACAATGTTAAAAATGTACATCTAGATTCCGCATCGATTTCAGTACATACTGAGACGAAGTGAATATTGGGGAGGAAGTAAAAATGGAAAGAAGTTTATCAATGGAGTTGGTTCGTGTTACAGAAGGTGCAGCACTAGCATCTGCTCGTTGGATGGGCCGTGGATTAAAAGATGAAGCTGATGGTGCAGCAACTGAAGCAATGAGAGATATCTTTAATACAGTTCCTATGCAGGGCAGAGTAGTGATTGGTGAAGGTGAAATGGATGAAGCACCAATGCTATATATTGGCGAAGAGCTTGGAACAGGTTCTGGCCCTCAAGTTGATATTGCAGTCGATCCTGTAGAAGGTACAAGTATTGTTGCCTCTGGTGGTTGGAATGCGCTTGCGGTTCTGGCAGTGGCAGATAGAGGTAACTTACTATATGCACCAGATATGTATATGGATAAAATTGCAGTTGGACCTGAGGCGGTTGGGCAAATCGATATCAATGCTCCAGTGATTGATAACTTGAGAGCTGTTGCGAAAGCAAAAAACAAAGATATTGAGGACGTTGTTGCAACTGTACTTAATCGTGATCGCCACCAACATATTATAGAGCAATTGCGTGACGCTGGCGCTAGAATTAAGCTAATTAATGAAGGTGATGTAGCAGGAGCCATTAATACGGCATTCGATCATACAGGCGTAGATATTTTATTTGGAGCAGGTGGTGCCCCTGAAGGTGTTGTTGCAGCTGTAGCATTGAAATGTCTTGGTGGTGAATTGCAAGGTAAACTGCTTCCCCAAAACGATGCGGAACTAGAAAGATGTATTAAAATGGGATTAGATGTTAACAAAGTATTATTGATGGAAGACCTAGTTAAAGGCGATGACGCAATCTTTGCTGCGACAGGTATTACGGATGGAGAACTTTTGAAAGGCGTTCAATTTAAAGGATCTTACGGTTCGACGTCTTCTGTCGTTATGCGTGCTAAATCGGGCACAGTAAGGTTTATTGATGGTCGTCATAGCTTGAAGAAAAAACCTAATCTTGTAATTAAATAATTGATGATAGACCTAAGAAGTGCATCCTTGCATTTCTTAGGTTAAATTAAAATAGAAAGAATCCTTCCAAATATCCTACTATAAAATGTAGTTGCCTAACATAGAGGTTAGGGGTAAAATAAAAGATATTTTCAAAGGAAGACCAATCATTCCTCTATTACAAAGTAGAGTTGATTAAATCAAACTCTTCGTTTACTTCAGGAAGCCTCAAACATACTTTCCTTTCCAACCATATTCGAATGTATAATGAATCTTATTTCTTTAGCATATGGGGGAAATAATCGAAAAATCTAAAGAGTGGTGTAGAAATGGGACTAAATATTTCAAGTCTAGAGAATATGAAATTGAAAGAACTTTATGAACATGCAAGAGAATATAAAGTTTCTTATTATAGTAAATTATCAAAGAAAGAACTTATTTTTGCGATATTAAAAGCGAGAGCGGAACAAGAAGGATACTTCTTTATGGAAGGTGTTCTAGAAATCATTCAATCAGAAGGTTTCGGTTTCTTAAGACCGATTAACTATTCGCCTAGTTCAGAGGATATTTATATCTCTGCATCGCAAATTCGTCGCTTTGATTTAAGAAATGGTGACAAAGTTTCTGGTAAAGTTCGTCCGCCGAAGGAAAATGAACGTTATTTTGGTTTGTTACAAGTGGAAGCGGTTAACGGAGATGATCCAGAGACATCAAAGGAACGTGTTCATTTCCCAGGTTTAACGCCTCTATATCCTGATCGTCATATGAATTTAGAGACAAAAACAAGACATATTTCAACTAGAATTATGGACTTAATTTCACCAGTTGGTTTTGGACAACGTGGCTTAATCGTCGCTCCTCCAAAAGCAGGAAAAACGATGTTGTTAAAAGAAATTGCCAACAGTATTACAACGAATCATCCTGAAGCAGAGCTTATCGTATTACTTATTGATGAAAGACCGGAAGAAGTAACCGATATTGAACGCTCTGTTGCTGGTGATGTTGTTAGTTCAACATTTGACGAAGTGCCGGAAAATCATATTAAAGTGGCCGAGCTCGTATTAGAGAGAGCGATGCGTCTAGTTGAGCATAAGCGCGATGTTGTCATCTTAATGGATAGTATTACACGTTTAGCTAGAGCTTATAACTTGGTCATTCCTCCAAGTGGTCGTACGTTATCAGGCGGTATTGACCCAGCCGCATTCCACCGTCCGAAAAGGTTTTTCGGTGCCGCAAGAAATATTGAGGAAGGCGGAAGCTTAACCATCTTAGCTACTGCTCTGGTTGATACGGGATCACGTATGGATGATGTGATTTATGAAGAGTTTAAAGGAACGGGGAATATGGAATTACATCTTGATCGTTCGCTTGCGGAAAGAAGAATTTTCCCTGCAATTGATATTAGACGATCTGGTACACGTAAGGAAGAATTGTTGATTCCTAAGGATCATCTTGATAAACTATGGGCAATCCGTAAATCAATGACTGATTCTCCTGATTTTGCGGAAAAACTCATGAGAAAATTAAAGCAAACGAAATCAAATGAGGATTTCTTTGCCTTATTGAGTGAAGAGATGAAAGCAAAACGCTCTCATTAGGTTTGGAATCAAATGGTAAAGCTGATTCGTAATCGATGATTGCAAATTAAGCTCGACCTTGTTATAATGATTCCAGTGCGTTTCTAAGATTACGGTGAATCCGTAACTATATAACTCTGTTTCAGAATGATTCAGGGCGGAAGGAGATGAAAAGAATGAAAGCAGGAATTCATCCTAACTATAAAACAGCAATGGTGAAATGTGCATGCGGTAACGAATTCGAAACGGGTTCTGTACAAGAAGAAATCCGTGTAGAAACTTGCTCAGAATGCCACCCATTCTATACTGGACGTCAAAAATTCGCTGAAGCTGGCGGACGTGTTGACCGTTTCAATAAAAAATACGGCATCAAACAGAAGTAATTTAAATAACAATCAAAGCAGGCAAGTCATGATACTTGCCTGTTTTTTCATGAATGTCGAAAAATAGTGGTGCACACCACCACTATTTTTCGGCATTTAACATAAGAATGTTTCTTTTGTGAGACCTTAACAGTAAGGACTGTAATAGGTGTTTATAGATAGATTAGATTGTTGCGGAAGGAGAGACCTTTCATGTATGTTATCAATCATCATGGATGGGTTGAGGTAATTTGCGGGAGTATGTTCTCTGGTAAGTCAGAGGAGCTTATTCGCAGAGTAAGGAGAGCGCAATTTGCCAAACAGCAAATTGCTGTATTCAAGCCTCAAATCGATAAACGTTATAGTGAAGAATCAGTTGTTTCTCATAATGGGGCATCGTTTATTGCTCAACCTGTAGCCTGTTCAGAGGATATTTTGTCATTTGTTACGTCTGATACAGAAGTCGTAGCTATTGATGAAGTTCAGTTTTTTGATAATCAAATCATTGAAGTTGTGGAGATGCTTGCGGGGAACGGTCATCGTGTCATTGTGGCTGGGTTAGACGTTGATTTTCGTGGTGAGCCTTTTGGTCCGATGCCGGATTTAATGGCTACTGCTGAGTTAGTGACAAAACTACAAGCCGTATGTGCTGTTTGTGGTTCACCTGCTAGTCGAACGCAGCGTTTAATTGATGGTAAACCAGCATCATATACAGACCCCACCATTCTTGTTGGCGCATCGGAATCGTATGAACCTCGGTGCCGTGAACATCATGAAGTGATTGGCAAACCAAAAAGTATTAAAAATCACACGGAAATGATGAAATAACACATTTTTGATTGGAGACGCTAACTTTGGCGTCTTTTTTGGAACGAAAAAACTCCCTGGCATACATTTTTTTACATAGGAAATATTGCTTGCTGAAATTTTAAAATGAATGGGCATTTTATTTAGTAGGGGGTGCCATTCATTCATGAAAAAAACCATTACAGGTGTTTTGTTAATCAGTCTACTAACTGGTTGTTCTTATAATTACGGTGCAAACGCTGATAAAACTTATGATATCAACAAACATACCGATACCGTTAGAATAAGCAGCCCTTCTGGTCATCGTTCCGAAGATGTTCAGGAATGGTCGATGTATGAACAAAATCCCAACTTATTAAATACCAATGGCGATAAAAAATCAGACCGTAGTGATATTAATCAAGCAAGATCAACGATTAATAAGCTTACTGATTATGAACCAGGTGGTATATGGATTGACGGGGAATATATGCATGTAACTGTGTATACGAATAAAGACTTTTCATCAAAAGCGGAACGTGAAAAAGCTGAGGAAAGTTTGCAAAAAAAATTAGTTGGTGCGGTGCCGACCTATTATATAAATGTGAAAATTAGAGAAGACCATACAGACTAAAGAGACGGTGAATTAAACCGTCTCTTCCTTTTCCTTTTTAAATCCCTTTTGAGGTAAATTGGATACATAACTATGAAGTGCCATTCCGAGTATTACTAAACTGATTCCAACCGTAGCAGTGGCAGAAGGAAGAGGAGCAGATAAAATGATCACTTCACCAATCATTGCGAAAAGCACTTCAAAGGATTGTGTTGCCTCCACAGCTCCAAGTTTTTGCATGTTGCCTTGAACGAGATCGGTGGCAGCAAAGAATAGTACCGTTGCAAAAACACCTGAAAATAAGGCTACTAACCCCGATTGATAAACTTGACTCATCGATGGCATGCCAGCTGTTTGTAAACCAATAAATGCAAGTAAGAGCCAAAAAGGAAGGCTAGCTATTGTCATACCAAGCACTCTTTGATAAGGATCTAAGCGCTTGTTTGTTAAGGCCATCATTTTTCGATTCCCTAGAGGGTAAGCAAACGATGCAATAAGAATGGCTAAGGTGCAAATAAAAGTATCTTTCACCGATACAACAGAGGCATGGTCCCATTGGATAACGAATACGCCAACTAAAATAATGAGACTCATGAGTAGTCCTCTAAAAGGAATTTGCCCTTTTATGCGAATGACTCCTTGAGAAGTGTGGCGCATTTCATAAAATAATGGGGCAAGTAGACTGCCAGAAATAATCGTGATTTGCCAGGTGGCAGCAATTAGCCAGCCGGGACCATAGGCAGCAGCAAAACATATAGGGGCATAAAATAGCCCAAAGCCAATTGTGCTCCATAGCATCCATTTTCCAGGAGCTTTTTTCATTTCAATCATAAGTGCACGTAAGCTCTTACGGTATAAAACAATGATAAGTAGAAGTGGAATCATAAAGAAGTAACGGAGCGATGCACTCCAATACCAGCTTCCTCCATTCATTTCCATAGCTGCATTTAAAACAAATGTAAAAGCAAAAAAGAATGCGGAGAGTATTCCAATCATAATGGCTTTCATGTGCTGCACCTCATTTTTAATTAGATAACTTTACTATAGTAAACGATGAAAGATTCATCAATCGAATAACAGAAATTTCTAAAATAATCTAAAGTGGTTTTGACTGAACAAGGCGGCTATACTATAATTAGAATGTTATACGTTGGAAATAAAACTGCATACTGATAGCAGTGATAAGATAGATGCTTGTTAATAATGAATTAGAGGTGAATAACCGTGTTTGATCGTCTTCAATCTGTAGAGGAACGCTATGAACGTCTTAATGAATTGCTTAGTGATCCAGAAATAGTAAATGATCCAAAAAAATTACGTGAGTATTCAAAAGAACAGTCTGATATCCAAGAAACAGTGGATACATATCGTGAATATAAAGAAATACATGAACAATATACAGACGCAAAGGCCATGTTGGAAGAGAAATTAGATGCTGAAATGCGTGATATGGTGAAAGAAGAGATTTCTGAATTAGAGGGAAAAGTGGAGCAATTAGAAGAAAAATTAAAAATCCTTCTCATTCCAAAGGACCCTAATGATGACAAAAACGTTATCGTAGAAGTTCGTGGCGCAGCTGGTGGAGATGAAGCTGCACTGTTTGCGGGTGATTTGTACCGTATGTATAGTCGCTATGCAGAGGTCCAAGGTTGGAAAATTGACGTCATTGAAGCAAGTAGTACAGGAGTCGGTGGCTATAAAGAAATTATCTTCATGGTAAACGGAAACGGTGCTTACTCTAAATTAAAATATGAGAATGGTGCGCATCGCGTGCAACGTGTACCGGAAACAGAATCAGGCGGTCGCATTCATACGTCTACGGCAACAGTAGCGGTGTTACCTGAAGCAGAAGAAGTGGAAATTGAGCTTCATGATAAAGATATCCGTGTCGATACTTTTGCATCTAGTGGACCGGGTGGACAAAGTGTTAATACGACTATGTCCGCAGTAAGACTTACCCACCTTCCTACGGGAACTGTCGTTTCTTGTCAGGATGAAAAGTCGCAAATTAAGAACAAAGAAAAAGCGATGAAAGTTTTGCGTGCACGTGTATACGATAAATTCCAACGAGAGGCACAAGCTGAATACGATCAGCAGCGTAAATCAGCTGTAGGGACAGGGGATCGTTCTGAACGTATCCGTACGTATAATTTCCCACAAAACCGTGTAACTGATCACCGAATTGGTTTAACTATCCAAAAGTTAGACCAGATCCTACACGGTAAGATTGATGAAATTATTGATGCTCTTATTTTAGAAGAGCAATCGGCTAAACTAGAGAGTGCGACTAATGAGTAATCGCAGAGTATTCGAAGCCCTTAACTGGGCTTCTTCTTTTTTAGAAGAAAATCAACGGGAAGGATATGCTGCTGAAATTTTACTAAGACATTATATGAAGATGAGTCGAGCTGAATTCTTAACAAGATTACGTGAAGAACTTCCTGAGGAGATCGATCAACTTTTTTCAAAGGCGATACTCACTCATATTACTGGTGAGCCTATTCAGTATATTATGGGCTATGAGGAGTTTTATGGTAGAAAATTTAAGGTGAATAAGGAAGTTCTTATTCCTAGGCCAGAAACAGAAGAGTTAGTCCTTGCTACGCTTGAGCGTATTCGTGCACGTTGGCAAGATGATACAGGGTTAAAAGTGGCCGATGTTGGCACAGGTAGCGGTGCAATTGCTATTACTCTGAAACGGGAAAACCCTCAGCTTGATTGTTTTGGAACTGATCTATATCCTGCAAGTTTAGAAGTAGCTAAGGGTAATGGGGCTTATTTAGACGCAGACATAAATTGGATAGTAGGGGACTTGCTGCAGCCTTTTATCAACTCTGGAGTAAAATTAGATATAGTTATCTCCAATCCCCCTTATATTCCAACTGCAGATCGTTCGTGGATGTCAGAGATTGTAACTGAACATGAGCCTAATCGTGCCTTGTTTGCTGGAGAGGATGGTTTAGACATCTATCGCCGTTTAGTAAATGAATTACCATATGTACTAACCGAACAAGCACTTGTTGGATTTGAAGTAGGTGCAGGTCAAGGGGAATTGGTCGCAAACTTATTAAAAGGTGCCCTCCCACAAGCACAGGTCGAAGTCGTCTTTGACATTAACGGGAAAGATCGAATGGTTTTCGCTGAAATAAGTAGCTAATGAGGATTTATAGCATTAGGAACTGATTGAAACCACCGCTCTCGGTAAGGAAATAGGAACCAAGAGCGGTGGAAAAAGAAAAATGACGGCACTTGGTGAAACGTCCAAGAGTGAGAGCGTTGTAAAGTGAACTGTCCTCGGTAAAAAAAGCTAACAGTCGTAAAAATTTAAAAATCCCCCAAAGAATACTTTCTGCAAGCTTCTCCCATTATAAAAGAAAAAAGACTCGTTATGGACATATGTATGGATTATAAACAAAGTAACGCTTTGTACATGTTAACTTAATCCGTTCACCATCTAAATTTAGTCTATCTTTCCTTCTTATTTTTATAACTTTTTAATTTTAATAGTTTAAGATGTTCTCTTTCTGACCACACTGTGGATAGTGAAGGGATGGTGCAGGAAGATGAAAACGAAATCGATTGTGAACTTATACATCTTAATTTTATCATTAGGTACTTTATTTAGTTTATATATACCGCAAACAGAGGTAGTGGCTGATGAATCACTAGTCATTCCTAACGAAGCGATCCGTTTAAGAATTCTAGCGAATAGCGATATGGAGAAAGATCAAAAGATTAAACGTGCGGTGAGAGACGAAGTAAATGCAAATATAACAGAGTGGGTATCCGATTTAACCTCTTTAGAAGAAGCAAGAGCATTGATTCAATCAAAATTACCAGAAATTCAAAAAATAGCCGAACGAGTTGTAGCTGAAGCAGGCTCTCAACAAACAGTTAAGACGGAGTTTGATAAAGTAGATTTTCCGACGAAACTTTATGGCCAGTTTTTATACCCTGCTGGTGAGTATGAAGCGATTCTAATTACGCTTGGTGAAGGAGACGGTGCGAACTGGTGGTGTGTTTTATTTCCACCATTATGCTTTCTTGATTTTTCAAATGGTGTGGCTGTGAGCGAAGGGTTTAGTGATGAAGAACAGCAAGAGGAAGAATTAGTAGTGGAAGAAGAGAACGTAGAAGAAGAAATGACCGAAAAAGAAGAAGATCCTGTTTATGCAGGTGAACAAGATGAAGAAGAAGTGGAAGTAAAATTCTTTTTAGCAGAGATATGGGATAAGCTATTCGGATAATATTTTAACTCTAGCAAATTTTTAGTTCTATCAATTTCAATTAACTCATATTCATAGACTATAAAATGAGGTAGAGGGTGAAGTGAATGAAAACAAGTATTGTAAGAGTTGCACAGAAGCAAGATGAAAACGAGCTCATGAAATTTTTAACAGAAGCGTCAGTTCGATCGGAAGGTGTAGCGGACTTAATTGATTACTTTTTAATTATGGAAGATGAAGAGGGAGAAATAAAAGCGACAATTGGCATCGAACCTTATGATACGGTTGGTTTGTTACGCTCGCTTGTTATGAAGTCAGAAACAACGGTGCAGACAGATTTATTGTATTTATTGCAACAAATTTTTCTATTAGCAAAAGAAAAAGGGTTATCCACAGTATATTTAGGATCAAATCGCAAAAGTACACTACAATTATTTTTATTAATGGGTTTTCAACAAGTGGATAAATCGGAATTGCCAACATTTTTAGTAGAAAAAGAACATATTAAAAATGTCCAATCTGTGGATAACTCTTTCTTTTTAAAATATTCACTCGAATAATGTGGATATATCCACAAAGTTATACACAAAAACGATGTGTTTATTCACAATTTGTGGATAATACCTTGAGTTATCACCTTGCTTCTTTTATACTGTCTTAGATGATAGACTGAAAATAGGGGGATTTCCCCTATTTAGAATGAAAGATATTGAAGGTGGATAACAATGAAAACAATTAGATGGTCAGTGGATAATAATGTGGATAATTTGAATAGTTACCCACAAATTGTCCAAGCCTCTGATTTACTTAAAGAAAATGAGGTTGTTGCTTTTCCAACTGAAACCGTATATGGGTTAGGTGGGAATGCAAAGAGTGACGGTGCCGTAGAGAAAATCTTTGCTGCCAAAGGAAGACCGGCAGATAATCCCTTAATTATTCATATAGCAAAGAGGATGCAACTGCAGGAACTGGCTGAAGAGATTCCATTAAAGGCAGAACAATTGATGGATGCCTTTTGGCCAGGACCATTAACGATTATTCTTAAGAAAAAAAGGGGTAGCCTTTCTGATTTAGCAACAGCAGGATTAAAAACTGTTGGCTTCCGTATGCCTGATCATCCTGTAGCATTAGCCATTCTTGCCCAAACGGATTTACCAATAGCTGCTCCAAGTGCAAATAGCTCAGGAAGACCGAGTCCAACAACAGCGGATCACGTGTGGGAAGATTTAGAAGGAAAAATTGCTGGTCTGGTAGACGGAGGAGCCACTGGTGTTGGTGTGGAGTCAACCGTAATTGATTGCACAGAAGAGATACCTGTTATTTTACGGCCGGGTGGTGTGACCAAGGAACAGATAATTGCGGTGATAGGTGAGGTAAAATTAGATCCGGCGCTACATAATCAACAAGCCAAACCAAAATCGCCTGGTATGAAATATACACATTACGCACCAGATGCACCATTAACATTAGTCGATTCAACTCCGATGCAGTTGCAACAATTGATCAATGAAAAAAGGGCAGAAGGACTGCGAGTAGGTGTACTGACAACAGATGAAAATAAAGATTTCTATGAAACGGATGTTGTTCTTTCTATGGGTGCGCGGGAAACGCTAGATACCGTGGCTGCAGGTTTATACTATGCATTGAGAGCATTTAATCATGAGAATGTCGATATCATTTTAGGTGAGGTTTTCCCATATGAAGGTGTCGGTGTGGCGATTATGAATCGCTTAGAGAAAGCTGCAGGCCATAGGCGCATTCAATTATAAGTAGACTTGGGAATGAGTGTTTCAGAACCTGAACAAAAAATTGTTCAGGTTCTGATTTGTTATCCCTTTTCACCTTAGAAGCTAAAAACAGAGGCTCAGTTTTTTTAAATGATTCTTATAGCGTGCTATTTCAGCAGAAATCCGGTAAGCTGTGTGGGTAAAATGATCATATTCCGATTGTATTACTTATGAGCGGAGCTTTTTTATTTTGTGCGTAAAAAAGCAAATCTGTCCTTGATAGCTCATAAAAAGAGGAAATCCGCGACTAAAAAAGCGGTGAAACTCTTAATAAGTCGCAAAAAGGCAAGAATCGCGACTAAAAAAAGAGACCCGCCAATGATCAGTCGTGAAAAGGTCAAATCCGCGACTAAAAAAGCGGTGAAACTCTTAATAAGTCGCAAAAGGGCAAGAATCGCGACTAAAAAAGGAGAACCAACTATGATCAGTCGTGAAAAGGTCAAATCCGCGACTAAAAAAGCAGAGACACTCTTTATAAGTCGCAAAAAGCAAGAATCGCGACTAAAAAAAGAGACCCGCCAATGATAAGTCGCGAAAAGAGGCAAATCCGCGACTAAAAAAGAAATCTCATCCCAAATCACTCGCGGAAAGCCCTACTAAAAATGATTTACCCTGCAAATAATGTACATTTCAGCATCCATAAACAACGTTGGTTTCCTTCTACACTACACGATATCCGCCGGCAATCAACTCTATTGATGCATCTTCGCTAGTGAAAATCACTACTATGAAAACAGAAAAAACCTGCCTTAATTGTGAGTCCTCTTATGGCAAAACAAGCATACTAAAAATCCCTGTATGTATGCACTTTGCATTATCCTGCCGCGTAACTACATCCCTAGCCTATAGAGATGCGCTGAGATTTTTGCAACCATCATATTTCGCTCTATCGAAGCAGTTTTGTTTTCGCCTAAAAAAACAATTCTAATTCTCCTTGGACATGCATATCTTCAAAAGAGCAAGTCCCGAGGAGGCTAAAGAGATGACGTTGTTAGTAGGTGAAGTCTTAACTTTAAGTTTAATGGCGTTTGCCTTAGGAATGGATGCATTTTCAGTTGGATTAGGTATGGGGATGTACAAATTAAGGTATCGGCAAATATTATATATAGGCTTTACGATTGGAGTATTTCATGTCATCATGCCATTGTTAGGAATGATGGCAGGGAAGTTTTTATCAGTTTATTTTAGTGAGATTGCTGCCTATATTGGTGCCGGTTTGTTGATGCTTTTAGGCCTGCAAATGTTCTGGTCAAGCTTAAAGGCTGAAAAAGAAAGTCTGTTGACCCCTGTTGGTTTTGGCTTATTAATTTTTGCTTTAAGTGTAAGTTTAGACAGCTTTTCAGTTGGGCTTACATTAGGTGTGTTGGGGGCAAAAACGGCTCTTGTTCTTACATTATTTGGTGTAATTGCCATGGTTCTTACTTGGGCAGGATTAATGATAGGAAGAAGAATGCAAGGGTGGTTCGGTAAATATAGTGAGACACTTGGAGGGGCGATTCTTTTTGCTTTTGGCGTCAAAATGTTATTCATGTAATATGGTTAAAATTTCCTAATAAAAATCAGTTAAGGTGCGTATTATTGATGTGTTTCGACAAAAAATTCTTAAAATTGTCGAAATATGTCGGTGATAGACACCTTATTTTGTCTATATCAAATAGGAGTTTTGGATTATAATGTAAGAGAAGGAGGCGAGCTTTATGGCTCACGTTTTATTTATTTGTACAGGTAACACATGTCGAAGCCCCATGGCTGAAGCGATATTACGTCATATAGACATTCCAGATGTAAAGGTGAAATCTGCGGGCATTTTTGCAAGTCAAGGTGGACCTGCATCTGCTTATACATCTCAAGTTTTAAAAGAAGAAGGCATAAGCATCAATCATCAATCAGCTCAATTGAATGAAGAGCTTATTCAATGGGCGACACATATATTAGTGATGACAAATGGACATAAACATGCGATTTTATCACATTTTCCTAATGCTATGGGAAAAGTTTTTCTAATAAAAGAGTTTGCTTATGATGGTAAACAAGAAGATATCATTGATCCATTCGGTGGGACGTTGCAACAATATAAAGAAACCTATAATGAACTACATGGAAGCATAAAAAAAATAGCAGAAGTATTAAAAGATAGTAATCAAGATAAACAAAGATGAACAGGTTGAAGTAGGGGGCAATCATGGAGACGCGTAAGATGAAATTTAGTTTAAGGAAAAAATTGGTTCTTCTCATCTCAGTATTAGCCGTTATTACATACTCAATAAGTGCGATATGTATTCAGTTCGTATATCCTTTAATGGGAAATATGCCGATAAGTAAAGAATTTTTTACGATTATTGTTCTTTTGCTTGGAGCGATTTGGTCTGCGATCTTAGCATTTATTGCAGCAGGGCTTATTACAAAACCACTTAAAGACTTAGAGCATTCTGCTATAAAAGCAGCGAATGGTAATTTACAAGAAAAGGCACAGGTTTCGCGTTCGGATGATGAAATACGTTCTTTAGGATTAGCCTTTAATCAAATGCTAACGAGTTTAAGAGAAATGATTGAACGAATTGATGAGAACTTTGCTATGACAAATAAAAAAGTGCACGAAATTTCCGCGGAGTCTTCGGTTGCTAATGAGCAAGCTGAAGCAATTGCTACAACTATCTCAGAAATATCTCAAGGAGCAGAAAACTCAGCGGTCGCAACACAGTCTGTTGCCGAACTTGTTGATGAAGTCATTCGAATTGCTGAAGAAGTTCAGGTGCAGGCAAAGCAATCTGAGCAAGTATCTGAAGAGCTTTTTGGTGATCTGAATAAATCCAAACATGCCATGCATTCACTTATTTCTGGAATAGAAAAACTAGCAGTAGGTAATCAGAAATCGTTAGAGACTGTAAAAATTTTAGAAGAAAATGCAGTCAAAGTAGAACAAATTATCCAACTTGTTGGCGATATTGCCACGCAAACAAACTTATTAGCATTAAATGCTTCTATTGAAGCGGCGAGAGCAGGAGAGCATGGTAAGGGCTTTGCTGTGGTTGCCGAAGAAGTGCGCAAGTTGGCTGATGAAAGTGCGAAAGCTGTGCAAGGAATATCGGAATTAATTAAAAATATTCAAGAAGAAGTGCGTAATGTGGTCAGTCAAATTTCCAATCAAGTGGAGTCTGCCAATCAAGAAGCACAAAAAGGGACCGAGACACATGCCGTCATTGAAGAGATGACGCAAACTGTAGATCAAATGAATGCTGCAGTGACCATGATTAAAGATTTAGTAGATAAACAAATGCATGCTATGCAGGAAACTTCAGCCCAATCGCAACAAGTAGCAGCGATTGCGGAGGAAACGTCTGCCGGTGCACAACAAGTTGCTGCTTCAACTGAGGCTCAAACATCTGTGATTGATACAGTCGACATACTAGTAAAAGAATTACAAGAGCAAGCCAACCAGTTAAAAACAGATATGAATAAATTTAAAGTGTAGCCTACCCAACTGAAAAGTAATTGCATCTTTATAATTTTTAAATTTTGTGTCAGAATAAAGTGATAATCATACAATCAAGTTTGATTGGAGGCATAAAAAATGAAAGTTGCAATTGCATCAGATCACGGTGGATTAAACATTCGTGCGGAAATAAAGTCATTATTAGAAGAACTCAATATTGAATATGAAGATTTTGGTTGTGAGTGTAGTACTTCTGTAGATTACCCTGATTATGCTTTACCGGTTGCTGAAAAAGTAGCGAGCGGTGAATTTGATAAAGGTATTCTCGTTTGTGGGACAGGGATTGGGATGTCTATAGCAGCCAATAAAGTGAAAGGCATTCGCTGTGCGCTTGTTCATGATACTTTCAGTGCGAAAGCAACAAGACAGCATAATGATAGTAATATGTTAGCGATGGGAGAAAGAGTCATTGGCCCAGGGCTTGCAAGAGAGATTGCCCAAGTATGGCTTGGCACGGATTATGAAGGCGGTCGCCATCAAAACCGTATTGGGAAGATAGATCAATACGAAAAAGAAAATCTATAAAACTTTGTTGCATATGTTGACTTCATGAAAGGAAGGAAGACATATGCATCTTTTTTATCTTGAGAAGAGAGGGAGCATATGATGATGGAAGAGTTAATACAACAATGGCGGGATATTTTAACAGAGTTTACACAAAAAGTATCACTAAACGAAGACAAATTAATTGTTATTGGCTGTAGTACGAGTGAAGTGATGAGTAATCATATCGGCACGGCTGGTTCAGAGGATGTGGCTGAATTCATCTTTTCAGAACTAATGAACTTACAAAAACAAACAAATGTTCAAATCGCTTTTCAATGCTGTGAGCATTTAAATCGCGCCATTGTTCTCGAACGAGCATCCGCTAAGAAGTATAACTTAGAAGAGGTGAGTGTTGTGCCAATCCGAAAAGCGGGTGGTGCGATGGCGACTTATGCGTTTCAACATTTCGATGCCCCTGTTGTAGTCGAGCATATAAAAGCTGATGCAGGGATAGATATCGGTGATACCTTCATTGGCATGCACTTGAAGCATGTGGTTGTACCTATTCGTCTTTCATTAAAAGAAGTAGGTGGTGCACACGTCACATTAGCAACGACTAGGCCGAAGTTGATTGGGGGAGAAAGAGCGGTCTACCAATAGAAATAGTCATTGTCTGATAATGCGCCGCTAGCGATAAGTAGATAAATGACGTATGTAACTAATTATTTCTGCATAACTTTTATTCGGAAATACCAACTTTACCCTTCATTTCATAATCATTTACATGTAACCGTTTTCCGTTAATATGGATAATTTTTTTCTCTTAATAAACAGTAAGCTTGCCTGTATCCTCCTGAAAAAACATGATAGAATAAAGGAGAATTTTCATAATAGCTATTCATTTTTGATAGTGTGGTAGAGATAAGGGAGGATTATTGTATGAAGCATTTAGCGCAGCAGGACGAGCAAGTTTTCAAATCAATTCAAGATGAATTAGGACGTCAGAGAAGTAAGATTGAATTAATCGCTTCAGAGAACTTTGTGTCAGAGGCGGTAATGGAGGCACAAGGATCTGTTCTCACGAATAAATATGCTGAAGGGTATCCTGGTCGTCGTTACTATGGTGGCTGTGAGCATGTTGATGTAGTGGAAGATTTAGCTAGAGATCGCGCGAAGCAAATCTTTGGAGCCGAGCATGCGAATGTTCAGCCTCATTCAGGTGCGCAAGCAAACATGGCAGTGTACTTCACGATTTTAGAACAAGGAGATACTGTCCTTGGTATGAATCTATCCCACGGTGGCCACTTAACGCACGGGAGTCCTGTAAACTTTAGTGGTGTCCAATATAATTTCGTTGAATATGGTGTAGACGAAACATCTCATACCATCAATTACGATGATGTATTAGCAAAAGCGAAAGAGCATAAACCGAAGCTAATTGTAGCAGGTGCAAGTGCGTATCCTCGTGTGATTGACTTCAAGCGTTTCCGTGAAATTGCAGATGAGGTTGGCGCTTATTTAATGGTCGATATGGCTCATATTGCGGGCTTAGTGGCAGCTGGTCTTCACCCTAATCCAGTACCATATGCTGATTTCGTGACAACAACAACTCATAAAACATTAAGAGGTCCACGTGGTGGTATGATTCTTTGTAAAGAAGAATTTGCGAAAAAAATCGATAAATCGATTTTCCCAGGTATTCAAGGTGGTCCATTAATGCATGTCATTGCCGCTAAAGCTGTAGCTTTCGGAGAAGCATTAGAAGATAGCTTTAAAGAATATGCGGAAAGCATTATCACAAATGCTAAGCATTTAGCAGAGTCACTTAAAAAAGAAGGCATCGACTTAGTATCTGGTGGAACAGATAACCATCTTTTACTTGTAGATGTTCGTTCATTAGGTTTAACGGGTAAAGTAGCAGAAAAAGTACTTGATGAAGTAGGTATTACGGTTAATAAAAATACAATTCCATTTGATCCAGAAAGCCCATTTGTGACAAGTGGTATACGTATTGGTACAGCAGCAGTTACTTCTCGTGGATTTGCAAAGAACGATATGGAAGAGATTGCTTCTATTATCGCGTTCACGTTGAAAAATGCGGAAGACGAAGAAAAGTTAGCTGAAGCTTCACAACGAGTAGAAGCATTAACAAGCAAATTTATTTTATATCCAGAAAGATAATCATCTAGTTTATCCAGCCTTCGCTTGAGGGCTGGATTTTTGTTAAGTTATGCCAACTATAACGAATGTTCTAAAAGTATCTTCTACATTTTCTTTTCTTCCAATGGCAATAAATGTTTCTATGTCAAGAATCGTAGTTGCCCCACAAACATTTTTTCTGTAAAATAGTACGAAGTGTGATTTGTACAATCAGTAAAAGGAGAGATATTTATGGCAAAAGTATATGTTTTCGATCATCCATTAATCCAACATAAGCTTACATACATTCGTGAAAAAAATACAGGTACGAAAGAATTCCGTGAACTCGTTGATGAAGTATCAACTTTGATGGCTTTCGAAATCACGAGAGATATGCCTTTAGAAGAAATTGAAATAGATACACCTGTTCAAAAAACAAATTCAAAAGTTCTTTCTGGAAAGAAAATGGGAATTGTGCCGATTTTACGTGCAGGTATTGGGATGGTAGACGGTATTTTGAAATTAATCCCTGCAGCTAAAGTAGGTCATGTTGGCTTATATCGTGATCCAGAGACTTTAAAACCAGTTGAGTACTATGCAAAATTCCCTGGTGATATTGAAGAGCGTGATTTCATTGTAGTTGATCCAATGCTTGCAACAGGCGGATCTGCAATTGAAGCAATCAATTCTTTGAAAAAACGCGGTGGAAAAAGCATTAAATTTATGTGTTTAATTGCTGCACCTGAAGGGGTAGAAGCATTAAAAGAAGCACATCCAGATGTAGATATATATATCGCTGCATTAGATGAAATGTTAAACGAAAAAGGCTACATCGTTCCTGGTCTTGGGGATGCGGGAGATCGTTTATTCGGTACAAAATAAAAAAATAAAGTTAATTATAGAAAATGAGCCCGTCCTAGGACGGGCTTTTTTACAAGAATGCTTCCCTTTAAGTGGATCTGATAAAGATCTGTTCGACAAATGTTTGTCGGAAGGTGAGTGCAACCAGCACTTCTTTTAGAAAGGTGGACGAGTGTTTTATGCAAAGACCGATTAAGGTAATGAGTATATTTGGAACAAGACCTGAAGCGATAAAGATGGCACCGCTTATTCTTGAGCTCAACAAGCACCCACAAGACTTTCATTCTATCGTTACAGTGACTGCTCAACATCGAGAAATGCTTGATCAGGTGCTTAAAATTTTTCAAATAGAACCGGACTTTGATTTAAATATTATGAGAGCAAGACAAACGTTAGTAGAAGTGACAAACCGTGTATTGTCTGGTTTAGATGAAGTAATGAAAGAGGTTGAACCAGACATTGTTCTTGTTCATGGGGATACAACAACATCATTTGCGGCCAGTTTAGCAGCTTTTTATAATGGGATTACTGTCGGCCACGTGGAGGCAGGCTTACGCACTTGGAACAAATTTTCTCCTTACCCAGAAGAAATGAATCGTCAGCTGACAGGTGTAATCAGTGATCTTCATTTCTCGCCAACAGAGAAATCGGCCGATAATCTATTGAGGGAAAATAAATCTGCAGAGCAAATATTCATTACGGGTAATACGGCGATTGATGCGTTAAAAACAACAGTGCGACCGGAATATCAGCATGAGATTTTAGAGAAAATTGGTGACGATCGCTTAATCTTGATGACAGCCCATCGCAGGGAAAATCTTGGCGAGCCGATGAGACATATGTTTAAAGCGATCAAAAAAATTGTCGAAACGCATGAAGATGTACAATTAGTATATCCGGTTCACCTAAACCCTGCTGTAAGAGAAGTTGCGAATGAAATTTTACAAGGGCATCCACGGATTCATTTGATTGAGCCACTAGGGATGATCGACTTTCATAACTTTTCCTCGCGTGCCCATTTAATTTTAACTGATTCAGGTGGTGTACAAGAAGAAGCACCATCGCTAGGAGTGCCTGTGTTAGTGTTGCGTGATACAACAGAACGCCCTGAAGGTATTCAAGCAGGCACATTGAAACTCGTTGGTACAGATGAGGAAGTTATCTATGCAAACGCTAATGAACTGTTAACTAGTAAACAGGCGTACAATGCGATGTCGAAAGCTTCTAATCCATACGGGGATGGTCACGCTTCTGAAAGAATTGCAGAGGCCATTAAGTATTATTTTCGTGAAGGTTTAAAGAAGCCAGCTCCATTTAAGCCCTTAATATAAGAACGCTATTTTCGTAATGGTTGTAGCTTTTAACTCACTTACGATACTAGATTCTTTTTATTGTGCACTAGACACTCGCTTTTTCGCGAAGATCCTATAAGCCTCCTCGGATTTTTCCTGCACGGCAACTCGAGGATTTCTGCAGCATTACACATTGGTTTTAAACGGCCTATAATAAAAAAGGTGATTACCTAAGTTTAAAAAGGGTATTCACCTTTTTTATTTGCGCTTCCCATTAAATTCCGTAGTATAGGGAAGCTAGAAATCGAAGACGCTAACAAAAAAAGGAGGAGTCGTAATGAAGAAAAATCTATTTATTCTCGTTATTATTCTTTTTCTTTTTCCTTGTACGTTAGGTATGAGTGCGTCTTCATCTCAACTAATTGTGCCTTCCTTGGATGAAATTAAAACAGAAGAACAAGTAGCTATCATCGTTTATAGTGATGACGCTGACTTACAAGTAGAAAAGGAGAAGCTCAAAGCACAAGGTGTCGCAATAAGATACATATTTAACTATGCCCTAAAAGGGTTTTCTGTTGAAGCAACAAATGATAAGTTAGCACAAATAGAAAGGAATCAAACAATTCATCACCTTACGACCGTAAAAAATTATACTGTGCAAGCAGAGAATGACAATATTCAGCTTATTGGTGGAGAGGCTATTAGAGGATATTTTGATGATGATAATCACCGCCTTACTGGAGAAGGTGTTAAGGTTGGCGTCATTGATACGGGGATTGATTATCGTCATCCAGATTTACGCATTAGTTATGGTGGTGGGAAAGACCTCGTGGACCAAGATGACGATCCGATGGAAACAGTGAATATGGGACGGTTGGATACATTGCACGGCACCCATGTGGCAGGTATCATTGCAGCCAACGGAAAAGTTAAAGGTGTGGCACCAAAAGCAGAGGTTATTGCATATCGTGCTTTAGGCCCAGGAGGAAGCGGGACGACAGAGCAAGTGTTACAAGCAATAGAACAAGCGATGAAAGATAAAGTGGATGTCATTAATCTTTCATTGGGAAATAATGTGAACGGACCTGATCTCCCTATTAGTCTTGCTTTAAATAAGGCAGTCGATAGTGGAATTGTTGCTGTTACATCATCGGGTAATTCAGGGCCTGGCATTTGGAGTGTTGGCTCACCGGGTACGGCTGCCAAAGCGATATCTGTAGGAGCCTCTACCCCTACATTAAAAGTACCTTATTTACATATTGGTAAAAAAGAAATGAAGTTGTATCCACTGCAAGGAACGATTCCGTGGGATTTAAACAAATCATTTGAGTTATATAACGGTGGCATTGGGAAAGAGGAGCAATTAAAAGGAGCTAATGGAAAAGTAGTTATTGTGGAGAGAGGGGAATTAACTTTTACGGAAAAAAGTAAGAATGCCAAGGAAGCAGGAGCACTTGCTTTGCTCATTTACAATAATACACCGGGCTCCTTCATGGGCAATTTAGAAGGGGTGTTAGATATCCCGGTTGTGTCATTAACGAAGGAAGATGGGGAAGAGATTAATCAAGAGCTTTCACAAGCTAAAAGATTATATGGACAAACAGTGATAAAGGAAGAAAAAGACATCTTAGCTGAATTTAGCTCAAGGGGTCCTGTGACTTCTACTTGGGAAATAAAACCTGATGTGGTTGCACCAGGAGTAGCCATTAATAGTACGGTACCTGGTGGATACACACCATTACAAGGAACAAGTATGGCAGCGCCTCATGTGGCAGGGGCAGCCGCTTTGTTAATACAGGCTCATCCTGAATGGCGCCCTGAGCAAGTAAAAGCAGCACTAATGAATACGGCCTTATCTATGGTGAATGAAGATGGTACGCCATACCGGACCTTTGAACAAGGTGCGGGCCGGATTCAATTGAAGGAAGCATTAATGACATCTACATTAATCTATCCATCGTCCATACAGTTTGGTAAGTTTAAGTTATCAGAACAACATCATGACCATGTAGCAAAAATTACGGTAGAAAATACAACCGATGAAAAGCAGTCCTATGCTTTTGAAATCCCGAAAAAACAAAAGGGGATTGAATGGCGTCTACCATTATCATTTATGCTTGAGCCTAAGGAGAAGAAAACCATTCGATTACATATGATCGTTAATCCAAAGGAACTCACTGAAAAACTGGCAGACGGTACGATTCGGTTGAATAGTAATAAGCAAACAATTCAGCTTCCTTATTTATACGTATTGGAAGAACCGGATTATCCACGTGTCATGGGCTTTAGTTTTGGTAAAGGTGATAGTAAGAAAACGTATCGCTATGAAGTGTATTTACCAGGTGGAGCGGAAGAGTTTGGGATTGCTTTATTCGATTCAACTTCATTAACTTTTATAGGCATGCTTGATTGGAAGAAAGATGTAAAGAAAGGCCAGGTAGAAGAGGATTTATTCATAAGCGATTTACCACAGCCTGGTTTGTATATTGCAAAAGTATTTGCTCGCAAATCTGGACAAGAAGATTGGATAGAGACCCGTTTATTCATTGGGGCTAATGGAGAATTAGAAATGATAGGAAATTAAGCGGTATAAAAATATTATAATTGAAAAACAATAGCCAAAAAGAACGCATAAATTTTCAGAATTTGCAAGAAAAATCTAGTGAAGATTTTATGAAAAAAGTGTGAACATCCATATTTTGCCCAAAAGAGAACTGGCGAAATTCCCATTAAACGCATTGACATTGACATGCCCCTATTGTATGCTTACAAAGGGTATTATTGATAAGGTTTTCATGAGCAGATTTTATAGTTTTATATCATATGAAATAGACGATTTATCATACTGCTTTCCTCAGAAAACCTCTTACCATTCTCGATTGAGAGGATGCGTTTTAATGCGTCATAATGACCGTCGCCCTTTTAAAGCGATGGCACTCATGTCCGCCATTCTTTCCCAATTAGTAGGCGCCATCCTTCTAGGTGTTTTTGCTGGAAGATGGTTCGATCGGTTACTAGAGACCGAACCACTGTTTCTAATAATCGGTTTATTACTAGGTTTGACAGTGGGCATTTATGCCATGCTTCGTTTAATCCAACAATTTTTTTCAGGAGAATAAACAAATATGCCGGAAATACAAGAAAGATTTAGTAGACAACGTAAATACATGCTTTTCTTGTTGTCGTTCTTTGTACTCGGCTGGGGCTTTACGTCTTATCAATCTATCTTTCTTGGCCTGATTTTGGGAACCGTTCTCAGCTTCTTTAATCTTTGGTTAATTGTAAGGAAGATGATTCAGTTCCGAGAAGCAGTAGAGAAAGAGCAAAAGGTGCGTTCACTAGGAACGATGTCGCGAATGGCATCTGCCGCTTTGGCAGTTATCATCGCCCTGGAGTATCCAGCGTATTTTCACCTTATAAGTGTAGTGTTGGGATTAATGACGTCCTATTTAGTCATTATGATAGATTTTTTTCTTCAATCTTTTCATTTACGTAAAAAGCGGGAAGAGAGGTGAATAATTTATGGATCATGGAGCTCCATTGAGAGAATTTATGGGGTTAAACTTCAACTTATCTAATATTCTGATGATAACAGTAGCAAGTGCGATAGTTTTCTTAATTGCTGTCATTTCAACTCGTCGTTTAGCAATGAAGCCGACAGGCATGCAAAACTTTTTTGAATGGGTGATGGACTTCGTTAAGAACATCATCAACAGCAACATGGCATGGAAAGATGGTGGTAGATTCCACGTGCTTGGAATCACACTCATCATGTACGTATTTGTATCGAACATGCTAGGACTTCCATTTGCAGTCACCTATAACCACGAGCTATGGTGGAAATCACCAACAGCTGATCCGGTCGTAACGCTTACACTAGCAGCGATGGTGGTAGGTCTTTCACATTATTATGGTGTGAGAGTGAAGGGTCTGAAAGAATATGGGAAAGATTTCTTCAAGCCAATGTGGTTTATGTTCCCATTGAAAATCATTGAAGAGTTTGCCAACACATTAACACTTGGTTTGCGTCTTTACGGTAATATTTATGCAGGGGAAATCCTACTGACATTACTAGCAGGCTCACTTGCAACAGGGTTCTTAGGACATGCTGTAGCAGTATTACCAACATTATTATGGATGGGATTCTCCGTATTTATCGGTGCTATCCAAGCATTTATTTTCTGTATGTTAACAATGGTTTATATGTCTCACAAAGTGAGTCACGACCATTAATATATACCTGTTCATTACATGAACAAAACATGTTTGTTAAAAATAATTTTATTCCAAAATTTTAAGGAGGAAACAAATAATGGGTCTTATAGCAGCAGCAATCGCAATCGGTTTAGCAGCACTTGGTGCAGGTATTGGTAACGGATTAATCGTTTCAAAAACAGTTGAAGGTATGGCACGTCAACCAGAAGCTCGTGGTATGCTTCAAACTACTATGTTCATCGGGGTAGCGTTAGTTGAGGCGATTCCGATCATCGGCGTAGTTATCGCATTCATGGTTATCGGTGGCTAATTTTTTGTATTTGTAAAATGGCGAAGATCATCACAAGTGGACCTTCGCCTTTCCTTTATGTAAATTCAATCGAATGACTTTAAAATAGTTTGACCTTAAGTGAACGTCTCTTGAAGGGAGTGAATCGAGGGTGTTATTAGATAGTTATGTATTAGGTGCATCTGGCGGCTTTAATGGTGGCGACATCGTATTCCAATTGATTATGTTCATCATTTTGTTAGCTTTAATTAAAAAGTTTGCATGGGGCCCACTTATGGGAATCATGAACCAACGTGAAGAACATATCGCTGGTGAAATTGAAGCAGCAGAAGCAAGTCGTGTAGAGGCGAAGAAATTACTAGAAGAGCAAAAGCTTCTATTAAAAGAAGCGCGTACAGAAGCGCAAACGTTAATTGAAAGCGCGAAAAAGCAAGGTGAAGCGCAACGCGAAGAGATAATTGTTGCGGCACGTGCTGAAGGCGATCGTTTGAAAAATTCTGCAAAACTTGAAATCGAGCAGCAAAAAGAACAAGCTGTATCAGCTATTCGTGAACAAGTTGCTTCATTATCTGTCCTAGTTGCTTCGAAAGTTATTGAGAAGGAATTAAGTGCAGCCGATCAAGAAAAACTAATTAACGAATATATTCAAGAGGCAGGCGAGAAGCAATGACGAGCTCAATAGTGGCAAAACGTTACGCGTTAGCTCTATTCCAGCTTGCGAATGAACATCAGCTTCTTGACCAAATGGAAGATGAGCTTCGTGCAGTGAAAGACGTAGTGAATCATGACTCTGAATTTAAAGCAGTGCTAAAGACTCCTAAGCTCTCTATTCAAAAAAAGAAAGAGATCGTAAAAGAAGCTTTTGCATCTGTTAACACATATGTGATAAACACTTTACTCATCATGGTGGAGCGTCATCGTGAAGATGAAATCACAGGTATGGTCGAGCATTTCTTAGACCTATCAGATGAGCAAAAAGGAATTGCTGAAGCGAAAGTTTACTCTGTTCGTCCTTTAACTGATGAAGAGAGAAACGCTTTATCTGCAACATTTGCAGCTAAAGTGGGCAAGCAATCCCTTCGTATAGAAAATATCGTTGATTCAAATTTATTGGGCGGTGTCAAGCTTCGCATAGGAAACAAGATTTTCGATGGCAGCTTACGTGGCAAGCTAGATAGACTTGAGCGACAATTGTTAGGCTAAGATTCGTAGATAGGGGTGAAACTCATGAGCATCAAAGCTGAAGAAATCAGTGCGCTGATAAAAAAGCAAATTGAAGGTTATCAGTCGGAAATTCAAGTGAGTGATGTCGGTACAGTTATCTCAGTAGGTGATGGTATCGCGCGTGTTCATGGTTTAGATAACGCCATGGCTGGCGAACTTGTTGAATTTTCGAATGGCGTTATGGGTATGGCGCAAAACCTTGAAGAAAGTAACGTCGGTATTGTTATTTTAGGACCATTCACAGAGATCAAAGAAGGCGATGAAGTACGCCGCACAGGACGTATCATGGAGGTACCAGTAGGTGAAGAACTTATTGGCCGTGTTGTAAACCCTCTTGGACACCCTGTTGATGGAATGGGACCAATCAATACAACAAAAACTCGTCCGATTGAAGGACCGGCTCCAGGTGTTATGGATCGTAAATCTGTACATGAGCCATTACAAACAGGTATTAAAGCGATTGACGCATTAGTGCCAATCGGTCGTGGTCAACGTGAGTTAATCATCGGGGACCGTCAAACAGGTAAAACATCTGTTGCAATCGACACAATTTTAAACCAAGCTGACCAAGATATGATTTGTATCTATGTTGCAATTGGTCAAAAAGAATCAACTGTACGTAATGCTGTTGAAACATTACGTAAAACAGGTGCACTAGATTACACGATTGTTGTAACTGCATCTGCATCTCAACCAGCTCCATTACTTTACTTAGCACCATACGCTGGGGTAGCAATGGGTGAAGAGTTCATGTATAACGGTAAACATGTACTAGTTGTTTATGATGACTTAACAAAACAAGCATCTGCTTACCGTGAACTTTCATTATTATTACGTCGTCCTCCAGGTCGTGAAGCATATCCAGGGGATGTATTCTACTTGCACAGCCGTCTTTTAGAGCGTGCAGCTAAACTAAGTGACGCAAAAGGTGCCGGTTCAATCACTGCGCTACCTTTCATTGAAACACAAGCAGGTGACGTTTCTGCCTATATTCCAACAAACGTTATTTCTATCACTGACGGACAAATCTTCCTTCAGTCTGACCTATTCTTCTCTGGTGTTCGTCCAGCGATTAACGCAGGTCTTTCTGTATCACGTGTTGGTGGTTCTGCACAAATCAAGGCAATGAAAAAAGTAGCTGGTACATTACGTCTAGACCTTGCTTCATTCCGTGAACTTGAATCATTCTCTCAATTTGGTTCAGATTTAGATGCAGCAACACAAGCGAAGTTAAACCGTGGTGCTCGTACAGTTGAGGTTCTTAAACAAGACCTTAATAAACCACTTAAAGTAGAAAAGCAAGTTGCGATTCTTTATGCGTTAACTCGTGGTTTCCTTGATGATATTCCAGTTGAAGATATCCGTCGTTTTGAAGAAGAATATCTTACTTGGTTAGATCAAAATCATAAAGAATTGCTTGACCATATCGCTACAACTCAAGGCCTTCCGGCTGATGAAGATATGGCAGCTGCAATTAACGAATTCAAGAAAACGTTTGTGGTTTCTGAATAATCATTGCAGAGTTAGACAGGATGGGATCGTTGTCCCTTCCTGCCTTTTCATGCATTGTTTTTACAGGATCTAATGATATATAAGGATTGGGACAGCCTACGCGCTAACCAATCAAACACACTTAAGTATAAGGGTGGTGAGAACCTGTGGCATCATTACGTGATATAAAGAACCGAATCAATTCTACGAAGAAAACAAGTCAAATTACAAAAGCTATGCAAATGGTATCAGCTTCAAAGATGACTCGTGCGGAAATGAATGCAAAAGCATTTGTACCTTATATGGAAAAAATCCAAGAGGTAACAGCGTCTATCGCAATTGGTAGTGCAGATGCATCACATCCAATGTTAGTGAGCCGTCCGGTTAAGAAAACGGGTTATGTCGTCATTACATCTGACCGTGGACTAGCTGGGGCATTTAACAGTAGAGTTCTAAAAGCCGTTAACCAAACAATTCAACAAAGACATAAGTCTAATGATGAGTTTGCGATAATAGCGATTGGTAGAATGGCCGTTGATTTCTTCAAAGGAAAAGGGATGAATGTAATCGTCGATATCGTCGGCGTAGCAGACCAGCCATCATTTGCTGAAATCAAAGACTTAACAACTAAAACGGTTGGTATGTTCTCTGATGAAACATATGATGAGCTATACATTTATTACAATCACTATGTCAGCGCAATTACTCAAGAAGTAACATCGAAAAAAATCTTACCACTAACAGATATTTCTAGTGGGTCAGACCAGTTAACTTCGTATGAATTTGAGCCTTCCGCTGAAGAAATTTTGAAAGTATTGCTACCTCAGTATGCTGAAAGCTTAATCTATGGTGCATTATTAGATAGTAAAGCTAGTGAGCATGCCGCGCGTATGACAGCGATGAAGAATGCTACGGATAATGCGAAGGATCTAATCAATGCATTAGACTTAAGCTATAACCGTGCGCGTCAGGCTGCAATTACTCAAGAGATTACTGAAATTGTCGGTGGAGCAGCTGCTCTAGAATAATTAAATAGCATTTCTTATTAGGAGGGAAAAAGATGAACAAAGGACGCGTTCTTCAAGTTATGGGTCCGGTTGTTGACGTAAAGTTCGAAAACGGTCAATTACCAGCAATCTATAACGCATTGCAAATTGATAACACTTCGCGTAACGAATCTGAAGTTGGAATCAACTTAACCCTTGAAGTTGCCCTTCATTTAGGTGATGACACTGTACGTACAATTGCTATGTCTTCAACAGATGGTTTACAACGTGGAACTGAAGTAATAGATACAGGTGCAGCCATCTCTGTACCAGTAGGTGATATCACTCTTGGCCGTGTATTTAACGTACTAGGTGATACAATTGACCTGGATCCAGCCATTACTGGTGATGCTCGTCGTGACTCTATTCATAGAGAAGCACCTACATTCGAAAAACTTTCTACAGAAGTAGAAATTCTTGAAACAGGAATTAAAGTAGTAGACTTACTTGCTCCTTACATCAAAGGTGGTAAAATCGGTCTATTCGGTGGTGCCGGTGTTGGTAAAACCGTTTTAATTCAAGAGTTAATCAATAACATCGCTCAAGAGCACGGTGGTATTTCTGTATTCGCTGGTGTTGGTGAGCGTACACGTGAAGGTAATGACCTTTACTATGAAATGACTGACTCAGGCGTTATTAAGAAAACTGCGATGGTATTCGGACAAATGAATGAGCCACCTGGAGCACGTATGCGTGTTGCCCTAACTGGTTTAACAATGGCTGAATATTTCCGTGATGAGCAAGGACAAGACGTTCTTTTCTTCATGGATAACATCTTCCGTTTCACGCAAGCAGGTTCTGAGGTATCTGCCCTACTTGGTCGTATGCCATCTGCCGTTGGTTACCAACCAACACTTGCAACTGAAATGGGTAAATTACAAGAACGTATTACTTCAACGAATGTTGGATCTGTTACATCAATCCAAGCGATTTATGTACCTGCCGATGACTATACTGACCCGGCTCCAGCAACAACTTTCGCTCACTTAGATGCAACAACAAACTTAGAGCGTAAATTATCTGAAATGGGTATTTACCCTGCCGTGGATCCATTAGCATCTACATCACGTGCACTTTCACCTGAAACAGTTGGTGAAGAGCATTATGAAGTAGCTCGTACTGTACAACAAACGTTACAACGTTACAGAGAGCTTCAAGATATTATCGCGATCCTAGGTATGGACGAGCTTGGAGACGAAGATAAGCTTATCGTTGAACGTGCGCGTCGTATCCAATTCTTCTTATCTCAAAACTTCCACGTAGCAGAGCAATTTACAGGCCAACCAGGTTCTTATGTTCCTGTAAAAGAAACTGTTAAAGGATTTAAAGAAATCCTTGAAGGTAAATATGACCACCTACCAGAAGATGCTTTCCGTCTAGTTGGTCGTATTGAAGAAGTAATTGAAGCTGCTAAAAAAATGGGCGTAGAGGTATAATTTAGGACCAGGAGGGTAAAAAATGAAGACGATTAAAGTCAGTGTTGTTACTCCCGATGGCCCGGTGTATGAATCCGATGTGGAAATGGTAAGTACCAAAGCTGAAAGTGGAGAGCTAGGTATTTTAGCAGGTCACGTCCCTATGGTTGCACCGTTACAAATTGGAGCTGTCCGTCTAAAGAAAGAAAATCAATCTGATTTGGTTGCTGTTAGCGGTGGTTTCCTCGAAGTACGTCCGGACCAAGTAACGATTTTAGCGCAATCTGCGGAACAAGCGACTGATATCGATCTTGATCGTGCCAAAAGTGCAAAAGATCGTGCAGAACAACGTTTGAATGAAACAAAGCGTGAAAACGTCGACTTCAAACGTGCAGAACTTGCACTAAAACGTGCGATGAATCGTATCAATGTTTCGGAGAGAAATATATAATCATCATGAAAACGAATCAATCCTGTTTTTATCATCAGGATTGGTTCGTTTTTTGTTTTGCGTGGGTCTATTTAAGCGTGTCTTTCGGGTGGTAAACGAACCGTGGAATGAATCGATAACATAAATTTGTGCTGTGATGCCTCTATAATACCAATACGTTTCAGAAATCCCGTGAGTGAATTAAATTGATTGGATGAGTTCAGCTGATAAACCAAAACGAGGCAAATAATGTGTGGTTGGAAAAATATGATTGGATTCGATGATAAACGAGTCAAAAAAATGAGGTAGCGGAAAAATTTGATTGGATTCAGTGATAAACGAGTCAAAAAAATGAGGTAGCAGAAAGATATGATTGGATTCGGTGCTAAACGAGTCAAGAAAATGGGGTAGAGGAAAAATATGAGTGTATCCAGTGTTAAATAAGTCAATTACGCTCAGTTTCTCAGCCTTCATCTTTTTGTAATTGCAAGCAAACATGCTCATAGTGAATTGAATTTCACTCATCCTGCTGATAAGATTTCTGACCCCTTGTGAGCAAAAGCTATATAGATCTATCTATTTCCTCACAATAATATAAACCTTCTCTTTATCCTACCAACAGTTCTTATTTTTTTCGGATAAGATTCAGTAAAAAAGATATATCCTATACAACTTGTCATATAAATGAAGTATGGGATAGATGGAAATGACTAGTGGCTTATCGACAGAATATGGCAAGGGTGTTATAATGTATCCGATTACATTTTAAAAATTTTGAATAGTTTCTATATTATGGAGGGGATGATATTGGAATTATGGCATCTGTATCAAAATAATTATTTGATAGTCCTTTCTTTTATAATTATCGGTGTGCTATTACCATTAGTTGCTCTATTTTTCGGGAAATTGTTGCGACCATATCAACCTAATGAGGATAAGTATACTACTTATGAAAGTGGAATTGATCCCTTTCAAGACTCAAGGGTACAATTCACGGTTCGTTATTACATGTTTGCTCTTCTTTTCGTCATTTTTGATGTGGAGACAGTGTTTTTATATCCATGGGCCGTAGCATATGAAAAATTAGGCATATTTGCTTTAATAGAGATGCTGATTTTCGTGTTTATGTTAGTGATAGGTTTAATATATGCTTGGAAAAAGAAGGTGCTGAAATGGATTTAAAATTAGATCAAATGAGTGAAAAAGAAATGGCTGAAATTCAGCGTAATATATTCATGTCTACATTAGAGCAGTTAAAAGGATGGGCTAGAAGTAATTCATTATGGCCGATGACGTTTGGCCTCGCCTGTTGTGCCATTGAAATGATGGGTGTGGGTTCTTCTCACTATGATCTCGATCGTTTTGGCTCTTTTTTCCGCACTTCTCCACGACAATCTGATGTCATGATTGTATCTGGTACCGTCACGAAAAAAATGGCTCCAGTAATTAGACGGCTTTACGATCAAATGCCTGAACCGAAGTGGGTGATTGCTATGGGCTCTTGTGCAACTGCAGGTGGTCCATATGTTTATTCTTATTCTGTTGTAAAAGGGGTAGACCAAGTGGTCCCAGTTGATGTGTACATACCAGGTTGTCCACCTAATCCTGCAGCACTCATATACGGTGTCAATAAGTTAAAGGCAAAAATCCGTTATGAGGCGAAAACAGGAAAGCGGGTGATCTGACTTGGATGAAAAAGATAAAGAGCAGTTAAAAAAGGAAGCAGCGGAAAAAGCAAGAGCAGCTGCACAAAGAAAACGGGAAGAGAGGGAAAAGAAAAAAGAAGAATCGCATGACTCAGTATCCGAAGTGAACCAAACAAAAGATGATGTTACCTCCAATCAAGATCTAGAAAAACAAAAAGCAGCGGCCGCCGCCAAGGCAAAAGCAGCCGCAATAGCAAAGAAAAAAGCAAAAGAGACAGAAGGAAAAGAAACAGAGCCAACCTCCAATCAAGATCTAGAAAAACAAAAAGCAGCGGCCGCCGCCAAGGCAAAAGCAGCCGCAATAGCAAAGAAAAAAGCAAAAGAGACAAAAGGAACAGAAACAGAGCCAACATCTAACCAAGACTTAGAAAAACAAAAGGCAATCGCTATTGCCAAAGCCAAAGCAGCCGCTGCAGCGAAACGAAAGGCAAAGAACGCGAATGAAAGTGGCGATTCAGAGAAGGCTAAAGCCATCGCAGCCGCCAAAGCAAAGGCAGCTGCAGCAGCAAAGGCAAGAGGGAAAACAACTCAAGCAAAAGAAACAGAAGAGCCAGAACCTATCACACCATCACCTCAACAACCAATCTTAGATCGTTACCTCAACATTGTAAAAGAACACTACAAAGAAGATATTTTAGAAGATTCCTATATTAATCGTATGAGCAAGCATGTGCCCACTATTGTTGTTAAGCTAGAACATTACTATTCCCTTGCCTTGTTATTCAAACAACATAGCGGTCTTCATTTTGAATTTTTATCAGAATTACATGGAACTGATTTTGAAACATATATGGAGATTTATGTTCATTTATACTCCTTTAAAAATAAGCAGTCTGTCGCTTTGAAAGTGAAAATGGATCGTGAAAATCCAAGAGTTGATTCTATTGCAACTATATGGCCAGGTGCGAACTGGCCAGAGTGTGAAGCATATGACCTCCTTGGTATTCAATTTACCAACCACCCTGACCTACATCGCATTATGCTTGGGGAAGATTGGGTTGGTCATCCTCTCCGCAAGGATTATGAACCTTATGATGTGGAGGTGTAAAAGGCAATGATCAGAACAGAAGAGATGCTATTGAATGTAGGACCACAGCATCCCAGTACACATGGCGTTTTTCGTCTTGTTATCAAAATAGATGGAGAAATGATTATTGATGCCAAACCAGTCATCGGTTATCTCCATAGAGGAACAGAAAAAATAGCTGAAAATCTGCAATATACACAAATCATTCCCTATACAGATCGCTTAGATTACTTGGCCGCGATGACAAATAATTATGTGCTTTGCCACGCAGTTGAAACGATGATGGAGCTAGACATTCCTGAACGAGCGGAATACCTTCGCATCATCACGATGGAACTCGGTAGAATTGCTAGTCATCTTGTTTGGTGGGGTACATATTTGCTTGATTTAGGGGCGACAAGTCCATTTTTATACGCTTTTAGAGAAAGAGAAATGATCATCAATTTGTTAAATGAAATCTCAGGTGGCCGCCTAACATTTAATTATATGAGAGTAGGCGGAGTGAAATGGGATGCACCAGACGGTTGGATAGAAAAAGTGAAGGCGTTTATTCCTTACATGAGAGAGCAGTTAGCGGGTTACGGAGATCTCGTAACCGGCAATGAAATTTTCCTTAATCGTGTAAAGGGTATCGGTCAATACACAAAAGAAGAGGCAATGGACTATTCCTTAAGCGGAGCCAATTTACGTTGTACTGGGCTTGCTTGGGATTTACGGAAAAGTGAACCTTATTCCATTTACGACCGGTTTTCTTTTGAAATATGTACAGCTGATACAGGTGATGCATGGGGAAGGTACCAAGTGCGTATCCAGGAAATAGAACAAAGTTTACGGATACTTGAGCAAGCGGTGGAGCAATTCCCTGAAACAGGTGAGGTCATGGGTAAGGTTCCTAAGGTCATTAAACCGCCTAAAGGAGAAACGTTTGTACGCATCGAGTCTCCTCGAGGAGAAATCGGTTGTTATATTGCCAGTGAAGGTAAGAAAGAGCCATATCGTCTGAAATTTAGGCGGCCGTCTTTTTATAATCTGCAAATCTTACCGAAGTTACTAGTTGGTCAGAATATGGCTAATTTAATCGCAATCCTTGGCGCAATTGATATCGTGCTTGGGGAGGTGGACGGATAATGATTGAGGGATTATTAACTTCTGAAGCGACATGGCTCCATTTCTTCATTTATTTTGCATTAACGGTTCTGCTGTTATTTATTGTTCTAGGGTTTGTCACTTATGCCATTTTAGCAGAAAGAAAGGTTATGGGCTTTATGCAATTGCGGCATGGGCCTAACCAAGTAGGAGGAAGATGGGGACTATTACAAACAGTTGCGGATGTCTTGAAGCTACTGATTAAGGAAGATGCCATTCCGCGGGCAGCAGACAAACCATTATTTATTCTTGCACCGTTAATTGCTTTTACACCTGCTTTTATGGTATTAGCAATCATTCCATTCACTGATCGATTTCAATTCGCTGATATCGGTGTTGGTTTGCTTTATTATATTGCTGTCTCGGGTATTACGACTGTCGGAGTTGTGACCGCAGGGTGGGCTTCTAATAATAAATATGCATTAATGGGGGCAATGAGGGCAGCCGCACAGATGATATCATATGAAATTCCACTAGTTATGTCGGTCATTGGTGTCATTCTTCTGACAGGAAGTATGAACTTAAATGATATTGTGTTAGCGCAAGAAAATGGCTGGTATATTCTTTGGCAACCGATTGCCTTTATCGTCTTCTTTATTGCAGCAGTAGCTGAATTGAATCGGGTGCCGTTTGATTTGGCTGAAGCGGAGTCGGAACTTGTTGCAGGTTATTTTGTTGAGTATACCGGTTTTCGTTGGGCGTTCTTTATGTTAGCTGAGTATGTGTATATGTTCGCAATGTCAGCGTTAATAACTGTCGTCTTTTTAGGTGGTTGGCTACCATTACCCTATTTAGGGTTTATACCGGGAGCCGTTTGGTTTGCACTTAAATTTATGGTTGTTATCTTTCTGCTTATTTGGTTCCGTGTTACTTTCCCAAGGATACGTGCCGACCAACTAATGGAGTTCGGCTGGAAGGTATTATTGCCAGTAGCTATAGCGAATATCTTCCTCACTGCATTATTAAAAGAATGGATCAATCTATTTTAAAGGGGTGACAAAGGTATGTTTGGATTAGCAAAAGGATTGAAATACACGTTGAAAAATATGACGCGCAAGAAACTAACCTATGATTATCCTAATGAACCCTTACCACTTCCCGATCGCTTTAGGGGAATTCAAAAATTTTATCCAGAAAAATGCATAGTCTGTAATCAATGTGCCAATATATGTCCGACAGATTGCATTACACTCACGGGGAAAAAGCATCCCGATTCAAGTAAGCGGGGGAAAATTATTGATACGTATGATATAAATTTCGAAATTTGTATACTATGTGACTTATGTACGGAAGTTTGTCCTACTGAGGCAATCATTATGACAAATCATTTTGAACTCGCAGAATATAGTCGTGATGAATTATTTAAAGATCTTGTGTGGTTGGATGAAAATGATACCCAATTACGAAAGGAGAATAAGGCATGAGCGGCGAGTTTTTCATATTTATTGTTTTATCACTCATCGCTATAGGCGGTGGGATCATGATGATCAACTTAACAAAGGTTGTTCATATGGTCGTCGCTCTCGTCTTTACTTTCATTAGTATTGCTGGCATTTACGTCATGCTTTCTGCAGAATTTATTGCAGTAGTCCAAATCCTTATCTATTCAGGTGCGATCACAATTATGATGCTTTTTGGCATTATGTTAACGCGTCATAATGACAAGAGCGAGACGAGTGGAGGAGGCTTTAGAAAATTTCTCATCTTTCTAGCCATCCTTGGGTTCGGGCTCGTCTTTTACTTAGGTATATACCAACTTGAACTAGGGGAACCATCCACTTCGTTGCATGAAAATAATACAGAGCAAATAGGGATTGCCCTTTATTCGAAATATATTATTCCTTTTGAATTAACTTCGGTTATTTTACTCGTCGCCCTTATTGGTGCGATAGTGTTAGCGAAACGGGATGATGAGGAGGGGGAAGAACGTGAGTAGTGTGCCGTTATCTGCCTATTTAACACTAGCCATTATCCTCTTTTGTATCGGATTATACGGGGCATTAACGAAGAAGAATACTGTCATTGTACTTATTGCCATTGAATTAATGTTAAATGCGGTTAATATTAACCTCGTTGCTTTTAGTAAGTATGGCATGATGCCTTCAATAGATGGCCAAATATTTGCCCTTTTTGCCATTGCAGTTGCTGCGGCTGAGGCGGCAGTCGGGCTCGCTATCCTCATAGCTATCTATCGAAATCGTAAATCCGTCAATGTAGATGATTACAACTCTTTGAAAAATTAACTTGAATGAACATACGTCATTCGTATGAATAAAAGGGGACATGAAGAAATGATGGAGATTGCATGGATCATACCGCTTTTTCCGCTTTTCTCCTTCTTAGTGCTACTTATTTTTGGAAGGAAGTGGCGGAGAGGGCAAATTGATTTCGCAGTAATTCTTTCCTTAGTTAGTTTTATATGTGCTTTACTGGTTTTATTTGCGCGTTTCACGCAGGAAAATGTAAAGGTAGAGTTCATATGGCTAACCATAGGGGAGACTCAATTGACTGCAGGTTTTGAGGTCAATCAATTAAATGCCCTTATGCTTGTCATTGTCTCGCTCGTTAGCTTCCTCGTACATATGTATTCAAAGGCATACATGGAGGGAGATGAGCGCATAACAGTATTTTTCTCATACTTAGGATTATTCACCTTTGCGATGCTTGGACTTGTTCTTTCTCCTAATCTATTACAAACATATATATTCTGGGAGCTTGTGGGCGTTGGCTCATTTCTATTGATTGGTTTTTATTTTTATAAAGAAGAGGCAAAAGTAGCTGCCAAGAAAGCATTTATCATGACGAGAATTGGTGATATCGGCCTTCTCATTGGTATGATTCTTCTCTTTTGGCAAGTAGGGAGCTTTGAGTATGATGAGATTTTTGCTGCTATCTCAGCGGGTGGTCTATCAGAAACGATGGCTACCTTAACAGCTATTCTTATCTTTATCGGAGCCGTTGGGAAGTCTGGTCAGTTCCCGTTGCATTCGTGGTTACCTGATGCGATGGAAGGACCCACGCCTGTATCGGCATTAATTCATGCTGCCACAATGGTAGCAGCTGGTGTTTACCTTGTAGCAGCACTTTATCCGTTATTCGCCTTCAGTGAGGTGGCCATGCTTACCATAGCTATTGTTGGTGGATTTACCGCCATTTTTGCTGCAACGATTGGGATGACCCAAAAAGATATTAAAAGAGCTTTAGCGTATTCTACTGTAAGTCAGCTAGGTTATATGATGCTTGCATTAGGGGTGGGAGGTTACGTGGCCGGTGTATTCCATTTAACAACACACGCCTTTTTTAAGGCACTATTGTTTTTAGCAGCTGGTAGTGTCATTCATGCTGTTCATACCCAAGATATTGAGAAAATGGGTGGCTTATGGAAGAAGATGAAATGGACTGCACCGTTCTTTCTAATTGGGACAATGGCGATTAGCGGAGTACCTTTATTATCAGGCTTTTTTAGTAAAGAAGAAATATTAGTGTCTGCCTGGGTGAGTGGTCATTACTTATTATTCACACTTGCAATCATTGCTGCTTTCTTCACTGCATTTTACATGTTCCGCTTATTTTTCTTAGTATTTGGTGGAGAAGAAAAGAAAGAGCATTCAATGGTAAAAGATTCATCCAATTGGATGACCGTTCCCATGCGAGTTCTTGCGTTGTTAGCGATTGTTGCTGGTTATATACAAACCCCTTGGTTCGGAACATTTTTAGGAGATTGGTTAACAACGGGGATAGCTGCAAATGTGCATGGTCATCTCGATGGTCCGCTTTGGGTGATGATTGTAGCCACGATTGTAGCATTCTTAGGTATCTTGCTTGCTTGGTTGATGTATAGTAAGAAAGTTATTTCCAGAGATTGGTTTACATCAAGAGCTCCTTATACGTATCAGCTTGTAGTAAATAAATATTATATCGATGAAGTGTATCAGTATATCTTTGTTAAAGGTAGCCGCTTTGTAAGTCAAGTTCTACATTTCGTGGAGGTTTATTTAATTGAAGGTCTCATTTCTCTTGTAACCATCACCATTAAACAGTTGAGCATGATTGGTTCAAAGTTTCAAAATGGGCAGACTCAATTGTATGGAACGGTTGCTTTTGTTGGGTTAGCCATTCTGATCGTAGTGTTTGCAGTGACAGGAGGTGGCTTATAGTGGGATTCCCGTTTATATTGAGCATTATTGTATTTGCGCCCCTTCTCGGTGTCTTATTATTAACACTGGTTGCAAAAACGAAGGAGAAAACGATTAAAACAGTCGCTACACTTAGTACCCTTCCTTCTCTTTTTCTATCAATCTACTTAATTATCTCATCTAAGATGGGTGTAGAGTTAGTTAGTTATTCTGGGAAATTAAGTTGGATGCAATTTGGTAATCCCGAAGTCTTTGGCAAATTATACAGTATTGATTATGAATTAGGAGTAGACGGTTTTTCTCTTATTCTATTGTTATTAACAGCCTTACTCTCTACGTTAGCCGCCTTTGCTTCATTTCAGATCAAAGCAGGGTGGAAAGGTTATTACATGCTATTTCTATTATTAGAAGTTGGCATGCTCGGGGTGTTTGCTGCTGAGAACTTAGTTTTATTCTTTATCTTTTTTGAAGTGACTTTAGTGGCAACCTTCTTTTTAATAGGCAAATGGGGGCTATATGAAAAAGAACGAACAGCCTTCTCTTTGCTCATTTATAACGGGATTGGGTCAGCAATCCTTTTAGTTGTCATCATGGTATTGTTTGCTAAAACAGGTACGGCGAATATCGAGGCCTTAATGTCTATTTTAAGTGCAGATGATGGAACGGTTTTTTCATCAAAAGAGAAAACGGGCTTGCTGCTTGCCTTATTCATTGCCTTTGGGATTAAGCTTCCTATTTGGCCGTTTCACAGCTGGATGGTTAAGGTTCATGCTGAAGCGCCAGCAGCAATTGTCATGCTTCATGCGGGTGTACTGTTGAAAATTGGCGCCTATGGTCTCATCCATTTTGGTTTAGGCTTCTTTCCTAACCAGTTTCAATCGCTCACTTTATGGCTGGCGATACTTGGTGTAATCAACTTGCTTTATGGTGCGTTTTTAGCATTATCCCAACAAGAACTGAGAAAAATTTTAGCTTACTCATCGATTTCGCATATGGGTATCGTGCTTATCGGATTGGCTGCATTAAATGAAGCGGGGATACAAGGAGCGATGTTTCAAGTGGTCTCACATGGGTTAATTGCCGCCTTGTTCTTCTATCTTATCGGTATCTTTTACGAGAGATATCAATCTAGTTCCATGGATGATTTAAATGGGCTAGCGAAAACAATGCCAATCGCTTCAGGTTTTTTGTTAGTAGCAGGTCTCGCCTCATTAGGTTTACCCGGTATGTCAGGGTTTGTCGCGGAATTTCTCGTGTTCCTGGGTCTATTTCAAGAATGGCCAGTGCTTGCAGTTATCGCATGTTTAGGAATTATATTGACGGCTGTATATATATTACGAGCAGTACTAGGGATTACTTTTGGCCAACAAGAGAAGGTGAAAAGGGTAAGAGATATGACGTCATTAGAGATTTGGCCAGCAATTATTTTGCTTTTATGTATTGTTGGTATTGGTGTTTATCCAGATATTATCGGTTCAACTTTAAAATCAATCATCATTGGATTAGGGGGGTGAAATAAAAATGGATCTTGATACATTATTATCATTTAGTTGGCATGCGATGGTTCCAGAATTCATTATTCTTGGTACAGCTACTCTACTATCCCTCCTAGATTTATTTCTACCGAGGTCGTTTCATCGGAAATGGCTCGGTTGGCTTGGTGTAGGAAGTATCGTTGCAGCTTTAATCTTTTTACTTACACTCATAGGGGACACACCTTTTGCGATCCTCTATGACACCTTCCGATTAGATTCCTTTGCGATTGCTTTTAAATTAGTGTTATTAGTTGCTGCCGGCTTTGTGTTGTTGTTAGCTATTTCATATGAACCGAAAGAAGAATTAACGGAGTTCAGGGGAGAGTTTTTCTATTTATTTTTAGTGGCATTACTTGGTGCGATGATTATGTCCTCCAGCGCTGATTTAATTACTCTTTTTGTAGGTTTAGAGCTAATGACCTTATCATCCTATATATTAGTAGGAATAAGAAAGAAGCATCTCCCTTCAAACGAGTCAGCAATGAAATATGTCATTAATGGTGGAATTGCCACAGCTATTACTTTGTTCGGTATGAGTTATTTATATGGGATTGCTGGGACAACCAATATTTTAGAAATGGCGGGTAGGCTTCAAGAGTTAACGAATACTCAACATCTATTTTTATTAGCACTAGCTTTTCTGATGATTTTAGCTGGTTTAGCATTTAAAATCGCTGCAGCACCTTTTCATATGTGGACACCAGATGTTTATGAAGGAGCGCCGATACCAGTTACCGCTTTTTTGAGTATTATTTCAAAAGCAGCAGGGTTTATTTTAATCATTCGAATGTTCATCACGGTTTTTTATCATATTCCGGATGTGAGTAACAATTCTTCTTTATTAATGGCGCTGCAAAACTTTTTAGCCGTTCTTGCTGCCGTGACGATGATATGGGGGAATTTAGTGGCACTAAGGCAAACGAAGATTAAGCGGATGCTTGCCTATTCAAGCATTGCACATGCGGGATATTTATTAGTTGCGGTAACGGCTTTCTCCGCCTTTATGGTAGAGACGATTTGGTTTTATTTAACGGCCTATTTATTTATGACAATCGCTGTTTTTTCTTTGTTACAATTAATGAATATTGAAGAGCTAAAGCAATTGTCTGGGCTTTCCAAACGCGCTCCCCTTTTAGCTGTTGCACTCGCACTTACTATGCTAGGGTTAGCGGGGATACCAGGAACATCAGGGTTTATTGGCAAACTGAATATTTTTCTAGGCGCATTAAGCACAGAACCAACGCATTATCTATTAGCTGTTATCCTAATCGCCACTACGGTGATATCTTATATATATTATTTTAAGTTGATTATTTACGCTTTCTTCCGAGAAGCGAATCATACTTTTCAAATGAGTGGGAAGAAGTTGAATAGCATTATCATAAGTATTTGCGTGATGATGACAGTATTACTAGGCGTTTTTCCACAATTAGCTTATGATTTCCTCCATCAAAATTTTTTATCATTTTATGATTTCTTACAGTAGAAACGGGTATAGAAGAAGGGAGAGCTCCTTCTTCTTTTTTATTTATGGAAAGCAAAGAGCTTAAAGTAAAGTAAATTATGGAAAAATAAATTTAGGTGAAACGAAAACTGAAACAAAAACGTCAATTGTTAAGAGGGTGTGTGCTATCTTTCTGAAGGTGATTTGAGTTAAAATAAATGGTGTAGTTTTTGATTGAAGGAGTGGGTCATGTGATCTCTGGATTTGGCCAACAGGCATTGGTTAGTATTATTGTACATTTAATATTTATTGCTGTAGCTTGGTATGCTTTGCAAGCGATTAAAATTGATACGTGGATCAAGGCGAACCATGTTTTGCAAGCAAGGGTATTATATGTATTGTTATCGATCGCACTTGGATCGATTGTCGGTAACTTTGTGCTTGATTATCTTCTTTGGTCTCAACAACTTCCATTTATTTTGCAATAATCCATTTGTCAAAAAATAGACCTTAAATATAGGTCTTCGTACATGTTTTCATTTGCTCAAAGTTTGAGTACAATGCATGATGTTGCTATAAATTTTCTTAAAACTATACATATAATCTGACTTAATATTCACTCAACTAGTGGATGTCAAAATGTGACGATAATTCCCAAGTATGCCGATCTCTCCTTTGGTAACAATGGTAGTAAGGGAGGGAGTTAAATGAAGAAGTATTCATTTATATTTTCTATAATGGGAATTGTCGGGTTAGTTTGGATTATTTTCGGCAATCATTCGGATGCAGCATCTGTAGAAGAGCTTTCACTAATACAAATCGCTCAAACTGTTCAGGACGAGAATATTTTGATTCAAGAATGGTCAGTTCATGCAAGGGAAAACTTGGAAACACTACAAACCTTTGCAGAAGTAAAAGCATATACTAAAGAGATGAAAAAGAGTTTTACGGACTGGAAATGGTCTGTCCAAAAGGAATCTCAAGAAAGATATGAAGTCATAGGAACGCTTAAAAAAAATGATCTGACTGAAACGATAAAAATACTTTCAACCGACACAAAAAACAATGTACAAACGTATGTCATTTATGAGGCGAAAGGTGCTGGCTACGAAGGCAGTATCCAGGAAAATATGGGGAACTATATGAAAAGTCAGATGTCTGACATTTTTACTAAAAAACCCAATATTTTCTCTTGTATCATTGGTCATTATGATGGTAATATGAGGGAGTCTATGCTTGAACAAATGAACGGATTATTGTCCACATTTAATGCGAAAGAAATAGAAGCGTTAGAAGAAGAGCAATTTATTTCGACATCGGCATATTCACCTATGTTCAAAGAGTCTGTTACAACGGATGGCAAAGATATGAATTTACAAATTGGCTTAAGAAAAGAAGGGTTGGGCGCTAAGACAACTATTGTTATCGGCACACCCATCATAACGATTGAATATTAATATAGAGAAAATGGACGCGGAGGGGAATACACTTTGGAAAAAATCATCGTCCGCGGCGGAAATCGGTTAAGTGGCACAGTCAAAGTAGAAGGCGCAAAAAATGCTGTTTTACCGGTAATCGCTGCAACATTGTTAGCAAGTGATGGAAAAAGCGTAATTCGTGATGTCCCAACTCTCTCCGATGTATATACAATTAATGAAGTATTACGTTTTTTAAACGCCGAAGTGGGGTTTGATAACAATACAGTAACTGTTGATGCATCTAGAGAGTTAAAAGTAGAAGCACCATTTGAATATGTTCGAAAAATGCGTGCATCTGTTTTAGTCATGGGTTCACTATTAGCGAGAAATGGAAGAGCAAGAGTAGCATTGCCAGGCGGCTGTGCGATTGGTTCACGCCCGATAGATCAACATTTAAAGGGTTTTGAAGCAATGGGTGCAACAGTTAAGGTTGGCAACGGTTTTATTGAAGCAGAAGCTCCAGAAGGAAAACTGCATGGTGCGAAAATATATCTTGATTTTCCTAGCGTAGGCGCAACAGAAAATATTATGATGGCTGCTACATTAGCAAAGGGTACAACGATTCTAGAAAATGTAGCAAAAGAGCCAGAAATTGTGGACCTTGCGAACTTCCTTAATAAAATGGGTGCAAAAGTTCGTGGTGCTGGAACAGGAACGATTCGTATTGAAGGTGTGGATGTATTATTTGGTGCTGAGCATCATATTATTCCAGACCGAATTGAAGCAGGTACATTTATGGTAGCAGCAGCCATTACAGGCGGCGATGTTCTTGTCAAAGGCGCTGTACCAGAACATGCAACATCTTTAATAGCAAAAATGGAAGAAATGGGCGTTCAGTTTATCGAAGAGGAAGAAGGCGTTCGCGTCATCGGCCCGTCAGAACTTAAAGCTGTCGATATTAAAACGATGCCTCACCCAGGTTTTCCAACAGATATGCAATCTCAAATGATGGCACTATTGCTTCATGCCAAAGGCACAAGTGTTATTACGGAGACTGTATTTGAAAACCGCTTCATGCATGTGGAAGAATTCCGTCGCATGAATGCAGATGTGAAAATCGAAGGTCGCTCTGTTATTATGGAAGGACCATCCAACCTACAAGGTGCAGAAGTTGCCGCAACCGATTTACGTGCTGCAGCTGCTCTCATCTTAACAGGACTTGTAGCAGACGGCATAACACGTGTAACAGAATTAAAACATCTTGACCGTGGCTATGTCGATTTCCATAAGAAACTAGCGAGCTTAGGTGCAGACATTGAACGTGTGACTGAAGCAGACGAAGATATGTCTACAACTGAACAAACCATCATTACTGATTTGAATGCATAAAAATGGCGAACCACTAATCTTTTTAGAGATTGGTGGTTTTTTTTAGCTAAGGATGAAAATGTAGATGTACATATATGTGAGATCAAAAAAGCCAAGTTATATTAGGGAATGGGTGCACAGAGTATATAAAACTGATGAGATGTTGGGCAAACAGGAAATGCGCACAAATGAAGTCACATAACCATCGAGATGTGATTGAGGGCAAAAAAGGACAAAGGTTCATCCACAATTTTTTTTAGGTGTTGTAGGACTCTATCTATGATTTGGTTGTGGACTCAAAACTATTCATTACCATAGTGAAGGTGAACATTTAGCTCTCGCAATTAGCCCTAACTCCATTTTCACTCGGTTCTCTATCTCTACCATTACACAAGAAATAGCTACTTTACTAGAGAAATTCAATAGTGGGATTTTGTCATAATGGCTCTATTTCGACCATATGATTGAATGAGACGTGAATCTTGATGGAGGCTAGCATATGACAAAATTCAAACCATTCATCGTACTATCAGCATTACTCTTTACACTTGTATTAATTATTCCAGCCTTACTAGTAGTTCTTCCTTTGGGAAATGATGAGAAGCAAGAGAATCGAGAAACTGTAACTGCGGAGAAGAAGAAGGGGGAGGCAACACCTTTCACCTCGATGGAACCTGCAGTTGATGTGGCTGTTTACCGTACCGATGCCAACAAAGTGGAAACCTTTGCTTTTGAAGACTATCTTATTGGGGTTGTTGCTTCTGAGATGCCTGCTGAGTTTGAGCTAGAGGCGTTGAAGGCACAAGCATTAGCAGCGCGAACGTATACAATGCAGCATCTACTGGCAGATGAGGGTTCATTACCAGATGGTGCCATGATTACTGATTCCACTGATGATCAAGTTTTTAAAAACAAAGAAGAGCTCAAGAAAATATGGAAGTCCGATTATGATTGGAAAATCGAGAAAATTACGCAAGCAGTTCAAGAAACAAGTGGGCAAATTCTTACCTATGATGGTAATCCTATAACAGCAGCGTTCTTTTCAACAAGTAATGGCTATACGGAAAATGCAGAAAATGTTTGGGCTAATGCGACCCCGTATTTAAAAAGTGTCAAAAGCCCCTGGGACATTGATACACCAAAATTTGCTGATCAAATCTCTATCCCTGTGTCCGAATTTGAAAAAAAATTAGATGTGAAAGTACCTTCGGGTCAAACTGTTGCTAAAATTGTTGAGAAAACAGATGGTAATCGAATAGGGAAAGTAAATATTAATGGAACCATGATTAAAGGAACAGATGTTAGAATGAAATTAGGATTGCAATCAACTGACTTTACCCTGAAGAGAAATGGCGATCAGATTAATATACAAACAAAAGGATATGGACATGGGGTTGGCATGAGTCAGTATGGTGCAAACGGTATGGCGAAAGAAGGTAAATCATATAAAGAAATCGTTTCTTATTATTATAAAGGAATCGAAATAAGTGAATCTGATACGATGGTGGCAAAATTAACTGCACAAAAGTAAGTTTAAACAAACAGCTTCAATCGGAGCTGTTTGTTTTCTGTTTGAATGTAGATCTCTTAGTACTTAAGTATTCAGAAAATAATTATTTTGATAAAACATGTATATAAAAATCGAGTTAGTAAAAAATAAATCCAAAAAAATTTTTAGATGATGTATATATCTTCTGGAATCTGTTCAAACTGATGCCAGAGGTGATGAAAAATGAGAGAGGAAGAAAAAAAGACTTCTCAAGATTCTAGTTTTAAAAAGTTTATGAAGAAACGTTGGGCTTATCCAGCAATTTACATCGCGAGTGCAGCACTCATACTTAGTGGCGTTCTATGGTTCCAAAACAGCAATGAAAATGCTTCAGACACAGATGGATTCGATTACGGTGAGACAGATCTTACTGGCAAAGGTAATGAGGATGCAGTTGAAGTAAATAATGCAATGGAGAACTTTGTGCTACCGGTAGAAAAAGCGGACGGAGCAGTAATCCAAACTAAATTCTATGATGTACATGGTGAGGAAGCGGCTCAAGAAGAAGCTTTGGTATTCTACAATAACACATACCAACCAAATGCAGGTATTGACATTGTTATGGAAGATGGGAAAACATTTGAAGTTCGTGCAGCATTAAGTGGAACAGTTACTAAGGTGGAAGAAGATGCAACACTAGGTAATGTCGTTGAAATTCAGCATGCTGAAGGAATTGTGACACGCTACCAATCCATTACTGATATGAAAGTAAAAGAAGGTAGTGTAGTGGAGCAAGGAGATACAATTGCTCAATCTGGTCAAAGCCAAATTAACCAAGAAGCTGGAGAGCACGTACATTTTGAAATCCGTAAAGATGGTGTAGCTGTAAACCCAGAAGAGTTTGTTGGTAAAACGTTAAGTCAATTGGAAAAAGCTGAAATAGCTGAAGAGAGTACACCTGCTGAAGATGCAGCCCAAGAAGGTTCAACGGAAAGTGCTGATGATGAATCAGATGCTGCGCCAAGTGATGAAGGCCAATCAGAAGATGATGGTGCAAGCAATGAAGATGAAACAGACGCTGATACTTCTTCGGATTCACAAGAATCATAAATAATGTTGAGACAAAAATGGAAAAGTTTCGACATTTCTCGGGAAATATTCATTCGTGAATATTTCCCTTTTTATTTCTTATGGTGTTTGAGTAGAATGTATTGATAGTAATGAATTTTTTTTATATGTAATGAATAAATCTTGACCAGTAAATGCTTGAAGTCTAGAAGCAGACTGTAGAGGTGCCAGTAAAGTGAAGAACTCTTCATCGGCTTGGAATTCGAGCACACGATCATCTGCAGCTCCAATAAGTTTAGCTTGCGATGTATACATTTCATCAATGATGGTTAATGGCTGAAAAGCGTTAATATGATTATCTTTAAGGTTGTTGAGTGTTTTTAATTCTTCAACGCTTAGTCCGTATCTACCGGCAATTCTCCATAATGTTTCCCCAGGAGCGACAATATGTATAAATGGTTCACCTGATAAACCTTGATAGTTTGTAGGATATGGAATGTCTAGCGATTGCCCTACAGTAATATAATTGTCTACAAGTTGGTTATGTATTTTTAATTCTTCGACAGAAAGATTATGTTTTTTGGCAATACGATAGAGTGTATCATTTTTTTTAACTTTATAAGTAGCGGCTTCTGATGATTGCTCATTCAAGCTGAAAATGACAGCAAGAATAATGACTGTAGCAGCCAAGATGCCTGTTAATTTCATTCTTCTTATTTTCATCCTTCTTTGTCTCGCTTCAAAGATTCTCTCTTTCCGTGGCTTTAACACTGTCAAAATAAATCACCCTTCAATTGGAAAATAATTGTTATATAACCATGTTTTATCTATTGGCTCGATTTTTAGTGTAAGTCAGGGATGGATTAAACAACAATAGGAATAAAGAATCTCTTGTTCATTATAAAGAATTGGGTATTTGGATTTTATGTATGGACTTTTATCACTTTTCATTGGTTACTGAAATACATTTAATTGAGTGATTAGAACTAAAAAATGCTCTTTTGTAATATAGAGTAAGAAAAAGGGTTTGCGAAACTTGTCGAAAAATAAGAATTTATAATCAGGTCTAATCACCCTTTTTTAAGTCATAAGTCGCAGGTATTAAATAACAACCATGTTTTATAGAGAATGTCTTCTTGAAAAAGATTGCTTAAAATGAAAAAAACATACAGCTACTTGTCCTACTTGTGTTTTTTGTGCATATATTTTAATCCAAGCTAATAAACTGTTACAAACCTTACAAAGAGAATGTTTGAGGTGAGGGGTCGTTTGTTTAGTAACAGCTGTATAATCTCTAGGATATGTTTAGCTACTGCTCGGCAGGTTTACCTGCTACTCTTTTAACAACTAGTAAAAAACACACTATAAGACAAAGTAAAAACGAGTCTCATTTCACACTTCTCACATCCAATTTAGGGAGGGCGAGTAGTGTGCACGATTACATCAAAGAGAGAACCATCAAGATTGGAAAGTATATCGTGGAGACGAGAAAAACGGTTCGCGTAATTGCGAAGGAGTTTGGCGTATCCAAAAGTACAGTCCATAAAGATCTTACAGAAAGATTGCCTGAAATAAATCCTGACCTTGCTAATGAAGTAAAAGAAATATTAGATTATCATAAGTCCATTCGTCATTTGCGAGGGGGAGAAGCAACAAAGTTAAAGTATAAAAAAGAAGAGCTTGAAGAAGAACCCATCAAATAATGTATGAAGCGGGCAGAGGGAGGTAAGATACAACCACCATCTGCCCGTTTAACCATCACTCCTTTATTACTTCAAAGTGTTCTCACCAGCTTTTATCCCAAGAATCAACCAATTCGACAATTTCTCCTTAAAAAGTCACAATATATTTTGACAAATAGTTATTTATTCTCCTAGAGATGTGCTAAAATAATTAACTAGGATATAATGAACTTGATATGTGCTTTTGTTAACGTGGAAGCCCTAGGATATACATAAAACAACTCTTTTCTCAGGTTGCTTGAGAAAGGCTTTTGTATGGGGAAATATTCGTGCGGAAACGAAAAATCAATGATAGATTGCTTACATAAGCAAAAAACACAAAAGGCATTTTACATGCCTATTAAGCCATTTGAACTGTAAAAATGAGAAGAAGATTTAGTTGCGAGGAGGAAGTTAGGAACAATGTTTGCAAGAGATATTGGAATTGACTTAGGTACGGCAAATGTACTGATACACGTAAAAGGAAGAGGGATCGTATTAAACGAACCTTCTGTTGTAGCCATTGATAAAAACACGAATAGAGTACTAGCTGTTGGTGAAGAAGCACGCCGTATGGTGGGGAGAACGCCTGGAAATATTATTGCTATTCGCCCGCTAAAAGATGGTGTTATTGCTGACTTTGATGTAACTGAAGCGATGCTTAAGCACTTTATTAACAAATTAAATGTAAAGGGCTTTCTATCTAAACCACGTATTCTTATTTGTTGCCCTACAAATGTAACGAGTGTCGAGCAAAAAGCGATTAGAGAAGCCGCAGAAAAAAGTGGCGGTAAGAAAGTCTATCTTGAAGAAGAACCGAAAGTTGCTGCAATTGGTGCGGGAATGGATATTTTCCAACCAAGTGGTAATATGGTCGTAGATATTGGTGGAGGAACAACGGATGTGGCTGTTCTATCTATGGGTGATATTGTTACATCTTCTTCAATTAAAATGGCCGGTGATAAATTTGACAATGAAATTCTCCAATACATTAAAAAGGAGTATAAGCTTTTAATTGGTGAGCGTACGGCTGAAGATATTAAAACTTCTATTGCAACAGTATTCCCTGACTCTAGAAATGAGAGCATGGAAATTCGTGGACGTGATATGGTTTCTGGATTACCTCGCACAATTACTGTTCATTCAAAAGAAATCGAACAAGCTTTAAAAGAGCCTGTAGACGTGATTGTTCAAGCTGCAAAAAGCGTTTTAGAGCGGACACCACCTGAACTATCAGCAGATATTATTGATCGTGGCGTTATTCTGACTGGTGGAGGAGCATTGCTTCATGGTATCGATATGCTTCTTGCTGAAGAATTAAAAGTACCTGTTCTCATTGCTGAAAATCCGATGGACTGTGTCGCAATTGGAACTGGAATTATGCTTGATAACATTGATCGTTTACCACGGAAAAAATTAAGTTAACAAATGAGTAAGGCTGACCTAATGATTCTCCTATAGGCCAGCCTTTTCGTTGAAGAGGAATGCATTTACCTCTAAGTAAATAATGTTAATTAATTATGCAGCCTTTCCGATATAAAAGGGAGACGATAATATACGGGAGTGACCGATATGTTTAGAGGGTTTTACACTGCAGCATCAGGTATGTTAACGCAGCAAAGAAGAACGGAAATGTTAGCTAACAATATGGCCAATGCAAATACACCTGGTTTTAAAGCAGATCAAACAGCAATTAGCAGTTTCTCTGATATGTTACTGCAAAGAATAGATAGTCAAAATATCCCTACTGAAAACGGATTTCGTATACCAGTTAACGAAACAGTTGGAAGTATTAGTACAGGTGTATATTTACAAGAAGCAATGCCTTTATATACCCAGGGTGATTTGAATGAAACAGGTCTGGCTACAGACTTATCGCTTGAAAATGGTAATCTTCCGGACGGTAGTGCATTGTTTTTTACTGTTGCTGGTGAAGATGGGAATACAAAATATACACGCAATGGTAATTTTACATTAGATAGCCAAGGGTATTTGACTTCAGCAAGTGGTTTATACGTCTTAGATACAAACGGGAACAGAATCCAACCAGGTAGTGAATCATTTACCGTTAATGATGAAGGGTATTTAACAAATGCAGCTGGAAATACCACACGAATTGGCGTAGCTTATGCGGAAACAACAGAGAATCTTCTAAAACAAGGAGATGGACTCTTCGCTACGGAAGATAATACTGCTTTGCAAAATGGTTACGGTAATGTAGCCTTTCGTATCCACCAAGGTTTCTTAGAACGTTCCAATGTTGATACCTCAAGAACGATGACAGATATGATGGCAAGCTATCGTACGTTTGAAGCCAACCAAAAAGTGTTACAAGCATACGACCGCAGTATGGAGAAAGCAGTAAACGAAGTTGGCCGTCTTGGATAACAACCAGGAAGTTATAAGGAGGCGATGAAATGAACCGTGTAATGATTACAGCAACAAACACCTTATCACAATTACAAAAGCAAATGGATATACACGCCAATAATATGGCGAATGTCGATACTACAGGTTTTAAAAGAAGAGAAGCGTCTTTTGGTGAACTTCTCGTTCAACAATTTAATAATCAACCTGCTGAAGAACTAATGGGCGTACAGAGAATGACTCCAGAAGGCGTTAGACAAGGTGTAGGGGCTAAACTTGCCCAAGCTAAGCTAGTGAGCACACAAGGCAGTCTAAAATCAACTGATCGGGCATTAGACTTCGCTTTAACAGGAGAAGGTCAATACTTCCGCATTCTTCAACAAACCGAAAACGGTGCTGAAATCCGTTATACCAGAGACGGCTCTTTCCATCTTACGCCGTCAGGGAATAATGAAGTGATGCTTGTAACTGGGAATGGTGATGCCGTTTTAGGACAGAATAATGAACCCATTACTTTTTCTTCAGATGTAAACCAGTTTACATTATTGGAGCAAGGCAGACTCCAAGCTCATACTGCTAATGGAGACATTGAAACGGTAAATATTGGGATTACGGTCGTACATAAACCACAATATTTAACACAAATCGGTGAAAATATGTTAAGCTTGCCTGCAGAGGCTGAAATGGATGGCATTGATATTTATACTGATTTAGCTGGGCAGTTCAGTGGCGATATTTCACTATCACAAGGTGTCCTAGAACAATCAAATGTCGACCTTTCAAAGGAAATGACCGACCTAATGAACACACAACGTTCATACCAATTTCAATCACGTTCAATAACGATGGCTGATCAAATGATGGGCCTCATTAATGGAATTCGTTAAAGGGGAAGAAAACGATGTCACTTAATAACGAGCAAGATTCGTCAACAAGAATAACTAAACAAAAAGCGCAACATAATTCAACTACTACACGTGAAGATAAAACCACAGTGAACCGAATTAGAGTGCGACTTATACCGATCTGGCTACGAATTATTATTGTGCTAGTTTTACTTGCCATTTGTATCATCGCGGGTGCAGCGTTCGGATATAGTGTGCTTGGTGATGGCCAGGCAACAGATATTTTTAAAAAAGAAACGTGGATGCATATGATTGATTTGGTTAATAAAGAGAACTGAAGAATGGGGAGCGCATGTATATGCCTCCTTTTTGTTTTGACTTATTTTAAGAATTTGAAAATGAAATTGTTTTATCTTTGCATTTGGGCTTTTTTTTAGTACAATAATAATTAATATTATACCTATTATTAGTAGGAGGTACTAAAAATGCTTGATATTAATGAAATAAAAGAAATTATTCCTCATCGTTATCCCTTTTTATTAGTAGATAAAATCCTTGAAGTGGAAGAAGGTCAAAGAGCTATTGGCATTAAAAATGTTACGGCTAATGAAGAATTCTTTAATGGCCATTTTCCTGATTACCCCGTCATGCCTGGTGTTTTAATTGTGGAAGCATTAGCACAAGTAGGCGGAGTGGCGATGCTGAAAAAAGAAGAAAATAAAGGAAAGCTCGCTTTTTTCACTGGGATTGATAAATGTCGATTTAAAAAACAAGTGAAGCCGGGCGATCAGCTGCGATTAGAGGTCGAAATGACTCGTGTGAAGGGCCCGATTGGTAAAGGAAAAGGTGTTGCAACCGTCGACGGCGAACTAGTTTGTGAAACAGAAATGATGTTTGCATTGAAATAACATCAAAAGAAGTAATGCCCGCTTTATATAGGGCATTACTTCTTTTTTTCTCTGCAAGGCACTATCACAGGCGGAAAATTTTACAATCAATCAATTTGAAATTTTGTTCAGGTTTTCGGGAACGATAACAAAAGACCACAATAGAGGTCAAAAATTTTTGAAATTGGAAGGGAGTTTTACCCATGAATCCAAAGCTGTTAAAATTACTGTCTGCATCTGCTTTAGCGGCGACAATGCTTGTTGGTTGTGGAGCAAACAATGAGCAAGAGCCACCGCCAGAAGATAATGATAATATTGAAGAGCCAGCAGAATTAGAGGATGGAAATGACATTAATAATAATGATCAAGACGATCTAAACAATGATGATGATGGTATGCTTGAAGATGACAATAATACAGATGAAAATTTAAATGAAGATGCACCTGCGGACGAAGAAAACAAAGATAATATGTAAATAAAAAAGAGGTTCCGATTAAACAATCGGAGCCTCATTAAAGTTTAAAGATATCCACGCGAATATTACGAGTATGAACATCTCGAAAAATCGGGTGGAGATCCTCGGAGAAAGCATATATTAGCTTTTCCTTATTTTTTATTACTCGTCAATCTTTGTGCTCTTTTCATTTGGCCTTTAAATTCAGCAAGAAGTTTTTCGCCACTTAACCCTTTAGAAACGAGGTCACTAAGTAATATCTCTGCGAATTCATTTCTTTTATGACGAATGCTCCCTAAGAAAAGGACACTCATATGTTCTTCAAATTCATTAATGGATGCAATTTTAGTAATGAAATGTGCTGGATCATTATCTTTTTTCGTAATTACTACTTGTAGCGGTACATCGATTTCTTTTTTGCGGAGATTGGAAAAGAAGGAAAGGTGCTTTTTATCAATAAAGGCCTCGAGTAGCCACCGACTATTCTCATCCTCTTTATTAATAATGAGTCCGTCCTCCAATTCGACATCTACTAACTCATCCTCATCCCAAACCTGCATGGAAACTAGCTTAAATGTCTTCATGCGACCCCTCCCTTTCTCAAAAGTTAACTGAGTTGTCTAAATTATATCATAGAAGATATACAAAACGAAAATATCTTACAAAAGGTAAGTTATAGTTTATTTACCCCTTTTTAGGTCCCCTTTACACATATAAAAAGAAATAGGATATGCTTAAGGAAAACAGTTTGAAGGAGATAAATATTGGAAAAATATCGGACCAATACCTTATATTTTACATACCATTTCACATGCTCTCCCAATGAAATAACAGCAAGCGATAAACGTGACACTGCAAAAATTCTGTCGATTGATATTTTTTTTACAATAAAGATTAACAATCAATTATATTTCCAAGCAGATTTACCTGCCTTTGAATTTTATAAAGCATTGGCGAAATGGCAAAAAAAATGGTTGAAAAATCAACAAGCGGCATTTTATTATTTTTCAATTGAGTATGATGAAGGAGCTATTTTGGAAATGATTCCTTTTCATCGGTTAGCACGATTGAACACTAGCTGGCCAGAAGCTGAGGTTTATAATGTTTTTGCCCACCAATATCTTGTAAACGAGCTAAGCTTACTAGAAGGAAATTTAAAAAACGATATAGAACGTTATTTTGATATTAAAATCAGTTCATTTATGCCTCATATTCCTTATAGAGAAGAATGTTGAAATTTGTCGAAATTTATCTTACCTTTATTGCAAAAGTTAATTTTTTGCCATATTTTTATGGGAAAATTTAAATTCTGACCGTCTATCCGCAGTTTTGAAAGCCTGTCGTAAATGAAAATTATTTTTCCGTTTTTTTACAAGTTATACAAGCTATATTAACCTAGTGTCAGAAAGGAGGAGGATGATGAATCAAGTTGGCATTGTTGGAAGGTTAACGAAAGAGCCGGATTTAAGACTTGTATCAGATGGAAGGTCGGTGGCAAATATAACGGTTGCGGTCAATCGTCAATTTCGCAATCAAAATGGAGAGATAGAAACTGATTTTATTCAATGTACACTTTGGCATAAATCTGCGGAAAATCTCGTTCAGTATTGTACGAAAGGGTCACTTATAAGTGTTGTTGGCAGATTACAATCAAGATCATATGAAAAGGATGGAAAAAGGAAGTATGTGATGGAAGTGATTGTCGAGCAAGTACGTTTCCTCGATAATCGAAAGAAAGAAAAACAACAAAGGGAGGAGATGAATCCAGATGACTCAAGAACAAAAAGTGATGGAAACACTCATAGAGAGTCTTATCAAAATGCTTGGTAATGCAAACTATCGAATGAGTGAGATGGAGAGTAGACTGGCACAATTAGAATGTATATTGAAAGAATCGTATGATAGAGGAAGAAAAAGAGCTTAAAGGAACCTCAATTTACTTTTATCCCCTTATTACCTTCTATTAGAAAGAATCAATGAACATCCTCATAATATCCCCAACTTGAAGCAGTGCCTATCGCACTGTTTTTTTCTTGTAAGTATTAGGACGTATAGGATATTTAAAAGTAAATTTTGAAGTCAACAAAATAAGGAAGCAAGTGGAGAATGGAGAAACCCCACACTCAAATAGGAAGGCTAAAAGCATTGTAGCAAAAGGGTGCAATAACAGACTTAGCAGAATAGGACCATGACAATATATCATTTTTCGTTTCCTTTATCATTTTATGCTGAAAACAAGTGCGCTTGTTATAGTTACATTTCTCCACTATACCATTTATGATTTCCCGTTTGTTTTTATTTTGAGAGAGGAAAAAGTGGGTATATGTGAATGGTTCATTAATAAAAAATATTTCGAATTATAAAATAATTATATTTTACTAGGCAAATTAGCATAAATTGGTACTTTAGTACTCTAAAACTAAATTTTTCCTTATGTTAATTTAATAGAGAAACGAAAAATTCTGAATTTTATTTACAGAGGGGGAGTTGAATGTTGAAAAAAAGCAGGATTCTTGTCGTATTAATGGCCTTTTTACTTATTTTCTCTGGGTCAGTGTCAGCAGCAGTACCTGAGAAGAAGGTAGAAAATACTAAAGGGAAAGAAAATCAGCTCAATCTACAAAAAATAGAAAAAACGGATGCCGAGGAACAATATAAGAAGTCTGATATTGTTCGTGTAATTGTCGAAATGGATAGTGAGCCGACCATTGCATACGCACAGAAAACAAAAAAAACATTTAAAGAACTACCCGCAGCAACGAAAAAGAAACTGACAAACGAGAAACTAGCAGAACAAAAAGCGGTGAAGCAAAAAGTTAAAGACAACAAAGTGAAGCTCGTCGAACATGAAAGTTTCACAACAGTTGTGAATGGATTTAGTGCAGATGTAATGTATGGGGATATTGAGAAAATTAAAGAAGTAAAAAATGTATCCTCTGTTGAAATAGTGAATGAATATGAACGCCCAGAGGAAAAACCTGACATGGTTTACAGTAAAGAATTGGTACAAGCTCAAGAGGCTTGGAGAGAATATGGCTACAAAGGCAACGGTATGGTTGTCGGGGTTATTGATACAGGTATTGATCCAGATCATCAAGATATGATTTTATCAGATGAGACGGAAGTCGATTTAACAGAATCTAAGGTTAATAGAATAAAAGCAGATAACGAGCTACCGGGAAGCTATTATACTGAAAAAGTACCATATGCTTACAATTATATGGATGAAGACGAAGTAATCGGTGATGTGGCTGAAGGAGCAAGTATGCATGGTATGCACGTATCAGGGACAGTAGGCGCAAATGGAGATGAAGAAGATGGTGGAATTAAAGGTATTGCACCGGAAGCGCAAATTCTCGGTTTGAAAGTATTTGGTAACGATCCTGAATTCGGTTCTACATATGGAGATATCTATGTAAAAGCCATTGATGATGCGATTATTTTAGGAGCGGACGTATTAAATATGAGTCTTGGGTCAACAGCAGGATTTGTCTCGCCAGAATCTGCCGAATATAAAGCGATTGAGCGAGCAGTTGATAATGGCGTCCTTATGTCTATTTCAGCTGGTAACTCTGCTCATTTTGGTAATGGCTTTGCCAACCCAACGCCAGAAAATCCGGACTTTGGTGTAGTTGGTTCGCCAGGAGTATACACAGATTCATTACAAGTGGCATCTTCTGAGAATTCATTTATGGATCTCGATGCCATTAAGGTGAATATAAATGGCGAAGAGGTGGATGCTCCATTTCTTTCAGCTGGTGACAAGCACCCTAACGATGTCGACACAAAAACGTTCGATGTTGCAGATGGAGGACTTGGCTACCCTGATCAATTAACAGAAGTTACAGGGAAATATGCAATGATTCAACGTGGAGAATTGTCATTCGTTGATAAGGCGATAAATGCACAAGCGGCAGGTGCTGTTGGCGTAATTATCTATAATAATACAGATGGTTTCGTCAATATGCAGTCAGATCCAGCTATTACAATTCCACAATTATTTATGCCAAAAGTGAATGGTGATCCAATTGTTGAAGCGCTTCGTGCTGGAGAAGAAGTAACATTTACTTTTACTGGTGAAAAAACAACAGCACCAAACCCTGAAGCAGGCAAGATGAGTGCCTTCACTTCATGGGGTGTGACACCGAACTTAGACTTTAAGCCTGAAATTACGGCGCCTGGTGGGCAAATTTACTCGACATTAGAAAATGGCCAATACGGCATGATGAGTGGTACATCCATGGCAGCTCCACATGTGTCTGGTGGTGCAGCACTCGTTCTACAAAGAGTAGATGCTGACTTTGATTTAACTGGTTATGATCGTGTATATACAGCGAAAAATATTATGATGAACACATCTCAACCAATCGATGATCAAGGCCTTGTTAATGAGTCACTTGAGTGGGATGTTCCTTATTCACCTCGTAGACAAGGATCGGGCATCATGCAATTGCACTCAGCTCTTTCTACACCAGTCGTTGTAACAGAGGTAGAAACGGATGAGGCAAAGGTAGCCTTAAAAGAAGTTGGGGATACTTTTGAGTTCACATTGCAAGCAGAAAACTTTAGTGATGAAGACGTCACTTATGACGCAGCTGCGAATATCCAAACAGATTTTGCTGCATATGGAGAATTAGGCTGGAATCCAAATGAACTTGAAGCACAAGAATTATTGAATGTTGAGGTCACTGTTGATGGTCAAGAATCGGCTGAAATTACTGTTCCTGCAGGAGAAACAGTTACGTTTACCGTTCAAGCCGATGTAAGTGATGCACAAGTAGTTGAACCGAGCCAAACGGGTAATTGGACAACGCCAGTTGATGTTGATGAAGTATTTCCGAACGGTTATTTTGTGGAGGGGTATGTGACATTAACTGATTCAGCAGATACTCACCCAGAACTTTCTGTACCATATGTAGGATTCAAAGGTGAATGGGATCAATCGCCGATATTAGATGGATTAAAGTATGATGAATCATCCTTCTATGGTATGGGTGGTGCTGTTTATGAATCTGGCGACAGTTACTATTATCTTGGTTATGACCCGATAGCTGATGCATATAAAGCGGATAAAGTAGCAATTTCTCCAAACGGAGATGGTGTACAAGATGCCATCATTCCTGCTCTTTCATTCTTGAGAAATGCCCATCAAGTGGTATTTAGTGTATTAGATGAAGATGGTAAGCAATTGCGCAAGTTGAGAACAGACAATGATCTGAGAAAAGACTATTATGACGCTGGTCAAGGTAGTTATTACAAAATTAACTCAGCATGGAAATGGGATGGAAAAGTAAAAAATAAACTTGCTGCAGATGGTAAGTATTATTTTGAAATTAAATCTGTCATTGACTTCCCTGATGCCGAATGGCAGTCAGTAAAAATTCCGGTTATCATTGATACAAAGGCACCGGAATTGGCTTTCAAAGTGACTGAAGGTAATAAAAAGTTAACGATTAATGCATCAGATCATGAAAAAGGTTCTGGCGTATCTTATCTTGATATTTTAGTAGATGGTGAGTCTTTATTAGAAACACCGCTTGCAGGGGATACAGAGGAATATACATTCTCAGAACCATTAGAGGTTGGTTCGACTGTAACTGTACAAGCATTTGACTATGCGGGCAATGTAACAACGAAGGAGCTAGAAGTGAAACCTGCCGATCAAAAGGCACCAACCGTTCGTTTAACGACTCCCGAAGCTTTAAGCACAGTGAATACAAATGATATTCAATTTACTGGTACCATTACTGATGAATCTGAGATTAGTGAATTTACTATTGCAGGTGAGGAAGTAGAACTGACTTATGATCAAGAGAAGAAACAATATACTTTTGATACAATTCTTCATTCTGAAGACGGTGCACCTTCCTTTGCCATTAAGGCAGTCGATGCAGCAGGGAATGTGGCCCAGTTCAAACGAACAATTTTAGTAGATGCAACCGCACCAGAGGTTGAGGTACTTGGATTACCTGAAAGTGAATATATTGAACATGATGCTGAAAATCCAGTTGTGGATGTAAGAGTAGCCGATAATTTTGATCAAATCCGTCTTTATTTAGATGGCGATGAGGTTTATTTCAAAGAATTCCAAGAACCTTATGAAATGAGAAGCTTTGAACATGTTGTGGCAGATATTGAGCTTGAATTACAAGACGGAGCGAATGAATTTACGTTCGAGGCAATTGACATTGCAGGCAACAAAACGGTACAAACAGTGGAATTATACAAATTAGGTGAAGGAGAAGAAGCACCTAATGGAGACGGACCAAACAACCAATTCCCGATTTCTCCAGAAAAGCCTGGAAATGTTGTGAAACCAACACTACCAGGTAGCGGAGGTGGCATTAAAGCACCGAATCCACTACCAACAAACCCAATTGCACCAGGAAAACCTGTGATTGGTGGTAAAATAGGGTTCTAAATAAGCGTAAGAGTCTAGCAGATTGCTAGGCTCTTATTTATTACGTATAGAAAAGACTAGAAATGGGTGAGGGGGCAATACAGTAGTTAAATGAAAATAAGGGTTAGTGGTATTAGCAAGTCTCTTAGAAGGGAAACTAGAGCTGAGCGCGTAGCAAATAGGAGTTGTGAGTCATTCAGAAGAAAACCAAGAGCTGAGCGCGTAGCAAATAGGAGTTGTGAGTCATTCAGAAGAAAACCAAGAGCTGAGCGCCTTGCAAATAGTGTTTGTGAGTCTCTCAGAAGTGAACCCAGAGTTGAGCGCGTAGCAAATAGGATTTGAGAGTCTCTCAGAAGAAAACCAAGAGCTGAGCGCGTAGCAAATAGGATTTGAGAGTCACTCAGAAGTGAACCAAGAGCAGAGCGCCTTGCAAATAGGATTTGAGAGTCACTCAGAAGAAAACCCAGAGCTGAGCGCGTAGCAAATAGGATTTGAGAGTCTCTCAGAAGAAAACCCAGAGCTGAGCGCCCTGCAAATAGAGTTTGTGAGTCATTCAGAAGAAAACCCAGAGCTGAGCGCCCTGCAAATAGAGTTTGTGAGTCATTCAGAAGAAAACCCAGAGCAGAGCGCCGCGCAAATAGGTTAAGCAAGTCACTCAGAAGCAATAACAAAAATGAGTGCGTAACACAACCCATACTGACATTCCATCACATTTGCGAACTGCCATCCGAACTGCCATCTAATTAAAAAAGTAAAAACAACCATTTTCCAAAAGGATATTCAGCAAACTTTGTCGAAATGGTCATAAATACCTATAGAGAGGAGGTGAAGTTATGAATGAACCTCTTGTCTACCAAAGAAAAGAAGTTCTATGTCCGATTAGTTTTTACGATGCCCTCCAATTAATCTCAAATCCAACTTCTAAAGATTTCCACCGTGTTTCCTTCCAACAACGCACACCCATCCAAAGAACTACTCCCATCAATGATCCGTTATTGAAGCAAACGCTATTTATGTGTAACGAAGCGGTTATCTTCTTAAGTAATCATAAGAAAGATAGGCAGGAATTAAAGGTTTAAAAAGAAGAAGCTGCCCGAATAAGGCAGCTTTTTCAACACACTATGACAGCAAGATCAAATCGCGTAACTCATCCGTAGATAATTTTGTTAGCCAGGCTTCGCTTTGAATAATTTGTTCATTAAGTGATTGCTTCTGATCAAGCATGCGGTCAATTTTTTCTTCTAATGTTCCTGTGCATATTAACTTATGGACATGGACAAATCGTTTCTGCCCAATTCGATAAGCGCGGTCAGTCGCTTGATTTTCAACAGCAGGATTCCACCAGCGGTCATAATGAATGACGTGGTTTGCAGCGGTAAGGTTTAGCCCCGTTCCACCAGCTTTTAATGATAAAAGAAAGACCGGGAACTCCTTGTTTTGGAAACGTTCAATCATGATATCACGATTCCCTTTAGGCACACTGCCATTTAAAAAAGGGACTTCAAAGCCATATTTCTTCTCAAGCAGTTGCTGAATCATATGACCCATCTCGATGTATTGCGTAAACACTAAGCAGCTTTCTCCTTGCTCGTGGACAGCAGCAATTAATTCATCAAGTTTCTCTAATTTTGAAGAGCGGGAAATTAATGCATGATTTTCGACTTTTTCCTTTAAATAGAGAGCTGGGTGATTACATAATTGCTTTAGGCGACTAAGTAACTGTAAGATAAGACCCTTTCTTTCAAAACCAGTTAGCTTTTCAATCTGCGCAAATGTATCTTGCACCAATTGCTCATAAAGAGCAGCCTGTTCTGAAGTGAGTGGACAATATTCCTTCTGTTCGAGCTTGTCGGGCAGATTTAACGCCACTTCTTCATCTTTCTTCGTTCTGCGTAAAAGGAAGGGACGAATATATGCTTGCAGTTGTTTAACTTTTTCCTCATCCTGGTCTTTTTCAATCGGAAGAACAAAGCGTTTATGAAAAGCACCTAGACTACCAAGGTAACCATGGTTGGTAAAGTCAAAAATGGACCAAAGCTCAGAGAGACGGTTCTCCATGGGTGTTCCTGTCAAGGCGATATGATGCGTTCCCTGTAATTGCCTGACGGCTTGCGATTGCTTTGTTTGTGCATTTTTAATATTCTGTGCCTCATCAATACTTACAGAACTCCATTCGATTTCCTTTAGGCTATCAATATCTAAGTGAGTTAGCCCATACGAAGTAAGCACAACATCTGCTTCCTTCACTGCTTTTTCTAATACTTTTCCTTTGGCACGATAAGAACCGTAATGAAGATAAACATTTAAATCAGGGGCAAACTTTTCAAATTCCTTTTGCCAATTTCCTAAAACAGAAGTAGGACAGACAATTAGGGCAGGTTGTGTATGGTTTCCGTCCTCTTGCTCTTTTACTGCCAGTATATATGAAATCAATTGGATCGTTTTTCCAAGTCCCATATCATCAGCAAGGATGGCACCAAATTTAAACGAACGTAAAAATAATAACCAGCTCATGCCGAGTTTTTGATATGGTCGTAAGTCGCCTGCCAATCCAGCTGGAATAGGCTCAATGGGGATATCATGAATATTCCGTAGTTGATTAACCATTTTCCTCCATTGACGATTTAATTCTATTTGTACTTTTGCGAATGCCCGTTGGCTTTGTGCTTGATCTTCATCTTTTTCCCCACCAAGCAATTCTTGTTCGATTAAATCCCGGACATGAAGTCCTTCTTGCTCGGCTTTCTTCATTAAACTTTGAATATGCTTTACAAAATGGGGATCAAGCTTAATCCATCGGCCGCGAATATATACAAGGCGACGTTTCTCTTCAACCATTTGCCGAAATTCTTCTTCAGATAGTTCGACACCATTCATCGAGAAGCGCCAATCATAATCAAGCATAGCCTGCAATCCAACAAAGGATGGCCTGTGACTGCTTGATGCTTTAACCTTTGCCTTTACATTCATGCTTGCCTTTTTCATTGCTTGCCACCAAGAAGGGAGAAGGATTTCAACGTCAAGAGCAAGTAAGGTCTCACTCGCTTCAGTTAAGAATAACCATGCTTCTTCTTCTGTAAGTTGAGTGGTCAATTGTTGTTTCTTTCCTTCTAACCATGGAAACATCTCGAGAATACGAATCATTTCCTTGTCTACTTCCCCCTCGTAATCGAGCCAACCAGGAGGATAATTCCCTTCATCTTTGTAATCAACAAAGAGATCTGGATTTTCTCTTCCTCTTAAAAATACGGAAAGGGACCATGTGAGGTCATCTTCTGCTGGCTCCTCAAGTTTAATCCCGAGTGAAAATGGTGTAGGAATTTCTTTTATCCCTATCCATTCCTGCCACTTTTCTTCATCAAAATACGCAGCTAATGCTCGTGCAGAGAGATATTCGTTGCGTAAAGCAAGTAGCTTCTCTCCGAACGCCGCTTTCGCCTGCTTGTTTTTTTGTAAATAATGGTCAAGGGCATGATGGAAGAGTTGCTGAATCATCGGTTTGATTGGTTCATCTAACAATGACTGTTCCCAAAAATCAGGGTGAAATTCATTAATGACATCAGCTGGCAATGCCCAGCGAAAGTGGTCACTTTCCCAAGCGTCAAAATCGGGCATCCATTGACGCTCATCGATGCAATCTTTGAGGATTGGAGCAGCAGCTAGTAGAATCTCAGCTGTTTCATCCCATTTCCAATGAATAAAACGATTAAACTGCTCGTTGGAAAATAATGTAACAATCTCCCAACTATCTAAAAGAAAACCACTGATACCATCGATAGTTTTTTCATTAATCATCGTGCCAAAGAAGCTTTCGCTATGAGAGTAAAAAAGCATGGGCTTCCAGTCAACAGGAGGTATCGTTCTTTCCTTATCATCTTTAGCAAAAATGAAAAAGGCATCCGCTTTAATCATATTTATTTGTATGGAGATCATCCTCGTTTTAAGCATGAATTAGTTTCCCTCTTTTACATTCTTCCTGAAAAGCACGTAGTCGTTTTGTGCTTTCTAACAGCTCCTCTAGGAATTGTTCCCATTCACTAGCCAATGATAATTCTTCATAAAGTGAACGAAGTTTTTGCATTTTCTTCACTGCTTGACGGTATTGCTCACGACTTTTTAAATGGATATCGTGTTGGATTGCTTGATGGTATAAGGGAAGTAGCAATGTGGGCTCTGCTTTTTCAAGACGCTCTAGCCGCTCTTGTGAAATGTCAGTGAGTCGGATGCTGAGCAGTGCTTGGAGATCAACCCATTTCTCCCATTGTTCATATTCATATAAGAAATCATCGTAATAATAAAAGCTATAAGGTAATGTTTCAGTTAAAACTTTTTCGTATAAGTCATTCCGTTTTGTTTGTTGGCAATAAGGTGTAATGACCTCTAAAACCATTTTTACGAGGTCTGAGCATTTATGAAAGTCATCTTCTTCCTCTAAGTATTTAATTGCATAAGGAAGGAGTGTTTCGATATATTGTTCTGCACGTTTCCATTCTTTTTGAGCATTTAGTTGATATATCCAATAAAAGAAATAAGGTGTATAATCATAATCGCCCTCATCGATCAATTGAAACACTTTTTGATCATCATGTAGTAAAAAATGTAAATGGGCCATGCCGATAGTACATGATAGCGAGGCATCAGTTTCATATAGTGTACGTAGTTTCTCTAACTCTTCTTCACGCCAACTCTTTTGTTTGAAAAATTGTGTCCAAAGTCTACGGTATAGTTGAATTCTTTCAAATTGAACTATCTCAGAACGGTGGTCTATTAAGGCTGTTGCTTCATTTCTTAACCGTTCGATAAATGGATCAAAGGCAAATGGGACTGTTTGCTGGGAAAGTCTTTCCATCATGACAGAGGACTCTTCCATTAAGTCTTGAAAAAGGTGGAGATAATGGCGTTCTATCTCCTTTTCACTATGTTTACATTCAGTGGCAAATTGTTCGAGTAGCATAAATGTATGCATGCTACCAATTAATTGGTATAGCAATTTCCATTCTTTTTTTATAGGAGCATAGGCATTTATTTTTCGTAAATAAATATAAAATAAATCAGAAACGACGTATGGCTTTGGATATTGTCCAGATTGATACATAATTTGCTGGAAATTCTCTGTAAAGGTACGAATCCAATTATCATAATCAGGTTGTTTTGTTGGGTTCGTTTGCATAAGGTCACGTGCGCGCTTCAAGCCAAGGTCTGCTAAGGTCTTCCGTTCCTTAATGGGGGCACGCCAACTCTCTATCCAATTAGAAACACTGTTATTTTTCGCTAACAGATAAAAGAATACCGCCATCATATGTCTACAAGTATCTTCCGCAGGACAAGAACAACGACTTATATGATAATCTTCTATATTAAGGGACACTTGGACTCGGTTTACATCTAATACAGCTGCTGTGATGGAGTGTGACTCATAGCGAATCTGCTTCACGAGCCCTTGACGGTATAGAATTAATCCTTTTTGCACAAGTGCTTGATCAGTAGCTGCGTGTGCGTCTAGCTCTTCCTTCACTTTGCGTGCCATATCCTCTAACGGCTCTAAAAAACGCTCAGGAATCCCATTATCCATAGCCTTCACTCCATTCACATCAATTATTGTACCTTTTTAGCATTCCTCCATTATACCATTTTCTAGGCAAAGGTTGAAGCCGCCCGCAGGATTATGGAAAGAACGGCTTTCGTAAAAATATACTCTTTAATCAAACGAAAATATCCATTTCTTAATCGGTCTATTTATGTAAAAAGAACGATAGATGACGAATCGTGTCGAACCTTGACATAAAAGGGTTTTTCGTGCCTTAATGGTACCTTTAAACTATTCAAATATATGATTTTTCAGTTACAATATAAATAGACTAGAAATTTTTGGCTTGGGGGACATAGTATGAGTGAACGAGTACCTCTTTTCCGTGGATTGAAACAGCCGCAATTTGTCGCTTATCAATTGGGAAAAGAGGAGGAAGTTGTCGGTTTATGGAAACCGGTTGTTTGGCTTACTTTAGCGAGTATCATTATTGCAGGCATTTCAGCTTTTTTCGGTATAGGTAGTGAGTATGTTTCAAGATCATTGCCGGATTTAACGAGGAGTGGATATGAAGCCTATCAAACTTTTTTTGCTGTGGGACAGGTAACATGGGGACTCATCTGGATATTATTAGCTATCTTTATTCCTTCACTCTTTTTTTGGACCATATTAGAAGTAGATTATCGTAAATTATTATTTGTACAACTGATTATTACGATGATATTTTTAATAGAAAAATTAGTTTTCATTCCAGTACATTTGTTTTTAGGAATCAGTGCTGAATCGAATATATTTTCACTAGGAATTATCGCCCAAACGTTTACTTCGATTGAGCTCATTATATTCTTTCTAGCCAATATTACGTTATTCAAAGTATGGGCTATCATTCTTACATATAAGTATTATCGCCACTTATCTGAGCGATCCCCACGTTTTATTATTTGGACTTTAATAGGTTTTTATTTATTTGTTGCAGTTATATCATCCTTACTTTCATACATTAAATTCGAAAATATTATTTAAGAAGGGGTTCTCTCATGAAGCTGAAATGGAAGCTTTTGATAGCAGCAGTGATTACGTTATTCATTGCTTTGAATATCACACTTATATTTACAAGTGAAAAAGAGATTAACCGCGTAAACTATATTTCAAAATGGACCGTTGCCAACGAACAGGATTTAATAGAAACGCTACCTGTTGCTGGTATGTTTATGCCAAAGGAAGAGCAGTTTTTCTACCACGATCAAGATAAAGGGAGTTTTCAGGGCTTTCTTGTGGAAAAAGGTCAGGCAGTAGAACCAGGAACAGCCGTACTTGAATATTCCCCACAAAATATTAATGAAACAAAGAGTGCTTTTCAAATGGAAATCGATCGTCTCAATCAGGAAGTGGCGAGTTTAGATCAGCATATTTCTCAGATGGAACAGTTACTTGCCACATCAAACACAATGCCAGCTTCGTCAACAGGTACGAGTCAGCAATTGCAGACCCCAAATGATGATTCAATTATTGTACAAGTAGAGCCCTTTGATAGCACAGCGTATATACAACAATCGATCGCTCGCGATATAGAGAATAAAGAATTGGATAAAAGTAAGTTGGAAAGTGAAGTCGAGAAATACGAAGAAATGCTAACCGCAGCTGATTCAAGCATGATAGAACTCACTGCAGAAAGCATGATTTCAGGAACGGTAAAGGAACTAAAGCATACGCTTGAAAATCCGATTCTCACAATCATCTCTAACGAGCAAAAAATCGAAGGGGAATTAACAGAGGATGAAGTGCAACAAATCTTACCGGGCATGAAGGTCCTGATTACTTATGAAAATAGTAATAAACAATTAGAAGGGACTATTGATACCGTTTCCGTATATCCAGAAGAAACACCAGAGATTGGCAAGGAGAATAGCTACTTGTATACGGTACAATTAACCGAGCCAGAAGATGGAACAAGCGTTTTTGGCCAGCATGTCAACGTAAAAATCGTTACCAATGAAGTACAGGGAGCAACGACTGTTCCCGTAAAAACGATTAAACACACAGATAAAAAACAAGTGAGTTATATCCTTGGTGCTGGAGGTTATGTCGAACGAAGACAGTTGGATACAGGGATGAAACTCGACCATACAGTAGAGGTACAAAAGGGAGTAGAAGCAGGAGAACTAATTGTACTCGACCGTCCACTACTAATCAAATCTAACCACCCGTTCATTACACCACTCTCGCCAACCAAAAACACAAAGGCCAGCTACGGGGCTATGTCAGGTATGGAGATCTTTAAAACAATCTCTAAAGGATTTTTATCTAGATAAATTGGAGGCACGAGCAAATTTTTTTGTTCGTGCTTTTTCGTGGTACCAGCGGGTTCTAAAAAGGGAGGTTGGCAAAATAAAATAAGTCAAGAGGTAAAGAAAGATAAAGCCAAGCGGGTAGACTGATCAAGTGGAATGGGAATGAGCACATAATATGAGTCGAAATTAGCAGGAAGTATGAGTGAATAGGTAATACTCACACGAGCGGGTACAAAATGAGTAAGAAGTATGGCAAATTAGGAATGCCCACACAAGAGGGTACCAAATGAGCAGGAAGTGTGGGCAAACAGGGAATGCCCACACAAGTGGAAACAAAATGATTAAGAAGTGTGAGCAAATATGTTTAGTTTTCTCCTAATCTGTTAGAGTGAAGTGATTCATAATCATCCACTTTTAATCGGAGGGTAGGTTGCTTTTCCTTCACTCTTTTCAAAGTCGCGACAATCAGAAAACTCACGATAACAAGTAAGAGCCATGAACTTACTTTTCCTAAATGAACTAAACTCCATGCTTCTGTTTGGTTTGGATATTGCCACGCCCCAAAGTAGGTGGCAATATTTTCAGCAATCCAAATAAAGAAGCCGATGAGTACAAACGAGAGGGCCAGTGGCATATGGTAAAACTTGTGACCAACTTTATACGCTACCGCAGTCCTGAAGAATACAACTATTACAGCCGCGCCCAACCACCAACGTATATCAATCCAGAAATGATGAGTGAAAAAGTTTAAATAGATAGCTGTAGCGAGTGGCACTGACAATATAAAAGGTGGCCATTTGATCAATTTAACATCTAGTCTTCGCCAAGCCTGACATAAATAACTCGCCACACTTGCATACATAAAGCCACTATACAAGGGAACCCCGAAAACCTTCGAGTAAGCTTCCTCTGGATAAGCCCATGACCCCATATGTACTTTGAAGATCTCCAATGCCAACCCAATGATATGAAAAAGAGTGATGACTTTCAACTCATCTTTCGTTTCAAGTCCAGAGCGAATCATTAACCACTGAGTCACTATACAAATGAGCAGGAGCCAATCGTATCTTGGTAAGAGAGGGAGGGGGATGATCTGCGTAATCGCCAATGATGCAAAAATAACAACTGGAAAAATACAAGATAACGCCTGTGACCAACCAAATCGTACGAGCTGTTGTATGGAAAAAAACATGAATGGATACCTCCGAATTTTATTAATGTTACTTTAACAGGTTATTTATTGTTTTTCAATAAAAAAATAATGAAATAAGAAAAATAATTATTCTTTTGCTGCGTACTTAACTAGGTTCAACAGCGTATCTGATAATGGAAGATTCTACTGAATCACATCAAGAAAGACAAAATTTATTGAGCATGAATCCGACTTGCGCGTAAAACATGGTAGATTGACAAGCGCAATTGCGCGCAAAGCTAGAATATGCGCAAAAGTGAAAGGAAGTCTGAGAAGAATTGCGCGCAAAGCTAGAATACGCGCAAAAGCGGAAGGAAGTCCGAGCAGAATTGCGAGCAAAACCAAAATACGCGCAAAAGTGAAAGGAAGTCTGAGCAGAATTGCGCGCAAAACCAAAATACGCGCAAAAGCGGAAGGAAGTCTGAGCAGAATTGCGCGCAAAACCAAAATACGCGCAAAAGCGAAAGGAAGTCTGAGAAGAATTGCGCGAAAAGCCAAAATACGCGCAAAAGCGAAAGGAAGTCTGAGAAGAATTGCGCGAAAAGCCAAAATACGCGCAAAAGCGGAAGGAAGTCCGAGGAGAATTGCGCGCAAAACCAAAATACGCGCAAAAGCGAAAGGAAGTCTGAGAAGAATTGCGCGAAAAGCTAGAATACGCGCAAAAGCGAAAGGAAGTCCGAGCAGAATTGCGAGCAAAACCAAAATACGCGCAATACATCAATAGATACATTCGTTCTTTTGCATGAAAGCAGTAAATCACATTACAAAAGGAAAGTTATCTGCCAAAACACCTAGCCTAAAGTAAGTACAGATTCACTGAGGTGAAGCGACCGACATGATAAAACTACTCACAATATCTTCATCTATTTAATTCAATCCATTCCCGCAAAAATAGGGGTTCTGTGCTCACCGAGATTTCATTATAACGGTGTATCAAGTACACGAAACGATCAATTGTTCCTTGCTCTGCATAATCAGTTATTGTAAAGTAAACTTAACATTTAATATGGATAAACAAATGCATGATTATCTAGATTGTTTTGAAAGGGAAGTGGGGAAGATGGTAGGTAAAGCGAAAGAAAATCGTTATCTGTACTTAAGTTTAGGTGTGTTACTAACTATTTTAGGTATTTATTTTTCTTATGAAGATTTTGCTCGAGGGGAGTTTGTTGATTCTGTCATGATCTTGGCATTGGGTGTGAGTCAACTTTTCTTTGCATATTTATCTCCGCATATTTTTCCTAGGGATGAACGAGCAAAAGCAATTATTGGTAAGGCAATGACTGCGAATTATTTTATTTTGTTTGTTGTTATTTTGATATTATTCTTAATTACTGGACAAGGGTCTTTAGGTATGTGGCAATTGAGCGCGAACCAAGTATTAATTATCCTTTTCAGTATAATGATTATTGCGATTCCTGGGACAATGGTTGTTTTTACGAGATTGATGTAAAAAAGAGAAAGAAATTCCCATATTTAAATGAACTTCAGGTGAATTCAGTTCATCGGGAGGCACCAATCTAATAAAATGAGTTCGGTTCGTCGATCGTTTAATCTTTTCTCTTTCTCATTAAATCAGTATTTAGTTAACTTTTGACTGCTTCGCTATTGCTCTATCAAAAGGAAAAGGTGCATGGTTAATTGCGGGTTTTAATACAATGTCGGATAGTGAGAAAGCTAAATACAATCGGGTCGCTTTGTGTAAATTCATGAGCAAGGTAATCTATGGTATCTGTTTAAGCCTCCTATTATGGGCATTAAGTGATCTATTGAAATTAACTTGGCTCTATATACTAGGTATGGTTCTATTTGTAGCCCTTCTTCTTTTTACCATCATTTATGCTAACACAGGAGATCGTTTTAAGAAATGAAACTTTATTCCATTTAAAACGTAAAGATATCATTAGAACCTTTCCAAGGGGGATGGCAATGTTTCAGAATATTAATGAGCGTTTGGCTAAAACGAAGGATAATCAAAGAAAGAAACAAAAATACGAAATGCATATAGAACGTCTGACGGACCATATTCGAGAAGAGGGCCTGAAGAAGGAACAATTACAAATTCAGTTAGAAAAAGAAAAAGAAGATGTGAAAAAGCTAGAAGGATTTAGTTTAACAAACATTTTCTATACGATTACAGGCCAAAAACTTGAGAAGTTAGATAAAGAACAACAAGAAGTGTTAGCGGCCAAATTGAAATATACAGAAGCGATTGAAGCGATTGATGATATGAATGCAGAGCTTATTGAATATAAAGGGAAGTGGCAAGAAGTTGCCGATGCAGATGTACAATATAAGTCATTATTAAAAGAAAAAGAGCGAATGATTCACTCTCATGATGAGATGGGAAGTAAGCGATTATTTGATTTGGCAAATGAAGAAGCGGAAGTGCACGCGAATTTAAAGGAATTTGAAGAAGCGATTGAAGTTGGTAGCAGGACAGTAAGAGCATTTGATCAAGCTTTAGATTCACTCTCTTCGTCAAAAAGTTGGTCCACTTTTGATATGTTCGGTGGCGGAGCCCTTTCTACTGCGATGAAGCATAGCCATTTAGATCAGGCGAAATCAGCGATCCATATTGCACAACGGTTGTTAAGACAGTTCCAAGAAGAGCTTTTGGATATAGACAACCATTTTTCCTCTCAACATGAGATCGGTAATCTGTTAACCTTTGCTGATTATTTCTTCGACGGTATCATTGTTGATTGGGTCGTTCATGGAAAGATTAATGATAGTTACGACGAGACAGAGAAAACAAAAAGAAAAGTGCAGGCAGTGCTTCATCAAATTAGGGGTGAAAAAGATGTCATGCAGAATAAACTACAGGAAATAGAGAAAAAGCGTATGCAAATATTTGAAAGGTAACGTTATAGGTCTCTTCTATTGTGTTTTTGCACATACATTGCACTTGTTTGATTCGCATATTGGCCAATAATACTAGCGATGCATATGAATAACCCTCCAACAAAAAAACCGACAAGATAATATCCGATAAAGAAGAGTACAAAAGAGGAAACAAGTGAGGCGATCAAAATTAAGATGATAGCAATTTTGAATTTTTCTTTCATCTGTATTTCACTCCTTATGACTAATAGGTAAAGAGTATAAAAATGAATGTTGATACAAACTAATAAGGAAATCAATAGAAAGGACAAGAGTGGATGATTTCCTTAGTTATCACAATAGGCCGACTGCTGTCGGCAGTGTATAGAGCAATGAAGGAACCTGTATTTAAATCGTTATTAACAACTCTGCTATTTATTCTTTTTTCTGGTACGATGTTTTATCACAATCAAGAGGGGTGGAATTGGATTGATTCTTTTTATTATGCATTTGTCAGTCTTATTCCTTCCAGTGTAAATACAGGTCTAGTGCCAGATACAACAATAAGTAAATGGTTTACGATTCTTTATTTAGTCGTAGGTGTAGGAGTAATGCTGATGCTATTAGTAACAATTGGGCAAGCTGTCATCAAATTCGAAAAGAAGGAAGATCAAAAACGTCACAAATAAGCATGGCGTTTCTAGTTAGCTGTTATAATTTTCTCCTGTTTCATCTCTTTCCACTCTTTATATATATTGATGGAGGCAATGATGCTTGAAAACCAGAAGAGATAACCATCAAAAGAAAAGCCGATTTGAGATTTCCCCCCTAGAAAAGTGAATAGACTCATTAAAAAGATCATATAAAGAAAGGAAATGATTTGATCTTTCAAACTGTAGGCATGTTTGTCCAGATACCCCTTCCCAATTAGGGTGCCAATTAACAAAAGAAGTAAAATGCCTTGTGGTATTGTCTCTGCTACGATACTTTTAGGAAAATAATCAGCAAAGAAAAGAACGGTGAATAATATGAGAGTCAGACTATTTAATACAGTTATCCATTTCATTTCATCATCCCTCAATTAAGACCAAGCTGGATTCCATACAACTTCCCAAAGATGTCCATCCGGATCTTGAAAATATCCAGCATATCCGCCCCAAAAAGTCTCATGCGCATCCTTTGTAATCGTCGCACCTGCTTCTTTTGCACGCTGCATGATTGTATTTACTTCTTCCTTACTACTCACATTGTGACCAAGTGAACACTCCGTGGCACTAGCTGGCCCCTGCTGAATATGAGCATCATGAGCCAAATCCTCCCGTTTCCATAATGCCATTTTCAAACCTGGTTGTAAGTCAAAAAAAGCGACAGCACCATGTTCATATTCTGTACCAGCAATTCCGTCTGTTGGAAATCCAAGACCATGATGATAAAAATAAACAGCCTTCTCTAAATCATCGACTCCTAGTGTAATCACAGTGATTTGAGGTTTCATGCACATCACGTCCTCTACTAGATTAATAGTAAGATTTTTCTTAATTGTACTAAAAATGGATAAAGGAAACAATAAAAGATAGATGATAAATGGAATTGAAAAAAAGAATTATTAGATGTGAAAGTGATTTTTACTATCATTTCACCCTCGGACTCTTTCAAATAGAAAATAATATAATGTCGTCTAAACACCGTTTTTTTCTAAGATAAGTAGCGCAAAAGCGAGAATCACGACTAAAAAAAGCAGAGAGGAAAAGATAAGTAGCGTAAAAGTAAGAATCGCGACTAAAAAAAGAAGAGAGGAGAAGATAAGTAGCGCAAAAGCGAGAACCGCGACTAAAAAAAGAAGAGAGGAGAAGATAAGTAGCGCAGTAGCGAGAATCACGACTAAAAAAAGAAGAGAGGAGAAGATAAGTAGCGCAAAAGCGAGAACCGCGACTAAAAAAAGAAAAGAGGAAAAGATAAGTAGCGCAAAAGCGAGAATCAGGACTAATAAAAGAAGAGAGGAAAAGATAAGTAGCGCAAAAGCGAGAACCGCGACTAAAAAAAGAAGAGAGGAGAAGATAAGTAGCGCAAAAGCGAGAACCGCGACTAATAAAAGAAGAGAGGAGAAGATAAGTAGCGCAAAAGTGAGAATCGCGACTAATAAAAGGAGAAAGGAAAAGATAAGTAGCGTAAAAGCGAGAACCGCGACTAATAAAAGGAGAAAGGAAAAGATAAGTAGTGCAAAAGTGAGAACCGCGACTAATAAAAGAAGAAAGGAAAAGATAAGTAGCGCAAAAGCGAGAACCGCGACTAATAAAAGAAAAGAGGTTTATGGAGAATTGACCACAGCGAATATATGAGATTCAACTAGCTCAGATTCGTTATAAATGCGATAAATTTGTCCAGTTTCATCATGATATGTCCGCATTGCCAAAACTGTTGACGATAAAATGGTTGGATGCATTGAAAACAGATCAAAGGTTAGTCATTTAATTAGAAAATCGCTACTAACAAACAAGCAGAACTTGCAGATTAGTAGCGAACGAATCATATTTATATCACACCAATGACTACAGCAGTTAGAACGAGCACAATACTTAGTCCCCAAAGCCAGAAGAGAGAATAGCGTAAATGTTTGCCCATCTCTAGGCCAGCAAGACCTAGGGCAAGCCAAACAGCTGGAGCAAGTGGACTGACAAAGGTACCAACAATATTACCAATAATCATAGCATAAGCTGTTGATAAAGAGGCGACTCCGTATGTGGCTGCAATTTGATCAACTACTGGTAATAAAGCAAAGTAATATGCATCAGTACTCAACACTAGATCAAAAGGAACACCAAATATTCCAACGATAATATGGACAAATGGGCCAATAAAGGCAGGTAGAATACTAGCTGCATCCTCAGCAATAGCTGTTAACATACCGGTTCCGTTGAGAACACCTAAAAATAGACCTGCTGCGATGATAATGGATGCCATTGTCATTGCTCCTGGTGCATGAGCTTTAACTCTCGCCATTTGCTCATCGACTGTTCTAAAGTTAATAGGTAAGATGATACTAACACCAATTAAAAAGGCCAGTCCTGCAGGGATAATACCTGATACGAGAACCCCTAAGACGAGCAGGGCTAAGATTGCATTGACCCAAATTAGCTTGGGTCTAGCGAGGTGATTTGCCGCTGCCTTTTCTGCTTCTTGATCATGGAAGTCTTCAGCAACTTCAATCGCAGCAGCTGCTTCTAAGGAACCATACATTTTTGTAATACGTTTCTTCTCCCTTATACCCATATAAACAGCCAATGAGAGTATTAATAATAATCCAATTAATTGGATAGGAATAAGCGGCTTCCAAAGCTCCGTTACATCCATTTCTAATACCGACGCTGTTCTTCCTAATGGGCCGGCCCAAGGAATCATATTGACAATCCCTGCACTTCCCGCAATTAACAGAAGTAATAGGTAAGGATTCATTTTTAATCGTTTGTACAGAGGTAATAGTGCAGGAATGGTTAATAAAAATGTTGATGCACCTGAGCCATCTAAGTGAGCAACTGTTGCGACCAATACAGTACCGACCGTTACAGCGATAATATTTCCATTTGAAAAGGAAACAAGCTTATTAATTAACGGATCAAATAGGCCAACATCTTGTAATATACCAAAGAAAATAATAGCAAACATAAACATGACTGCGACGTTAATAACAGAACTTATACCGCTTTCAAAAAATCCCCCAACCTCAGCAAAACTATATCCTGCAAGCATAGCGCCGATAATTGGTGGAATCACCATCGCAACAATCGGACTGACTTTTCCACTAATCAGTAAAGCGACAATAATTATAATTGTAATAATACCTATTAAACTCAAACTCAATTTTTTCCTTCCCCTCTTCGTTCATTCATTGATGAATGCGTTTTCAAATATCATAAAAATAAGATTAGTATGAAAATAACACGAGGAGAAAAAAGAAAGAATATTTTGTTCATAATCTGAATATTATTCTTTCTTATCTATTTTGTTCATAAGTTTCATGAACAGATCACGTATTTTCTTTGTGGTCGACCGACACTACCGTAAATGAGTCGCGTCTCTACCCGATTCATAGATACGAGATATTCTAAATATCTACGAGAGGTTGAGCGACTTATACCAGTTTGCTCACTTAATTCAACTGCTGTTAAACCTTCTTCTACTAACCCTTCAAACAAGTGTAGGATCTTTTCTAGCGTAATCGCATCAATGCCCTTTGGGAGTAATTGCTCTTCTTCCACATGGGTAGGATGAATATGAAATACGTTTGTTAGTTCATCCACTTGTTCTTGATCTAATTGCTCATCTGACCATAGTTGTCTAAAACGTTCATAGCGATTTAAACTTTGGAGGAGTCGATCCATACTAACGGGTTTCACTACATAATCAAATACCCCTGCTCTTAATGCGATTCTAACAGAGTGGGCTTGTTTTTCAGCACTAATAATAATGATATCAATGGATGGATAAAGCGAACGTATTTTCCAAAGTAATGACATACCCTCCACATCAGGAATATATATATCTAGAAAAATAACATCAATTTCATGAGCATTCTTTTCTAAATAAAGTAGTGCATCCGCAGCGCTTCGAGCAACCTCTTTAACGGAGAATTGATGATTTTGCTCAATATAACTTTTGTTAATATCTGCTACTCGGAAATCATCTTCAATGATGAATACGTGGTATTTTTCCATCCTTACTCTTTCCCTTCTTTGGTAAAATAATGATAAAACTCGTTCCACTATTTTCCCCACTTTCTACAAGAATCTCGCCGTCTACGTCGTTAATCATTTTTTTAGAAATAGCTAAGCCTACCCCACGATAGTCGCCTTCTTTCATCGTAAATCCTTGATCAAAGATTTTCTCCAGCAACTTGTCTTCAATGCCAGTACCTGAATCTTGAACCTCGAAAACACAATCATTTCCGATATCTGTAAAATAAATACTTACTTCGCGCACGCCATTTTTTTGGCCTCTTACAGCTTCTAAGGCATTTTCAATAATATTCCCTAGTGCTGTTAAAATAGCATTCTGTCTTTCTAGCGAAAATGATATCATCATTCTACTCTCTTCATGGATCGTCATCTCGATGCCCCACTCATTTGCCTGATTGTACTTACCTTGTAATAATGCTTGCAATAGGGGATCAGCAATCCTTTTCGTTAAGAAATTTAGGCGGGTCATTTGCGAATGATTTTCTTTACGAATAAAGGACATCGCTTTTTGCGTTTCATTATTTTGTAATAGTCCAAGAATGATATGCATTTTGTTAGAAAATTCATGGGTGAATGCCCTTTGCGCATGAGCATATTGTTTAATTCGACTCAATTCTTTGACTACGCCTGCTAACTCTGTTTTTTTCCTAAAGGTATAAACGGCCCCAGGCTGTTCTCCTTGAAGGGAGACTCCGTTTAGGAGAATAATCGTCTCACCTAATATTAATTCTTGATCACGAATAAGTCCTGTTATCTGCTGAGGAACTGGCAGTAATGCGCGAATCTCGCGCCCTATAAATTCGCTTTCTTCGGCATCTGTCCCGATAATCTCTCTCGCGTTCTTATTAACGGCAGTGATGTGTCCTAAATGATCAACAGCGATCATTCCTTCATGTGTGGACTGTAGAATCGCTTTATTTTGATAATATAATTGAGAGATCTGCTCCGGCTCCATATGAAATAATATTCTTTTTATGTAGTTAGTAATTAAAACGGCCCCAGCCATACCTAATAAAATCGCTAATACGAGTGCAACGAATAGTGGTTTGCTCTTATCTTGAATAATTTCTTGAATATTCCCGTTGAGAAAACCAACGGAAACGACACCAATGATTTCCCCATCCTTTTTAATCGGTACTTTCCCCCGAATAGATAATCCCAATGTTCCCTCTTTTTTAGATTGATAAGATTCACCGTTCAAAATCGCCCGTTTATTATCGCCGCCAACCATTTTTTTCCCAATAAAATCAGGGTTAGGGTGAGAATATCTAATGCCATCTCTATTGCCAACAACAATAAACTCAGCTCCTGATGCCTCTTGAATAGGTGTAATGATTTTCTGAATGGTAGAAGCGGGATTACTTAGCTCAAAGGCATCCTGAATTTCAGGTATATTGGCAACTGTATGTGCTAAGCTTAACGCTTTTTGTCCTGTTTGTTCTTCAACCATATCGGATAGGTAGCGAAATAAATAAATAGTAAAAATCAAAAATACAAGCAAAATGAGTAAGCTAATTAAAGCAATCATTTTTCCTTTTAAGCCAAAGTTTTTCCACTTCATCTGCTCCGCCCCTACTGAATTTGTAATAGTGAAAATAATGATATTATAACACGAGATAGTCGTTACTTTAACAAATAGAAAGCGCCCGAAAATGGACCTCGGGGCGCCTTCTATTTATTATCAATTTCCCTTACAACATCTTCAAGCGTCACATTTAAAAGAACCTTTTCCATGGCAAGCTGTGCTGAGATAAAAATAGGTTCTATCGTTTGTTGAATATTTCTCCCTACAAAACAATCAGGGTTCGGTTGGTCATGGAGACTGAATAACTCATTTTCCGAAACGACTTCAACGGCTTGATAGACGTCAAGTAGAGTAATGTCTGCTAAGCCTTTTTTAAGTTTAGCCCCAGCTTTCCCAGGGTGGACTTCAACGAGATCGGCTTTTTTCAGCATCCCGATAATTTTGCGAATGACGGCTGGATTTGTATTGACACTGCCTGCTATCGTTTCAGAGGTATTAATCTCTTTATTTAATTCAAGTAATGTTAATATATGAATTCCCACAGCAAATCGACTGCTTATGGTCATGTTTATCACCTTTCTTTAAAAGGAAGAATCATAGTGAATATTATTATACCGCAATCACAAGAAAAGGAAAAAGGTGAGAATTGACAAAAAAGACACCTGTAACTATAATGATTACATGTAATCAACTCAATTACAACAAGGAGGTATTTTTATTATGAAAATAGCTATTATCGGGGCTAGTGGAAAAGCAGGTCAATTCATTTTGGATGAAGCAGTAGCCAGAGAACATGAAGTAACGGCAATCGTAAGAAATGCAGGAAGAATAAATAATAGCCAAGTAGAAGTGATAGAAAAAAACATTTTCGATATACAAGCTAAGGACGTAAAAAAATACGATATCATTGTGAATGCTTTTAAATCACCTCAAGGCCAAGAGGAACAACATGTGGAAGCAGGCAAAGTACTGATTGATGCGCTAAAAGGTCAGCAATCTAGGCTAATCGTTGTTGGTGGTGCAGGCAGTCTATATGTAGACGAAGAAACCCGTTTATATGAAACAGCAGATTTTCCTAAAGCTTACCTGCCAACTGCTACACAAATGGGGAAAGATTTAGCGCAACTTCAAAACAGCCAAAACGTCAACTGGACATATATCAGCCCAGGTGCTTTCTTCGACGCAGAAGGTAAACGAAGCGGAAGCTATCAAAAAGGAAAAGATAAACTATTCTTCAACAATCAAGGAGATAGTTATATAAGCTATGCAGACTTTGCTATCGCTGTCCTTGATGAAGCTGAACAAGGCAAACATTTAAATGAACGCATTGCTGTTGTTGGCGATAGAGCATAAAGGAATCGAGAACAATGAACTTACCCCTTCTATATAGATGGGGTATTTTTTATGAGCAAATGAAGATGCGAACACAAGAGAGGAGAAAAAACAAAATAGCCCAGGTTAGTCCTGAAATAAGTGAATTCAAGTTGTAGGGTGTGTATGGAGCTTATCCTCTTTTCCTAGGTGTTTAAATTGATTTTCCAACATACGGACGTGAAAGTAGAGGTGCTTGGGCGCAAATCACTAGTTGTACGTATATAAATAAATCCAGCTCATCTCAATAGCGAAAACTCATCACATACTCATAATCCCGCTGCTTAAAACCCTGTTATTTTTATTGTAAGTGAACAAGTATCTTTCATTATAATTCCCCTGTTCTGGCGATAAAAATTAGTACTTACTGGCAGGATTCGACATGTTTCTACCGAATGTATAGCCTAGACATAGCGATAAAGTGAGGAAAGAATAACATGGAATTAACCATTTGTAAGTCTACATTGCAGGGCATACTAAAAAATATTAGTAAGGTGTTAAAAAATAGTCAATCTCCTATGAAAATAATTGTAAACAGTCATCAAGTCACGTTCATTGCTGGAAATGAAGATGTGCTTATGGAAATAAATATACCCTCCGAAACGGACGAGGGACTCATCATTAAACGCACAGGCTCTGTTATTATTTCTGCCAAATACTTTTCTGATATTATTAAGAAGTTACCAGCCAATATACATATTTACTTGAGTGAGCATAGTACGATTAACATTCAATCAGAAGAAATTCATACAAGAATTTTCGCTTTAACAAACGTAAAGACACTAAATATTCCTGATGTGCCAGCAGAAGGGGTTCTTTCATTGAATGCAGCAGAACTTCATACGCTCATCCGGCAAACAGTGTTTGCTGCTGCTGTTCATGACAATCGTCCGGTCTTAACGGGTGTTAAAATCGTTGCTCGTCATGGCGAGCTCACTTTCATAAGTACAGATGCTCATCGTTATTCTATTAGTTCATTGACGATACCTTCACAGTTAGAAACAGAAATGATTGTTCCAAGTGAAAGTCTACTTGAATGGTCGAAACTTAGCTTACATACAGAGGAAGAGGTTACATTATCACTTTCTAAAAACCATCTAGCTTTGAAAAGTAAACATTGTCATTTTTATATAAGACTGATAGAAGGACGATATCCGGCCACAAGTGATTTTATTCCAAAGCAAAAGGTCAGTTCTTTTCATATCCATACTGAAACCTTTTTACATGGAATTGAGCGAGCAGCACTCTTTTCGGATGCTAAAAAGAATCATCATATTAAATTACAAATACAAAATGGGAGACTGCGGATATCTTCCAATGCCAAACAAATAGGCAGGATTGAAGAATGGCAACCAATTGAAGAGTTATCAGGGAAAGGTGATGTAGAAGTATTTCTTGATAATCACTTTTTATTAGATTATTTGCGCGTAATAGATGATGAATATATTTGCTGTACATACAGTGGAACGATGAAGCCCGTTTTATTTGAACCAGTGAAGGGTTCTCATTTCCAACATCTGATATCGCAAGTGCGATCTTTTTAAGAAATCATGTTCATTTACCTTTTAATAACCAAAAACCAACCAATATCACTACAATTCCGAACCCTGTCCGAAGAGTAGGTGTTTCTTTAAAAAAGAGGTAGCCAATGATTAGACTAACAAGAATCTCAATCCCTTTAGAGGCGATGAGGGAAAAAGAAAGGTTATCGACATGTTTGCTTAAAAACTTTACACCATAGCCAATCATTAAACTGGCAGCAATAAATAAAGGAACAAGTTTAATATAGTACCAAAGTGTAGAAAGAAAAAAGGTATCAATGTGCTTCGTTTGATAGGCATAAATGCCGTTGATAATAAATAATCCACAAACCATCAATAGAATCGCTAAGAATATCATATGTTGAGCTCCCTATATAAAAAGAATACTTTAGTTTGCTCAGTTTGTTATTTAATTATGTGTTTGAGTAAGGAGGGATGAAAATGCAAAAAGACAAGGTGAAATTACTTATATTATTATTAGGAAGTGTGTTTATTATGGGTGCTGCGATGGTTATTATGCTCAAAATATATAACCAACATGTCGAAAATGAACAGATTATTGAGCGCTGTTATGAGGAGTCAGGTGACCGATCATTAACGATTGAGAAAAACGGTGTATTTTCAGAAGTATCTTGCAAGTATCATTAAAGTAGGGATGGTGGAGAAGGATGTGGAAAAGAAAAATGCTCCAAACCCAAAGAGGTGTGTTTGAAATCTTTCAAAAGGGAGTTGGAAAGCCTTTATGCGTTGCGCATCTTTATGCCGTCTTTAATGAAACAGGAGACTATTTTGCTGATACATTCTCTAAGCGTTTTTGCGTAACGTTAATAAATATACGCGGGGTGGGAGAATCAGAGCAAGCTCATGAGCCATATGAATATAGTATGGTAGATAGCGTATTAGATATAGAGGCAATAAGAGTAGCATTAGGGTATGAAAGATGGATTTATGCCGGTCATTCAACAGGTGGAATGATTGGCCTTCTTTATGCACTGCTTCATCAGTCTTCGTTAGAATCACTTGTTATTGTGGGTTCAGCAGCAAGAGACTACACAGAGTCCTCAGCATGCATCTATAATGAAAACATCCCAAATTTGCTGAAATGCAACAGTATCAATTTGCATTAACTCAGCCAAATGTAACTGCAATAGATAAAGAACAGTTAAAAAAGAAACGTATCCAGCTTTCTCTATTTGAACCCGAAAAATACACCCAATATTTTACGGGCAACATATGTAAGGATATGTCAGGGGTGAGGTTGGATTTTTTCAGTAGAGAAGCCGTTCTTTTTGATATAACAAGGAAATTAAAGCAAATCAACATACCGACGAACATTTGTTGTGGACGTTATGATGTCCAGTGCCCGGTTGAGTATTCGAAGGAAATCCACCAAGAAATACCCCAATCACAGCTATTTATTTTTGAAAATAGCAATCATTATCCATTTTTGGAGGAGAAAGACTTATTCCAGAAAGTAATCGTTCAAGCCTTGAATTAATGACGGTACATCTCACTTTCTTCGGAAATATTCACTCGAAAACGAAAGAAAATACCTCCAAGAAGTGTAATGACAACTAAAGTCCAAGTAAGAAAAAAGACGGTTCCGATTGTTGAAAAATCAATTAGATAATTCGTTGTTCTCACTTGGTACATCACAGAAAACAGAGGAAAAGAGACGGCACCGAAAAGTAAAATCAATAGACTTAATCGTGTAGCTGTTTTTCGATAGAGCTTTGAAAAGATCAGTAGAAAACTAATTAAAAGCAATATCAATGTCATGATGCTAATAAACATAAAGATACTCAATTCGATTCACCTCTTTTAGAAATTGAAAGGGGGTGAATTGACATGGACCCCCCTTTTATTTATTTACCATTGACGGTAAAGATAAACTTGTTTAATAAAGTCGCTTGAAACTATCAAAATGTTTGCTCCAATAAGGGTTGTCTAAGCTGGTGATCATAACACCACTTGATGAAGCATGGATGAATTGATTATTTCCGATATAAAACCCTAAGTGAGAGATTCCTTTTTTATAAGTACCCTCAAAGAAAACAATATCACCCGGTACAGGGTCGTTTACATAATACGAACGGCTAAAATAACCCTCGGCGTTTGTTCTCGCAATGTTTGTTCCTGTTTGCTTCAGTACGTAATAGATAAATCCACTACAATCAAACCCACTTGGCGTCGATCCGCCCCAAACATAGCGCGTATTTAAGTGCTTCTTAGCCTCATTAATTATGGCAGCGGCATTTCCTGAGATATTGTCATTTGTTGGATTAGACGGCTTCGTCTCTGTATCCTTACCAGCATTATTACTGGTTACATATAATTTTTTTCCGGCAAAAATTAAATCAGAACTTAACTGATTCCACTTTTTTAAATTGCTAACAGTCGTGTTTGTCTTTTTAGCGATGCCACTTAGTGTGTCTCCAGGCTGAATAACATATGTATCCTTCTTGGAATTGGAATTCCCGCTACTTCCATTTGAACCGCTTGATGGTTTGGAAGAAGCATTTCCAGAATTACTTGAGGATGAACCATTCACTTTAAGTGCTTGTCCTGGGAAAATGAGATCGCCTTTTAAATTATTGAGATCTACTAAAGCTTTAACAGTCATATTATGTTGGCGTGCAATCTTAGATAAAGTATCTCCTGACACCACTTTATATGTACCTGAACTAGACTGATTAGAAGAATTATTCTCTTTTGCAGGTGCTGAGTTTTCACTAGAGACAATGAGCTTTTGGTTAATTTGTAAGAAGTCTGAGTTTAAATCATTCCATTTTTTTAGCTGAGAAACAGATGTATTGTATTTCTTAGCTATATCCCATAATGTATCTCCTTGTTTTACAGTATGAGTTGAGTCAGCGGACGCTTGAGCGGCAAAAGCAGAGGAAACGACAGCAATCGTGGCCATCGACACCATATGTTTTTTCACGTCTAGTAATCTCTCCTTTACTCCAAGATTTCGTCAATTCTATCATAATATCGTCTATAGAATTATATTTTTTACAACCTTTTACAAAATAAGATGAAAAAACATTATTTTCGAGGACTTTCGACTTGGTTCTTGAAACATACGACATAATGTGACAGCTTATGATAAAGTTCTTGTCGAAGAAAAATGTCGACTATCATCGAATGAGCAGACATATGTCAAATGATGTTGAAAAATGGGGGTAAATTAGGTGGAAGGATATATTTATTTAAATGCTTCCATATAAGTATATTTACAAAAACGGAAATTTTTTGACAATTTAATATTGATTCATATTGGGAATTTTAGTATAATATTCCTAAGAAATACTAGGAGGATAGTTTGGTTTGGATGCAGAAAACCCTATTAATCTACTAGAATTATTATTGAAGGCGCACGAAAATGGAATGAGTCAAGGGGATGTAGATGTAGAGAAATATGTCGAACAATTGGCAGTGGATCTTAAACACTTACTAAGCCCACGGCGTTCCTTTTAACAAGAAAAAGCACCTTCTGGCGGGAAAGTGCTTTTGCTCAAACCTTATTAATGTTGGGTAGGTAGTGGTGCACCATGTTGAGTCGGCAGCGGTTCAGCGCCATGTTGAGTTGGTAGTGGTGAAGATCCGTGTTGAGTTGGAAGCGGCTCAGCACCGTGCTGAGTAGGAAGTGGTTCAGCGCCATGTTGGGTCGGTAGCGGTTCAGCTCCAACAAATCCTCCGAAAGCAACCATTGAAAGTGCAACAACTGATGCAGAAACGAATTTTTTCATTTTCCTTTCTCCTTTCAATATAGAAATATCTTACAATACAAATATTAACACTTTTCTAATAATTTATCTAGCTCTATCCCTACTAATTTGGCAAATTTTTCATCATTTTGTAGTAAAAAGATAGATTTTGCCCGATTAATATACTCCGTACCTATATCTATCTCACCAATTTTGATGTAACTTTCGCCCGATTGGAAGTAAAATTCCCCAAATAAATAGAGAATCTCATTATTAATGCAATAATTAATCCCTAAATTACTATATTTCAACGAGTCCTCATAATTATTCATTGCTGCTAATGTTTGTGACAGCCCATACAAAATCCGCAATTTCACTTTCGGATCCAATATATGCGGAAGCGAATCCAAATTATCTAACGCATCCTCAAACATATTAGAAGCAAATATGAAGTCCTTTTCTTCAAGTTTAATAATCGCTAAGCTCGTAAGAATTTCAATTTCGTTCTCTGTCAGTCTACTTCTATCAGGGTTCGTTAAATCGATTGCTTGATAAAGGAGTTTTACCGCATCATCCTCATTTTGGTGTAAATAATACTCACAAATCCCCTCATGCCAAAGCATAAATTGCATAGAAATTCGCTGCTTAAATAAAGGGTTGTCCCTCTCTTGTTCAATAATCCCATAAATCGCTTGATAATCACGTTCACGCTTATACTTCTTAATTAATAAAAAAACAGCCGTAACATAATTGAAGGTACTTGATGATGCATAGTCAATGAAATGGCTGACTTCTACATTCAACCGTTCAGCCAATTCATATAACTGATCTAATGTTGGATACTTCTTGCCTTTTTCATATTCGATGATTTCTTCTGACGAACAAATTCCTTGTGCTAAATCCTCAATTGATAGTTTTTTAAATTGACGAAGATCGCTGAGAATTTCTCCAAAACTTACTGGTGCAAGGCTCATAAACATACCTCCTTTTCCTTTTATAATAAGTAAATTTTGTATATTTATCAATAATTTTAAATGTTCAGATATAGGTAAAATTAAGTATTTTTTCGATTTTTTATATTAAGTATGAAATTATATTGCGGTGGATAAACTGTTAGTCGGGTAAGAATACCAAAAAAAGGTCAATAAATCGACATTATTTCCTAGCGTTTTTTTGTTATAATACTGTCAGTAAGAAAATGGTGTAAAAAACCTATTGAACCATTATATCTTGCAAATATAAAAAGAATAGGTGAAGAAAATGGAAGAAAAGAATAACTATCGCGTATTGTTATACTACATGTACGTACCAATTGAAAACGGAGAAGAGTTCGCGAATGAACACAAAGCATTTTGTAACGAACTAGGATTAAAAGGCCGTATTTTGATTGCAGATGAAGGAATTAATGGGACTTGTTCAGGAACTGTAGAACAAACAAACCGCTACATCGAGCATATGAAAGCAGACCCACGTTTTGCTGATATGATTTTCAAAATCGATGAAGCAGATGAACATGCGTTTCCAAAAATGAAAGTACGTTATCGTCCAGAGCTAGTTACTCTTCGATTAGAAGACGATATCAATCCAAATCAATTAACAGGTAAACATTTAAGTGCGAAGGAATTCTACGAGAGCTTAAATGATGAAAATACAGTTGTTTTAGACGCAAGAAATGATTATGAATATGACTTAGGTCACTTCCGTGGTGCCATTCGCCCAGATATTACAAACTTCCGCGACCTCCCTAAATGGGTAAGAGATAATAAAGAATTGTTAGGCGAGAAGAAAATTGTCACTTATTGTACTGGTGGTATTCGTTGTGAAAAATTCTCTGGCTGGTTACTTCAAGAAGGCTTTAAAGATGTCGGTCAACTGAATGGTGGTATCGTCACTTACGGAAAAGATCCCGAAGTTCAAGGCGATCTATGGGATGGCCAATTATATGTATTCGATGAAAGAATCGCAGTACCCGTCAACCGCAAAGAACATGTAGTTGTAGGGAAGGATTACTATTCTGGTGAGCCATGTGAACGTTACGTCAACTGTGCCAACCCAGAATGTAACAAAAAAATCCTTTGTTCTGAGGAAAATGAACACAAACATTTACGTAGCTGTTCCGAAGAATGCCGTTCACACCCACGCAACCGCTACATCGCAGAGCACGGGTTAACTGAAGAAGAAGTTAAAGAAAGATTAGCAGTATTATCATAATTAATGGAACCCCCGCAGGCTTTGGTCTATGGGGGTTTTTGTGTTTTTGGAAAAGGTATTTGTGTAGGTGCGTAATTGATTGATATATGTAAATGAAAGTTGATTTGGGGTAAATATTGCGCGCGAAAGAGAAAGGGAAGAAAGCAGGAATTGTTCGTAAATGGTGGATACGCGCAAAAGGGAAAGGAAAGAAAACCGGAATTGCGCGCAACAGGCAGATACGCGCAAAAGAGAAAGGAAAGAAGCCGGGAAATGCACGTAACAGGTGGATACGCGCAAAAGGGAAAGGGGAGAAAGCAGGAATTGCGCGCAACAGGCAGATACGCGCAAAAGAGAAAGAAAAGAAGCAGAGAAATGCGCGTAACAGGTGGATACGCGCAAAAGAGAAAAGAAAGAAAGTAGGAAATGCGCGTAAAAGGCGGATACGCGCAAAAGAGAAAAGAAAGAAAGCAGGAAATGCGCGTAAAAGGCGGATACGCGCAAAAGAGAAAGGAAAGAAACCGAGAAATGCGCGTAACAGGCAGATACGCGCAAAAGAGAAAGGAAAGAAGCCGAGAAATGCGCGTAAAAGGTGGATACGCGCAAAAGGGAAAGGGGAGAAAGCAGGAATTGCGCGCAACAGGCAGATACGCGCAAAAGAGAAAGAAAAGAAGCCGAGAAATGCGCGTAACAGGCAGATACGCGCAAAAGAGAAAGGAAAGAAGCCGAGAAATGCGCGTAACAGGCAGATACGCGCAAAAGAGAAAGGAAAGAAGCTGAGAAATGCGCGTAACAGGCAGATACGCGCAAAAGGGAAAGGAAAGAAAACCGGAATTGCGCGCGATAGGCAGATACGCGCAAAAGAGAAAGAAAAGAAGCCGAGAAATGCGTGTAACAGTCGGATACGCGCAAAAGAGAAAGGAAAGAAGCCGAGAAATGCGCGTAACAGGCAGATACGCGCAAAAGGGAAAGGAAAGAAAACCGGAATTGCGCGCGATAGGCAGATACTCGCAAAAGAGAAAGAAAAGAAGCCGAGAAATGCGCGTAAATGGTGGATACGCGCAAAAGGGAAAGGAAAGAAGACGGGAATTGCGCGCAACAGGCAGATACGCGCAAAAGAGAAAGGAAAGAAGCCGAGAAATGCGCGTAACAGGCAGATACGCGCAAAAGAGAAAGGAAAGAAGCTGAGAAATGCG